>CAZKPN010000036.1:0-29106 GCA_964554655.1 uncultured Aquabacterium sp. | reverse complement strand
GTGGCGTCGTTGGCGCACCATGGCTGGCATCATAGCCAGATGATTTCGAAATTGACCGTGTGGACGACGGCGCGCCAGCGTTGGTCGGCCCTGATCCTGGCCTTGAAGCAGTGGCCCTGGGCCGAGACCCTGGTGACCTTGCGTCAGCGTTTTCGGGAGGACCGCCTGGGCATCACCGCCGGCAGCTTGACCTTCACCACCACGATCGCGCTGGTCCCTTTGTTCACGGTGATGCTGGCCTTGTTCAGCGCCTTCCCGGTGTTCGCGCGTTTTCGCAAGACGCTGGAGTTGCAGTTCATCCAGGGCTTCGTGCCCGATGCCATCGCCAAGCCGGTGCTGCTGTCGCTGACCAAGTTCGCGCTCAAGGCCAGCCAGCTGGGGGGCATGGGCCTGATCGTCCTGGCCGTGACCGCCTTGGCCTTGATGCTGACCATCGACCGCACGCTCAACGCCATCTGGCGGGTGCGCACGCCCAGGCCGGTGGCGCAGAGGGTGCTGGTGTACTGGTCGGCGCTGACCTTGGGGCCGCTGGTGCTGGGTGCCAGCTTGTCGGTGACCTCTTACCTGCTGTCGGCCTCGCGGGGGCTGGTGGACGAGTTGCCTGGTGGGGTCGAGTTTTTCCTGGCGCTGATTGTGTTCAGCCTGCAAACCGGCGGGTTTGCCGCGCTGTTCCGCTTTGTGCCCAACACCTACGTGCGCTGGGAGCATGCCTGGGGTGGCGCCCTGTTTGTGTCGGGCACGCTGGAGCTGGGGCAAAAGGCGCTGGCCCTGTACCTCAGCAAGGTGCCGATCTACTCGACCATTTATGGTGCATTCGCGGCCGTGCCCATCTTCCTCGTCTGGATTTACCTGAGCTGGGTGATCGTGCTGATGGGGGCGGTGATTGCGGCCTACACACCCAGCTTGCTGTCGCGAGTGAAGCGCTGGCCCGACACGCCGGGGCACCGATTCCAGCTGAGCCTGGCCTTGCTCAAGGCTTTGGCCGCCGTGCAACACGCGCAGCAAAAAGGTCATTCTGCAGAGGGGCTGGCGGCTTTGCTGCGCACCGATCCGTTGCAGATTGAGCCCATTTTGGAAACCCTGGTCGAGCTGGATTGGGTGGCGCGGCTGGACGAACCCGATGCGGAAGGCGGTGGCCGTTTCGTGCTGCTGTGCGATCCTGACCAGACAGTCATGGCGCCACTGGTCGGGCGTCTTTTACTCAAGCCCGATGGCTTCACCGATGGATTTTGGGCCGCGGCCAAACTGGACGAGTTGACCCTGAGACAATCCTTAACGTAATACTGTGCAGGCCAAGTCAGGGTGAACCCCAGCCGGCCGCGTGCCGGATGGGCATTCGGGCACGGTTTGCGCTTCAAAAGCCCAGAATTTGCGCGGGTTTGAGCCCGATCACCCATTGGCGTTTGCCACATATTGCGGCAATATGACTTCACAGCGTCAGACGCACTGTGCAACCCTGAACAAGAGGAGACCGACCATGAAAGTCAGCGATATCCTGCGAGTCAAAGGCAGCACCCTTTACACCGTGCAGCCTGAGCAGCCCCTGTCCGAGGCGGTCAACACCATGGCCCAGTTCGACATCGGATCCCTGGTGGTGATGGAGCACGGCGACGTGGTCGGCATGCTGACCTTCCGAGAGGTGATCCAGGCCGTGGTGCGCAATGGGGGCGTCATGGGTGACACCCGCGTGCGCTCGGTGATGGACGACCACCCGCTCACCTGCACCCCCGACACCGAGATCGACGAAGTGCGCCGCATGATGCTCAGCCGCCATGCGCGCTACATGCCCGTCATGACGCAAAAAACCCTGATGGGCGTGATGTCGTTCTACGACGTGGCCAAGGCCGTGGTCGACAGCCAGGACTTCGAGAACCGCATGCTCAAGGCCTACATCCGCGACTGGCCGGTTGAAGAAGAGGCTGGCGAGCGCCAGGCTTTGCTCTAAGCAAGCCACTTCCACCCAAAACGCCCGGCTTTGACCGGGCGTTGTCGTCATGGGGGACAATGGCGGTCTCGCGTTTTTCGCAATTACCTGGTTCGCGCAATGGCTGGCAGCACCCTCGGACTTTTGTTTTCCGTCACCAATTTCGGCGAGTCGCATGGCCCTGGCATCGGCTGCGTGATCGATGGTTGCCCGCCCGGCATGGTCTTGTCCGAGGCCGACATCCAGCCTGAGCTGGACCGCCGCCGCCCTGGCACCTCTCGCCACGTCACCCAGCGCAACGAGCCCGACGCGGTCGAAATCCTCAGTGGCGTCTACGAAGGCAAGACCACCGGCGCGCCCATCGCCCTGCTGATCCGCAACACCGACCAGCGCAGCAAGGACTACGGCAACATCCTGCAGACCTTCCGCCCCGGCCACGCCGACTACACCTATTGGCACAAATATGGCCTGCGCGATCCGCGTGGCGGTGGTCGCTCGTCAGCCCGCCTGACCGCGCCCATGGTGGCGGCCGGTGCCGTGGCCAAGAAGTGGTTGCGCGAGCAGTACGGCACCGAATTCCGCGGCTGCATGACCCAGCTCGGCAATGTGCCCATCGCCTTCGAGGGCTGGGAGCATGTGCACCACAACCCCTTCTTCGCAGCCAACACCAGCCAGATCCAGGCGCTTGAAGACTACATGGACGCCTTGCGCAAGGAAGGCGACTCTTGCGGTGCGCGCCTGACGGTCGAGGCCACCAATGTGCCGGTCGGCCTGGGTGCGCCCTTGTTCGACAAGCTGGACGCCGACATCGCCTACGCCATGATGGGCATCAACGCCGTCAAGGGCGTCGAGATTGGCGATGGCTTTGGCGTGGTGGCCCAGAAGGGCAGCGAGCATGGCGACGAGCTGACGCCCGAGGGCTTTGGCTCCAACCACGCAGGCGGCGTGCTGGGTGGCATCTCGACCGGGCAGGATCTGCGCGTCTCGATCGCCATCAAGCCGACCAGCTCGATCCGCGTGCCGCGCCAATCCATCGACCTGGACGGCCAGCCCGCCACGGTGGAAACCTTTGGCCGCCACGACCCTTGCGTGGGGATCCGCGCCACGCCGATCGCCGAGGCCATGCTGGCCCTGGTGCTGATCGACCATGCCTTGATGCACCGGGCGCAGTGTGGCGATGTGGTGGTGAGCACGCCGCAGATCGCGGCGCAGCGGCCCGACTGATGTGAATCAGTCCGTGATGCCGCGCTCGATTAATTCGATCTTGTAGCCATCCGGGTCGGTGATGAAAGCGATCACCGTGTTGCCGCCCTTGACCGGGCCGGGCTCGCGCGTGATGGCGCCACCCAGGGCCACGGCCTTGTCTCGCACGGCCTGGCAGGTGGCCACGATGTCGTCGACACCGATGGCGATGTGGCCGTAGGCCGTGCCCATCTCGTACTTGTCGACGCCGTAGTTGTAGGTCAACTCCAGCTCGGCTTGCCCGGGGTTGCCGCCGCCAAAGGCCAGGAAAGACAAGCTGTATTGCTGCTCGGGCCGGTCGGTGGTACGCAGCAGGGTCATGCCCAGCACCTGGGTGTAAAAATCAATCGAGCGTTGCAGGTTGGTGACCCGCAGCATGGTGTGGAGCAGACGCATGGTGATCAAGTTCTTGAAGGCAAGAACGCCAGTCTGCCAGGGTTGACGCGCCTGCATGAGGCCAGGCTCGGTCAACCCTGTGAAGCGCTCAGTTCACTGGAACTGGGGCAGCAGCACGCTGTCGATGATCCACACGGTACCGTTGGTGGTCTTCACGCCCTTGCAGGCTGCGACCGACTGGTTGACCGAGGCCCCATTGGCATCAAAGCCCACGAACACGCTTTGTCCCTGCAAAGTCTTGACTTGTTGGGGCAGCAGCGAGCGGCGGGGATCGACTGTGCCAGGGGTGACGTGGTAGGTCAGCACCGAAGTCAGCAACTCGGCGTTGCTGCCGATCAGGCTGAGCAGGGGCGCCGGGACTTTGTTGAAGGCCGCATTGGTGGGAGCAAACACGGTCAGCGGGCCTTTGCCAGAAAGCGGGCCGACCAGGTCGGCTGCCACGACCAGATTCACGAGGGTGCTCAATTCGGGTGTGGCAATGGCCGCGTCAACGATGGTGCCTGGGAAATTGGTCACCGGGGCATGGCGGCACTGCAGGTAGGCCGACAGAGAGGCGCTGGATGCATGTGCCTGGAGGGGGCTGAGGCCGACCACGGCCGTGAGCAGGGCGCCCCCCAGGGCCCAGGAGTTCAGACGGGATGACATGGATGTGGCGATGGTGCGCATGACAGATCTCCGGACAGTTGGGTTTGAAATGAATTTATTACCAATAAGTTATTTTGTGACTGAACGGTATTTATTGTGCGCATCTTTGGTGTTGTGTGGAGAAATCCACAAAAAATAAAGGGTTTTGATGGCTTGCGGTGCCCGAGGGCGCTGAGCCGTCAGCGTGTCAGTTCAACGTTGACCCAGCCACGAACGCTGTTGATCAGCGCCAGGCCTTGCGCACGAGGCAAATCATTGCGCGTGATCACGGCCTCCCGCAAGCGGCCTTCGGCCACCAGCGTTTCGCGCATCACGCCCGGCAGCAGCCCGGCCGACAAAGGCGGGGTGAACCACTCGCCCGCCAGCTTCACGGCCACATTGCCGATGGTGAACTCGGTGACCTCGCCTTGGGTGTTCCAAAGCAGGGTGTCGAAGCAGCCGGGTGCCGGGTTGAAGGGCGCATAGGCGCTGCGCTGCGTGGTCTTGTGGGCGATGAACTCATCCGCCGCAGGCATGGCATGGGCGGCCAAGGCCACGCGGATGGGCAGGGCCGTGACCGCCAGCGGGCTGGACTCACAGGTGGCCTGGCCTTGGGCGTCCAGCAGCAGGCGAACCTTGTGGATGCCGTGAGGGTGTGCCTGGGCATGTTGGGTCAGGGCCCAGCGGATCGCTTCGGCATCCAATGGAAAACCAAAGTGACGGGCTGTGCGCGTCAGGCGCTGAAGGTGGGCTTCCAGCCTGGGGATGTGGCCCTCCTCCAGCCGCAGTGATTCCAGCAGTTCAAAGGGCTGAGCCGCGCGCTTCAGGAAGGCCTGCTTGTGCCGCCATTCACTGGCCTCGGCCTCGGCTGTGGCGTCCAGGGTGATGCCGCTGCCAATGCCACAGCGGGCATCCCAGACAGGCTGCGATCCGCGCTGCAGCACGACAGTGCGGATGGGCACGTTGAAGGTCACCTCGCCACCGGGCTTCATCAGCCCCACGGCGCCGCAGTACACGCCGCGTGGCGCGCCTTCCAGGGCCGCAATGTGGTGCATGGCACGCCGCTTGGGCGCCCCGGTGATCGAGCCACAAGGGAACAGCGCGGCGAATACATCGGACAGGCGCAGGCCTTCGCGCGTGCGCGCCTGCACGGTCGAGGTCATCTGCCACACCGTGGGCAAAGCCTGCACGTCGAACAGCGAAGGCACCTGCACCGAGCCCACCTGCGCGATGCGTGAGAGGTCGTTGCGCAGCAGGTCCACGATCATCAGGTTCTCTGCCCGCTCCTTGTCGCTGGTTTGCAGGTGCCGGGCGGCGGCGGCGTCTTCATCCGGCGTGCTGCCACGCGCCGCCGTGCCCTTCATGGGGCGCGTGGTGATCTGGTCGTCCTGCCAATGGAAGAACAGCTCGGGCGACACGCTCAGTACATGGCTGAGGCCTGCGGCGCAGGGTTGCTCGGCGGTGTCCAGGTACACCGCGTAGCCATCGGGTTGGCTGCGGTGCAGGGCATGGAAGTACTGCAGCGCGGTCTCCGGCGCCTTCGGCTCAAGTTGGCTGAGCAGCGGCGTGGTCAGGTTGATCTGGTAGACCTCGCCCGCCCGGATCAATTCATGGATGGCCTCGACTTGCGCGGTGAAGGCGGCGGCGCTCAAACTGGATTGCCAGGACGTGGTTTGCCAGGCCCCCCGGTGAGTCGCGGTGGGCCAAGGCAAGGCCTGGTCGAACACGGCGAACATGGCCAGTGCTTGACCGGGTTCCGGCGGGCAAACGGGCAGATGGTCGTCAAACGCCGGAGCGGCCTCATAGGCCACCCAGCCCACACACCAGCGGCCTTGTCGAGCATGCTCATGGGCTGCATCGATGACGCTGCGCACCTGGGTCAGTTCGGTGGCCACCAGCCAACTCAACGCCGGGCCAAAGGCGTGCCGTTGGCGGCCGCCTTGCGCGTCGGGAAAATCAAGCAAGGCCACGGGGGGTGGCGAAGGTGCCGCACTGATGCTGCTCATGCCAGCAGGGGGCAGAGCTTCAGCCGCGTGTGCGCAGGGCACACCACAGGCCTGCCACGCCCAGCACCACGAACAGCGCCAGGCTCCAGAATTCGAAGGGCACACCGATCAGCTTGGCGGCGGCATCGGCGCACGATGCGCGCACCTCGAAGGCTGCTGGCAGCGCGGTGTCCAGGTGCAGGCTGGAGACGATGCGATCTGCCAAGGTCAGGTTGCAGGACGAAGTCTTGGCCGCCACGAAGTGCTGGTACCAAGCCGAGGCCGCACCTGACGCTGCGGCAAGCACGATCAGCACCGATGTCAGCAGCGTAACCACCCGGCCACCGATCAGGGCACCCAGCCCCGCCAGGATCGCGATCAGCAGGAACTGCACGCGCTGCAGG
Organism: uncultured Aquabacterium sp.; assembly: GCA_964554655.1. Taxonomy (GTDB): domain Bacteria; phylum Pseudomonadota; class Gammaproteobacteria; order Burkholderiales; family Burkholderiaceae_C; genus Aquabacterium. The sequence continues at coordinate 22,531 of CAZKPN010000036.1, read as the reverse complement.
ATGCACCAGGGGCAAGGCTGCATGTCCAGTTGGTACTGGGCCAACAGGGCAAAACCCACAGAGGCCACGCAGGCCAGGGCGATCAGCGCCAGCACAGGGCGACCAGATGGGGCGGGGCGGAGGTTGAGCGAGCGCATGGGTCAGGCGACTTCGGCGATGAGTTCGATCTCGACGCAGGCACCCAGCGGGATCTGCGCCACGCCAAAAGCGCTGCGCGCATGCCGGCCTGGCTCGCCAAACACCTGGGCGATCAGCTCGGAGCAGCCATTGGTGACCAAGTGGTGCTCGGTGAAATCAGGGGTGCTGTTGACCAGGCTCATGACCTTGACGATGCGCACCACCTTGTCCAATCCGCCAGCGGCCACCTGCAGCGTGCCCATCAGGTCGATGGCCACGGCGCGCGCGGCTTGCTGGCCTTCGGCGGTGGTCATGGTCTTGCCCAATTGACCGACCCACACCTGCCCATCTTTTTTGGCAATGTGGCCCGACAAAAACACCAGGTTGCCCGTGCGCATGAAGGGCAGGTAAGAGGCGGCTGGCACGGCCACAGGAGGCAGCGTGATGCCCAGGGTGTCGAGGCGGTCTTGGATGGACATGGTGGCAACAAATCAAGGAGGTGGAACGACCCGCCGACAGTGGTCAAAAGCAGCAGGACAAGGCTTGGCCACGATCCTACACCGCCACCCGTGTCATGCCGTGGTGAAGGCCCATTGGCCACCCTGGTTCAGCACCAGTCGGTGGGAGTGAAAACTGTCCAGTGTGCTGCGGTGGCCCACGCTCACCAACATGCATTGCGGCAACTCTTTTCGCAGCAAGGTGTACAGGGCGTGTTCCAGACCTTCGTCGGTGGCCGAGGTGGCTTCATCGAGGAAGGCGATGCGTGGCTGATTCAAGAGCACGCGCGCAAAGGCCAGGCGTTGCTGCTCGCCCAGCGACAGGATGCTGGACCAGTCGGACGGCTCGTCCAGGTGAGTCTGCAAATGGCCCAGTTGCACCTTGATCAAAGCGTCGTGGATCAAGGCGTCGTCCAAGACCAGGGCAGGGTAGATCAGCGCGCTGCGCAAATTGCCCAGGGGAAGGTAAGGTCGTTGCGACAAGAAGAGGGCGTGTGGGCCCACGGGGCGGTCGACGGTGCCCTGGGCATGGGGCCAAAGCCCCGCCAGCGTGCGCAGCAAGGTGGTTTTGCCACTGCCTGACGCGCCTTTGATCAGCATGCTCTGACCGGGCTGCAAGGTGAGGCTCAAGCCCTGCACCAAAGGCTGGCCATCGGGCCGTGACACGCCCACGCCAGCGATCACCAAAGCATCATCGCGGCCGTTGATCTGTATGCTGGGCAGGCCGCGCGCTTGCTGATTGGCGTCCATGAACCCGGTCAAGCGGTCGAGGGCTGCGCGGTATTGCGCGAACTCGTCGTACGACATGCGAAAGAAGGACAGCGCGTCTTGCACCTGGCCAAAGGCCTGCGAGGTTTGCATGACGTCACCCAGCTTGATGGCGCCGCTGAAGAAACGGGGTGCCTGCAAGATGAAGGGGAACACCACGGCCAACTGGTTGGCGGCGAGGTTGAACCCATCGAACTTCAAGCCCCGGAACAACAGTGCCCACACATTGGCGATGACGGCCGCGAAACGGTTCATCAAGGTGGCGCGTTCCACTCGCTCACCTTGGTAGAAGGCGATGTTCTCGGCGTTCTCACGCAAGCGCATGAGGGCGTAGCGGAAGTTGGCGCTCAAGCGTTCATTCAGGAAGTTCAAGCTGATCAGCGGGCGGCCCAGCTTGAAGGCGACCACGGTGACCACGAGCACGTAGATGTACACCAGGAAGACCATGGCGCGGGGCACCTCCACGCCCATGATGGCCAAGGCGCCCGACAAGCCCCACAACATGCCCGTGAAGGCCACCAGCGACACGACGGCATCGGCCGTGCCAATCGACAGTTTGCGGGACGACGACACGAAGGTGGTGATGTCTTGCTGGATGCGCTGGTCGGGGTTGTCCACCGGCTCGTTCAGGAAGTGGCCGCGGTAGTAGGCATCGCCCTCCAGCCAGTCTTTGGTCAGCCGTTCGTTCAGCCAGGTGCGCCAGTCGATGTCGAAGACCTGGCTGATGTAGGCGGTGAGCAGCACCCTGAGCACATGCACGGCGGCCAGGATGCTGAAGATGCCCAGGAAGAACCAGAAGGGGGCCTGCAGGGCGCTGTAAAAGCCGTTGTACCAAAGCGAGAACAGCACGTTCATGCGCACCGAGAACATGGCCAGGAACAGGATCAGGGCCACGGTGAGCAGGGGTTTCCAGCTGCGCTTGGGCGTCAGGTAGGGCCAGCCCAGGCGCAAAAACTGGCGCCCCCAACGGGTGCTGCGTGTGACGACAAAACCCACGGCCACGAACCCCACACTGGTGAGTGCGAACGCCTGGGCCAACCACACCAGGCTGGCCACCAGCTCTTGACTCCAATCCAATTCGATCTCCTTGAGCATGCTGTGCATGGGATTGTGCGTGAAGCCCCAGCGCGGGTAGATTCTTGGCCGAATGGCGCGCCTTCAGGCTAGACTGAAGGCGACCAGCACTGCGAGAGTGCTCACACGAAGTATCACCATGAATAATGATGACGACCGTGACGCCTGGATTGACCGCTGCTCTGCCGAGTTGCGGGCCTTCCGACCCAGCCTGAGCCCTGACGAGGCCGAGCAACTGGCCGCCGACATCTGGTGCGACTCCCCCAGCCTGGGCCCCGAAGACGCTGCCGAGCGCGAAGTGGCCAGTTGGCGAAGTCTGGGCATCAGGGACTGATCCAGCCCAATCCCCCTAATTTGGCATCGCCCACTCGCTCTTTGTGGGGGTTCCAAGCGGGCAGCCGCTGGCTACGATTCCTGCATCACCAAGCCGTGTGCAGGAGAGTGCGATGAGGATCAATTCCAACCCGATGACAGCGATGGGCATGTTTGCCTTCATGGACGGACTGGGCCGTGCGTTTTTCAAACCCAGCGGACCGGCCGCCCCCATGCCGCCAGATCCAGGGCCGTTTTACTGGAAGGTGATGTACATCGATGAGAACGGCGTTCTCCAGAAATCCACTGTGCGGGTCATCACCCTGCACACGGACCTGCGGCGCCTGACCGTGTGGTGCGATGCCCTTGGCCGCGAATGCGTCTTGAAAATCAGCAAGATCGTGGAGGCCAGTGATCTGCTAAGCGGTCGTAAAGTCAATTTGCACCGCTGGATGGTCGGCCAGCAAACTCAATCGGTTTGAGCCCGTCTCGTCCGAAAAACAACGTGTTATCCCCCCGGATTGAGGTGGTTTCCAGCCATCAACACACTGTTACCTAGGGTTTACATCTATAACGAGCCATATTCAGTTAGGATTGCTGCATCGCAACATTTTTGGGGTGAATCATGGCGCAACACAGTTTGAACTACGAAGCAGATGCCGACCGCAAAGGCCTGGGCTACGAAAAGCTGGGCGTCATCGCCGGTTTTCTGGTTGGTTTACCCGTGGGCGTGGGCTTGGTCGATGCACCTTTGACGGCCGTTGGCGCGCCTCAGTGGGTGGGCATTGTGGCCACGGTGGCGGTGGTGGCGGTTTGCACAGCACTCGGCCTGCGCGGCGGTGCTGCCCTGGCCAAGCGGGCTACTCAAGGATGAGCGGTCTTGATGGCAGAGGCTGAGGGCAACCGTCCCTCAGCCTCCAGCAAGCTTTCCAGGCAGTGATCCTGGATTTTGTAGAAATTTTTGATGTCTTGAATCTGCGTCAACGTTTCAGCCGCCTTGTCTGGTGCGCCTGAAGCCCGCTTGGTCGCCAGGATCATCTTGTTCTTGTTGGTGTGCTCCAACGAGATAAACTCAAAGACCTGCGTGTCGTAGCCGCAGGCTTCCAGCAGCAATGCTCTCAAACCATCCGTCAGCATCTCCGCCTCCTGGCCTAAGTGCACACCGTGTTGCAGGATGGGGCGCAGTGGATGAGGGCTCAGCAACTGTGGCCGGATCTGCTTGTGGCAGCAAGGCGAGCACATGATGATGTCGGCGCCGGTGCGGATGCCCATGTGAATGGCGTAATCGGTGGCGATGTCGCAAGCGTGCAGCGCGATCATCACGTTCACCGTGCCCGCCTGGTAGTTGCGCACATCACCATGGTCAAAGCGCAGGCCCTTCAGGCCCAACTTGCTGGCGGCGGTGTTGCCCAGCTCGACCATGTCCTCTTTCAAATCAACCCCTGTCACCTGCGCGTTCAGGGCCAGGCTGTTTTGCAGGTAGTCGTGGATGGCAAAGGTCAGGTAGCCCTTGCCCGACCCAAAATCCACCACGTGGATGTTCTGGGCCTGGGCCAGTTGTGACGAGGCCAGGGCGCGGCTGAACACCTCGATGAATTTGTTGATCTGCTTCCACTTGCGAGACATGGCCGGGATCAGGGCCTGTTTGGCGTCGGTCACCCCCAAGGCGGTCAGGAAGGGGCGGTCCAGCGCCAGCAGGCGTTCTTTCTGGCGGTTGTGTTCCTGGCTGGTGGGCTCGTGTTGCTCGCTTTTGCCAAAGCGCAGCGTGGCCTTGCCTTTTTTGCTGATGGCCAACTGGATTTCTTCGGTCGGGGTCAGCAGGTGGGCGTTTCTGAAGTCTTGGCCCACCATGGTTTGCAGTGCGGCCAGCCCTTCGGCCACGGGCAGGTTCTTGATGATGTCCTTGGTCTGGTGTCGGTGGACGAAAGACAGGCAGGCTTGCCCCTTGATGGTGACCGGCCGCACCTGCACGCGGACCAGGTCGGCGACCGGGCCGACATAGTTGCCCAGCACCAGCTTGACCAGAGTCTGCTGGTCCAGGTGTTCATGCACCAGGCTGAAAAATTGATCGTGCGGGGTGGGCATGCAGGGCGCCTTTGGCTGGAAATGGGGCAAGGCAGGGATTGTCGAGGGCATTTGCCCCAAAGCAAAAGCCCGGCCGTTTTTAAAACGCCGGGCTCCTGAGTCGATGACCACGATCGGGTCGTCTTACCTGCCGGGGTGGGTCCTGGCCGATCATGCCCCCAGACAATCGGGGGAGCCGTCTCACCGACGGCGTGATGCTGGCAGATCCACCCTGCCAGCTTGCGATGACGCAAGCATTGCACCCTTTCAAGCCACCGTTACCCGGTGTGCCCTGCGGTTGATGGAGATCCCATCGTTGACCCGCATTTGCAGTGTGAGTCAAGTGGGCCTGTGGGCGCAAGAGGCCGCATGCACGTCGCTGGCTTGGACGTGAAAAGCTGCGCGACTTTCCCCACCGGTAACGGGATGTAAGGCAGACTCGGGTGATTGGGCTGACAAGGTGAAACAAAGCATGAAACGTACGGCACTGTTGACCGTGGCAGAGATGGTGCAGTCAGAGAACTTGACCATGCAAGCGGGGACGTCTGGACAGGCGTTGATGGAGCAGGCAGGAAAGGCAGTGGCCGAAGCGATCCTGGCGCGCTGGACCAACAGATCCGTGGTGGTGCTGTGCGGTCCGGGCAACAACGGTGGAGATGGTCTGGTGATCGCCCGGTGCTTGGGCGAGGCGGGCTGGCCGGTGCGCGTGGCCTTGCTGGGCGAGTGGGCGGCGTTCAAAGGCGATGCCCTGATCCAGGCGCGCTACTGGGATCCGTCCTCTTGTGTGCCCTTGCACCCCGATGCCCTGGAAGGCGCCTGCTTGGTGGTCGATGCCTTGTTTGGTTCGGGCTTGAGCCGGCCCTTGAGCGACATGGCGGCCACCACGCTGCAAGCGGTGGCCCAGTCCGGCGTGCCAATGGTGGCCGTGGACGTGCCCAGTGGTGTGTTTGGTGACACGGGGGAGAGCGCAGGTGCCGTGCAGGCCGCTTTGACGGTGACGTTCTTTCGCAAGAAGCCTGGCCATGTCTTGCTGCCGGGCAGGGCTTTGTGTGGCGAAGTGGTGGTGGCCGACATTGGATTGCGGGCGGATGTGGGTGAGTTCGTCAAGCCGGCCACCTTTGAAAACACGCCGGAGTACTGGCGCAGTGATTGGCCTGCGCTGACGGCCGATCACCACAAGTACCAACGTGGTCACGCCTTGGTTTACGGCGGCGGCGTGATGACGGGCGCCTCGCGCTTGTCGGCGCGGTCGGCCGCTCGTGCAGGCGCGGGTTTGACCACGGTGGCGGTGCCTGAATCGGCTTGGCCGGTCTATGCCTCGGCCTTGAACAGCATCATGGTTCAGCCCATGAGCGGCCAGGATTCGGTGGAGTTGGCCGCGAGCCTGCGCGAGGTCTTGCGCGATGCCCGCATCAGCGCGGTGTTGTTGGGCCCCGGAGCGGCAGGTGGCTTGGCCCGGGGCGTGCGTCCCCTGGCGGAAGTGGCCTTGGCCAGTGGCCGCCCGGTGGTGCTGGATGCCGATGCCTTGTCAGCCTTTGAGCGTGACCCCGAGGCCTTGTTCGCCTTGATCAAGGCGGCACGCGGGCCGGTGGTCTTGACGCCCCATGAGGGTGAGTTTGCGCGCTTGTTTCCGCAGGCCGGGACTTTGCCTGCGCATGACAAGCTCAGTCGGGCGCGTTGGGCGGCGCATTGCAGTGGTGCCGTGGTGGTCCTCAAGGGCGCGGACACGGTCATTGCCGCGCCAGACGGGATGGCATTGGTCAACACCAACGCGCCTCCAACGCTGGCCACCGCCGGGGCAGGCGATGTGCTGGCGGGCCTGATCACGGGGCTGCTGGCGCAGGGCATGTCGGTGATCAATGCCGCCGCCGCCGCGGTGTGGTTGCATGGTGAGGCGGCACGGGCCTTTGGCGCTGGCCTGATCGCCGATGACCTGCCTGATCAGTTGCCGGCCGTGTTGCAAAAACTGCTGCAACCCGGCTGATTCAAGTCAGCCGACGCAGGTGCGGTTCTTGCCGGTTTGCTTGGCCTCGTACAGGGCCACATCGGCGCGGTCCAGGGCGGCCTCAATGGCCTCGTCGGTGCGGTACTGGGTGACGCCAGCGGAGAAGGTGATGAACACTTTCTTCTCATCCTGTGTGAAGAACTCGGCGCTCAAGGTGCGTTGCAGGCGGGTCAGCACCAGCTGTGCTTCGTCCACCGGCGTGTCGGGCAACAGCACCACGAATTCTTCGCCGCCGTAGCGGGCCAGTGAGTCGCTGGGGCGCAGGCATTCGCTCACGCGGCGCGACAAAAATTGCAGTGCCAGGTCGCCGGTGTGGTGGCCCATCTGGTCGTTGAGCTTCTTGAAGTTGTCCACGTCCAGCAGGCCAATGGCCAGGGCGCCGCCGCTGCGCTGCATGCGCGCGCGCTCGGTCTCGAACGATTTGGCCAGGCCACGCCGATTGGCGATCTGGGTGAGCGGGTCGGTGGACACCTCGTCAGACAGGCGTCGGATTTCGTCTTCGAGCGAGCGAACGCGGTCGGTCAGTTCGGTGGCGCGTTCGTGCTCGGCGTGCATGCGGGTCTGGGCCTGGTTGACCAGACCGTGCACGGCGCGGCTTTCGTCCACCATGTCGCGCACCACGCCGGCCAGGCTCTCCAGCGAGTCGGCCTGGCCGATGGTGTCGGCATAGCGTCCCAGGCTTTGCTGGAAGCGGTCGGTGGTGCTGCCCAACTCGGCGATCTCTTGCAGCATCTGGTGGATGAACTGCTTGAGCGACTGCCGTGCGGAGTCACGCTCCAGCTTGAGTTCCTTTTGCCGCTGCCGGGTGCTGTCCAGCAGATCTTGCATGTGCTTGACGCCACGGCTGTTCAGCCCTTCGTCCAGCTGGAACTGCATGGCCTGGCATTGGCCCTGCACCCAGGAGTCGTCCTCGGCCAATTCGACCAGGCTGTCGGTCAAGGTGTGGCACAGCTCGTTGAGTTGTTCGACGAGGTGGTAGCGGTGTTCAATGATGCGCCGGGCCTGGTCGCAGGCCTGGGTGATCTGGTCTCGCGTGGCTGCCAGCTCGGGCTGGCCCAGGCCTGATTGGCGGCCTTGGCTCAGGGCACTTTGCAAAGCGGCCTTGGCTTCCAGGGCCTGGCCGAGGCTGTCGGGCAGGGCTGTGATCAGGACGCCATGGGTTTGGATCAGGGCATGCTCGGCCAGAGGGGGCCAAGCTTCGCCCGGGGGGGCGGTGGCCATCACCGTGGTGGGGGTGAGGTTCGTCGTCAAGGGGGCTGCGGGTGGCACCGAAGCCGAGGCCGGGCTGGTGGCGCCGGGCGGTGCGTCGGTATCCACGGTGTCCACCACCTCCAGCAAGCTGTCGTCCAGCGTGTCGCTGTCCCAGCCCCCCACCAGTTGGGTCAAACGCTGGTGCAAGCGGCTGGCGGAATTCTTGCTGCCATCCAAAACCCGCTGCAAGCTGTCCTTCTTGCGGGCGGCCGTCCATTGGCGCCCCCCGCGCTCCGCGCCTCGCACGATGCGGCCGATCAACTGCGACCAGCGCTCGCCATCAGCGGCTGGGGTCAGTGCGGGGGCTGCATCGGGGGCCGCCGTGGGCTCGGTGGGCGCAGGGCTCACACCTTGCTCGGCCTCGTAGGCCTTGCGGAAATTCTCTGGCGTGGGTTCCAGCCTTTGTTCGGCCAGTTGGCGCAGGGCGGCCTTGGCCAGTTGCGCGGGGGCCTGCTGTGCAGCGCCACTTCCCGATGAACTGCCCATGGTCGATTCCTCGGTGATTTTAGAGGGGGGTACTGCTGATGGCCGAGCTGCCGATGTCGCCACTGAGCAGTGCGACACGGGGCAAGCTTTGGTCGGCCTCGGTGTTGGTCAGCCAGGTGTCGATGTCGGCCGCCGGCATCGGCCGGGCAAAGAGGTAACCCTGGCAGATGTGGCACCCCAGGTTGTAGAGCACTTCCATTTGCGAGACCTCTTCCACGCCTTCGGCAATCACGCGCAAGCCCAGCGCGCGGGCCAGCGCGATGATGGCCGAGACCACCGCCGAGCTTTGCGGCGTGGTGCCCAGGTCGTGCACGAAGGAGCGGTCGATCTTCAGCTCGCTGATGGGCAGGGTGGTCAGGTAGGCCAGCGACGAGTAGCCGGTGCCGAAGTCGTCGATGGAGATCTCGATGCCCATCTGGTTCAGGCGTTGCAGCGATGGCATGACGCCCTGCAGATCCTTCATCAGGCCGGTTTCGGTGATTTCCAGCTCGATGAAATGCGGCGGTACGCCTTCTTGCGTCAGGATGGCCTGGATCTTGTCGACCAGGTCGGGCAGCTCGAACAGTCGGCTGGGCAGGTTGACGGCGATGGACGCGTCGAAACCGAATTGCTTTTGCCAGATCTTGGCTTGTCGCGCGGCCTGGGTGATGGCCCACAGGCTCATCGCGTTGATCAGGCCCGTGGCTTCGGCCAGTGGGATGAAGTCGATCGGGGGGATGATCTTGCCGTCGCGCATCCAGCGCATCAGGGCCTCGGCGCCCACCATCTTGCTGGTTCGCACGTCGATCTTGGGCTGGTAGTACAGCACCAGTTCGTCGCGCTCCAGGGCCTTGTGCAGGGCGGTGTCCAGGTCCAGGCGCACGCGGCCCTTGCTGGCCAGTTGCAGGTCGTAAACCAAGGCGGTGTTGCGACCCTGGCTCTTGGCCAGGTCCATGGCCACGTCGGCGTTGCGCAGCAGGTCGGCCACGCTCAGGCCATGGGCCGGGAACAGGGCGATGCCGATGCTGGCGGTGATGAAGCATTCCTGGCCGGCGGCCACCATGGGGTCGCGCAAGGCTTGCAGGATCCGAGTGGCCGTGTCCATGGCCTCGGCTTCGTTGACGATTTCCGGCAGCAGCACCACAAACTCGTCGGCGCCCAGGCGGCCCACGGCTTCCAGGGTGCGGTGACCGCGCATGCCGGTCATCTCCATGTTGCCTTCCATGACCTGCTCAGAGTGCTTCACGCACGAGCGCAGTCGGCGCGAGACCTCGATCAGCAACTCGTCGCCGGCATGGTGGCCCAGGTTCTCGTTGATGATCTTGAACCGATCGACGCCGATTTGCAGCAATGCCACGTGGTGGTTCAGGCGCTTGGCGTGCTCGATGGCGCGCTCGCTGCGCCAGAAGATCTGGCGGCGATTCGGCAGGCCGGTGAGCGTGTCGAAATTGGCCAGGTGCTTGATCTTGTCTTCGGCCACGCGCCGGTCGGTCACGTCCTGGACGATGCCGGTGTAGCCGATCAGGGCGGCCAATTCATTGAACTCGGGCTCGGCCTCGATGTGCAGGATGCGTTGGCGGCCATCGTGCAGGTTGACCTGGATGTCGTTGCACAACACGGTGCCGTGGTCCAGCACCTCGTGCAGGATGCGCTGGAAGCTTTGGCGCTCTTCGGGCGCGATCATGCGCAGGATGCGTTTGAGGCCCAGGCGATCACGGCCGCCCAGGCCAAACACGCGCATGCCCTCCATCGAGAAGACGATGTCGGTCACGCCCTGGCGCCAGTCGAAACTGCCCATGCGGGCCAGGTCTTGGGCGCGTGCCAGCGTGGCCTTGCTGCGTTCCAGTTCGTGGCGGGTGCGCGAGGCGCGCAGCAGGTAGCGCAGGCGCCCGGCCAGCAGGCTCCATTGCGTGCACTTGATGAAAAAGTCGGTGGCGCCCACTTCGTAGGCGCGGGTGATCGAGGCTTCGTCGTCCAGGCCGGTCAGCATCAGCACGGGCACGGATTCGTAGCCGGGCAGGTGGCGCAGTTCCTGGCAGGTGGCAAAACCATCGAGCCCGGGCATGACGGCGTCCAGCACCACCACATCGGGCAGCCATTCGCTGATGATTTGCAGGGCTTGTTCGCCGGAACTGGCCTCGGTGATCGAGAAACCACGCTCGCGCAGGGCGATGGAGGTCAACAGCAGGTTGACTTCGTCATCATCCACGAGCAGCACTTTGGGCTGCTCTTGTGAATCATCGGTCCCGACGGAGGTGAGGCGGTTCACAGTTGTGCCTCCAGCAAGAGGCGCAAGCTCGTGATCACCCGTTCCACCTCGGGCCGTATGGCGCTGATGCGATTAGTCAGATCTTCACCTGTTGGACGCCTGATCATGGATTCGATTTCGGCACACATTTGCGACAACTTGAGCGCGCCGATGCTGGCTGACGATGATTTGAGAGTGTGCGCCACATGCGCGATCCCTGCATGATCGCCGACTTTGATGGCATCTTCGAGTTGCGGCAGCATCCGCCCGACAGAATTTTCAAAAGCTTTTGACACTCGCTCGATCAATTTGTTCTCGCCCTTGGGGTCCAGGTCTTGTAAACGCTGCAAAGCCTGGCGGTCGAGGACCTCCTCCCAGCCTGCGCTGAGCGATTCGTCAGTGGTGCCATGCAGGTCTGGTGGCGCGGTGTGATCCGCCGGACCATCGTGCAGTGGCGTGGGCACGGTGATGGGCGCTTCGGGCAGGTCGTTGGGGTCGATGTGGGTGTGTTCCACCAACACCTTGTGCAACTGGCTCTGCCGGAAGGGCTTGGACAGGTAGTCGTCAAAGCCCAGGCCCAGAAAGCGTTCTTCGTCGCCTTCCAGCGCATTGGCCGTGACAGCGATCACCGGCGTGTCTGACGGGGTGATGAACGAGAAGCGGTTATTGGAGCCCCGGCGGAACCAGCCCAGGGCCTCGACCCCGTCCATGCCGGGCATCTGGATGTCCATCAGGATCAGGTCGAAGCGCTGTTCACCCAGGCGGCGCAGACCTTCGAGGGCTGAACTCGCGACACGCACTTCGCAACCCAGGCGTTTGAGCATCTGCGAGCAGACTTCCTGGTTGACGGTGTTGTCTTCGATGACCAGCACGGCCTTGTTGATGCGAGTGGCTTCGTGGGCCACGTCGCCACGCTCCGCCGAAATGCCCAGGATGGCCTGGCGCAACTCGGCTTTGCGCAGAGGCTTGGCCACAAAACGCTGGAAGCCGACGTCTTGCGCTCGCCGCACGTCGTCGGGTGATGACACCGACGACAGCAGGATCATCTTCAGCTTGGGGTAGCGGCCGCTGGTGCGCACGGCTTCGGCCAGGCCCATGCCGTCCAGGTGGGGCATGTTCATGTCCACCAGGGCCAGGTCGAAGGGCGCGTCTTGCGAGGGGTGGGCCATCAGCACCTTCAGGGCTTCGCGGCCATCCACGGCCAGCACCACGTGCATGCCCCAGGCGGTCAGCATGTTCTCGATCACGGTGCGGTTGGTGTCGTTGTCGTCCACCACCAGCACGTTGAAAGAGGGCATGTCGGGTTCTTCCAGCATGGCCATGTCGGCTTGCGTGGTGCCGATGCACACGGGCACGCGGAACAGGAATTCGGAGCCGACACCGGGGGCACTGTTCACCTCAATCTGCCCGCCCATCAGCTCGACCAGTTGTTTGGAAATGGCCAGGCCCAGGCCGGTGCCGCCATAGCGCCGGGCCATGCCGCCATTGGCTTGCACGAAGGCGCTGAACAGGCGGGGCACGACTTCGGAGGGAATGCCGATGCCGGTGTCGCGCACCATGAATTCCAGCAGCATGGTGTCGGTGCTGCCGGGCTTGGGCAGCTCCACGGCGCCACCGATGGCGCGGCGGATGTCGACCACGATTTCGCCGTGTTCGGTGAACTTGATGGCGTTGGCCACCAGGTTGGTCAGGATCTGGCGCAGCCGCAGCGGGTCGCCATGGATGACGGAGGGCAGGCCGGGTTGTTCGCGGAAGCTCAGCTCCAGGCCTTTTTCGTGGGCGCGCGGGGCCATCAGCTCCAGGGTGTCTTCCACCAGCGTGCGCAGCACGAAATCACAGGTGGCCAACTCCAGCCGGCCGGCTTCGATCTTGGCGAAGTCCAGGATGTCGTTGATGATCTCGAGCAGGCTTTCGCCGGAGCGGTACACCGCCTGGGCAAAACGGCGCTGCTTGTCGTTCAGCGGCGTGCCCAGCAACAGCTCGGTCATGCCGAGGATGCCGTTCATGGGCGTGCGGATTTCATGGCTCATGTTGGCCATGAATTGGCTCTTGGCCTGGCTGGCGGCCTCGGCCATGTCGCGGGCGCGTTGCAACTCCAGTGCCTGGCCATGCTCGTCGGTCACGTCGGACACCAGGCCGTAAATGCGCGATTGCCCGTCGGGCAGGCGGCGGGCGCGGGTGCGGTGGCGCAACCAGCGCAGGCCTTTTTCCGGGTGCTGCAGGCGCAGCAGGGCGTCGGTCGGCTGGTCCTGGTCCTCCATGGCCTCTTGCTCGATCAGCAGGGGGCGGTCTTCGGGCACGACCAGGGACTTCAAGCGGTCGGGGTGGGCCTGGATGTCTTCAGCAGACACGCCCCACAGGTCTTGCGTGCGGTGGCTGAGGTAGAGGTAACTGGCGCGGTGCTCGCTGGCCACGTAGACGCAGTCGTCCATCGATTCGACCAGTTCGCGAAAGCGCCGTTCGGACTCTTCCAGGTCGGCCTGGGCCTGGCGCGCGGCGGTGATGTCGCGCACCAGCGAGATCAGCAGGCGGGGGCGGCCATTGCTGTGGCGCAGGGCAAAGTGGCGGGCATTGACGATGCGCTGCTGCGAAGCGTTTTGCCACTGAAAATCGTGCTCGATGGTCTGGCCGGTTTCCAGCGCCTGCTGCATCGGGCCTTCGGTCAGGTGCAGCACCGATTCACCCAGCGCCTGGGTGATGGACTTGCCGACCACCTGGTCACGCTGCAACTTGAATTCGATCTCGGTGTAGCGGTTGATGGCCACCACATTGAGGTTGACGGGGTCGAGCACGAACAGGCTGACGGGCAGGTTGCCCAGCAAGGCTTCCAGGAACTCGCGCTCCTGCTCGCGCACATGCTCCTGGGCCTTGCGTTTGGTGACATCGTTGAACAGGCACACATACTGGCTGCGCCCACCCGCTTCGTCCAGCATCTGGATGGCGTCGATCTCGCCCCAGTAGCGGGTGATGAGTTGGCCGCCCTGGCGGGCGGCTTCGTAGGACAGGCGGAAGGGCACGCCCCGGGCCAGGTGGTCTTCCAGCTCGCGCACAGTGGTGGGCGCGCTGACCTCCTGCTCCAGCAGGTCGCCCAGCTTGCGGCCCAGGACCTTGTCTTCGGGCCAGCCGGTCAGGGCCACAAAGGCGCTGTTGATCCACTCAATCGTGCCGTGGCGGTCGGTGATGGCCACGCCGCTGCTGATGCGCGAGGCCACCAGGGCCAGGCGGCCCAGGTGCTCGGCGCTGGTGGCCATGTGGGCCAGGTTGGCATCGCGCTGGGCCACGAAACCCAACTGGATGGCGGCGATGTCCAGCACGTGCGACAGGCCAACGCAGTCCTGCTGCGGATCGTCGAACTCCAGCAAGGCCAGCGGCCAGCCTTCGACCGAAACGGGCACTGCCAGGACTTTGTGGGTTTGAGGCGAGCGCCAGGGGCAAGTGGCCAAAGCCGGCAGTTCACCTTCGCCCTGGGCCGAACTGGGCCGCAGGGTGCTCAGGGCCTGGCCCAGTGGGCGCTCATCCCGGTGGGTGGTGGCGATGGCCGTGACATCAATGATGTCGCCGGCATCGCTGTCAGCATTGACCCAGGGGCGCAGCAAGGCCGATTCGCCATTCCAGCCGTCTACCCGCAGGCAGACCCAGGCTTTGGAGCCCATGTGCTGGTGCAGGGTTTGGCCCACCCGCTGCAGGGCCTGGGCCAGGGAGTTGGCGCCGTGGGCGGCCTCGGCGATTTCTTGGCTCAGGGACAGCCAGCGTTGTGCCTCGGCGTTGTCTTGAGGCGACACTCGCGCGAGCAATTCCTCGTCCAGGGCCGCTTCGGGAGGACGCGTGGTGCCCGGCTGGTCGGCTGCCGGCTCCTGACGCTGGCGCGCCAGATAGCCGATACCGGCAGATGCCCAGCCAGCCAAAGCCAGTCCAAGCCCGCTCAAACCCCAGCCCACAGTCGCCACGGTCGTCATGACCAGGGCGCTCAGGGTGAGAATAAAGGTCCAGGGTAAGCGCATGATTTCCTTGTCCGGGGATATCGCGTGATGATCCTTGGGTAAGTCAGCCCCGTTGCCTGGAGACCGCAGGGGCATACTGTGTCTAATCGTTAACTAATCACGGACTTTACAGGCACAGTGAAATGGTCAACCAGCAGAAGAAACCCCTTGCGGTCCTTCTTACAATCATTTGAATGCCGGGTAATCATTCTTTTTTAAGTCGCGCGTCGCTCCGTGGGCGGTCCCAAATCCAGTTGATGGCGTGGGGCGCTGCGGGTTTGTTGACGCTCGTCGTGATGGTGCTGCTGGGGGCACCTGCTTGGGCGCACAGCTTGTTCCTGTGGTTGTGGTGCGTGGTGTGGGGGACGGCCTTGGCATGGTTACCCGCACCAGAAGCTGGGATCAGGTCAGATGCGCCATCGATTACACCGGCTGAGGCGGTGAGTGCTTCTGAGCCAGCGGTGCCTGACGACGACGGCGTGCCCGCCCTGAGCGAGGCGGACCAGGAGGTCCTGCGCTATGCCTTGTCACACGACCTGCGGGCGCCGTTGCGCGTGGTTGACGGTTTCACGCGCATCCTCAAGGAGGACTATGGCAAGGTGCTGGACCGCGTGGGCAATGACCACCTGGACCGCGTGCTGGCGGCCTCTAACCGCATGAACGGCATGATCGACGCCATCCTGGCGCAGGCTCAACTGGCGCGAGAGCCCGTGGAGCGCGAGCGCATCGACCTCAGCTTGCTGGCCAAAGAGGTCGTCAAGGACTTGTCCGATCTGGATCGCGATGAAGGTTTGGTGACAGGTCAGGCCAGCCGGCGCGCCGAGTTCAAGGTGGTCGATGGCATGGTGGCCGAGGCCGATCCCACGCTGGTGCGGCGCGTGCTGGACAACCTGATGGGCAATGCCTTGAAATACAGCGCCAAGGTGGAGCATCCCTGCATCGAGGTGGGTGTGATGCCGGCGACCAATCCAGCGGTGTTTTACGTGAAGGACAACGGCGCCGGTTTTGACATGCAGCACGCCGACAAGCTGTTTGGCTTGTTCCAGCGCTTGCACAGTGCCAAGGAGTTTCCGGGCACGGGTGTGGGCCTGGCGGGGGTCAAGAACATCATCTCGCGCCACGAAGGCCGGGTGTGGGCCGAAGCCCAGTCAGGGCAGGGCGCCTGCTTCTACTTCACGTTGATCAGCGCCGCGCAAGCGCAAGCTCAGGGGCGCCAGGACTGATCAACTTCGATTCGGCGGTCGGTCAGTTCAGCGGACCCAAGCCGGACAACACTTCCTGTGCGTCCAGCAGGCGTTCGCACCAAGCCTCGACGGTGCGGCCTTCTTGCTGCGCCTGTTTGCGCAAGCGGTCCAGGGCCTGGCCGCGCCCCAGCGAATGCCGGTGCATGACGATGCCCACGGCCAGCGCCACGGTCTGTGCCAAAGGATCTGCGCTTGAGGCGGATGCGGACGTTTTGGCCTGGGTGGTCGTCTGCGTGGCCTGGGCTTCCGCTTCAGCGGCGTTTTTGCGCCGGTTGGCGAAGGCGGATTCCACCGCAGGCACGATCTGCTGGATGTCCAGCGGCTTGACCAGGTAGGTCACGGCGCCCAGCTCCTTGACCTGTGCCACCGTGGCCTCGTCGGCAAAAGCCGACAGGAACATGAAGGGGATCTGGCAGTACTCGCGCAGGTAGGCGGCCACGTCGAAGCCGGTTTTGCCTTCCATGCGGATGTCCAGCAGGGCCAGTTCAGGCTTGTGTTCGTGGGCCAGCAGGATGGCGTCGTCGCCGTTGTCGGCGTCGATCACCTCGTAGCCGGCTTGTGACAGGCCGTGGGTCAACGTGGCCAGCACCAGCCGATCATCGTCCACCACTAAAATTTTGCCTTTGTGATTCACGTGCATCCTCGTTGGGCCCGCAAGCCCTGGAACGCGGCGGAGGCCCAGGGCCTCAGATCACGTCAAGACTGATTCGCCATTTTGCACGGCATTCCTCCCTCATTGTGGCCAAAGTGCAATCTGCTGGCCAGATGGAGCACCCGGGATGTGGGGGGTGGGCACCAAACTGATGCCTGGCGGGTTCAGTTCGATCCGGGTCACGACCTGTTCGCCCTCCTGGGTCATGCTCAGCTTGGAACTGCGGCGGGGCAGCAGGGCGCGGACCAGGCCCAGCCCCGACACGCCGCCCGGAACCCGGTGCACATTGAAGCCTTCGGGCAGCACCCCGGTGTTGCGGATCTCGATGCAGACCTGTTGCTCACTGCACAGCAGGGAGCAGGTCAGTGCCTCGCCCGCCTGTCCATGTTTGTGGGCGTTGGTGAGCAGTTCATTGAGGCTGAGCGCGATGGGGATGGATTCGGCCTCCGGCAGTTGCCAATCCGAGGTGTTGCAGCCTTCCACCACCAGGGTGATGGTGCGGCCGAAGGTGCGCTGCACCGACTGGGCAATCGCTTCAATGACGTTTTTCAGACGCAGCGGACCACCGGCGCCCACCTGCAGTCCATAGACTTGGGCGATGGCCTGAACTTGGCCGACCACCTCGGAGATGGCCGAGGCCACTTCGGGCTTGCGGGCCGCGATCTGCTGCAGCAGGCCGGCCACGCCTTGCAGGTTGTTCTTGATGCGGTGGTGCACTTCCTTGACCAGCATTTCACGCTGAGCAATGGCGGCCTCCAGCCGGGCTTGCTCGGCGGCGCGCTGCTCGCTGACATCCGAGGCCACCAGCAGAAGTTGGTCGGCGGTCTGGCCATCGTGTGACAGGGGCAGGTAGCTGACATCCCACGTTTGCACGACTGAGCCTTGCTCGAACTTGTATTCACGTTGCAGCGGCTTGGCCGAATCGAGCGCCCTGAGCATGTCCGCGCGCAATTGCCGCCCCCGGTCTGCACCGTGGATCTGCTCGGGGGTCAGGCCCGGCGCGCTGGCGGGTTCGATCTTCATGAACGCCGAGGCGGCCTGGTTCGCCTGGATGACGGTCAGGGTCTTGGCATCGCACAGCGTGATGGTCATGGGCGCCATCTCGATGATGCGCTGCAGGGTGGCTTGGGCTTCCACCGTCAGCGCCTCGGCCTCACGGCGCCGGTCGATGTCCATCAGGGCGTAGGTGATCTGGCGCTCATTGAACTCACCGAGGGTGACCACGGCGTTGCCGACGACCCAGAACACACGCCCGTCGCGGCCCATGACCTGGCATTCGAAGGTGTGCGATTGGCCATCGAGCAGGTCGTCCAGGTAGCCGGTCTGGCGGAAGGGGTGGTCGATGTCTGGCGTGGCGACGGTGCTGAGGGGGTGGCCCAGAAAGTCAGGTAAATCGCCGCCGAACATGCGCCGGGCCGAGCGGTTCATCCAGGCGATGCCGCCGGAGTCCAGCGTGACGATGCCCACGAACACCGAGTCGAGGATGGCGCGGGTGCGGTCGGCTTGCAGTGTGAGGTTCTGCTCGGCGCGGTGGCGGTCGTCGACGTTGACGAAGGAGGCGATGAAGCCTTCTTCGGGGTGATCGGGCTTCACCAGGCGCAGGTTGACCTCGGCCCACAAGGGCGTGCCGCGGGGATGCCGCAGGGCACGCTCGCCTTGCCAGTGGCCTTGCTCGCTGAGCTGCGCCAGGATCTGGTCGTCGGTTCTGGCCAGGGTGCTGGTGTCGACATCGGTGATGTACAGGCTGGCAAGGGGGCGGCCGGCCATGTCCTGGTGGTCCAGTCCCAGCAAGCTGGCCAGGGCCGGGTTGGCGCTGTGCACCAGGCCGTCGCGCACGAAGGCGATGCCCACGCCGGACATGGTGAACATCAGGTCGCGGTCGCGGCCCAGGGCTTCCAACTGGGCTTGTTGCGAGCGGATGCGCGTGATGTCCGACAGCACGGCAATCACTTCCAGGGTGTCGGTGCGGGGGCCGATGCGGCGCACCGACAGCGCATACCAGCGCGTGGGGTAGCCCGGAGCGACGATTTCCAGTTCGCTTTCGAACTGTCCGGTGCTCAGCAGCTCAACCCTGGATTGATCGACCACGCGGCGGATGCGCGGATCGCTGTCCAGCAGGGCGTCCAGGTGCTGGCCGGTCAAGGTGCCGGGGCTCAGGCCCAGCATGCGTTCGAAGCGGCGGTTGCAGCGCACCAGGATGTTGTCGCGCAGGTAGGCGATGCCGGCGGGGCTGCTTTCCAGGATGGTGCGCAACTCGTGCAGCAACTGATCCTGGTCGAACTCCATCATGCCGGTGGGTTCGCCGCTGGTGTTGGTGAAGTCGGGTGGGCGCGGCGTCTGCACCACGAAGGCCATGGGGTTGGTGTCGTGCACCACACACAGAAAGCGCTCGGGCTGGCCTGCCAAGCGTGGGTGGGCATGGACCTCACTGCGCAGATAGCGTTGGTTGGCGGTGCCTTGGGCAACGCAGGCCAGGTTGCTCAGGGGCGGTGCGCCGGGCGCCAGGCCCAGCAAGGCCAGCGGGGCATCCCAGCCGGTGAGTTGTTGCAGCGCTTCAGACTCATGGCCCAGGAGCGCGCCAGGGGCCACGGCTTTGCCCATCAGCGTGGCGAAGGCCGCGTTGCTGCGCAGCAGGCGGCCATGTTCGTCGAATTCAACCAAGGCCTGGGGCACCAGATCGAACCAAGCGTCGTCGAGGCGGTTGCTCATGACTGGGGTGGCAGGTCTTGAATGAGGTCAGGCTTTGGGCACGACGGTCACGCCCGGCAACTTGCCCGAATAGTCTCTGGGCAACTTGGACAAACCGGCCGCCAGGCGTTGGGCCATGTCCTTGTACAGGCCCGCCAACCTGCCATTCGGGTCGGCCGCGACGGTGGGGTTGCCGCTGTCAGCCTGCTGGCGAATGTTCAGGTCCAAGGGCATGGAGCCCAGCGAGGGCACGCCGGTCTCTTCGGCCAGGCGTTTGCCGCCATCTTCGCCAAAGATGTGGGCTTCGTGGCCGCATTGGGGGCAGTGGTAGGTGGCCATGTTCTCGACCACGCCCAGCACCGGCACGCCCACTTTCTCGAACATGCGCAGGCCCTTGCGGGCGTCCAGCAGGGCGATGTCCTGCGGGGTGGTGACGATCACGGCGGCGGTGAGCGGGGCGCGTTGGCACAGGGTCAGGTGGATGTCACCGGTGCCAGGTGGCATGTCGACGATCAGGTAGTCCAGCGGTTCGTCGGGGGCGCCCCAGCGGGTCTGGCGCAGCAGTTGTTCAACCGCCTGGGTGGCCATGGGGCCGCGCCAGATGGTGGGTGCGTTCTCGTCGATGAGCAGGCCAATCGACATCATCTGCAGGCCGTGGTTGCGCAGCGGCTCGATGCTTTTGCCGTCGGGGCTGTCCGGGCGGCCGCTCAGGCCCATCATCAGGGGTTGGCTGGGGCCGTAGATGTCGGCGTCGAGCATGCCCACGCTGGCGCCTTCGGCGGCCAGGGCCAGGGCCAGGTTGATGGCGGTGGTGCTTTTGCCCACACCGCCTTTGCCGGAGGCGATGCCGATCAGGTTCTTCACGCCGGGCAAGGGCGCCTGGCCGCGCGGCGCGGCGTGAGTCTGCACCTGGGTGCTCCAGTTCACCTCCACGCTGGCAATGCCGGGCACGTCGTCAAGCGCTTGCATCACCAGTGCCGTGTAGGCCGGCCAGCGCGACGGGGCCGGGTAGCCCAGGGCGATGTCCACAGTGGCTTGGCCCTGCTCCACCCGCAGCGATTTGAGCTGCTTGCCGCTCACCCAATCCTGACTGGTCAAGGGGTCGATGACGGTGCTGAGCGCGGCGCGTGCGGCGGTTTCTAAGGCGGATGGTGCGGGTAGGGACATGCTGGCGGAGGCAGTGGACAGGCGGGAAGGGAACAGAGATGAGAAAACTAATCCAGGCAGTCAGTCTAGCGCGGCCTAAAATCAAGGACTTTCCCCAAGCCCTTGTCGCCATGCCACGTCAGCTCTTCGTCACGACAGCCCTGCCCTATGCCAACGGCCACTTTCACGTCGGCCACATCATGGAGTACATCCAGGCCGACATCTGGGTGCGGTTCCAGCGCATGCAAGGGCACCGCGTTCACTTCGTGGGGGCAGACGATGCCCATGGCGCCCCCATCATGATCGCCGCCGAGAAGGCTGGCAAGACGCCGCAGCAGTTCGTGGCCGACATCGCGGCAGGCCGCAAGCCCTACCTGGACGGCTTCCACATCGCCTTCGACCATTGGTCGTCCACGGACAGTGCCGAGAACCATTCGCTGGCGCAGGAGATCTACATCGCCCTGCGCGAGGCGGGCCTGATCACCGTGCGTCCGGTCGAACAGTTCTTCGACCCCGAGAAGAACATGTTCCTGCCCGACCGCTTCATCAAGGGCGAGTGCCCCAAGTGCGGCGCCAAGGACCAGTACGGTGACTCATGCGAGGTGTGCGGCGCCGTTTATTCGCCCATTGAGCTGAAAAATCCTTATTCAGCCCTGAGCGGCGCCACGCCGGTGCGCAAGACCAGCGACCACTACTTCTTCAAGCTGTCAGACCCGCGCTGCGCCGAGTTTTTAGAGGCCTGGACGCAAGATGGCAAGCTGCAATCCGAAGTTGGCAACAAGATTCGCGAGTGGTTCACCAAAGATGAAAACGGCGAGGGTGGCCTGAGCGATTGGGACATCAGCCGCGACGCGCCTTACTTCGGCATCGAGATCCCCGATGCGCCCGGCAAGTACTTCTACGTGTGGCTGGACGCGCCCATTGGCTACCTGGCCTCGCTGAAGAGCTATTTTGCCCACGGGGGCCCCAAGGCCAGGTATGGCGAGAGCCGCACCTTTGAAGAGTTCATGGCCGACCCGGCGGTGGAGCAGATTCACTTCATCGGCAAGGACATCACCTACTTCCACACCCTGTTCTGGCCCGCGATGCTGAAGTTCAGCGGCCGCAAATTGCCCAACCAGGTCAATGTCCATGGTTTCATGACCATCAACAATGGCGACAAGATGAGCAAGAGCCGGGGCACCGGCCTGGACCCGCTCAAGTACCTGGGCCTGGGCATGAACCCCGAATGGTTGCGCTACTACATTGCCGCCAAGCTCAACAGCAAGGTCGAGGATGTCGATTTCAACCCCGAAGACTTCGTGGCCCGGGTCAACAGCGACCTGGTGGGCAAGTACGTCAACATCGCCAGCCGCTGCTCCAACTTCATCCACAAGTACTTTGAAGGCAACCTGGCGCACCTGGATGCGGGCGACGAAGGCAAGTTGCAGGAAATGATCCCGCTGCAGGCCGTGATCAGCCGCGAAGCCCTGATCGCCGAGTCGCTCGACAAGCGCGAGTTCGGCAAGGCCCTGCGCGACATCATGGCCGCCGCCGACGAGATCAACCAGTACTTCGACACCGCCAAGCCCTGGGAGCTGGCGAAGGACAGTGCGCAGCATGCCGCCAACAGTGCCTTGCACGAAGTGTTGTCGGCCTGCATGGAAGGCTTCAAGTATCTGACGCTGTTCCTCAGCCCCATCCTGCCCGACGTGACCCGCCGCGCCTTTGACTTCCTGGGTTTTGACCAGCCCCTGACCTGGGCCGAGCGTGCCACGCCCGTCACCACCATCCGCAAGTACGAGCACCTGATGACCCGGGTCGATCCGAAGATGCTGGAAGCGCTGTTCGAGCCGCCCGCACCTGCGGTGGTCGAAGCACCCAAGCCGGGCGGCGTGAGTAAAGCCCCCATGCCCCCCGAGGGGGAACTCCTCGCCTTGGGGCGGCCCGGCGGCGAGGAGATCGCCCCCACGATCACCATCGATGATTTTGCCAAGGTCGATCTGCGCATCGCCAAGATCGTCAACGCCGAACACGTGGA
>CAZKPN010000035.1:0-39199 GCA_964554655.1 uncultured Aquabacterium sp. | reverse complement strand
TCTTGCAGGATGGGGGCGTACAGCTTGGCCGGCACCACCCACCACGAGCCCACGGCGGGCTTGTCGGGCGGGGCCACTTGGGACAGGGCCAAGAAGCCCAACTCGGCATTGCCGGTGGCGATGAACTGCTGTGTCTGGGCAATGTTGTCGCCCTGCACGAACTTGGGCAACAGGCTGTCGTGCAGGCCCAGGGCTTTCAAGGCTTGCTCGGCCGCGGCGCCATAGGGGGCCAGCTTGGGATTGGCCAGCGCCAGGTGGTTGAAGCTGCCCTTGCTCAAGACCTGGCCCTGGTTGTCCACGAAGCCCGGCTTGGCACTCCACAGCACCAGCGTGCCCTTGGCATAAGTGAAGTGCTGGCCCTTGACGGCCAGGCCTTCGTCTTCCAGCTTCTTGGGGGTTTCGTCGTCGGCGGCCAGCAGCACTTCGAACGGCGCGCCCGACTTGATCTGCGTGTAGAACTTGCCCGTGGACCCGGTGATGACCACGGCGGTGTGGCCGGTGTCGGCCGCGAAGTCGGCAGCGATCTTTTGAAAGGGGCCGGCGAAGTTGGCGGCCACGGCCACCTGCACCTGATCAGCCTGCGCCGACCACGCCATGAGGGACAGCACACCCGCCAAAACCAGCCTGTTCATCACCCGCTCCTGAAACCTGGGCCTCCATGATGACCCATGAATGGGGTCAAACGCTGGCCGCAGCGTGCGTGTAGCACTTCTTCGGGCAGATCTTGGAGCAGGCCGTGCAACCTATGCACAACTCCTGGTGCGCAATGGTCATGACCTTCTTTTCGTATTCCTCTTCGTCGTCATCGTCGCTTGACGCGATGGCGACGCGCTCGCCCTGATCATCCAGGCCGACCAGCTCCAGCACGCCACGCGGGCACACCTTGAAGCAGCGGCCGCAGCCGATGCAGGTGGCCTCGTTGATCTTCTGAACAAACTTGGGCTCCCAGGTTTCACCGCTGGGCATGGTGATGGAAAAAGTGCTCATGGCGTACTCGCGGCGGCAGCGGCCTTGCGGGCCTCGGTCAGGGCAGCGTGGGCATCGTGGCAACGCTGGGCCACGCTCAGGATGTTTTCCCAGTTGGTGGGCAAGTCTTCCGACAGGTCGTGCAGGTCCATCTTGGCCTGCGTGGCCTGGGCGTTCAGCTTCTTGATCCTGAGCTTGAGTTCATCGGCATCCATGCGGGTCTCCTGGCGTTCAGGCACCGTAGTTGGCCACGTCGGGGTATTGGCGCACCATGGCGATCCCCTCGGACAGGAACTTGCCGCCCTGCTCGGCCAACTTGGCCAAGGAGGCAAAGCCGAAGCGGTGCACGTCGCGCAGCTGTTTGTTGAAAACGACCAGGCGGCCGGCCAGCAGCACCAGGCGGCCAAAGCCTTCGTGGCTCATCTTCATCATGGGGCTGACCATGTTGCCAGTCTCGCGCTCGATGGCCACGCCCACAGCGTTGTAGAACAGCTCCATGCGCCACAGGATTTCGGGGTCGGGGTCGCCAATGATGGGCAACTCGCGGCGCTGCTCGGCCGTCAGGATGTAGGGGCCCAGCAAGGCCAGGTCCGACTTGCCCTCCCAGGCACCGTGGGTGTCTTGCGCGCGCAGCACCTTGATGAGTTCACTCACGAAGGGCGTGGCCATGAGGGCCTCGTCCGTGGGCGTGGTGGGCGTGTCCAGTGTGGCTTCAGCCATGGTTGACCTCGTCTTCGTCTTCAAAATTGGGGGTGGCGTTGTCCAGGCCCTTTTGCAGGGCCTTGCGCAACCAGGGTGGTGGCGTGCCCTTGAGCACGTCTTGCAGCTTTTCAAGGATGTCCAGGATGGGCTCAGGCTGGGGCACCTTGATCGGGTGGATCTTCGTGGCGACCACGCGGGCCGCGGCCGAACCGCCAATGGCCGCCACGTACAAGATGGCGCAGTCCTTGATGGCTTCCAGCTTGGGGGCCAGCTTGTCCTCGTCACCGTCTTCTTCCAGCTTGCCGCCGAACTCGAAGTTCTCGACGAAGCTGTAGCCCGCCGGTGTCACGTCGTAGACCAGGATGTTTTTGGCCCAGCCGAAGTGCGCGTCCACGCGCTGCTTGTCCTGGGTGCTGAAGGCAATTTTCATGGTTCGACTCCGTCAAGGGTCAGGGGCGAGGTCAGCTCGGGCTCGGCCAAGATGGGCCGGGCCACGCGCTGGGCGATGTCGGGCAAGGGCCAGCTGCCCTCGTCGGCGTGCGGGATGTGGGCCATCATCAGATTGGCCACCTCGAAGATGAACTGGCGCGTGCCGCGGTAGCCCACCATCACGCGGTGGGCGTTGCCGATGCGGTCAAAGATCGGAAAGCCCAGGCGCAGGAAGGGCTTGTTCAGCCGCTCGGCGGCCTGGCGCCCGTGTGAATGCGTGATCAGCAGGTCGCACTCGGCGGCACCATTTTCCAAGTCTTCCAGATCGCCCAGCAAGGCGGTGTCGGCGGGCAGTTGCGCCAGCACGGCCGAGTGCGTGGTGGTGACGCAGCACTTCAGCTGCGCGCCCATCTCATTCAGCAGTGAGCCGGCGGCGAACATCAGGTCGGGCTCGGCCCCAATGGCCACCTTGACGCCGCCCAGGTAGAAGTGGCCATCCAGCATGGCATCCAGCAACTGGCTGCGCTGGCGGCGGTACTTGGCGGGCACGGGCTGACCGCTCAACTCCGACAGCAGCATCAGGAGGCGGTCGTTGCACTCCAAGCCGGTCAGCCGGTCAAACAGGTGGTAAGGCGTGCCGGTGAGTGCCTCCAGCGCCGTGGCCGCATCGCGCATGTGCTCACCAATGGCCAGCGTGGCGACCGACGTGGCCAGGCTGCGGATTTCGTCCAGCGTGGTGCCGCCCAAGGTGGTGCCGCGCCAGTCGCCGGGGATGTGCCCGTCGAGCGAGCCCGACACATCGGGCAAGGTGATCACGCTCAGGCCAAAGGCCTGGATGATCTCTTTCAACTCGTCCAGATCGCCGGGCGTGAGGTGGCTGCCGGGCAGCAGGTTGACCTGTTTGGCCACGCGCTCTTGCCCGATGAAGGCCTGCTCGCCGGTGACCGGGTCCACCACGCTCTTGATGATGCCGGTCACGGCGTGGCGCCAGCCGTCTTCAAAGGCGCCCACGTAGTCGGGCGTGGACACGTAGACCAGGGCCGTGTCTTGCAACTCGGGTTTGCGTTGCAGGGCCGTGGCCAGGTAGCCGTCCACATCGTCGCCCTTGGTTTCGGTGAGGCCGGTGGAGCAGATGGCAATGATGGCGGGCGCGGCGCGTTTGCGGATGTTGAGCAGCGCAGCCTCGATGTTCTCGTAGCCACCCATGATGGTGGTGACTTCGTTCATGGCCGTGGTCTGCAACGGGATCGCCTCTTTGAAATGGCGCACCAGCAGCACCAGGCCAAACGAGGTGCAGCCTTGCGAGCCATGCATCACGGGCATGCAGTTGTCCAGGCCCATGAAGGCGTAGCTGGCGCCCAGAGGCTGGCTCATCTTCAAGGGGTTGACCGTGCAGGCCTTTTTGGATTCGAGGGTCTTGGCCATCGCGGGCTCCTTCAGACGGCCAGCAGGCCAGCGTCGGCTTCGTCCCACGGGGCGGGGATGCGAACCTGCTGCCACACGGGGTTGAAGAGCGCCTTGTCGATCTCTTCCACCAGCTCGACCATGCCTTCGTATCCGGCATACGCGTGGTGGCGTTCCTGGTTGATGTCCAGCCAGGGCATGCGCGCCTTCAGGGCGATGAACTGGGAACGCCCCCCTGATAACATGATGTCGGCACGGGCATCGCGCAGCATGTTGTACATCTCGCGCGGGGTCATGTCGTCGATCATGTGGGCATCGTCGCCCATGATCTCCTTGATCTTTTCCTTGTCTTCCTTGGTGGACTTCTTGATCGAGGTGCCCACAATCTCCATGCCCACCTCTTGCAAGGCTGACACCACCGACCAACTCTTGACGCCGCCAGTGATCAGCAGCACGCGCTTGCCCTTCAGGCGCGCCTTGTAGTACTCCAGCCGCTTCCAGGCGCGGGCCTCTTCCACCTCAATGAGGCGCTCGGTGCGGTCGATCAAATCGGCCCCGGCGCCGCGCTGCACCAGCAGGCGCGCGATCTGGCGCAGGGTGTCGCTGGTGTCGCCAATGCCGTAGAACGAGCCTTCAAAGTAAGGGATGTCCCACTTTTGCTGCATGCGCGTGGCGATGTTGATCATCGACTTGGAGCACACCATCATGTTGACCTTGGCACGGTGGCTGCTGGCCACCTCGTGGTAGCGGCCATCGCCCGAGATGCACGACAGGATGCGCACGCCCAGGGCGTCGAGCAAAGGCTTGACCTGCCACAACTCGCCCGAGAGGTTGTACTCGCCGATGATGTTGATGTCGTAAGGCGTGGTGAAGGCGGGCTCTTCGGTGCCGATGACGTAATCCAGGATGGACTCGCCGCCCAGCTTGTTGCCCAGGTTCTTGGGGCCCGCAAAGCCGGGGCTGTTGACGGGGATCACGGGCTTGCCGAACTTCTCGCTGGCACGTTTGCACACCGCCTCGATGTCGTCGCCGATCAGCGCCGTCACGCAGGTCTGGTAGACGAAAACGGCCGGTGGGTCGTACTTCTCGATGATCTCGCGGACGGACTTGAACAGGCGCTTTTCGCCGCCATAGATCACGTCCAGCTCGCTGATGTCGGTGGTGAAGCCGGTGCGGTACAGCTGCGATCCGGACGAGGCGCTGTGCCGGTTGTCCCAGGAGTTGCCTTCGCAAGCGATGGGGCCGTGCACCAGGTGGGCCACGTCCACGATGGGCTGCAGGGCAATCTTGGCGCCGTCAAACGCGCACCCGCCTGCGGCCGCGCCGGGCGAGAGCTGCTTGGTGCAACCCTTCTTGCGCTCTTTATCGCTTTTGCCAACGTTCTTGTCGCAGCCAGGCTCGTCAAAAACTTCAGCGATCTTTTGCTTGAGCGATGCAGACATGGTCAACTCCAGATGCGACGCGTCACACGTCTTCGGCCAGCACTTCCAGGGACAACAACTGTTCTCTCAGGGCGTGGCGCGCACGCCATCCGCCCAAGGCTTCAAACAAGGGCTCCTGCCCTTCGATGGCGGCAATGGCCTGCTGGTCGGTCCAGTACACGCGGCGAATGCCTGTGCGCTGGTCCAGGGCGGCCAGGCAGGCCTGCTCCACCTTGATCGGATCGGGCTGGTACATGCCCGCGCCCAACAGGTGGTCGGCGCGGAACAAGGTGGTGTCCCAGCCGTGCTGATCGCCCAGCGCGGCAATGGCGGGAAAGGCTTGCCGGGCGGCTTCGTCCAGGGGGCCGTCGCGCACCAGGTCCATCAGCTCGCGCGCTGAGATCTCGTCAAACACTTCCCACGGCTGCAAGGGGTCCTGGGCCTGCACCTTGCGCAGCAAGTCCTGCCCATCGAAGGCAAACCAGGCTTGGGCTTCCTGGGGTCCGTGGATCTCAAGCACGTAGATCATGGCCGCCCTTTCACTCCACGCCTTCGGCCTGCGCCTTGGCCCAGATCACTTTGCGAAAGCGCTCGGCAATGGCGACCGGGTCGTTGACGAAGGCGCGCTTCGTGATGTCCATGGCCCCCTGTGCGATCGCGGCTTCGTCATGGCGCAAAGGCACACGCCCGGCCATGTGGGTCGCGCCCGGCACGGCCTTCTGGATGGCTTGACGGTTGGGGTGCTCGATCAAGGGCACCAGGGTGTCGGCCTCGGGCTGCCCGCCCAGGCAGAGCTGGCCATCGATCACCTCAACCAGGCGACCGTCCTGGGTGGTTTTGACATAGGTGGTGGTACCCATGATCAGAAACTCACCACGATGTCTTCATGGCGGACGATGAATTGGCAGGCCAGGCGCCAAGGTGGCGGCATGTCCTTGGTCTCGGCGTCCTCAATCTGTTGAGCGGTGATCTTGCCGGCCAGCTTGAGCACCGTCTTCTCTTTCTGGGTCAAGGCGACGCCATAAGGCGCATTGCCCGACAGCACGCTGACCTGCACCTGGCAGGAGCCGCATTCGCCGTTTTCGCACTCGAACTCGACCGGCACCTTGTTCGCCTTGGCCAGGGCCAGCAAGGTGCTGGTGTCGCCGGCAATGGCATACACCGTCAGGTCCTTCTTCATGCTCGGGGAAGTGAAGGTCACGTTGGCCATGGTGATCTCGCAAATTGCAGTTTGGACAATCCTCCGGTGGTCGGGCCAGGCCCCACCACCGGAGGCCTCACATCAGCGGATGATGTCGTACGAGTAGTCGGTCTTGCCGGGCACGATGGTGTTGGCATCGAGCGCCTCGAAGTACTCGTCCAGCAGCGTGATCAGCACGCGCATCGCGCCGTCGTAACCCCAGATGGGGTAGCGGTGGTAGTGGTGGCGGTCAAAGATCGGGAACACCATGCGGATCAGGGGCACGTTGGTGTCGCGCTCCAGGTACTTGCCGTAGGTGTTGCCAATCAGGAAGTCCACCGGCTCGGTGTGCAGCAGCGAACGCAGGTGCCACAGGTCGCGCTTGGGGTAGACCTTGCAACCCTTGCCGTAAGGCGACGAGTCGAACAAGGCCTGCACCTTCTTCGCCCAATCGTCCGTGCCATTGGTGGCGAGCACGTGGGCTGGTTCGGCGCCCAGCTCCAGCAGGAACTGCGTCATGCCCAGCATCTGATCAGGGTCGCCATACATGGCATAGCGCTTGCCGTGCAGGTGAGCCTGGCTGTCGGCCATGGCGTCGACCAGTTGACCACGCTCCAGCTCCAGCGCTGCCGGGATCGGCTTGCCGGTGACCTTGGACAAGGCCATCAGGAACTGGTCGGTGCCCGCCACGCCGATGGGGCTGTTCAGCACCACCACTTCGTGGCCCTTGGTCTTGAGGTACTTGATGGTTTTTTCGCTGCAGAACTCCTGGAAGACGATGGTGGCCTTGGCGTGCAGGCCACGGACCACGTCTTCCTTGGTGGTGCCGCCTTCGTACATGCGGAACTCGCCATCGGTGGGCGTGTTCCACACTTCAGACGGGTCACAGATGATGTTGTAGTCGATGCCGAACAGGCCGAAGATGCGCTTGATCTCCTTCATGTTGCCAACCACGAAACCATCGAAACCGCCGATGAAGTTGACGGTGTCGTTGGGCACACGCTCCAGGGCAGGCACGGTGCCAGCCTTGCCATCCCAGAAGTGCTGAAGGATGCCCAGCACGGCATTGTCGTAGCCCGTCACGTGGCTGCCCACAAACGCCGGGGTGTGTGCGAAAGGCACATCGAACTCGGCCGGCACGCTGCCCTTTTCCTTCGAGGTCTTGATGAAGGCGTTCAGGTCATCACCAATCACCTCGGCCATGCAGGTGGTCGACACGGCGATCATCTCGGGCTTGTAGAGGTTGTAGGTGTTGGCCAGGCCATCGACCATGTTGTTCAGGCCGCCGAACACGGCCGCGTCTTCCGTCATCGACGAAGACACGCAGGAGGTCGGCTCCTTGAAATGGCGCGAGAAGTGCGAGCGGTAGTACGCCACGCACCCTTGCGAGCCGTGAACGAACGACAGGGTCTTGGCAAAGCCGTTGGCGGCGTACACCGCGCCCAGCGGTTGGCAGGCCTTGGCGGGGTTGACGGTCAAGGCTTCGCGGGCGAAGTTTTTTTCCTTGTAGTCCTCGGTCTTGGTCCATTCGACGATCTGCTTGATCTTGTCGTCAGGGTGGTTGAACTCGAAGGCCTTCTTGCCCTCGAGCATCTCCACGTATTCCGGCTCACGGAACAGGAACTCGTGGTCCAGGATCTTGTCTGCGCTTTGTGGCATGGTGATTCTCCAGTCAGTGTCTATCGAGGTCAGGCGGCAGCGAGTGCCTTCCAGGGCGCACGGGTCAGGCCCCAGATCGGGCTGCTGATGGCCATGTCCATGTCACGCGCGAAGATCGCGAAGCCGTCATAGCCGTGGTACGGGCCGGAGTAGTCCCAGCTGTGCATCTGGCGGAAGGGCACGCCCATCTTCTGGAACACGTACTTTTCCTTGATGCCCGAGCCGATCAGGTCAGGCTTGATCTTCTCGACGAACTGCTCGAACTCGTAGCCGGTCACGTCGTCATAGATCAGGGTGCCGTCTTTGACGTAGTGCGTGGTGCGCTGGTAGTCATCGTTGTGGCCGAACTCGTAGCCAGTGCCGACCACGTTCATGCCCAGGTCTTCATACGCGCCGATCACGTGACGGGGGCGCAGGCCGCCCACGAACAGCATCACGGTCTTGCCTTCCAGGCGGGGCTTGTACTTGTCGATCACGGCCTGCATCAAAGGCTTGTAGCGCGCGATGACTTCTTCGGCCTTGGCCTTGATGGTGTCGTCGAAGTGGCTGGCGATTTCGCGCAGGGACTTCTCGATCATGGTGGGGCCGAAGAAGTTGTACTCCACCCAGGGAATAGCGTACTTTTCTTCCATGTACCGGCTGATGTAGTTCATCGAGCGGTAGCAGTGCAGCACGTTGAGCTTGGCCTTGGGGGTGTTTTCCAGCTCGGCGATGGTGCCGTCGCCCGACCACTGTGCGATCACGCGCAGACCGATCTCTTCCAGCAGAATGCGGCTGGACCAGGCATCGCCACCGATGTTGTAGTCACCGATGATGGCCACGTCGTAGGGGGTGGCCTCGAACTCGTGTTCCTTCTTGGTCTTGCCTTCGAACACCCAGTCGCGGATGGCGTCGTTGGCGATGTGGTGGCCCAGCGATTGGGACACGCCACGGAAGCCCTCGCAACGCACCGGCACGATGGTGTGGTTGTTGTGCTCTTTGGACTTCTTCTTGGACACGGCTTCGATGTCGTCACCGATCAGGCCGATGGGGCACTCGGACTGCACCGAGATGCCTTTGTTCAAGGGGAACAGCTCTTGAATTTCGTCAACGATCTTTTCCAGCTTCTTGTCACCGCCGAACACGATGTCTTTTTCCTGGAAGTCGGACGTGAACTGCATCGTCACGAAGGTGTCCACACCGGTCACGCCGATGTAGTAGTTGCGGCGCGCCGCCCAGCTGTACTGGCCGCAGCCCACCGGGCCGTGCGAGATGTGGATCATGTCCTTGATCGGGCCCCACACCACGCCCTTGGAGCCTGCATAAGCGCAACCACGGATCGTCATCACACCGGGCAATGACTTGATGTTGGACTTGACGCCGCAATCGGGCTTGCCTTCTTCAAAGGTACCCAGGTGCTTGGCGCGCCGTTTGGCCATCTTCTCGGGGTAGGCCTTCAGGACTTCATCAATCAAGGCTTTGTTGGTGGCCTTGCGTTCTTCAACGGTCATGCTCATGGTGGACTCCGTTATGTGCTTTCAGGGATGGACCGAGGGAGAGGCCCCTCGGCCCCCCCTCCCTACTTACGCTGCCAGCTCGGCAGCGGCTTTGCCGACTTGTGTTTCGTCGACCGTCTTCATGATCCCGTGCTCCATCAGCAGGTCTTCCAGCTGATCCATCGTGATGGGGGTGGGGATGGTGCCGTTGCCGGCATTGGCATGAATCTTCTGGGCCAGCGTGCGGTACTCTTCGGCCTGCTTGGATTCAGGCGCGTACTCCAGCACGGTCATGCGGCGCAACTCGGCGTGCTGCACGATGTTGTCGCGCGGCACAAAGTGGATCAGGCGTGAGCCCAACATCTTGGCCAGAGACTCGGCCAGTTCCAGTTCCTTGTCGGTCTGGCGCTCATTGCAGACCAGGCCGCCCAAACGAACACCACCCGAGTTGGCATACTTCAAGATGCCCTTGGAGATGTTGTTGGCGGCGTACATGGCCATCATTTCGCCGGACATGACGATGTAGATTTCCTGGGCCTTGTTTTCGCGGATGGGCATGGCGAAACCGCCGCACACCACGTCACCCAACACGTCGTAGGAGACATAGTCCACGCCTTCATAGGCGCCGTTTTCTTCCAGGAAGTTGATCGAGGTGATCACACCGCGACCAGCGCAACCGACCCCGGGTTCCGGGCCACCAGATTCCACGCAACGGATGTCGCGGTACCCCACCTTCATGACGTCTTCCAGCTCCAGGTCCTCCACCGAACCGGCTTCAGCGGCCAGCGACAGGATGGTGTCCTGGGCCTTGGCGTGCAAGATCAGGCGGGTCGAGTCGGCCTTGGGATCGCAGCCGACGATGAGGATCTTCTGACCCATCTGGGCCAGCGCAGCCAAGGTGTTTTGTGAGGTGGTGGACTTGCCGATGCCACCCTTGCCGTAAAAGGCGATCTGTCTCAATGAAGCCATTTCAGTTCTCCAGAAAAGCTGAGGTTTAAAAGCAGGTTGCGAAGCCGCGACCCTGATGTGCCTTTGGTGCCGTTGTAGGTCTTCGTATCGCCACGTTCTGGCCAGACATGGTCTGCGCAGGGTCTCTATCGCAACTGCCGTGCCACCACTTGCAAAATCATTCAAGCCATTGATTTCATTGATGAATATGGCTTTTAAGGGCTGCGCAACGCCCTTTGATTTGTTTGTTCGGAACCCGACAAAACGGATCATTCGCGTCGTGAACTTCACATGTGCGACGAGGGCCGCCAGCCCCCTTTCCACCCTGCCTCATAGGCGCGGTGGGTGCACGTGAACACTGGTATGCCGATTGCATTAGTGGGGCATATGAACCCCATGACCATCGCCCCGCCGCCTGCCAACCCGCACTACGAGCAAATCGGTGGTGAGCAAGGCATTGGCCAGTTGGTCGAGGCCTTCTACCGATTGATGGACAAGCTGCCGCAGGCCGCCAGCATCCGGGCCATGCACGAGCCCGATCTGGCCATGACCAAGCGAATCTTCAAGCTGTTCCTGAGCGAATGGCTGGGCGGCCCCCGAGAGTATTCAGCCCAGCGAGGCCACCCCCGACTGAGACAGCGCCACATGCCCTTTCACATCGGGGTGGCCGAGCGAGATGCGTGGCTGCTCTGCATGAGTGGCGCATTGCAGGAAGTCGTGCCTGACGCGGTGTTGCGCGAGCAGCTCATGCAGGCATTTTTCAAGACGGCGGATTTCATCCGCCAAGACCGACCGAGTTGACCCTGAAGGAAACCACCATGAGCCTGACCATCGAACAGACCCCCATCGACCAAACGGCCATGGGCCGCCTGGACAAGGGTCGACACCTGCAAAACCCCGTGTTCAAAGGCCTGACCCACAAGCCGGGCCGCTTCGGCTTTCGCGGAGAGCTGGCGCTGCGCTTTTCGGCGCAGCTGGCCGACGAAGCCCGCCCGCCCGAGTTGACCTGTGACCAGGTGATGGCCATTGCCCTGACGGGTGAAACCACCATCCCGTTCTTCGCGGGTTACCTGCTGTCGTTCGAGCATTTGAAGGACGTGGCCGAAGTGCTGGGCAGCGCGCTCACCGCAGGCGGCAAGTACTTCCTGTTCTGCAACAACATGGACCTGAGCAAGAAGTACCAGGTGCCCTACAAAGGCGCCATGTTCTACGTGCTGCCGCTGGACGAGGGCACGGTCTACAACGAGTTGCTGGAGTTGCTGTATCTCGAGAAGAACGACCTCAAGAAGCTGGACACCGCTGGCAAGCTGGACGCCATCGCGGACACAGCCCTGAAGTACGACATCACCTTCGACACGATCACCTATGCCGAGGGTCTGAGCTTGATGGGCCCCGTGCGCAACCCCAACGAGAACCGCCCGGTGTAAACCGATCGCCATGGCCTGGCAGCGTTACTGGAAGTACCCCAGCATGCGCTCCAGCGCCATGGTCAGCGGCATCTGCATCATCGGCAGAGTCAGCCACAGGCCGGTCAGTCCCACGCCCAGCGTCACCGGGAAGCCGATCGAGAAGATGTTCATCTGCGGCGCCACGCGCGAGATCAACCCCATCACCAGGTTGACCAGGGACAGCATGGCCACCACCGGCAGCGACACCCACAGACCGATCTTGAAGATCTCCGCACCCCACACCTGGGGTTGGATCACGCTGAGGAAAGCCAAGGGCTGAGGCGCCACCGGAAAGGTGTCGAAGCTGTGCACCACCGCAGCAGTGAGCATGAGGTGGCCGTTCATCACCACGAACAGCCACGCGGCACAGGTGCCATAGAAGCGGCTGACGGCCGTGGCTTGGCCGCCGCTCATGGGATCAAAAAAGCTGGCGAAGTTCAAGCCCATTTGCAAGCCGACGATTTCACCGGCGAACTCGATGGCGGCAAACACCACGCGGGCGGCAAAGCCCATGGTCAGGCCGATCAACACCTGCTGGGCCAACACCATCAAGGCTTCGGGCGAGTTCAGCGCCACCACGGGCATCTCGGGCAAGGTAGGCTGGGCGGCCACCACGATCAGCAGCCCCAGGCCCATGCGAACGCGCCGGGGAATGGCGCGCATCGACAAAACCGGCGCGGCCGTGAACAAACCCATCACGCGAAAGAAAGGCCACAGCCACGGCGTGATCCACGCCATCACTTGGGCTTCGCTGAAGGTGATCAATGTTCAGCCCACCACGTTGGGGATCGATTGCAGGACTTGCTGGATATAGTCCACCAGGGTGCTGAGCATCCACGGGCCAGCGATGCCCAGTGTGGCGAACGCGGCCAGCAGCTTGGGCACAAAGGACAAGGTCGCTTCATTAATTTGCGTGGCAGCTTGAAAAATGCTGACGATCAGGCCCACGGCCAGCACCACCATCAGGATGGGCGCGCACACGGTGAGCAACACCAGCAGGCCATCTCGGCCAATGGTGAGAACTTGTTGCGGATCCATGGCTGGGGTCCCTACTGCGCGAAGCTGGCGGCCAGCGAACCCAAGAGCAGGTTCCAGCCATCGGCCAACACGAACAACATCAGCTTGAAGGGCAAGGCCACCATCACGGGTGACAGCATCATCATCCCCAAGCTCATCAGCACACTGGCCACGATCATGTCGATGACCAGGAAGGGGATGAAGATGAGGAAGCCAATCTGGAAGGCCGACTTGAGTTCACTGGTGACGAAGGCAGGCACCAGCACGCGCAGGGGCACAGCCTCTGGCTTCACGTCGCCTTCGATCTTGGCCAGGCGCACGAACAAACCCAGATCGGATTGGCGCGTTTGCTTGAGCATGAACTGGCGCATGGGGCCCTGGCCACGGTCCATCGCTTCGCCGAAGCTGATCTGGTTGGCGGCGAAGGGCTCGTAGGCATCCTTGTAGACCTTGTCCAGCGTGGGGCCCATGACGAAAAGCGTCAAGAACAGCGACAGGCCGACGATAACTTGATTGGGCGGTGCGGCTTGTGCGCCAATGGCCTGGCGCATGAGGCTGAGCACGATGACGATGCGGGTGAAGCCCGTCATCATCAGCAACAGCGCAGGCAAGAAGCTCAGCGCCGTGAAGAACAGCAAGGTCTGGATGGGCACGGAGTAGTTGGTACCCCCGGCGCCCTGCCCGATCAGCAAGGGCAAACCGCCACCCGGCGTGGGCACGGTCTGGGCCATCGCGACCACCGAGCAGGCAGCCAGGCCCAAGGCCACAGCCGTGGCCTTCAAACGCTTCGAAAAATGCATGGGGTGTCCTGGTCGGTCGCTCGTCAAACCTTGGATTGCTCACCGACGTCTGATGCACGCCTGAGCAGGATGGGGAACGTCGATGCGACTCCCTCGCGTTCTGCCTGTTCCTGGCTGTCCTGCGTGGGCTGCAGGCTGTGCAGGGCCGTGATGCTTTGCGCCGTCACCCCCAACACCAACCAGGTCTTTTGATCGCCCGCCCCCAGTTCGACGGTGACGATGCGCTGGTGGGGCCCCAGTGACAACTGGCTCACCGTCTTGAGCACCGCATCGCCAGAGCCCATGCGGTTCTTGGCCAAGCCCGATTTCTTCAGCACGTACAAGCTCAGCGGGATCATGGCCACGATGAACACGAACCAGAAGATCATCATTCCTGTCGATTGCATAGTTGTCTCCTTGTGGTGAACCTGTCAGTTGCCACGACTCAGGCGGCGCATGCGTTCGGACGGCGTCACGATGTCGGTCAAACGAATACCGAACTTGTCATTCACCACCACCACTTCGCCCTGGGCGATCAGGAAGCCGTTGACCAGCACGTCCATGGGTTCGCCGGCCATCGCGTCCAGCTCCACCACCGAACCCTGCGCCAGTTGCAGGATGTTCTTGATGGGAATGCGCGTGCGGCCCAGCTCCACCGTCAACTGCACGGGGATGTCCAGGATCATGTTGATGTCGTTGCCCGCCGGGTTGATCGACGAGGCTGCAGCAAAATTGGCAAAGGCAGCCGGTGTGCCTTGCGCGGCGGGACTGGCCACTTCGCTGGCCGAGCCGAAGATGTCATCAGCCGACTCAGTCGATGTGGTCTGCTGCGCCAGCGCGGCTTCCCACTCTGCGGCCATCGCGTCCTGTTCTGCGTTCGGGGCGGCGTCGGCGGAAGTCGTTTCGGGTTCAGTGTCAGACATGTTGGTCTCCCAGCCAACCATGGTTGGCCGTGGTCAGTAGCTTGTCAATGCGCAAGGCGTATTTGCCGTTGGAAGTGCCGTAGTAGCACTCCAGGATGGGCACACCGTCCACCTTGGCTTCAATGAGTTTTTCGAGGTCCAGCTCGATGAAGTCACCGGGCTTGAGGGACAGCAGTTGCTCCACCGTGGCGGGGGCATGGGCCATCTCGGCCACCAGTTCCACTTCAGCCGCCTGGATCTGCTGCGTGAGCAGCTTCACCCAACGGCGATCAGGTTCGGCCGAGTCCCCCTGGATCGACGAGAACAGGATGTCGCGGATCGGCTCCAGCGTGGAATAGGGAATGCATATGTGGATGGTGCCGCTGGCATCGCCAATTTCCAGTGTGAACGAGCAGCACACCACAATCTCGGCCGGGGTGGCGATGGTGGCGAACTGGGGCTGCATCTCCGAGCGCTGGTATTCCAGCTCCAAGGGATAGATGCCGCGCCAGGCCTTTTTGTACTCTTCGGAGACCACCTCGATCAGGCGCGTGATGATGCGCTGTTCGGTGGGCGAGAAGTCACGCCCCTCAATGCGGGTGTGGTACTTGCCGGCCCCGCCAAACAGCGAGTCGATCACGGCGAACACCAGCGTGGGGTCGCACACCACCAGGCCCGAGCCGCGCAAGGGGCGGATGGCCATGATGTTGAAGTTGGTGGGCACCACGATCTCGCGCAGAAAGGCGCTGTACTTTTGCACCTTGATGCCACCCACCGACACTTCGGGCGACTTGCGGATCAGGTTGAACAGGCCAATGCGGATGTTGCGGGCAAAGCGCTCGTTGACGATTTCCATCGTGGGCATGCGCCCGCGAACAATGCGTTCCTGATTCGCGAGGTTGTAGTCGCGAATGCCCTCTTTGGGCTCGTCTTCCTGCTCAAGCTTCTGGCTTTCGCCAGTGATGCCTTGCAGAAGGGCGTCGACTTCGTCTTGCGAGAGGATTTGCTGATTCATGGCCTGGCTACTGCGGTTGGCTCACTGAACAATGAAATTGGCGTAGTTGACTTTGACGATCGGGTTGTACTGCTCGACCTTCTTTTTCTTCTTCTTTTTCTTCTTGGGGGCGGCGTCTTCATCGGTCGCTTCATCGGCGGCCGCGTCTGGGGCTTCAGGCTCGTCGATCTCGTAACCCATGGCGCGGGCAGCATCGCGGCGAATTTGCTCGGCCAGCTGTTCCTTGCCCTCCTGGGTCAGCAATTGATCAGAGGTTTTGTGCGACAAGATCATCAGCACCGCGTTGCGAATGGCGGGCATGTAGGTCTTGATTTCCTCAGCAACCTTCGGATCGTCGACCTGCAGGGTCAGCCCGATCTGGGCGAAGCGTTCGGTTTCCTTGTCGGCCAGGTTGACGATGAACGGGTCCAGCGGCACAAAGGCCGGTGGGGTGGCGTGCTCGTCCTTGCCATGCTTGGGCTTGGGCGCCTCTTTGGCGTGTGAGCCTTCGGCGGCATCGCCATCCTCGCCCTCGGCGGCCGCAGCCGCTGCTGCGGCGTTCTTCTTCATGACGAAGACTGCGGCGCCACCACCAAGCACCACCAGCAGCAACACGGCCGCAACGATGATGATGATGAGCTTTTTAGGCCCCTTCTTGGGGGCGTCGCCTTCGGCAGGTACCGCAGCGGAAGCAGCTGACATTCGCAAATCTCCTGAAATTCAAGCCCTTCGACCCTGAAAAAGCCGAGAAGGACATGATGGGATTATTGGAAGTCAGGGCCAAAACTGAAGAACCGATAAGCGATGTGAAATCCGCGCGATTCTGGACAGGGCAGGCCCAGGCCTATGCATACAGGTCAAGGCCACCTCGTCGCCCTGCCTGGGCGGCCGCTGCGGCCATGCGACCTTCGTGTGGTTCACCACCGGACGAATCCAGACCCGGGGACCCACCACCCCAGGCCGGGGTGCCACCAGGCTGACCCGAGGCCTGGTTGAACTGTTGCTGAGGCGATTGATCGGACACGCCCGATCCACCCAAGCTAAAACCAGCGTCGTCCAGCGAGGCGGACAACATCGGCAGGCTGGCCTCAATGGCACGTCTAGTTTCAAGGTTGGCCGCCGCAAAATCAACCTGCGCCGACTGCCCATCCAGTGAAATCTTCACGCTGATGGGGCCCATCTCGGCAGGATTGAGGTGCAGCTCAGCCGACATGGTGCCGTCTTCGCCCACGGCGTTCACCCACATGCCCACACGGTCGGCCAGGGCTTGGGGAAATTCGGGGCTGTTCACAGCCGGGGCCAGGGTGGCGCTGGTCTGGGCCGTGGCGCTGGCTTCGGCGGTCTTGCCCGCCAGGCCGCGCATCATTTCGGTGGACAAGGTGCTGACAAAGTCTGCGCCCTTGGCCGCCGAGTCGGCAGCGCCATCCACCACGGACATGCGGCCTTCGGCGGCTTGCAGGGTCGACACGTCAATGGCGCCTTGGTCGTTGGCGGCGTTCATCGCTGCCAGGGCATCGTGGCCGGTGGTGGCGACAGGCATGGCGCCATCCTTGGCTTGCAGTTGCGCTTCGTTGGCATCCGCACCGGCTTTCTGGGCGTCGCCGCTCAGCGCTGCCGCTTTGGCCGCACCATGCGTCAAGCTGGCCAGCCAGGCGAGCATCGACGAAGGATCGCTGGAGGTGGCGCTTTCGGCCGGTTGCTGGTCCTTGGCCGCGACTTCGCTCGCTGTGGCGGCCACTTTGCCTTCGTCCACAGACGCCTGGTCCTGGCCCGCCGCGTTGCTGCGGTCGGCCTTGTCAGCACCCTCGTTCACCTTGCCTTTGCTGGCATCAACCTTGGCCGATTTGTTGGCATCGCTGGAGGCCGTCTTGGGCTTTTCAGCCTTGGGCGCGTGCGCCGTCTCGGAATGGGTCACCGGGGCCTGGCGCTTGGCCTGCGCGGCATTGGCCTGCGCACGTGCCAGGGCATTGCGGGCCTCCACCGAGGTGGACGAGGCGCCCTGGCCCGCGCTGGCCTTGGCGGGCGCGGCAGCATTGGCCGACAACTGCGCTGCCGTGGCCGCCGGTTGAGGCGTGGCGGCGGCGGCACGTGCCATCCACCGCGAAAAATCAGACTGCATGGCCGCCTGATCAGCGCCGCCCGCCGGGGTGGACGATGACGACAACTTCGCCGCCCAATCGGTCGCCGCGCTGTTGGTGGTACCGGATTTGCCAGAGTTGTTGGTGTTGAGGGGACCGTTCATGTCACAACCTTTCAAAATCATTCATCAATTCAGTAAGACGTCGGCACAAAACTGGTGGCCGAGCCCATGGACGAAGACAGTGGTGAGCCACCTCGGCCCGCACGCGCGGCCTGTTCGTCGGTGGCTTTCTGGTCACGGCGCTGTTCGCGCTGGGCCGATTCAAGCTGGCGTCGATCAATCAACTGGCCAACGGCGGCGACCTTGCGCTCGCGTTCAATCAGTTGCAGGCGGCATTGCTCCATGAACAACGCCGCTTGATCAACCCGCTTGTCCTGCTCGGTCACCGCATCGCCCAGGCGCGCGGTGAAGTCCTGGTAGCAACGCATGATTTCCATCCCGCCAGATTTGGAGAACTGGGAGCTCCAGCGCTGCTGGTATTCCTTGCGCCAATCCGCCAGGGACTGGGCCTGCTGGCGCGCGGCTTCGTGGGCTCGGCGCGCGTTTTCCATTTGCGAGACGGCATCGTCCCGGGCCCTCTCGGCCGAATCCAGCAAGATCAACAGGGGTTGGATGGTGCTCATGTCAGTCGCTCACGATGTGACGCAGTTGCTCGACGCTGTCGTCCAGGCGCGCGGGCAAATGCATGTCTTGTTGGAGCATGGCCACCATGGCCGGATGCAGTTTCACGGCCTGGTCCAGGTCGCGGTCGTGGCCGGGCACATAGGCGCCCAGTTGAATCAGATCCTTGGCCTTGCTGTACTTGGACCACAGCTGCCGGAAGCGGCGCGATGAATCGATGTGCTCGCTGCTGGCCACGTTGTTCATCACGCGGGAAGCCGATTTTTCGATGTCGATGGCCGGGAAGTGGCCAGCCTCGGCCAAGTCGCGTGAGAGCACGATGTGGCCGTCCAGGATGGCGCGGGCCGCGTCGGCAATGGGGTCTTGCTGGTCGTCGCCCTCGGACAGCACGGTGTAGAAGGCCGTGATCGAACCGTGGCCGTTCAGGCCATTGCCGCTGCGCTCCACCAGTTGGGGCAGCTTGGCAAAGCACGAAGGCGGATAGCCCTTCGTGGCAGGCGGCTCGCCAATGGCAAGGGCGATTTCGCGCTGAGCCATGGCATAGCGGGTGAGCGAATCCATCAACAACAACACGTGGAGACCCTGGTCGCGAAAGTGTTCAGCCACGGCGGTAGCGTAGTTCGCGCCCTGCATGCGCGTCAATGGGGGTGCATCCGCAGGTGCGGCCACCACCACCGAGCGCGCCAGGCCGTCTTCGCCCAGGATGTCTTCGATGAATTCCTTGACTTCACGGCCCCGCTCACCAATCAGGCCCACCACGATGACGTCGGCCTGGGTGTACCGGGCCATCATGCCCAGCAGCACCGATTTACCAACGCCGGAACCGGCGAACAGGCCAATGCGCTGGCCACGCCCTACGGTCAGCATGGTGTTGATGGCGCGCACGCCGGTGTCCAGGGGCAGGCGCACGGGGTCGCGCTCCATGGCGTTCATGGGGCGGCGCACCAAAGGCTCGCTGCGCACGTGGTTCAAGGGGCCGTGGCGGTCCAGGGGTTCGCCATGGGCATTGACCACGCGGCCCAGCAGGCCGCTGCCGATGGGCAGGTGGCGCGTGCGGTCTTCGCTGCGGCGCCAGGGGTGGTTGGGGCGGCCCAGCAAAGGCGGGTTGATCGGGATGGCGCGCGGCACCACGCGGGCACCGCTGGACAAACCGTGCGCTTCGGCCGTGGGCATCAGGTAGGCGCGGTCACCGGCAAAGCCCACCACTTCGGCCAACACGGGCTGGGTTTCCAGGCGGGTTTCAGAATGGATTTCGCACACGGCGCCCACCGGCAGGCGCAGGCCAGCGGCTTCCAGCACCAAGCCGGCCACGCGGACCAGCTTGCCTTGGTTTTCCAGCGGCACGGGCGTGCTGGCGCAGGCGTCCAGGTCGCCCAGGAAGCGGTTCCAGCGGTCCATGGCCACGCCTTGGCCGGCGGCGCGAATGGGCATGTTCATGCGGCATCTCCCGGGGAAGGCAATTCATCGTCCATGTCGGTGCTGTCACCGTTGTCCACTGGCGTGTAAGGCACTTCGTGCCCGCCATGCCATTCGGTTTGGCTGCCCATCGCGGCGGCGGCACGGAACCAGCGCGCTTCCACGCTGGCATCCACCACAGCGATGTCGGACTCGACCACGCAACCACCTCGCGTCACGGCAGCATCGGGCAGCAGGCGGGCGCCACGGGCTTGCAACACGTCGGTCAAAGACCCTTGGGCCAGCGCGTGGTCATCGGGGTTCAGCCGCACCACGATCTGCTTGGCGGACGACAGCAACACGCTCAGGGCTTCTTCAGCCACCGTCAGCACGGCTTCCGGGCGTTGGTCCAGCTCGCTGCGCACCACCTGGCGGGCCAGCTCCAGCGCCACGCCAGCAATCCGGCCGGCCAGCTGCTGCTCCAGCGACTCCAGGCGATGGTGGAAGTCAGACGCCAGCGCGCCAATCTGGTCGTTCATGTAGGCGGCCAACTGCGCCGCCTGGGTCTGCTTGTAGCTTTCCAGCGCGATCAGGCCATTGCGGTAGCCGTCCTGGTAGCCCGACTTGTGGGCCTTGTCGACCAGCTCTTCCACATTGGGCGAAGGCTCTGGCGGTGCAGGCGGCGGTGGTGGCGGGGGCGCCTCTTCGCCAGGCATGCCACCCACCAGAGGTTGGCGCTTGATGCTGGTGACGTTGGCCTTGGGTGCTGGCTTGGGCGCGGGCCGGGCGGTGGCTGCGGCAGGTTTGGCGCTGGCGGTCGGCTTGACGGTCA
The DNA here is from genome assembly GCA_964554655.1 of uncultured Aquabacterium sp. GTDB lineage: Bacteria > Pseudomonadota > Gammaproteobacteria > Burkholderiales > Burkholderiaceae_C > Aquabacterium. Next base: position 18,887 of record CAZKPN010000035.1, on the reverse strand, counting down.
AGGGCACGCTGGCAGCGGCACGCTCCGAAAAGGTCTGTTTGCGCACACCTGACTCGCCGGCCGCGTCAGCGTTGTCGGCCGAGGGCTTCTCGAAAGTCTGGGGGTTCCAGGCGGCAAACGAGCCCAGCTCTTCACGGGGGATGAAGCGCGTGTACGAGCTCGGCACATTGCTGCCATTGCCATTGCCGCCGTTGTTGTTGCCATTGTTGTTATTGCCACCACCTGGCGGCACTGGCTTAGACGTACTCATCGTCGCCTCCGCTGGCCAGCGCTATCTGGCCTTCGTCGGCCAGGCGCCGCACGATCTTGAGCATTTCCTTCTGCTCGCTTTCAACCTCGGACAGCTTGACCGGGCCACGCGATTCCAGGTCTTCGCGCAGCGTTTCGGCCGCACGGCTGGACATGTTCTTGAACACCTTCTCGCGGATCTCGGGCGTGGCCCCCTTGAGCGCGATGATGAGCGACTCGGTCTGCACTTCCTTGAGCAGGGCCTGGAAGCCCTTGTCGTCCAGCTTGCCCAGGTCGTCGAAGGTGAACATGTTGTCCATGATCTTCTGGGCCAGATCCGCGTCGCTTTCGCGGATGTAATCCAGCACCGAGGTCTCCAGGCTGGAGCCCATCAAGTTGATGATTTCTGCCGCCGGCTTCACGCCGCCCAGTGACGACTTGCGGATCTGGGTGCCGCCCGCCAGCACGCGCGACAGCACTTCGTTCAAGTCCTTCAGGGCTTGCGGCTGGATGCCATCCAGCGTGGCAATGCGCACCATCACTTCATTGCGGTGGCGATCCGAGAACGACTTCAGCACCGATGAACACTGATCGGGATCCAAGTGGACCAGGATAGCGGCCACGATTTGAGGGTGTTCGTTGCGCAGCAGTTCGGCCACCGAACCAGCGTCCATCCACTTCAGGCTTTCGATGCCCGTCACATCGCTGCCCTGGATGATCCGGTCGATCAGCAGATTGGCTTTCTCTTCGCCCAAGGCCTTGCGCAGCACGGCCTTGATGTATTCGTCGGTGTCGGGCACCAGCACGCCCAGATCGGTCGAATCGTCGGCAAAGCGCGTCAGCACTTTTTCGACACGGTCGCGCGGCACCGACTTCAGTTTGGCGATCGTTTCACCCAGCCCCTGCACTTCCTTGGGCTCCAGGTGTTTAAAGACCTCGGCCGCCTCTTCCTCGCCCAGTGACATGAGCAAGATCGCGGCGTCTTCGAGTCCTTTGTCATCCATGTTCATTCGTCCTTGGCTAACCAGCCATCCAATCGCGCATCACACCGGCCATGGCCGCAGGGTTCTCGCGCGCCAATTGCCGCGCCGCTTCCAGGCGTGCATCACCCGTGGGTGCGCCCAGGGCCGGCAGCAACTGGCCGTTCGGGCCCATCACCATGCCGGGCGGAATCGTTTGCAGACCGGGCAATTCCTGCAGGTCATCGACCACCGCGCTCAATTTGGGTTGTTTGTCTTCTTCAGACACGACAGGCTGGGCCGCCTTGATGGCTGGGCGGATCGCGCCGAACACCACGATCAGCGCCGCCAGCGTCAAGGCGCCCGGCACGGCCAGGGTGCGCAGCAGGTCCACCGTCTCGGGGCTCTTCCAGAACGGTGTGTTGTTAGGCTCGTCTTTCACCACCTGGAACGGCGTGTTGATCAGCTTGACCGAGTCACCCCGTTGCTCGTTGAAGCCAATGGTTTCGCGCACCAGCGACGTCAGCTTGTCCAGCTCTTCCGGGCTGATGGGCTGCACCGTGGTCTTGCCCTTGGCATCGGTCACCGAGCGGCTGTTCAGGACCACGGCGGCGTTCAAGCGCTTGATCGTGCCGGTGGCGTTGCGCGTGACACGAACGGTCTTGTCCACTTCGTAATTGGTGACGGCCTCGCGGCGGCTGGTACCGGTGGTGCCACCGGCGCCTTGGCCTGCTTGCAAAGCTTGTGCAGTGCCATTCACTGGCGCCGTGGCGGGTGTGGGCGGCTGGTTGCTGGCCGCGCCCGGCACACCGGAAGGCGTGGCTGCGCCACCACCCGCTTGCTCGGTGCTTTGCTGGCTGCGCACCGAAGCGAGCGCCTGGCCTTGATTGGGTTTGTATTCTTCAGCGGTGGACTCCACTTGCGAGAAATCCACATCGGCCGTCACCTGGGCGCGCAGGTTGTTCTGCCCCAGCACCGGCTCCAGGATGTCCTTGATGCGCTGGGTGTAGTTGGCTTCGATCTGATGCACGTACTGCAGTTGCTGCGCATCCAGGCCAGCTTGATCAACGCCGTCGTTCGGGCCCGACAGCAAGCCGCCCGACTGGTCCAGCACGCTCACGGCCTTGGTCGGCATCTCCGGCACACTGGAAGACACCAAGTGCACGATGCCGGCCACTTGGCCCCGGTCCAGCGTTCGGCCGGCGTACAAAGTCAGCACCACGGAGGCCGAAGGCTTTTGCTGTTCGCGGAAAAAGCCGTTTTGATTGGGCAGCGCCAAATGCACGCGGGCACTCTGCACGCCATTCAGGGTCTGGATCGAGCGGGTCAGCTCACCTTCCAGGCCCCGTTGAAAATTCAAGCGCTCCTGAAACTGGGTCACGCCGAATTTCTGGGTTTCCATCAACTCAAAACCCACCACCGAGCCCTTGGGCAAGCCGGCCGAGGCCAGCTTCAGGCGCACATCGTGCACCTTGTCGGCCGGCACCAGGATGGCACCGCCGCCATCGGCGTACTTGTAGGGAATGTTCATCTGCTGCAACGAGGCCACGATCGCGCCACCGTCCTTGTCGGACAAATTGGCGTACAGCACCCGGAAGTCGCCCTGCTTGCCCCACATCACCATGGCAATGAAGATGGCGACGATGGCCGCCAGGCCACCCCCCAGCATCAACTTGCGCTGCATGGGCAAAGCCCCCACGCGCTGAACAAAGTTGAGCGGCGGCTTGGGTTCGATCACCTGGTTGGGCGATGCGATGACAGCTTGAGTTGGTGCGACTGTGACTTCCATGTGTGGTCGAAGCGTTGGGTCGCGCATCGAAACCATACGATGCCGCAAACCCGCCGGAACACGTCCATTATTCGAAGGAAGAGCAGGCAAAAGTGCCGGGAACAGCCGCAGATTTACCGGGCACTTCCCAACTTCGGATCAAGCGTGAGTGCCTAGTATTGGCAACGTGGTGAACTGCATCACGCCTTGTCTGAGATAACGGCACCATGGACCTGAAACTTAAGCCTTTTGATTTCGCACAGGCCGCTGCCAAAGCGGGCATGTCCGACATCGCCGAGCGCGTTCAGGCCAAAACCCGGCTGGACGCCCTGGGCGGCACCGGCAACGTTGAGAAATCCAGCTTCCAGGCCGCTTTTTCCAGCGCCCTGGGCTCGGTCAGCCAGGCTCAGAACCAGGCCAGCGCCATGCAGCGCGAAGTGCAATTTGACAACCCCACCGTCAGCCTGGAGCAAACCATGATCTCCATGCAGAAGGCCCAGTTGGGCTTCCAGTCGGCGGTTCAGGTGCGCAACAAGCTGGTTCAGGCGTACACGGATATCATGAACATGCAGGTCTGACGGACCCGCCCCTGTTCAATCCACCGCGCCCGGCCGGGCGCCCTCCTCATGCGCAACGATTCCCGCCTGCCCTTGCAGCAACTGCTGCTGTGCGGCGCCTTGGTCGTCACCCTGTCCATGGGCATCCGCCATGGCTTTGGCCTGTGGCTGCAGCCGATCATCATGGAGCGGGGCTGGAGCCGCGAGTCGTTCTCGCTGGCCATGGCCGTGCAAAACCTGGTGTGGGGTGCCGCTGGCCCCATCGTGGGTTGGTGGGCCGACCGACGTGGCGCCTTCTGGGTGCTTTGGGCGGGCGCCCTGCTGTATGGCTGCGGGCTGGTCGGCATGGCCATGGCCGACACCCCGACCCTGTTCATGCTCAGCACCGGCGTGCTGGTGGGCCTGGGCCAGGCCTGCTCCACTTACGCCGTGGTCTATGGCGTGCTGGGGCGGCATGTCGATCCGGCGAAACGCTCGTGGGCCATGGGCATCACGGCGGCGGCCGGCTCTTTCGGACAATTCCTGATGGTGCCGGTGTCCAGCCTGTTGATCAGCCACCTGGGCTGGCAACAAGCCCTGTGGGTGCTGGGCAGCTTCGCGCTGCTCCTGATTCCATTGGCCTGGGGCCTGCGCGACGACCCCCAAGCCTTGCGCGCCGAGGCCACCGCCCGCAACATCCTGAATCCCGAGCTGAAGCAAACCGCCGGACAAGCCCTGCGCGAGGCCCTCACGCACCCCAGCTACCTGCTACTGACCGGCGGCTATTTCGTGTGCGGCTTCCAGCTGGCCTTCATTGGCGTGCATTTGCCCAGTTACCTCAAAGACCACCAACTGGACCCGACCGTGGCCACCACCGCGCTTGCCCTGATCGGCCTGTTCAACGTGGTCGGCACTTATGTGGCGGGTGCCTTGGGGCAAAAATACCGCAAGACCTGGATCCTCTCAAGCATCTACACCCTGCGCTCCGTGGTGATGATCGCCTTCATCCTGACCCCGCTCACCCCGCTCAGCGTGGGTCTGTTCGCCGCGGCCATGGGCGCTTTGTGGCTGTCCACCGTGCCGCCCACCAATGCCGTGGTGGCACAGATGCTGGGCGTGCAGCATTTGTCCATGCTGGGTGCGCTGGTGTTCTTCTCACACCAGATCGGCTCTTTCATGGGCGTGTGGCTGGGTGGGCGCCTGTACGATCTCACGGGCAGCTACGATGTCGTTTGGTGGCTGGCCGTGGGCCTGGGTTTGCTGGCTGCCGCGTTGAACCTGCCAGTCAAGGAAAACGAAGCCCCCACAGGCCGCGCCCTGATCAGGGCCTGATCCCCGATTCGCGATGACCATGCCCTCCTTCATGCCATCAAAGCGGCCATGGCGCTGGCTGGCCTATCTGGGCGCGGCCGCCTTGCTGGCACTGGTCTTCCTCATGTATTTCCGAAGCCACCTGGTCTTTGACCTGGCCTCGCGTATTTGGAGTTGCTTTTGAGACAAGTTGTGCTCATCACTGGGGCCTCTGATGGCATTGGCGCCGATCTGGCCCGGCAAATGGCCCGGCAACACGGCGCCGACCTGGCCCTGGTGCTGGCGGCCCGCAGCGCCGACAAACTGGAACAAGTGGCCGAGCAATGCCGCCAAGCTGGCGCCCAGGTGCTGGTGCGCCCCACCGATGTCGGCCAGGAAGACGCCTGCCGAGGCCTGATCGCCGACACGGTGGCCCGTTTTGGCCGCATCGACACCCTGGTCAACAATGCCGGCATGTCGGCGCACGCCCTGCTGGAAGACGTGGCCGACATGGCCTGGTACGAACAACTCATGCGCATCAACTTGTGGGGCAGCGCCTGGTGCACCCACGCCGCCCTGCCCCACCTGAAGGCCAGCCGGGGCCGCATCGTGGTCGTCTCCAGCCTGGCGGGCCTGGTCGGTGTGCCGGGGCGCACCGCCTACAGCGCCACCAAATTCGCCATGACCGGCTTCTTCGAGGCCTTGCGCGTTGAAATGCTGCCGCACGGGGTGTCGGTCACCCTCACCTACCCGGGCGTGGTCGCCACCGAGATCCGCTACCGGGGCTTCAATGCCGAAGGCCAAGTCGCCGGCCAAAGCGGCCTGGACGAACGCGGCGCCATGTCCATCGAAGAATGCGCCCGCCTGATCCGCGTCGGCGCTGAAAAACGCCAGCGTGAAGTCGTCATGTCAGCCAAAGGCAAGCTGGCGCGTTGGTTGAAGCTGATCGCGCCGGGGCTGGTCGACAAACTGGCCCTGGCCGCGCTCAAACAAGATGTTCGCCCGCATTAGGCGGTGTTGTTCAACAGCGCCGCCACAGGGCCCCGGGCATACCCCGCACTCCCCTTTACACAGGACCCCGTCGTGCTGGGTAAAATCCCGCGATTGAAGGAATCAGCATGAAATCCATTTTTGGCAGTATCGTCGCCCTCATCACCCCCCTGCACGACGACGGCAGCGTTGACTACGACAGTCTGCGCAAGCTGATCGACTGGCACATCGCCGAGGGCACCAATTGCATCGGCGTGGTCGGCACCACGGGTGAATCGCCCACCGTGTCGTTCGAAGAGCACCGCGAAATCATCCGCGTGGCCGTGGAACAAGCCGCTGGCCGCGTGCCGATCATGGCGGGCGCTGGCGCCAACTCCACCCGCGAAGCCATCGAGCTGAGCGAGTACGCCAAGAAGGTTGGCGCCGACTGCACCCTGCAGGTCGTGCCCTACTACAACAAGCCCACGCAAGAAGGCATCTACCAGCACTTCAAGGCCATCGTTGAAGCGGTGGACATCCCCGTGGTGCTGTACAACGTGCCCGGCCGCACGGTGGCCGACATGCTGCCGGAAACCGCGCTGCGCCTGGCCACGCTGCCTGGCGTCATCGGCCTGAAAGAAGCCACCGGCAACATCGAGCGCGCTGCCTGGCTGATCAAGCAAGCGCCCAAAGGCTTCAGCATCTACTCGGGCGACGACCCCACCGCCGTGGCGCTGATGCTGTTGGGCGGGCACGGCAACATCAGCGTGACGGCCAACGTGGCCCCGCGCGGCATGGCCGAGCTGTGCAAGGCCGCCATGGCGGGCGACGCCAAGCGCGCGGTCGAGTTGCACATGGGCTTGCTGCCGCTGCACAAGCACCTGTTCGTCGAACCCAACCCCATCCCTGTCAAGTGGGCCCTGGCCCGCATGGGCAAGGCCGGTGGTGCACTGCGCCTGCCCTTGACCCCGCTGACCGAGTCTGGCCAGACCATCGTTGAATCCGCGCTGCGCGAATGCGGCCTGTTGTGATCCCTGTAGGATCACGCCCTGTGCGCAATCCATGCGCCGATTGACTTGACCCCGGATGCCCTTGCCCATGTTGAAGACACAAAGCCCTCTCCGCCTGACCGCTCTCAGCCTGGCGCTGATCGGCGCACTGAGCACCACCGGGTGCTCATCCGTCAGCAACGTGCTGGCCGGCGACAAGGTGGACTACCGCAGCAGCGGTGTCAAAACCGTGAACCTGGACGTTCCACCTGACCTGACGCAGTTGTCCGGGCAGTCTCGCTATGGCCAGCAAACCCAGCCGTCTACGGTGTCGGCCACCAGCATGGCCATCCCTGATCGCACGCCCGGCGTTGATGCAGGCACCACCGTCGCCATGCCGCAATCCGGTCTGGTCAAGCTGGAGCGCAGCGGCCAGAACCGCTGGCTGAGCGTGGCCCTGCCCCCTGAAAAGGTCTGGGAACAGGTCAAGTCTTTCTGGCTGGAGTCCGGCTTTGAACTGCCGGTTGAACAAGCCAGCACCGGCCTCATGGAGACCAACTGGTCGGAAAACCGCGCCAAGCTGCCGCAAAGCGGCGTGCGCAAACTGCTGGGCGGCATCCTGGACAGCCTGTACGACACCGGCGAGCGCGATCAATTCCGCACCCGCATCGAACGCACTGCGCAAGGCAGCGAGATCTACATCACCCATCGCGGCACGCAAGAAGTCTACGAAGACTCGCGCAAGGACCAGACCAAATGGGTGGCCCGCCCCGCTGACACGAGCCTGGAAGCAGAAATGCTGTCACGCCTGATGCTCAAGCTGGGCTCTCCCAAGGACACGGCTGCTGCCGCCAAAGCCAGTGTGGCTGCGGGCACGGCGGCTCCTGCTGCCCCCGCGCGTGTCAGGCTGGAAGCCGATGGCGTCTCGCTGGCAGCTGATGATGACTTTGACACCGTGTGGCGCCGCGTGGGACTGGCCCTGGACCGTGGCGGCTTCACGATTGAAGACCGTGACCGCAGCCAAGGCACCTACGAGATCCGCCTGGCCCCGAGCAACGACCCCAATGCCAGCAAACCTGGCTTCCTCTCACGCCTGTTCGGCTCATCGGATGCCAGCGCCGATGGCTTGAAGCGTTACCGCGTGCAGGTCTCTGCCAAGGGCATCAACAGCGCCATCAAGGTGGTGAACACCAAGGGCGAAGCCGAGACTTCGGACGCCGGTCGCCGCATCACCAAGCAGTTGCTGGACGAACTCAGCTGACCGGAAGCGGCTCTCGCCCGACTCAAAGGCCAAAAGCCCTGTGCTGGTATGACCCAGCCAGGGCTTTTTTCATGTGCAAACGCCTCAACCAGACGCAAAAAAGCCGCTCCGAAGAGCGGCTTTTTCAATCTGCGAGGACAGATTACTTCGAGGCAGCGGCGTCAACAGCGGCCGAAGCAGCTTCAACGACGGCCGAAGCGGCTTCCGAAGCGGAAGCGGCCACAGAAGCGGCAGCATCCGAAGCGACTTCAGCAACAGCCGAAGCAGCGGAAGCGGCTTCCGAAGCTGCCGAAGCGGCTTCAGCAACAGCGGTTTCTTCAGCTTTCTTACCGCAAGCGGCCAGAGCCATGGCAGCGATCAACGAAGCCAGCAGGAGCGACTTTTTCATGCTTGTGTCCTCAAAAGGAATAGTCAAAAAACGGGGTTCTATGGAACTATGTGCAAAGCTCACAGCCCCAAAAAAATGTGAGACGGTGACTTTGGATGTGCAGCAATCGTTAAATTGCCACTCATTCAGACTGCAATTATACGATGCTTCGGGCAATTCCCTATAGGCCCAAAGTTGTCGGAGGCAAGGCCTCGCTACAACGTTGCAAAATAACATCAGCCTCTTGACGCCACTCGCTGAGGTCAGAGGGCCTGCGAGACCACAGGCCCCGCCCTGAAATCGGATCCAGCAGGCGCAGGCCCAGCTGTTTTTCAAGCACCAGGGTGGGCATCAAGGACGGCGCCTGGTCAGGATCAGCCAAATAGCATTTCACGCGGTGCGCCCAAGTGCCTCGCCACGCCACCCAGCGCGGATGCCGACGGGGCAGCTCGTCCAGGGTGGCTGCCACCAGCGTGCAGTGGGTGACGCGGCTGTTCAAACTCCACTGTTGAAAAGCCTCCATGACGCTGCGCTCACCCAGCGGCCAACGGCTGAAATCACCGTCGCAGAAATACAAAGGCACCGGGTGGGCCGCCGCCATGGCCATTGCGGCACGCACGCGGTCCATGAAGTCCGGCCAACCATCGATGCGCCCCAAGGCAGACTCGTTGTGATCGCCCGGTGGCATCGTCATTTCAAGGGGGTCCATGGCAAGCCTCCATCAGCCAATAAAGGTTTCTACACGCTGGGGTGAAGCCAGCCATCTTCCGACCACTGGTCCAGCAATTCTCGGGCATCGGCACTGGCCTTGGCCACGGTAGCTGCACTGAGTTGACGGCGGTCGGCCAGGGCCCGCATCAAGCGCGCGTCGGCACCGGCCGCCAACCAGGATTCGCCGTTGGCAAAGATGCGCTTGTCGTCATAGGCCATGCGGGTTTTGGCATCCAGCACCACGCCCACGCCATCGGGTAGAGGCTCACCGGGCTCGAACCAGACGCGGGGCTTCAGCTCCGTCAAGGACTCCCCCAAGGCTGCCTGGATTTGTTGTGGATCGTTCAGGAAGCGCTGCACCGCATCGAGCGCGAACTGCTGCAAGTCGGCTGGAATGCGGCCCGGCTCATCGGTCGCGGGCTGCTGTGGGTCTTTGTACAAGCGCGGCTTGAGCGCAGGTTCCAGGGCTTCGGCACAGCGGCCCAGCACCTCACGGGTGATCTCGACGGCCTCCGGCGCGCGAAAGCCGATCGAGCAGGTCATGCATTCGCCCTCGGCCACACCGTCGTGGCCCCACATGGGCGGCAGGTAGAGCATGTCGCCAGGCTCCAGCAGCCATTCCTCCTGGGGCTCGAAATTGGCCAGCACCTTCAGCGGCATGTCGGGCTTCAGGCTGGCGTCCTTGAGCGGCCCCACGCGCCAGCGGCGGCGGCCGTGAACCTGCAGCAAAAACACATCGTAGGAGTCGTAATGCGGCCCCACACCGCCGCCATCGCTGGCATACGAGATCATCAGATCATCCACACGCGCCTGGGGCACAAAGCCAAATTGCCGCAGCAACGCATGGGCGGCGGGCACGTGCAGGTCCAGGCCCTGCACCAGCAAGGTCCAGCCGGGTTGGTCCAGCTTGGGCAAGGCGCGGCGGGGGATCGGGCCTTGGCGCAAACGCCAGTCGTTGCTGGCCAGGTCTTGCACGATCAGGCGGGATTCGACCTCGTCCTGGCCCGCCAAAGCGAACAAGGCGGAGCGGTCCACCGGGGGCTTGACGCCGGGGATGGCCTGGCGGATCAGCAGGGGTTTTTTCTGCCAATGGCGGCGCATGAATTGCTGTGGGGACAGGCCGCCCAGCAAGGTCGATGGCGCGTCCAGCGGCGCGTGGTTCAGGTCGGTGGTGGTCAATGTCATGGTCGCCATTGTGCGACCACTGGCCCAAGCTGGAATGGCGGCCATGAGATGATTGAGGGATGATGATTTCCTCCCCCTGCGTCGTCAGCCTGGTCTGGCGACTCGAAGATGCGCAAGGCCAACTGATCGACGAACTGCCCGAACCCATGGAGTTCTTCGTCGGTGGCGATGACCTGCTGGCCAAGGTCGAAGAGGTCCTGATCGGGCAAGCCCCGGGCTTCGCGGCCGACCTGAACCTGGAGCCCGAAGAGGCTTTTGGCGACTACAAGGCCGAGCTGGTTTTCTTTGAAACCCGCGACATCTTCCAGGCCGAAGTCGACGTGGGCATGCAGTTCGAAGGCCCACCTGAAGGCTCGACCACCCCCGACCTGCCGCCGGACGTGCTCTACACCGTGACCGAGGTGTACGACACCCACGTGGTGCTGGACGGCAACCACCCCTTGGCGGGCGTGGCGCTGCGTTTGTCCATGAAGGTGGAAGGCGTGCGCACGGCCACGCTGGAAGAGATCGAGCAGGGCTCGGTGGCCGAATCTGTGTTCACGCTGGCACCCAGTCAGGCACCGCCGGGCTCAGTGCTGCACTGAGCCTACTGGCGTCATCCTCGGCCCGTTGAACCGAAGCCGCCTTCGCCCCGCGATGTGGTTTCAAACGACTCAACCCGCCGAAAGCTGGCCTGCACGACCGGCACGATGACCATTTGCGCAATGCGCTCCATGGGCTCGATGGTGAAAGGCGCGTTGCCACGGTTCCAGCAGCTGACCATGAGCGGGCCCTGGTAGTCCGAGTCGATCAGCCCGACCAAATTGCCCAGCACGATGCCGTGCTTGTGGCCCAGCCCGGAGCGCGGCAGGATCATGGCCGCCAGACTGGGGTCGCCCAGGTGCATCGACAAGCCCGTGGGGATCAACTGAGCCTGCCCGGGCTCCAGCACCACAGCCTGGTCAAGGCAAGCGCGCAAATCCAGCCCCGCACTGCCCGGCGTGGCATAAGAGGGCAGGTAGTCGGCCATGCGTGCATCCAGCACTTTGATGTCAACGGTCGTCATCGAAATCTCAACTCAATTCAATTCACGGAAAGAAGATTCAGCCTGCGCGCCAGCTCCAACATGAGTGCGCGCGCCAGCACCAGCTTGTCGGCTTTGCTGCCGTCTTCGGGCAAGTGGCGCTGACTGGTGGCATCCACCACCAGCAGCGCGTTGTCGTCGTGGCCAAAGGTGGCGGGGCCCAGGTTGCCGATGATCAGGGGAATGCGCTTGCGCAGCAGCTTGGCCCGCGCATGCTCCAGCAGGTTTTCGCTTTCGGCGGCAAAACCCACGCAGTAAGGCGCTTTGGGCAAGGCGGCCACGGCGGCCAGGATGTCGGGGTTCTCGGTCAGCTCGAAAGTGGGCGCCACTTTCTTGCCTTCCTTCTTGATTTTGTGCTGGCTCAGTGAGGCTGGGCGCCAGTCGGCCACCGCCGCTGTGGCGATGAACACATCGTGATCGCTGGCCACCGGCAGCACGGCGTCTTGCATCTGCAAGGCCGACATCACGTCAATGCGGCGCACGCCGCGCGGTGTGGGCAAATGCACGGGGCCGGCGATCAGGGTGACCTGGGCGCCAGCCTCGACCGCCGCGCGCGCCAATGCAAAACCCATCTTGCCGCTGGAGTGGTTGGTGATGCCGCGCACCGGATCGATCGACTCGAAGGTGGGGCCGGCGGTGATCAACAGCCGCTGCCCTTGCAGGATCTTGGGCTGGAAAAAGGCGATCAGGTCGGCCAGCAGGTCGGCGGGCTCGTTCATGCGGCCATCGCCGACTTCGCCGCAGGCCTGGTCACCACTGTCGGGGCCGAGCAGGATGGTGCCGTCGTCTCGCAACGTTTGCGCGTTGCGCTGCGTGGCGGGGTGCGACCACATCTCGCGGTTCATGGCGGGGGCCACCAGCAAAGGGCAACGCTCGCGAGGGCGTGCCAGGCACAGCAGGCTGAGCAGCTCATGCGCGCGGCCTTGCACCAGTTGCGCCATGAAATCGGCACTGGCGGGCGCCACCAGAATGGCATCGGCCTCGCGGCTGAGGTTGATGTGCGCCATGTTGTTGGGCTCGCGCGCGTCCCATTGGCTGGTGGCCACGGGCCGCCCGGACAGCGCCTGCATCGTCACCGGGGTGATGAAGGCTTGCGCCGCTTCGGTCATGACCACTTGAACGGTGGCGCCTGCCTTGACCAGCAGGCGGACCAGTTCGGCCGATTTGTAGCAGGCGATGCCGCCTGTCAGGCCCAGCACGATGTGCTTGCCCAGGAGATCTGAACGTTCTGACATGGCCCGGACTCTAGCAGGCTTGCCCAGCCTGCCGGATCAAGGACGCCGCAAAGCCGTCACGGGCGACTGAAGAACCCGCGCGCGGTAGGTGCTGGGCGAAATGCCCGACCACCGCTTGAAGGCATAGGTGAAGGCGCGCCGGTCGGAAAAACCAAGCTCGACGCTGATGCTTTCCATGCTGATGGCCTTTTTGCTCAGCATTTGTCGAGCACGGGTGTACTTGGCCTGGGCTTGCAGGTCGGCGAACTTGAAGCCTTCGGCCTGCAGGCGCCGCTGCAAGGTGCGCGCATGGATGCCCATGGACTCGGCCACCTCGTCCAAGCCGCCTTTGAGCAGTTCGGGCTGAACCTCAAAGGCTTGACGCACTGCTTCGGTCGAAGCAAAGTGCGGTTTGCTGGCCTCCAGCTCGCGCACGATGGCTTGGCGCGCCTGGCCGTGGACGGACGGGAGCGCGCCTTGCAGCGCAACATCCAGCATGGCTTTGGGAAAGACCAAAGCATTTCGAGGCGCCCCGAATTGCACATGACAAAAGAAGAAATCCTGAAACAAAGCCGCGTTATCAGGACGCGCCCTTTGAAACTGCACGGCGTGCAGCGGCTGTGAAAACAGCGACAGGGACCGACCCAGCATGGCCTTGGCAAATTTACGGCAGGCCGCCAGCACGATCTCAATCACGAAAGGCGCCTCGGGGCGGCGGGCCATTTCGGGATCAAGGGTCACCACGATCGCGGCTTCGGTGTCGGTCTCTTCCAGGCTGACCCACAGCCACGGCAGTTGCATGGCCCGAATCCAGGGCAAGGCTTCAATGGCCTCGCGCATGGTGGGGCTGGTGGCCAAAAAAGCCTCGACCTGGGGGAAGCGGTCAAACACATAGGCTTCGCCCAAGGCCAGGGGGAAATAGTGCGTGGTGGAGCGCTTGACGCCCACCTCAATGGCCCGCAGCAGGGCATCGGCGGTGACCATGCCGCCATGCGGCTTGTTCACATCCAGCTCAACGCCCGATTCCTGGAACGCGGTCTCAACCGCAAAGCCGCAGCGGGCGGCAGCGCGCACCCAACTGGGCACACCGAACATGGGAATGGTGGCCGACAAGCTCGAAATCTCGGGGATCCAGGCAGGCGCCTCAGTGGGTCTGGATTGGACATTGGAGGTGAGCAAAATCATTTCCAATCAATATCTGAATACATGTGTTTTCGAATAGTTAGGACAATTCACCGAATATCGAACGCTCGTATGAATTGGTTATTCCAATCTATTTAACTTTGCAGCCCACCACAAGCATTTCAGGTATCAAAATGGGAACAAATGACGACGCAACCCACATCCATGTCGATAAACATGGGTCGTCAGCCCCTGGCGATACAGGGAGTTCATGGAAGATGATGCCCGCGCACGACCCGCAGACAAGCAGCCAGCCGCACCATTTGGATACGTGCGTTGTCCGCGCGGACATGATTCAGCGGCTCAGGACCGGCCCTGCTGGTCGCGCCAATTGCTGGGAGTGCAACCTTCCCAGCGCTTGAAAGCCGCCGTGAACGCTCGGCGGTCTGAGAAGCCCAGGCGCGCGCTGATGTCGTCGATGGACATGTCACCCTTGCGCAGCCAATCGCAGGCCAGCCGGTGGCGCATGCGGGCCTGCAGGTGCAGGTAGCCGTCGCCCTCGTCCTTCAGGCGGCGTTGCAGAGTGCGGGGGTGCAGGTTCAGGCGTTCGGCCATGTCTTCCACGCCCAGGGCCAGCAGGCCGGGTTTGAGGGCGATGATTTCTTCGATCTCGGCGGCCACACCCTGGCGGCGGGCCTCTTTGCCCAGGCGCTGCTCGGCCAGGAAGTGTGCCTGCTCGTGCAGGGCCGGGAAAGCGCCTTCCAGCGGCAGGTCAAGGATGCGGCTTTCGAACACCAGTGCGTCCATGGGTTGGTTGAAGTTGACGGGCACTTCAAAGAACTGCTGCAGTTGCTCTGCATACGGTGGCGGAGGCCGTTTGATGGACACCGACACGAAGCCATCGGACGAGCCTTGCAAGGAGCGGCCGAACTTGCGGACACAGGCCAGCAGGGCTTCGGTCACATAGTGCAATGGCAAGCCCAGGGTTTCAGCGTCCACCACGGGCACTTCGAAGCTGATGGCCACGTAGGCCAGGTCGCCCTCTTCGCGGATGTCGAACTGCGCCCAGGGCAGTACCATGCGCTTGGCCATTTCGGCCACGTCCAGGGCCTGGCGCAAGGTGGGGCTGGTGGTCAGCAGGGTTTCAAATTCGGGCAGGGATTCAAACGCGAAGGTGTCGCCCAACACCACCGGGAAATGCTTGTGGGGCGACATGGCCACGCACTGCTCCAACACCGAGATCAACTGCAAGGGCGACACGCGGGCGTCTTCCAGGCGGATCAGGTCGATGGTGATGCCGGCCTCTTTGAACAGCGGTTGCACGTTGAACCCGCACTTGGCGGCCGCCTTGATCCAGCTGGACAGCATGAACAGCGGAATGGGCTTGATGCCCAGGGCTTTGAGAACGATCGATGGAATCTGCATAAATGAAAACGGCCCACTCAACGTGAGTGTGCCGCAGTCTACCGAAGATCGGGGTTTCAACAGCGACGCAAAAAAAAGCCTCCGTCACCGGAGGCCTCTTGGGTCGTGAACTCAATCACATGGCCAGGGTCTGGCGCATTTGCTCGCTGGCCTTGACCGGATCACCGCCGCTGCCGTTGAAGGCGGCCAGCCACTCGGGGTAGCCGCGCTGCTCGGACTCTTGCCACGGGTGGAAGCCCACCCTGTAGTAGGTCCAGTAAGCCTTGGCCATGGGGGCCAGCAAGCCGTTGGGCTTGATCAACCACCAGATGCCACCAGCCATCAGCTTCATGCGTTGCGCCAGGGTGAAGCCGTCCTGGATCAACATTTTGCGCTGGATGTAGAAGATGGTGACGGGGAACAAGATGGTGGCATCAACCAGGGCCAGCACACGTTTGAAGTAACCCACCTTGGCCACGTCAACCATGACGTCGTAGGCAACGCCCTTGTGTTCGACTTCTTCAATGGCGTGCCAAGCGTACATGGCGCGCACGCGGGGGTCGGCTTCCTTCAGCAAATCGCGCTTGTCGAACATGCTGTGGGCGATGATCGAGGTGAAGTGCTCGAGCGCAGCGGTCACCGCCACGGTGTAGCTGCGGCTGTACCACTTGCGGTAGCGGTTGGTCAGGAAGTTTTCGACCCAGGCGCTCAGGGCTTCGGTGTCGATGCCTTGCTTGCGGATGCGTTCGTTGTCTTGGCGGTGGACGATGCCGTGCTGGGCTTCCTGCTTGTTGAAGTCCTTGATCTCTTGCAGCATCTTCGGGTCGGTGACTTGGTCGCGGAAATCGCGGACACAGGTCATGAAGAATTTTTCACCGGGCGGAAAAATGATGGACAGGGCGTCCCAGAAGCGCGACTTGAAAGGGTCGCCGCCAAACCAGTACTTGGGGATGTCGCCGTCCAGGTTGAAGTTCAGCTTCTCGCGGGGGACGATGGGATGGATTGCAACGGGGGTGGTCATGAGCAACACCTTTCTTGTAGTAAGTCGGTCCTCGGTAATTGAACTATAGGGATGCGATCCCCTCGCTCACAGGATGCTGGATGACAAGATGGCATTGGCGCCGACATTCGCACAAAGAAAAAGGCTCCCGAAGGAGCCTTTTAGGGTGAACTCACGACATCAGAGTCGCTCAGTCACCCATGCGGGCACACTGGCCAAAGCTTGTGCCAGTTTGGAGGGGTCGGTGCCGCCAGCCATGGCCATGTCGGGCTTGCCGCCCCCCTTGCCACCCACTTGCAGGGCCACGAAGTTGACCAGCTCGCCGGCTTTGAGCTTGCCGATGGTGTCGGCGGTCACGCCAGCTGCGATTTGCACCTTGCCACCCTCAACGGCGGCCAGCACGATGGCGGCGGTCTTGAGCTTGTCCTTGAGCTTGTCCATGGTGTCGCGCAGGGCCTTGGCATCGGCGCCGTCGAGCACGGCGGCCAGCACCTTGATGCCCTTGATCTCCACAGCCTGGCTGAGCAGTTCATCGCCCTGGCTGGAGGCCAGCTTGCCCTTGATGGCGGCGAGTTCTTTCTCCAAGGTGCGGATCTGGTCTTGCGCGGCGGCCACGCGGGCGGGCACTTCGGCGGGTGAGGCCTTGAGCAAACCGGCCAGGCCGTGCACGGTGTTTTCCAGCGACTGCAGATAACTCAGTGCGTTGACGCCCGTGACCGCCTCCACGCGACGAACACCCGCTGCCACGCCGCTTTCGGCGACGATCTTGAACAGGCCGATGTCCCCCGTGCGCTTGACGTGCGTGCCGCCGCACAACTCTTTGGAAGAGCCGATGCTGAGCACGCGGACCTCGTCGGCGTATTTCTCGCCGAACAGCATCATGGCGCCCGTCTTTTGCGCATCTTCCAGGCCCATCACGGCGGCGTTGGTCGCCTCGTTGAGCAGGATCTCGGCGTTGACCAGCTCCTCGACCTGGCGGATCTCGTCGGCGCTCATAGGCGCGTTGTGCGCGAAGTCGAAACGGGTGCGGTCGGCCGTGACCTGCGAGCCCTTTTGCTGCACGTGGCCGCCCAGCACTTCGCGCAAGGCCTTGTGCATCAGATGGGTGGCGCTGTGGTTGCGGATGGTGCGGGCGCGCACGTCGGCATCGACGCGGGCGTTGAGGGTATCGCCCACCTTGATCTCGCCTTCGACCACGCGGCCGTGGTGGCCGAACACATCGGCCTGGATCTTCTGGGTGTCTTCCACCACGAAGCGCGAGGTGCCGTTCCGCAGGTCGCCGCTGTCGCCAGCCTGGCCGCCGGATTCAGCGTAAAAGGGGGTGTCGTTCAGCACGATGACGGCATCGTCACCGGCGCGGGCGGACTGGGCGGGGCTGCCATCCACGTAGACGGCGGTGACTTTGGAGCCTTCGTGGGTGAGGTGGTCGTAGCCGTGGAAGGTGGTGGGTGTGCCGGTGTATTCCAGGCCGGCGGCCATCTTGAATTTGCCGGCGGCGCGGGCTTGTTCGCGCTGGCGGGTCATGGCGGCGTCGAAGCCGGCACTGTCCACGGTCACATCGCGTTCGCGGCAGACGTCGGCGGTCAGGTCGACCGGGAAGCCGAAGGTGTCGTGCAGCTTGAAGGCGGTGTCGCCGTCAATGACTTTGGCGCCGGATTTTTCAACAGCGGCCAAGGCAGTTTCCAGGATCTCCATGCCATTGGCGATGGTCTGGAAGAAGCGCTCTTCTTCGGTCTTCAAGACCTCGGTGATCCGCTTTTCGTTCTGGCGCAGCTCGGGGTAAGCATCGCCCATCTGCTCGACCAAAGCGCCGACCAGCTTGTGGAAGAACGGCGTGCGCGCGCCCAGCTTGTAGCCATGGCGGATGGCGCGGCGCGTGATGCGGCGCAGCACGTAGCCACGGCCTTCGTTGCTGGGGATCACGCCATCGGCCACGGTGAACGAGCACGCGCGGATGTGGTCGGCGATCACCTTGAGGCTGGGGCTGGATGCGTCAACATCACCGCCACCAGCGGCATCCACAGCCTGCTTGGCTGCGGCCAGCAAGGCCACGAACAAGTCGATCTCGTAATTGCCATGCACACCTTGCAGCACGGCGGCGATGCGCTCCAGGCCCATGCCGGTGTCCACGCTGGGCTTGGGCAACTTGTGCATCACGCCCGCTTCATCGCGGTTGAACTGCATGAACACGTTGTTCCAGATCTCGATGAAGCGGTCGCCGTCTTCATCGGGGCTGCCTGGCGGGCCGCCGGGGATGTGGTCGCCGTGGTCGTAGAAGATCTCGGTGCAGGGGCCGCAGGGGCCCGTGTCGCCCATCATCCAGAAATTGTCCGACGCGTAGCGCGCGCCCTTGTTGTCGCCGATGCGGATGATGCGCTCGGCCGGCACGCCAATCTCTTTGTTCCAGATCTCGTAGGCTTCGTCGTCGTCGGCGTAAACCGTGACGGTGAGCTTGTCCTTGGGCAGCTTGAAGACTTCAGTCAGCAGCTCCCAGGCGAAGCCGATGGCGTCGCGCTTGAAGTAATCGCCGAAGCTGAAGTTGCCCAGCATTTCGAAGAAGGTGTGGTGGCGGGCGGTGTAGCCCACGTTGTCCAGGTCGTTGTGCTTGCCGCCAGCGCGGATGCATTTTTGCGAGGTGGTGGCGCGCGTGTAGGGGCGCTTGTCGAAGCCCAGGAACACGTCCTTGAACTGGTTCATGCCCGCGTTGGTGAACAGCAGGGTCGGGTCGTCACCGGGCACCACGGGGCTGGAGGCCACGATGGTGTGGCCCTTCGACTCGAAGAACTTCAGAAACTTGGAGCGGATCTCGGCGGCTTTCATC
>CAZKPN010000034.1:0-39338 GCA_964554655.1 uncultured Aquabacterium sp. | reverse complement strand
TGCAGGATGCCGACGAAGGGGGTCTCTACAAATTCGACCTCAAGATCAACCTGGGCAATGACCAGGTCAGAAACCCCGGAGGGGATCAGAACTGGGACCTGCCACCCCACCCGGCCAAGGAAGCCCCCTTCGACGATCACCTCGACGCGTACGCCAGCCTGCTCAGGGGCACACCTGCCAACCCCACCTACAAGAGCTACGTGTTCAACGTGAAAGGGGTGCACACCACCGATCCTTTTTTCAAGGAAACCTTCCCCGTGCCAGAGCCGGGCACCTGGGCCCTGTTGCTGGGCGGGTTGGGTGTGGTGCTGGTCAGTCTGCGCGGAGGTGTGAAGCAGAAAATGCCCCATGTCGCCGACGACGCAGAGGGCCCGCGACCAGCAGGACCATGACACCCGCCCCCACCAGCCCAAGGGTGCCCGGCTCGGGGATGGGCGCTGACACATCCGCAGTGAAGCCGATGTTCTGAAAATCGACCTGCCCATTGCTGCCGGTCAAGAAGGCGGTCACATACCGCACGTTGAGGGGCGCTGCCAGCACGAGGTCCTGGGCCTTGATGCCCGGGCTGCTGCCCAGCGCAGGTGAGACTGACAGCGAGCCGACGAGGCTGTTGGCGTTGTTGTAGAACTGGAAGGACACGTCATCGACGTCGAAGGCTTCGCCGGTGTAGTTCCAGAAATGCAGAACGCTGAGGTCGTACTCGGTGCCGAAATCGAACCGCAGTTCCAGGCCCCCGCCTGTTTGCGCGGCGGTATACCAAATGTGCGTGGCCTGGTCGTGAAACTCTTCGGCCGCCGCGCTGGGCGCGTCAATGACCTTGCTGATCGTGGCGCCGCCGACGAAGGTGTTGTTGAAGGTGCCGGGTGAACTGCCTGGCCCCACCGTGACGGTGATGTTCGTGTTGTTCAGGTAGGTGGCGGCCGAGGCTGGCGCGCCAACCGCGAGCGCGCAAGGCAACAGGCATGTTGCGGCCAGAGTACTGAGTTTCATGGAAGGGACTCCCGGTTGACGTGGATGAGCCTGGAATGACCAAATCAACCATAAGTGGCGATGGCCACTGCGTCAAGATGATGGTGCCCCCCTCGAATCGGTGGGATTTAGATACCAGCAGGCTGCTGAAATACCAATGAGCTGGAACTTCGCCAGACTTGCCACGCCGTTCCGATGGTGTTCGAGCTGACACGCCCCGCAGCACGGCGGAAGACCTGTGGAGAAAGGCCCATTCAGCGGCTTCAAGCAGGTAGACCTGAGGGGGACGTGCGGCTCCCGGTAAGCCGCAGCTGGCGGGTGTTTGATTTGGCAAGTTCATTGCCCCGGGCCTCACGGCAGGTTCGAGTGACCACAAAGACAGGCAAGCCGACTTCGACGGTAGACTGGGCACTTCACTTTGTGATTCGTCTTGTGCCGGCACACACTTCATTGAAACGTGCAATCTCATTCCTGAATCCGTTGGATTTTTCTTCGTAGCTCGCCACGCGCTCTCCAAAAATCACTGCCAATTTATTAAGGCTGTCGGCGGTGGCGTTGTACGATTTTACCTTTTCCGAGAAAAGGGCTGCGCGAGCTTTTAGTTCCTCGGACTCTCGGTTTCGTTTCGAAATCTTGGCATTAAAAGCAGCGACAATTTTGTTAATCCGTTTGGCGTCCGCTGCTGATGCGACGGTGTGCGTCTTGTATTTATCGATTTCCGTGCGGCTGGCGTCAAGGGTTCTATCGTCAGCGGCCAGTTTATTCACGGCATTTTCGAAAGAATCCCGATTCTCTTGAAGTGCTTCCCGCAGAATTCTCAGCGCGTCTCCCTGCTTTTGCAAGCTTGTGGATTCGCCTTCCAATTGAAGCTGTATGTTTGCGAGCTCATTCATCTTTCGGCGATCGTTCCAGGTGACCCCCAGGCATTGCCCAACATCTTCAACTCTGATTTCATCCTTCTTGATTTCTCCCGGTTGAGGCCACCTCGAAGAAATCGCAGGGAGCTGAAGTGCCGGCGCGGCTTCAATGGTTTGAGCGTGGATCTGCACGGATGCCGCCATCAGCAATGCAATCAAGGTGTGGAGCCGAACTCTGCAAGCCATGTGGTATTTGTGTTGCGTGGCTTCGCCAAAACGGCGTTTGCATCGCCCCGCTGAGCAGTCACATGTCCCCGCCAGCATAGTTATCTTTGCAGCCATATATTTTTACTCGACTAGAGACCTCTCGAAGGTTCAGATTTACCTCTAGTTTTTCAAACGTCGAGTCTTCTTTAATTGAGGGGAATTTCAATGCAAGAGTGTTTTCAATCAAGCGCAGTGAAAACCATGGGTCACTGATGTTGCTTTCAATTATTTTCGCATTTTTAACTGTGCCGCCGCCAAGAATTTCAACGGAAATTATTATTTTTGCGTCTGGTGGCGTTTTAAATTTCCCACAAGCTGCAGTGGCTATATATGGAAATTCTGCAGAAATGTTGATCTTGCACGAGACGAGCGCATCGTTTTTGATGGGCGTATTTTTGGGTAAGCATGTATCAGCCACCTCAAATTGACCCCATATGTTTTGGTAGTTTCACCACCCGCACAAATTCGGGCAATGGTTCTGCCTGAAGCGGGGTTGACATGAATAGAAAATATGTAACAAGGAGCCGCGCCGGGGCACGTGGGCGGTGCCATGAGCCCGCTTGGCTTGGCAGTGAATTTGATGCGAACCGCACAACCGCTCCCTTGAATATGTGGTCAACCATGGTGTCGCTACTTTGTTGCTTTGCCAATGGTCGAGACTGCTTAATAGGCACGGCTTGACCATTGGCAGAAGGCGTTGATGATGGCCTTTGACCATGACTGGATGATGAACTGCTACTTCACGGGGCACATCGCACCTTCGCATGGATCGTCATGCTGCGGCCCCCTTTATATATAGTGGCCAGACACTCTCGCACCTGCTGTGCCGCCGCCATGAGCCACCTTCCCGCTTCGCCCTTGCCCAATGCCTTCGTCCTGGACGTGGTGTGCCTGTGCGCGGCCTGGTGTGGCACCTGTGGCGAATACGAAGCGGTTTTCAAGGCGCTGCAACTGGCCTTGCCCGGCCACCGCTACCGCTGGATCGACATCGAGGACGAGTCCGATCTGGTGGGGGACATTGATGTGGAGACCTTTCCGACGCTGGTGGTGGCTCGTCAAGGGCAGGTGTTGTTCGCGGGGCCGGTGTTGCCCCGCCTGGGCGATGCGCAGCGTTTGATCGACGCGTTGTTGGCGAATAACGCTTCGCCGGCGGCCCTCAGCATGCCGGCCGACCAGCTTCAGGCTTACGAGGCACTGGCCCGCGCGCTACGCGCTTGAGCTCAAGCGCGCTCAGATCATCGCGGCAAACTCGGTGCCCAGCCACTCGTGCGTGGTGTCGGGCGGCGTCCAACCGCGCACCCAATTGGCAAATTGCTCGCAGGGCATGGGGCGCGAGATCAGGAAGCCCTGAGCCTCATCGCACGACAGGCCGGCCAGCAGCTTCCAGGACTTGGCGTTCTCCACGCCTTCGGCCACCACGGTCAGGCCCAGGTTGTGGGCCAGGTCGACCGTTGAACGAACGATCTTGGCGTCTTGCAAATCGCTTTCCATGTTCATCACGAAAGACTTGTCGATCTTGAGTTCGTCCACCGGCAGGCGCTTCAGGTAGGCCAGCGATGAGTAGCCGGTGCCGAAGTCGTCGATGGACAGTTTCAGGCCCATGGCGTGCAGGCGGTTCAGGGTGACGAGCGCCCGTTGCGGGTCGTCCATGATGGCGCTTTCGGTGATCTCCATCACCAGCATCGCCGGGTTGACGCCGTGCTGGCTGAGCAGCTTGTCCAACTTGTTGGGCAGTTCCTGGTCCATCAGGTCGCGGGTGGACAGGTTGATGGCGATCTTCAGGGGCATGCCCGCATCGCTGAGCGATTTGCTGACGATGGCGGCCTGCTCGGTGATCCACGCGGTGAGCACGCGCACAAAGCCGGTCTGCTCGGCGAAGGGGATGAAGCGCATGGGCGGGACGATGCCGCGCGTGGGGTGCTCCCAGCGCATCAGGGCTTCGGCGCCAATGCACTGGCCGGTGTGCAGGCTGATCTTGGGCTGCAGGTACAGGCGCAGCTGGTGGTTGTCGACGGCGTAGCGCAACTCGCTCAGCAGCGTCAGCGACTCTTCGCTGGTTGAATCGAGGCCCGGGTGGTAAGTGACGGTGCCAGCCTGCT
This sequence comes from uncultured Aquabacterium sp., assembly GCA_964554655.1. Lineage (GTDB taxonomy): Bacteria > Pseudomonadota > Gammaproteobacteria > Burkholderiales > Burkholderiaceae_C > Aquabacterium. The sequence goes on along the minus strand of CAZKPN010000034.1, from coordinate 35,146 downwards.
GCTGCTTGGCGGCGTACATGGCCACTTCAGCGCGGCTGAGCAGGGTGTCTGCCTCCACGCCATGTTCAGGCGCACTGGCGATGCCCACACCCGCGCTCAGGTCCACCGTGTGGTCGTCCAGCGTGATGGGGCGCTCGAAAGCGCGCAGGATGCGTTGCGACACCGGGTAAGCCTGCTGCGCGCTGGTGCCTTGCAGCAGGATGGCGAACTCGTCGCCACCCAGGCGGGCCAGCACGTCGCGCTCGCCCAGCACTTCGCTGGTCAGGCGTTCGGCCACGGAGCGCAACAGGCGGTCGCCAAAGCGGTGGCCGAGCACGTCGTTCACATGCTTGAAGCGGTCCATGTCCAGCAGCAGCACGGTGCAGGGGGTCTGGTCTTCCTTGGCGCGCACGATGGCCTGGCGCAGGTCGTGGCGGAACTGTTCGCGGTTGGGCAGGTCGGTCAGCGCATCTTGATACGCCAGGCGGCGGATCTCGCCTTCGCGGGTCTGGATGGCCTGGCGCATGGTCTCGAACGATTGGGCCAGCTCGCCGATCTCATCGCGCGAGGACATCTTCACTTCGGCGCCATAGTCGCCGCGCTCCAGTCGGCGTGCTGAGTTGGAAAGGATGCGCAGCGGCGTGGTGATGCGCCGCGCGGTGACGTAGCTGCCAAACCCGAACACGGCGATGCCGACGGCGCTCAGCAGCAGCAAGGTCAGCTTCAACTCCATGTAGGGCGCCAGGGCCTGGTCCACCGAGCGCATCAGCAAGGCGGTGACGGGCGGCTGGCCGGGCGAGCCGGGCAGGATGAGTTGGTGGCCGCTGTACTCGGCATTGGCCACCTGCAAGGTCAGGCCATTGCTGCCACTGCTGGTGGGCTGTGTCCAGGCGGTGGCCAGCGCGGGCCAGTCCTTGGCCGCCAGCGTGGCCAGGCTGACATTCCAATCACCATCGGCCTTGCGCAGCAGCAGGGACACGTCCAGGCCCGACAGGCCTTTCATGTCGGACAGCAGCTTGTCGCCAATCGGGAAACCCATGCCCACCCAGCCAATGATGGCGGGCGCGCGCACCGGCACGGCGACGATCTGGTAGGGCTGGCCGTCGATGATTTCGACCTGGCGCTGGTCGGAGCCTGCGGCCACGGACTGGCGCGCATACCGCTGCACGGCGGCCACGAAATGGTCGGGTGACGGGATGGTGCTGGCGCGCACGTTGAACTGGGCATCGGTGAACACGGCGGCGCTGGCGTTGATGCGCTCGCCGTGGTTGCTCAGGGCCGATTGCAGCGTCTCTTGATCGCCCGTGGCCACCGCCGAGCGGAAACCGTAGTCGGCCGACAGCACGCGGGTGGCCTGGGCCAAGTTGTCGGCGTTCTGGCTGAGCAGGCGCAAGAACACCTTCTCGCCGGTCAGCAGTTCGGTGTGGATAGAGGCGCGCGCATTGCGGTCAATGCTGTCTTGAATGAACCAGTAGCTGACGGCCTGCACCACGATCAGCAAGCCGAGGTACACCGCAACGATGCGGGCCTGCAGGCGGCGTGGGTTGAAGAAGGCGGGCAGCATGAGGGTCAGCGAGGGCAGTGGGGTTCAGTGCACCAGAGTTTGAGGGCTTCGGACAGCCAGGCGCCGCTGGTGGGCGCAGGCGTGGCCACGGTCCTGCCGGGGTGCCTGGTGGTGATTTTTGACAAGGCGACCCCTTCCGAGCGAACGCTCGCATGGGCCCTGTTGCCTGCTGCATCGACTTGATCGAACCGCTGCTTCATACCTCGCCTCATTGCTCAAGAGATCTTTATCCGACCCTTGGAATATCGGCAGTGGCGGGGAGGTCTTGATGGGCTTGAGCGTGGTCATGGCGGTGCGGGGCCCCTTCAAATCGTGACGGCTGTCACGCTGCCGGGCTTGGCGGCGGGTTGGAGGTGATGGCGAGCAACTGCTGGTTCAGGATCCGGAACAGGTTCTGGATGGCCTGCTCGTCAGTTTCGTCGTTTTGAAAGGCGACCGTGAAAAACAATTTACCGCCCAGGTTGACCAGGGCCAGCAGCAAGGCGGTGCTCAAGGTGGCGGGCCAGCATTCGGTCAGGCGCACCTGGGCATTGGGCGGGTGGATGGCGTCCACGTTGCCCAGGTTGGTGAAATGGCAACTCAGCACCGGCAGCGAGCCTTTGGCCTTGGACCTGACGATCAGGTGGCTGTAGGCGGTGCGGCCCAGCAGGGGCAGCCATTCGTAGGCGGTCAGGGGCAGGGCGTATTCGCGGCGCGCGTAGCGCGACATGTGGTCCTTGACCTGCGCTTCGACCGATTCGACCTGGGCGGCCAAGGTGGGCTGGTGCTGAGAGCGCACCGTGAAGGAGGACACGAAGTTGCCGAACTCGGGTTGCTGCCCCTTGGGGAAATAGCGCCGCAGGTCCACCGAAATGCGAACGGCGGCCACGGCCCTCGGGTTGTCGGGCTCCAGGGCCAGGAAGGCGTTGGCCAGCAGGGCGACGACCAGGTTGTTGACCGTGGTGCCGGTTTGCTTGGCCAGCACGCGCAGTTGCTCGGAGGTGGCGGGCAGCTCGTGGTAACGCACGCTGGTGGTGGTGTAGCGCGGGCTGCGTCGGCTGGCCAGGGTGATGATCTTCTGGCCCCGGCTGCTTTGGGCATCGCGCCGGGCATTGCGCCACCAGCCTGCGATGCTGGCGGGCCACTGCGTCCACTTCACCGGCGTGACGGCGGCCACCATGCTGGACGATTCGAGCGGGCAGGGGGCGATGGGCTGGCCGCTGAGGCGCCCCATGAGCGCGGTGAGCATCTGCAGCACCGAGCGGCCATCGCCGATGAGGTGGTGCACTGAGAAGACCAGCAGGGGCGTTTGCGGGTGCGGGATGAAGCGGGCGCGCCAGGGCAGGCCGCGCTCCAGCGACACGGCTTCGTTGATGAAGTCGCTGTGGAATTTTTCAAGGGCCGAGCGTGAATCGCCGTCGATGCCGTGCTGGACCCGGTAGGCGTCGTTGAAGAGCTGGTCCAGCCAAAGGTCGTCGGGCAGGATGCGCAACTGGTAGGTGAAGGCGGTGGGCGTGACCACGCCCCGCAGGCGCGGAAAGGCGGTGGTCAACTCGCGCAGGGCTTGGCGCAGCAGGGCTTCTTCGACCGGCCGGTCGAAGCGCAGCATGAAGGGCATGTTGATCGGCCCCAGGTAGCCCTCGCCAGCCCAGTACAAATGCTCGGATCGGTTCAATGGAACCAGGGCGCCGTCGCTCAAGGGAGGCCTTTCTTTGAATGCGGGTCGTTCCGCAATATAACAAGCCGACTGCGCCGGGGGCGTGCGGATTTTCCAGCGCAACCACGGCCTGTTCAGGCGATGGTGCGCCGCACCATGGTCAGTTTTGCGGGGCCATCTGGCGGCACAGCATCAGGGCCAGGCGGCGAAGCGCCTCCCACGGGTCTTCGGGCCATTGGGGGTGGCGCAGGCCTTTGACGATGCCGTCGACCGTGCTGGCGGCGGTGACCAGGCGGGCCAGGTTGGGGGCTTTCAGGCGCGGCAACACGCGCTCGAACAGGCGTTCGCGTGGGCCCCAGACGCGCTGCTCGCGCAGCACCATGGGCAGGGGCTTGCCGGCGTCCAGCGCCGCGCGGCTGCGGTGCAGGGCCATGATCTCTTCAGACAGCGCCCAGTGCACCAGCACGGCGGCTTCGCCTTCGGCGTGCAGGCCGTCGATCATGCGCAGGGTGCGCTGCACCTGGCCCGACAGCACGGCGTCGCTGAGCTTGAAGACGTTGAAACGGGCCACGTCGACCACGGCCTCTTCGATCTGCGCGATGCTGATGGGGCCGGGCGGGTAGAGCAGGCCCAGCTTGGCGATTTCCTGGTGGGCCGCCAGCAGGTTGCCCTCCACCCGGTCGGCAAAGAAAGCCAAGGCGCGCTGGCCAGCCTCGCCGGGCTCGACCTGCTGGCCTTGCGCGGACAGGCGTTGGGCAATCCACAGGGGCAGGGCGTTGCGCTCGATGGGGTCGCAGCGCAGGGTCACGCCCACGTTGTCGAGCGCGGTGAACCAGGCGCTGGTGGTCTGGGTTTTGTCCAGCCGGGGCAGGGTGATGACGGTGAGCACGCTGTCATCCTGGGCGTGGCGCTCGCAATAGCTTTGCAGCGCCACGGAGCCATCCTTGCCCGGCTTGCCGGAGGGGATGCGGATCTCCATCAACTGCTTGTCGCCGAACAGGGACATGGCGCTGCCCGCGCCCAGCAGGCTGGACCAGTCGAAATACGCGCCCGAGACCGTGTGCACCTGCCGCTCGGTGTAGCCCGCCACGCGGCCGGCCGCGCGGATCGTGTCCAGCGCTTCCTGGGCGAGCAGGGGCTCGTCGCCATAGACGGTGTAGATGGGCTTGATGCCGCTGGGCCCGACCTTGCTCAGGTGGGCGGCCAGTTGTTCCAGGCGCAGTTGCATGCCGGGCTCAGGGGGCCAGTTGCTCGGGCCGGACCACGGCCAGGCGGCGCATGACCTGCTGGACGATGTCGGTCTGCATGGCGCGGTGCATGGCGGCTGATTCGTCGATCTTGGCCAGGGCGTCTTTTTCGTTGTAAGGCAGGTCGTTGGTCAGCAGCAGCTCGATCGGGGCGAGCAACTGGCTGCCGTCCGCGCGGGTGAGCTGGAACTTGAAGCGGGTGCGCAGCGACAGGTCGCGCACCTGGCTGTAGGCGGTGATCGAGGCGACGGCCTGCTCGCGCGTGTCGGACAGGGCCTCCAGCACGACGTGCGAGCTGAGGACCCGGGGGCTGGACGCGGCGATGTTGGCCGGCACGTTCTGCTGCGCGGCGGCGGCCGCCGTGCTTTCGACCACGGACACGCCGGCGTCTTCCAAGGCCTTGGCCAGTTCGCTGGCCAGCGGCGAGTTGGCGGCAAACCCGCTCAACTGCACGCTCTTGAACGCCATGTTGGGGGCGCGCCGCAACTCGAAGCCGCAGCCGCTCAGGCCCACGGCGGCGCTGGTGGCCAAGGTCAACAGGGACAGGGTGAAGGTGCGGCGGTTCATCCTTGGCACCTTACACCACCACGTTGACCAGGCGGCCGGGCACCACGATGATCTTCTTGGGCGGTTTGCCTTCGCTGAACTTGGCGACATCTTCGCTGGCCAGGGCGGCGGCTTCGATGGCGGCTTTGTCAGCGGAGGCAGGCACCTTGATCGAGCCGCGCAGCTTGCCGTTGACCTGCAGCATCAGTTCGATCTCGTCTTGCACCAGGGCGGCTTCGTCGACCTGAGGCCAGGGTGCGTCGAGCAGGTCGCCCAGTTTGGCGGCGTAACCCAGCTGTTCCCACAGCACGTGCGTGAGGTGAGGGCAAGCAGGGTACAGCACACGCAGCAAGATGCCATAACCTTCGGTCAACACGAAATCTTTTGCGGTACCTGCGCGCTGAACCTCAATGCCTGAGACTTTCTCTAGCGTGTTCAAAAGCTTCATCGCACCGGAGACCACGGTGTTGTACTGCATGCGACCATAGTCATGGTTGATCTGTGCCAGTACAAGATGTATTTCGCGACGCATGGCAGCGATAGGTCGGTCTTCCCTGATTTGCGACGGGTCAAAACTGAAGGCGCGAGAATGCACAAACTGCACGGCTGATTCAATGCTGCCACCGGGGTAGGCCGCCATCCACACGCGCTTGATGAACCGGTGCGCGCCTTCCACGCCGGAGTCGTTCCACTCCAGCGTCTGCTCAGGGGGCGAGGCGAACATCACGAACAGGCGGGCCGTGTCGGCGCCGTATTGCTCGATCAGCTCTTGCGGGTCCACGCCATTGTTCTTGGATTTGGACATGGTGCCGATGCCGCCATAGTCCACCAACGATCCATCGGACTTGAGCTTGGCGCCGGTGACGACCTTGCCACTGGCATCCATGATGTTCTCGACCTCGTGCGGCCAGAAGTATTCCACGCCGCCTTGCGCGGTCTTGCGCGAGTAGATGTGGTTGAGCACCATGCCCTGCGTCAGCAGCTTCTTGAAGGGCTCATCGACCTTGGTCAGGCCCAAGTCGCGCATCACCTTGGTCCAGAAGCGCGCGTACAGCAGGTGCAGGATGGCGTGTTCGATGCCACCGATGTACTGGTCCATGCCGCGGTCGCCGGGGGCGTTGGCCGCGCCCATCCAGTACTCGGTGCGCTCGTCCACCATCTGGGTCGCGTTGTCCGGGGCCGTGTAGCGCAGGAAGTACCAGGACGAGTCCACGAAGGTGTCCATGGTGTCGGTTTCGCGCTGGGCTGGCTTGCCGCACTTGGGGCAACCCACGTTCAGGAAATCGGGGCGCAGTTTGAGCGGGTTGCCGCTGCCATCGGGCACCACGTCTTCGGGCAACACGACGGGCAGGTCCTTCTCAGGCACGGGCACGGGGCCGCAGTCACCGCAGTGGATGATGGGGATCGGCGTGCCCCAGTAGCGCTGGCGGCTGATGCCCCAGTCGCGCAGACGCCAGGTGGTTTTCTTCTCGCCGATGCCTTGGGCGGACAGCAGCTCGGCGACCTTGCTCACGGCCTCTTTGTGGCTCAACCCGTCAAGGACGCCGCTGTTGACGCAGGTGGCGCGTTGCTTGTCGCCGTACCAATCGGCCCAGGCGTCCAGGCTGAAGGTTTCGCCCTCGGCTTGAATCACCTGCTTGATCGCGATGCCGTACTTCTTGGCGAACTCGAAATCGCGCTCATCGTGCGCTGGCACGCCCATCACGGCGCCGTCGCCATAAGACATCAGCACGTAGTTGCCGACCCAGACTTCGACCTGCTCGCCCGTCAAGGGGTGCTTCACGAACAAGCCCGTGGGCTGGCCCTTTTTCTCTTGCGTGGCCAGTTCGGCCTCGGTGGTGCCGCCGGTCTTGCATTCTTCGATGAAGGCTTGCAGCTTGGGATTCGTGCTTGCTGCGTGCGTGGCCAGCGGGTGCTCGGGTGCCACGGCGCAGAAGGTCACGCCCATGATGGTGTCAGCGCGGGTGGTGAAGACCCACAGCTGGCCATCGTTGATCAAGGTGCCATCGCTGCCTTGGATGTCGTGCTTGAAGGCAAAGCGCACGCCCTCAGACTTGCCGATCCAATTTTCCTGCATCACGCGCACGCGCTCGGGCCAGCCTGACAGGTAGTTCTTGTCCTCGGGGTTGCTAACCGCGCTCAGCAGCTCATCGGCGTACTTGACGATGTTCAAGTAATAGCCTGGGATCTCGCGCTTCTCCACCGGCGCGCCCGAGCGCCAGCCCTTGCCGTCGATCACCTGCTCGTTGGCCAGCACGGTCTGGTCGACCGGGTCCCAGTTCACGGTTTGCGTGCGGCGCTCGCAGATGCCCGCTTCCAGCATCTTCAAGAACAGCCACTGGTTCCACTTGTAATACGAAGGCTGGCAAGTGGCGATCTCGCGCGACCAGTCGATCGCTAGGCCCATCGCCTTCATCTGCTTCTTCATGTAAGCGATGTTGTCGTAGGTCCACTGCGCGGGCGGCACCTTGTTCTTGAAGGCGGCGTTCTCGGCGGGCAGGCCGAAGGCATCCCAGCCCATGGGCATCAACACGTTGTGACCGTTCATGCGCAGGTGGCGCGTGAGCATGTCGTTGATCGTGTAGTTGCGCACGTGGCCCATGTGCAGCTTGCCGCTGGGGTAGGGCAGCATTGAGCAGGCGTAAAACGGCTTCTTGGTCTTGTCTTCGGTGACGCGGTAGGCGTCGCGCTCGTTCCAGTGCTGCTGGGCACGGGCTTCGGTGGTGCGCGGGTCGTAAGTTTGGTTTTCGGCTGAATCGCTCATGGGGTGCACCGCAAAGACAAGATCAGGCTGGCGGCCCCGCGCAAGTCATGCGCGGCTCCAGCCTGTGAAAGGGGGAATCCAGGATTATAGGAAGGGCCCGCACGTGGGTGGTTTTGCCAATGGCGCTGAAGCAACCCAGGCTTTAATGTCACGCGATCCATGCACCATCACGCCTGTGCATGCGCTTTGTCCTAAAAAACCAATCAGGGGAAAAAATGCGAATTCCATCGTTCAAGGCCATTTTGCTGGCCGCTTGTTTCTTTCAAACGGCCACGGCCCAGGCGGCTGGCGCCCCCGGTTTCTACGCCTTCAAGGAAATCCCCTACGACTCGGGTTCCCAGGGCATGCAGAACCCCTTGAAGATCAATAACGCAGGGGTGGCGGCAGGGTACTCGGGCTGCTGCGGCACCGCGGACGCGGCCATCTGGGCGGCCAATGCCGGCCCGGTCACCATCGTCAACGACCCGGCCCCCAAGCAGAAGTACCGCATCGATGGCATCAACAACGTGGGGCAGCTGGTGGGCAGCCACTACTATTCTGGTACCACCTTGCCCGCGCCTGCTTTGGCTTGGCGCTTTGACAAGCTGCCGACGGGTTGGCAGCTCATCGTGCCGCCGTTCTTCGCCAGCGCGATCAACGACCAGGGGCAGATCCTGGACGGAAAGGGCGCGCTTTACAGCCAGAACAGTGAACTGCTGTTCAATTTCGGCACCCTGGGTGGCAGCAAAAACGTCGCGATGGCCCTGAACAACGGCGGTCTGGCGGTGGGCTTCTCGACCCTCGCGGGCGACACGGCCACCCACGCCGTGCTGTGGCAAGGCGGCGCCGTGACCGACCTTGGCACGCTGGGCGGGTTGAACAGCCGGGCCTTCGACCTCAACGAGGACGCGGTGGTGGTCGGTGAGTCGCAAACCGCGGGCAACGTGGACACGCGCGCCGTGCGCTGGGCCGGGGGCGTGGCCACCGATCTGGGTGCCTTGCCCGGGTACTCGTCCAGCCGTGCCGTCGCCATCAACAAGGCGGGCCTGGTGGTGGGCTACTCGGTGAATGCCGACGGCCGCAAGCGTGCAACCTTGTGGGATGGCGGCACGGCCATCGACCTCAACACCCGCCTTCCGGCTGCCCTGGCCAGCCAGGGCATCGTGTTGAGCGAAGCGGTGGACATCAACGACGCGGGCCAGATTCTGGTGAAGAACCTGATCATCACCAGTTCGGGCTATGTCATCGAGCCGCTTGGCGTGGGTTACCTGATGAGCCCGGCCGTGGCGCCCGTGGTGGCCTGCACCGCCAGCTACAAGATCACCAGCACCAACAACCTGATCGGCTTCGCCGTGAAGGTGACGGTGTCCAACCTGGGCGATGCCCCGCTGACCGGCTGGAGCGTGAGCTGGACCTACAGCGCCAAGCCTTTCATCATCGCCAGCAACAACGCCAAGATCAAGGTCAGTGGCGCCACGGTGACGGCCGCGCCTGTGACGGCCAACCAGACCATCTTGGCCAAGGGCCAGACGGCCTTCACCTTCACCAGCCTGAAAGGCAAGCTGATTCCCACGGTGAGCGGCCTCAAGGCTGACCTGGGAGGCAAGACCTGCACCACCGCGGTGGAGTGATGCCTTGGTGGTCGCCCGATGCCTTGCTCACTAGAATGGGTCATTCAAATTAATGAACCCGATTCCGCCTGGGCCGCTTCTTGAGCGCAGAGCAGGCGGCGGGGTGGGCCTATTGGGGATCCTGCCCATGCCCATGGCCGAGATTTTCAATGGCATGGAGATGACCACGTTTGCATGCCACAGGCCACGCCACCGATTTGGTGGTCGATCGGGTGCGGCAATCCCTGGGGCAGTCGCAGCCTTTGGCAGACCCTCAGGCGCTGACATCCCGGTGAGCGGTGGCCTCAGCGGATGAGGATGACCGCTTCCCAGGCGTCAAGTGTCAGTGGAAAGGTGACGGCCGCGTTCTTCTTCAGATCGATGAACCTGGCGCAGTTGGCCACCACGGTGGTCGGACAATTGACGGTCAGTTTGCTGCTTCTCGAGCTGTTGTAGAAGCCGTAGGCCTCAACAGCCTGGCGCATGCCGCCCTGGCTGTCATTGCCAATGCCTCGCCACGTGGCCAGGCTCATGTCCTCCTTGCCCTTGTGGTCCGCCCCATAGTTGTAGGCGAGGATGTTGGCGGCGTTGGGGTTCAGCGTGGCGTACTGGTTATGGAGGTAGGTGCCGAACTGCTGGGTCTTTCCGCCGCTGCCGTGGGCGATGTGCAGGATGTTGGGGATCGCCCGTTTGGCGGAGGCGGCATCCCTGCTGGCGACCATGGCGTTGCGCGCGAAGGTGTTCTGGCGCATTTCTCCGTTGGCCCAGGTTTTCTGGGCGCTCTGAGGGTTCAGGTCGGGCACGGCATGCTCTTGCATGAAAAAGTTGTTTGAGCGGTTGCGGATGGCCAGGTTGTCGCTGACCTCGTTGTTGAACGCCGTGTGCAGCATGTAGCCGTGCTTCATGCCCGACACATAGTTGCCTTGCACCTTCACCCCGTTGACGTAGTCGTCCAGGTAGATGCCGCGTGTGTCGGTGCCCTGGCCCTCGGGCACGCCATCGGGAGAGCCGGTTCCGCCATCGACGATGTTGTGGCGGATGACGATGTTGTTGGGCATCTTGATGCGCGTGACCGGGGTCGTCGGGCTGGCCTTGGCCAACTTGGCCGGGTCATCGGGGGGCTGCAGGACGTAGATGCCACCACAGTCCTCGTAGCCGCTGCAGCTGTTGACGATCAGGTTGTTCTCAATGGTGTTGTTCAGGGGGGCGGACACGCCGAGGTAAGGCGTGTTCTGCACCGTGTTGTTGGCGAACCGGCCGCCCTCGCCCAGCCGAACGGCGGCTTGCGCATAACCGCGCAGTCCGGAGTTGATGATCTTGCTGTCGAGGATGTCGACGTTCACCGAGCGGCGGATGTGGGCCGGGGGCATGTGCGGCGTGAAGGTGGACCAGAAGCCCAGCCAGATGCCATCCGCAGCGCTGCCATCGACAGTGGCCCCGGTGATGGTGCAGTTCGCCGAGCCGGCCATGGCGATGCCGCGGCGCCCGGCCCGAAGCACAGTGACCTGGCTCAGTGTGACGTTTCGGGAGGCGACCAGGGAGATGCCATCGGAGGCGGTGTCCATGACCAGGATGTTGTTGACCGTGACATTGCCGACGGCCTTGCCGACGATGCCGTTCGGCATGGTGGCGATGGTGACGTTCTGGCCTTGCGGGCTGAGGCCGTTGGGTGCCCACAGGCTCAACTCGCGGGTGCCCGCGTCGTAATGCCATTCCCTGGCGCTGTCGAGCATCCAGCGCTTGTTTTCAAGCCAGTAGCCGTGGCCAGCGGGGATGGTGTATTCATGGGCGATGTACCAGTCTTCCGTGAAGCTCACGGCTTTGACCGCCAGGCTGCTGAAGCTGCCTGGCTTCCAGTCGGCGACGTCATATTCCCCCAGGTCGGATCCACGCAGGCGGATCATGGCGGTGGCGCCCCTCACTTCTTCACCAGCCGGCACGATCTTGGGGTTGAGGTTCAGGGTCAGGTGGTCGCCATCGGCCGTGACGCGGGCGAACTGGCTGGACGAAACGGACTTGAAGTCGCCCCTGCCCGCATTGGGTGTGCGGGCACGGATCAAGCGGTCACCGCCCATGAACACCTGTGACACGCCCGTGGGGGCGACATCGCGGGCGAGCTTGGTCGTGTAGATCGGGTAGGCGGCGTCCTTGGTCCAGGTGGTGCTGGCGATGTCCACCCGGCGGAGCCCGGAAATGCGGGCGGGTTCGCTGCCGCCATAGGTGGTGTAGCTGACGCCGGTGCTCAGGACCAGGGCTTCGGTGAAAGTCTTGGCCGACGCCAGGTGGAGGGTGTCACCGGGTTCGAGGGCATCGCGCGCCTTGGCCAGTGTTTTCCAGGGTGCCGTGGCGTTGGTGCCGGCATGCTTGGTGTCGTTGCCAGAATCAGGGTTCACGTAGTAAAGGGCGGCGTGGCTCAAAGAAGCCTTTGCGAGTGCGAGCAAGGCAAAGCCTGCGGCACCGGTGAAGCGCGAAGTCATGTGGTGGCCCGACGTGGATTTCTGGTGTGAATTTACTGGAGTTTTCGCATGGGGTGAGTGCTCTTAGTGCGGCGCGCGCAAGCACTTGAGCACAATGACCACATCTGGGCTGTTTGACAAGTGATGAAATTGGGGCGCTAGGGTGCTTGCCGCAGGGTGGCCTTGGCGGCCTCGCTCACCGCTCGGTGCGCGTCGATGAAGCGGTTGTAGCGATCAGGCGTGGTGATGATGTACTGGCCTGCGTCTTCTTCTAGCGGTTTGACTTGAACGCCTGCTGGAAGGGGCGGCAAAGGCTGTTGCCAGGAGCGGTCATGGGCGAACCAGTACACCGGCAGGGGGTGGCCCGCGTCCTCGTCCCGGATGTCGGTATGGTCAACAGTCGCGCCGTCGGCCTGCCAGAAGTGGATGCAGGTGGTGAACAGGGCTTCCACGCGGGTGGGTTCTGACCAAAGCTGAGCCGCTTCGCCATTGAATGGGAAGCTCAGGCACAGATGGTTGCGGGTGCCTGCATGGCCTTGTCCCAGGCTGACGATGAGGCTGGCGCCGCCCCGCTTGGCCGTCATGAACAGCACGCTGAATCCGACGGCGGGATACCGCGCCTGGGGCGCCACGCCTCGCGGATCGCCGTTGCCTGGGCGCAAGGCGTTCAGGCGCAGGGTGTCGGCATCGGAGGGGACGGGTGCCAGAGCGTCCTTCGGCCCCAGAAAATGCCACAGCGTCCCGGCTGGGCAGTGAGGCTGGATGGCCTGCAGGAAGTCGCACAGCCTTTGCGCGCAGGACTGCGCATCTTGACCTTCCTTGTTGGGAGTGCGCCAAAAGCAGGACAGCTGGTAATCGGGGGCTTGGTCTTTTGAGTAAGGGTGCATTGAGTGTCGCGAAGATTCTGATAAAGTCTTCACCTCAGGGGTGAATATTTTATATAAAAATGCAGGTTCGATTTGCCACGGACAAGCTCAAGAAGATTTGCGAATCAAAACCAGAGCGTACCCGTCGCTTTGGTGAGCCAGCCGCAGGCAAGCTCAAGAGCCGTCTTGATGATCTGGATGCCGCTTTCAGCATGGAAGACCTGCGCCATTTGCCTGGCCATTGGGAGGAACTGAAGGGCGACCGCCGTGGGCAGTTCTCTTGTCGTCTGGTCGCTGGATTGCGGCTTATTGTTCAGCCCTCACGCCAGCCGCCGATCTGCAAACTTGATGGTGGGCTTGATTGGCGATCCATTGACGACGTGACCGTGATTGAAGTGGTGGACTACCATGATTGATGAAAACCTGAGTTACCAGCCGGTAGAAGTTTCCCCACCTGGCGACACCTTGCGAGACCTGATGGACGAGCGCGCTTTGACTCAAGTGGAGTTGGCGCGTCGGCTGGGTCGTCCTGTCCAGGCTGTGAACGAAATCATGGCGGGCAAGAAAGAGATCACCGAAGATACCGCCTTGGAACTTGAGCGTGTGCTGCAGGTGCCTGCGCACTTCTGGTTAGCCCGCGAGGCGCGTTACCGGGAGTACCTGGCCCGTTTGCGCGATGCGCAAGGCCGCAAAGCACACATCCCTTGGCTTGAACGCTTCCCCATCAAGGCCTTGCAAGCGGCGGGTGTGTTGCCTGCTGGGCGTTTGAGCAGCAGCTTCAAAGAGCAGTTGGTGGATGACCTGGTGCGCTTCTTTGGCGTGGCCTCGCCCGAGGGTTGGGCGGCGCATTACGACAAGATGCAGGCGCAGTTTCGTCGCGCCAAGCCGCAACAGCAAACGGATGCCGCCGCCATCACCGCCTGGTTGCGGATGGGGGAGTTGGCCGCGACCCGTTTGCAAACGGCCGACTACTACGCCGCAACCCTGGAGGCTCATTTGCCCGCTATGCGGGCACTCAGCTTGAGCAGTCCGGCCGAGATCAGCGCGGGCTTGACCCGCTTGTGCTCGCAGTCGGGTGTGGCCCTGGTGTTTGTGCCAGCCTTGCCTGGCACCCATGTGTCGGGCGTGGCCCGCTGGGTCGGTGGCAAGCCCTTGATCCAGTTGTCTTTGTTGGGCAAGTGGAATGATGGTTTCTGGTTCAGCTTCTTTCACGAAGTGGGGCACATCCTCAAGCATCCGACCCGCGCCGTGTTTCTGGACGACGCCACGTCGGGGGATGCGATCCAGTCCGCCGAAGAACAAGAAGCGAACCGCTTCGCCACCGATGTGCTCATCCCGCGTGCACGGCAGGTGGAGCTGGCCAGCTTGCCGCTCAACCAGGCCAGCGTGGTCGCTTTTGCGCAATCGTTGGGTGTCCACCCAGGCATTGTGGTGGGCCAGTTGCAGCACCGCCAATTGATCAACTACAGCCACCCTTTGAGCCAGCTCAAAGCCCGCTACACGATTCAAACCAACCATGCCAACCCTTGACTGGCTCAACCGCGATAACGCTTTTCGCAGCGCAGATCGTGTGCCCACCCGCGTTTTGAGACCGCATACTCAATTGCCAGTCCGCCAGTCCGCCAGTCCGCCAGTCCGCCAGTCCGCCAAGATGACAGTGCGTCCGGCAACCTGCTGATACACGGGGACAACCTAGAAGCGCTCAAGGCACTGCTGCCCTTCTACCGAGGGCAGGTGAAGTGCATCTTCATCGACCCACCCTACAACACTAAAAGCGCCTTTGAGCACTACGACGACAACCTGGAGCATTCCCAGTGGCTGTCGATGATGCTGCCGCGTTTGCAGTTGCTGCGCGATCTGTTGAGCGAGGATGGCTCCATCTGGGTGACCATCGATGACAACGAGGGGCACTACCTCAAGGTCATGATGGATGAGGTGTTTGGGCGGAAGAATTTTGTGGCGAATGTGTTTTGGGAAAAGAAGTTTGCTCCCCAAAACGATGCGCATCAACTGAGCATCAATCACGACCATGTTTTGCTCTATGCAAAGCGCTCCGACATGTGGCGGCCGCACTTGCTGCCCCGAAGCGAAAAGCAGATCAAGAATTTCAAGAATCCAGATGGGGATGCGAGAGGCTCATGGTTGTCTTCGGACTACACCTGCGCCAAGACCAAAGACGAACGTCCCAATTTGTACTACGGCATTTGGAATCCCTTTTCTGGCCAAGAGGTGTGGCCATCGCCTACGAGAGTTTGGGCGTTTGATCGCACCTCAACAGAACGGAACATTGCGGAAGACTTGCTGTACTGGGGCGTTCGTGGCGAGAACGAGCGTCCTAGGCTTAAGAAGTTTCCGGAAGCGTTGCAGCAAGGCATGGTTCCCACGACTTTCTGGCGACATGATGAAGTTGGCAATAACCAAGATGCCAAGAAAGAAATTCTGGTATTTGATGCGGTTGCACCGTTCACGACGCCGAAGCCAGAGCGGTTGATCCAGCGAGTTCTTCAACTGGCAACGCAGCCCAACGACCTCGTCCTCGACTCCTTCCTCGGCAGCGGTACCACCGCCGCCGTGGCTCACAAAATGGGCCGCCGCTGGATCGGCATCGAGATGGGTGCGCATGCCCTGACTCATTGCCTTCCTCGTCTGCAAAAGGTGCTTGAAGGCGAGCAAGGCGGCATCAGCCAGTCCGTGGGCTGGCAAGGCGGCGGCGGTTTTCAAGTGCTGAGCCTGGGCGCGCCCTTGTTCGATGCCCAAGGCGACATCCACCCAGACGTGCACTTTGCCGATCTGGCTGCCTTCATCTGGATGCGCGAAACCGGCACCGCCTTGGCGGCCGGAGCACAAGCACCAGGCCAGCCCCTGATTGGCATCCACCGGCCTACACCGGTGTTGACAGAGGAGACGGGCGCGGCGCCACGAACAGGCACCGCCTACTACCTATTGTTCAACGGCATCTTGGGCGATCGGCGCCCCGCTGGCGGCAACGTGCTGACCAGCGCCGTGTTGCAAGCGCTGCGCGAGACCTGCTGGTTTGAAGGCCCCAAGGTGATCTATGGCGAAGCTTGCCGCCTGGGCGAAGCGCGCCTGGCCCAAGAGGGCATCACCTTTCGACAACTGCCGCACGCCGTGCCGCGCTGACAAGGAAGCCCCATGCCCGTCTTCAGCCTGAAGCGATACCAGGACCAGGCACTGCTGGCCCTTGAGTCCTACCTGAGTGCCGCCTGCATCCATGGCGCGCGTTCCGCGTTTGAAAAAGAAACCGGCTACGGCTACCAGTCCGAGCCTTTTGGCGAGGCGCCTTGCGTGTGCCTGCGCATTCCCACGGGGGGTGGCAAAACACTGCTGGCCGCCCATGCCATTGGCCGCATGGCGCGTGCCTGGCCCCACTCGGGCCACACGCCGACCAGCCAGCCGGTGGCCTTGTGGTTGGTGCCCAGCGAAACCATCCGCGCGCAAACCTTGCTGGCGCTCAGCCGCCCCGGCCATCCGTTCCGCGAGGCCTTGGTCGAGGCCTGCGGCGAGTCGGTCATGGTGTGTGCCTTGGAAGACGTGGCCCAACTGTCACCGCAAGACAACGAGGCACGCACTTTGGTGGTCGTGGCAACCATCCAGAGCTTTCGCATTGAAGACACGGATCAGCGCAACGTCTACGCCTTCTCTGAAAAATTCGAGCCGCATTTCAGGGGGGCTCCACCCGCTGCCTTGAATGCCCTGCGCAGCCTGCCCGATGCGCTGGTCACGGCAGAAGAGGTGGCCAGCGACAAGGCGGGTCGAGCCATGCTGGCACGCTTTGTCGGCCAGCCGCGCTGGTCGCTGGCCAACTGGCTGGCCTTGCACCAACCTTATGTCATCGTGGACGAGGCCCACAACGCCAAGACCGAGCGCAGCTTCGAGGCCCTGTTGCGCCTGAACCCCGCGATGATTCTGGAGTTGACGGCCACGCCAGTGCCCAAGCGCACCAATGTGCTGTTCCATGTCTCTGCCCAGCAGTTGCAGGCCGAGCACATGATCAAGATGCCGATTGCCTTGATGGAGCACACCCGTGGCTGGCAGGCGGCCGTGCTGGATGCTGTGCAGAACCAGCGTGGTTTGGAGGCCGAGGCCCAGCAGGAAGAGGCCCTGACGGGCGCTTACATCCGCCCCATCGTGCTGCTGCAAGCCGAGAACAGCGACCGACCAGTGACGGTGGAGGTGCTCAAACAATACCTGCTGGATGAGCTGAACATCCCTGAAGACCAGATCAAGGTGGCCACGGGCACGCAACGAGAACTCGACGGGCTGGACCTGAGCCGCCGCGATTGCCCTGTGCGGTACATCATCACGGTGCAGGCTTTGCGCGAAGGGTGGGATTGCCCGTTTGCCTACATCTTGTGTTCGGTGCAATCGGTGCGCTCAGCCACGGCCATTGAGCAGTTGTTGGGCCGCGTGTTGCGCATGCCTTACGCCACGAAGCGGCAGCGGCCTGCGTTGAACAAAGCCTATGCACACGTCACCGAGGAGCAAACCGGCATGGCTGCCAATGCGCTGGCGGACAGGCTCATCGATGGCATGGGTTTTGACCCGCTGGACATGGCGTCGATGATCGCGCCGCAGATGCCCTTGGCGTTGGGCTGGTCCGCTGATGCAGATGGGGCGCGCAACGATGGCCCGCTGTTTCAGGGGGCGCCGTCATTGCCCGCCCTGACCGTGGACCTGCCGACTGGCAGTGCCTTGCCGAGCATCGTGGCGCAAGCGCAGGCCAATGGCGAGTTGGCCTTGAGCACCGAGGGTGATCGCCAGCGCGTCCGCCTGCAGGGTCAAGTCCCACAGATTCTGGCTGATGCATTGGTGGCGGCGCAGCGCGGCAAGCAGCGTGAGCAAACCCGCGAACAAATCGAGCGGCACAACCTGTTGGTGTCGGCCGCGCTGGCGCCGGCGCACCGTGGCGTCCTGTTCAAGGCTTTGCCGCGCCTTTGCTACGCCGTGCCTGGCTTGCAAGGTGAGTTGGCCTTGTTGGAGCGCGAAGCTGTTTCTGAAACCGTGGACCTCAATTTGCTGACCGAACCCATCAGCCTGCCGGGCTTTCACATGGCCGAGCAGGGCGCGCTGTGGGAGGTCTACTTGGATGGTCAAAGGCTGCGTGTGGGGCGGGGTGATGCTCAACAGTTGGCGCTTGACACGGTCTCCACCGCCATCACCGAGCATGAGCTGGTGCGTTGGCTCTGCGACGCCTTGCAGCACCCGTCGCGCAACCTGGCGCGCGATGTGGTGCCCAGCCATCTGCGCGCGTTTGTGTTGGCGGCGGTGCGGCATCTGGTGAATGACCAGCGCCTCCCGCTGGTGCAACTGGCGCGCCATCAACACCCCTTGGTGCAGCAGTTGGCGCACCGTATTTCGGAGCTGCGCGACAAGGCTGCCCGTGGTGCATTTCAACAACTGGTGCTCGACGGCGGTTGGGCGATGCAAGCCAGTGCTGCCCACACCTTCCAATTTGAGGCGGGCAACTACCCGGTGCCTGCGCACAAGCGGTATCGGGGCAAATTCGTGTTTGCCAAACACTACTTTGGCAATGCGATATCAGACCTGGAGGATGGGGGCGAGGAGTGGCGGTGTGCGATGGAGATTGACGAGCATCCGGCCGTGAAGCATTGGGTTCGCAACATTGATTCCGATCCAGTGGCCGGATTCTGGCTGCCGACCTCGTTTGGGCGCTTTTACCCGGATTTCGTCTGCGAACTGAATGACGGACGCCTGCTGGTGGCCGAATACAAGGGCGAGCACTTGCGCAACGTGCCCAGGGAAATTGAGAAAGGGCAAGTGGGCCGGGTCTGGGCAGAGCACAGCGCTGGGCAATGCGTGTTCGCCATGTTGTTCAAACAAGAGAATGGTTTGAACCTGCGGCAGCAGTTGGATCTGGTGCTTCGTTGATCTGCTCAACCGTTCAATCGGGCAGCGGCTCACAAAACTGCCGAAACAGGTCCGCCAGCGTCTTGCCCGGCTCATCCTTGAACGTGCGTGGCCCCACCTCCAGCTGCTGGATGCGATCAATGCGGAACTGGCGGAAGTCCTCCCTCAGCTCGCACCAGGCCGACAGCGTCCAGACCGCATCCCAATACAGGCAGGCCAGCGGGCGCAGCCAACGGTCGCTGGCCTGGCCGTTCACGTCCTGGTACTGGATGCAGACCACGCTTTTTGATTCGATCGCCTTGCGCAGCTGGCCCAGGCGGTTGAGGTGAAGCGGCTCATGGGGCCGAGACAGCGAATGCAACTGCAGGCTGTCGGCGGCGGTGCGGCTGTCCGTGGGCAGCACGCTCAGGATCTTGCTCAAGGCCTCGTCGGCCTGCGCGGCCAGGTCCGGGTCCAGCCGGTTGCGCGCGATGCGCACCGAGGCCACCAGGGCCTGGGCTTGTTCGGCGGTGAACATGAGCGGGGGCAGGTTGTAGTCGCGCGCCACGCGGTAGCCCACGCCCGCCTCACCCTCGATGGGCACGCCCTGCGCTTGCAAGGCGGCCACATCGCGGTAGACCGTCCGTGCCGACACCTCCAGGCGCTGCGCCAGCCAGTCCGCCGTGGACAGGCGGCGGCCGCGCATCAGTTGCAGCAGTTGGAAGAGTCGGTCGGCGCGGCGCATGGTGCCGGTATTGTGTCCTCAGCTTTGTGCGTGCAGCCCCACGCGTCGGCCCTCCGGATCGGTCACGTGCGCGAAGCAGCCCATGCCTTGGGGCAATTCCTGGCGTGGCGTGATGATGCGCCCGCCCGCAGCTTCAACGCGCAGCAACGCGGCGTCCAGGCTGGGTTCGGCGTTCAGGTAGACCAGGGCGGCGCCGTGGTGGTCAAGCGGTGCGTTGGGCTCGGCCGTCAGGCAGCCATGGATGCCGCCGTCGTCCGACGGAAAAACCGCCATGTCGGCCCCGCCAAAGTTCTCGCGCTTGAGCTTCACGCCCAGCATTTTTTCGTAGAACGGCTGGGTGCGGTCAATGCTGCGAACCGGCAGCTCAAACCAGTGGATGGCGTGGCGGATGGCGGTAGATGGGTTGCTCATGACAGGCTCCTTGGGGTTGTTGACAGGAGCCCTCATGGTGCCCAGGGGCTCCTGACAGCGTGGTGTCAGCAGGGTGCGCTCGCCAGCGTTTCAAGGTGCTGGGCCAGGCGCGCCTGTGTGGCCTGCGAGACAGCGCTCATCGGCGGGCGCAACTCGTTGTCCACCCAGCCCTGCTGGTGCAGCGCGGCTTTGACGCCGCTGGGGTTGGGCTCGTCGAACAGGGTGCGCACCATGGGAGCCAATGCATGGAAGATCGCGCGGGCCTCAGCCAGCCGTTGGCCTTGCACCGCGCGGTACATCGCCACGAACAGGTCGGGCCGCACCTGGGCCGAGGCGGCGATCGCCCCGTGTCCGCCCATGCACAGTGCCGAGAACACGGCCGCGTCTTCACCACTCAGCACGGCCAGGCGCCCATCGGCGATCAGCGCTTGCGTTTTGTCGGGCGATCCACCGCAGTCCTTGAGGGCCTGGATGTTGGGGTAGGGCGGCCAGGGCGAGCAGCGTGTCCAGCGTGATGTCGACCCCCGTGCGGTAGGGGATGTCGTACAGCACCAGCGGCACCGCGGACGCGTCGGCCAGGCGGGTGAAATGATCGGCACAGCCTGGCTGTGAGGGGCGCATGTAATACGGCGCAGGCACCATCACCCCGGCCAGCCCGACCATCACCGGCAGGCCCGGGGCGACCTCCAGCACGGTGTCGAGCACGGCCAGTTGCTCGTCATCGTCCAACATGGCGGGCTCGCCCGTGGTGCCCAAAGGGGCCAGTCCATGCACCCCGCTGGCGACGCAATGGCCCACCAATCGCCGCAAGGCCGCGTGGTCTATTGCGCCGACTTGCAAGGCGCGCTTGTTGGCGGTCTCCCTGATCCGAAAGATTGCCTCATGGCAGGGTAACTGCTATGTAATATGTGATAAATTGCCATTACATGGCTTTATGATTGCGCTTCATTGGCAATTTCGATGAAGCTTCACGCCTCTCATGGAGCGTCACGGCCACGTGACCTCAAGGCGGTTGCTCAATCCTGATTGCTCAAAACCATCAGTGGAGAACCAATCATGTCCATTCATCGTCTTTCCGCAGTCGCGGTCGCTCTCATGGTCGGCTTGTCGAGTCACGCCGTGCAAGCGCAGTCTTACAGCGTTTTGGACTTGGGCACGCTGGGGGGCAGTAGCCTCATCGGTGCTGGCCTCAACAACCTGGGGCAAGTGGTGGGCTCCAGCACCACCGCCAGCGGCGCAACGCATGCCTTTATCACGGGCGCCAATGGCCTGGGTCTGACCGATCTGGGCACTTTGGGCGGTGCCTCCAGCTACGCGTCGGCCATCAATGATGCGGGCCAGGTGGTTGGTAGTGCCGATCGGGCCGACGGCTTGACGCGCGCATTTGCCACAGGTGCGGGCGGTGTCGGCATGACCGATCTGGGGACCCTGGGTGGCAGCACCAGCGGCGCCACAGGGATCAACAACCTGGGTCAGATCGTCGGCTATGCGGTGGCCGGAGACGGCAATACCCGCGCGTTTTCTGCAGCTTCGGCAGGCGCGCCGCTGGTCAACCTGGGCTCCTTTTCCTATGGGCGGGGCACCAGCCCGACCGTTTTCAGCGGTGCCAATGCCGTTAATGATTCGGGCCAGGTGGTGGGCCGAGCCGCTGAGGGCTGCAATTGCGCGGCTGGGGCCTTCAGCGGCCAGGTGGGTGTTTCGGGCATTAGCCACATCGTGGGGCTCGGCGGCAACATCAGTTCGGCCACGGCCGTGAATGCGTCTGGCCAGATCGTTGGATACACCAACGGTTTCACGGCGACGCCAGCGATCCCCCCTCATTTGTTGGGCACCCGTGCCTTCGTCACCGGGCCAAACGGTGTGGGCATGACTGACTTGGGCGCCTTGATGGGTGGGGTCTCCAGTGCGGCATTCGCGATCAACAACCTGGGGCAGGTGGGCGGTTCATTCTCGGTCGGCAGCGAATCGCATGGCTTCGTCACCGGGCTGAATGGCCTGGACTACATGGATGTCAATTCACTGGTGGCGCCCATCGCCGGCCTGTACTTCACCAGTGTGGTGGGCTTGAACGATGTGGGTCAGTTGCTGGTCACCGCCAGCAACAGCCGCAGCTACCTGCTGAGTGCCGTGCCTGAAGCCGGCACCAACGCCTTGATGGGGCTGGGCCTGGGATTGATGGGCGTGGTCGTGGCGCGCCGCAAAGCCCGCCATTGCGCAGAAGAGGCCGCCGTTTAAGCGGATTGCCTGGCGCCGTCCCGGGCGGGCTCGGCGCAGGCACTTTCCACTGGCGGTGCGGCGATGAACTCGCGCACCGCCTGCGCGAAGGCCTGCGGTTGCTGCAGCGTGACCCAGTGCCCTGCGTTCAGTTCACGCCGCGTCAGGCGTGGCACCCAGCGGCCCAGGTCGGCGGTCAGGGCCGGGCTGACAAAGCGGTCCTTCATGGCCACCAGCAGCAGCACGGGCGCATGCGCAAAACGTTCGCGTGGCCGCGTCATGCAGGCGAACACGTTGGCGCGGTACAGGTTGATGCCATGGGCGCCGTCTTCGGCTTGCGAGGCCCGGGGCTCGATGCGGGTGCCTTCCACCAAGCGCATCAGGCTGGGCCAGTGGCGGCCCAGCACCCCGCGCCACAGCGCTTCTGGCAGCCAGGGCAGCTGGAAGAAATAGATGTACCAGGATTTGAGCGATTGCATGCCCAATTGGCCCAGGCCGGACAGGCTGGGTTGGCGAACGCGGTCGCGCATCCAGAAACCCGCGTGGTCCAGCGAAGGGCCCGAGCACGAGGTGTAGGACGCGATGCGGCCTTTCAGGGCCGGCTCGGTGACGAACTCCCAACTCTGCACCGAACCCCAGTCGTGCGCCACCAGGTGCACGGGCTGGTCGGGGCTGACCGCGTTGATCACGGCGGTGAAGTCCTCGGTCAGGCGGGCCAACTGGTAGTCGGACACGGCCTGGGGCTTGAAGGATTCGCCCGCACCGCGCACGTCATAGGCGACCAGATCGAAATCCTCGCGCAGGTGCTGGGCCACGGCTTCCCATTTGCTGCTGTTGTCGGGGTAGCCATGCACCAGCACCATGACGGGCTTGCCCGTGGTGCCCCAGTGTCTGAGGGCCAAGCGGCCACCAGGGGCGTGGACGAAGGAGGTCGTGCTGGGCAAAGTTGTGTGGTCGTTCATCCGGGCGGATGTTAATGACTCGCCGGTCAGTGGCATAGGGGTGAGCGCGACAGCAGGGAAGTGCAGGCGACATTCCGCTTGCGGGTCTTCCTGGGTCAGGTGGTGCAGGCCTGGCGCACGGCACGCTCCCACTGAGCCATCAGCGCCTGAGCGCGTTCGCGTGGCAAGGTGGGGTGGAAGACGCGGTCGGTTTGCCACAGGCGGGCCAGCGTGGCGGTGTCCTGGTAGACCCCGCAAGACAAGCCGGCCAGGAAAGCCGCGCCCAGGGCCGTGGTCTCGACCACCTTGGGCCGCACCACCGGGATGCCCAGCAGGTCGGCCTGGAACTGCATCAGCAGGTTGTTCACGCAGGCGCCGCCATCCACGCGCAGTTCGGTCACCGGGTGGCCTCCGGCGGCGACGGCATCACGGCTCATGGCCAGCAGCAGCGCGGCGCTTTGGAAGGCGATGGATTCGAGTGCCGCGCGCGCGATGTGCGCCACGGTGCTGCCCCGAGTCAGGCCGACGATGGCGCCGCGCGCCTCGCTGTCCCAGTAGGGCGCGCCCAGGCCGGTGAAGGCGGGCACGAAGATGACGCCGCCCGAATCGGGCACGCTTTCGGCCAGGGATTGCACCTCGCTGGCGGCGCGGATGGCCTGCAGGCCGTCGCGCAGCCACTGCACCACGGCACCGCCGATGAAGACACTGCCTTCCAGGGCGTATTGGGGATGCGGGCCCACTTGAGCGGCGGCCGTGGTCAGCAGGCCATTGGCCGAAGGCTGGGCCAGTGCGCCGGTGTGCATCAGCATGAAGCAGCCGGTGCCATAGGTGTTCTTGGCCAGGCCGGCGTTGAAGCCCGCTTGCCCGAAAAGTGCGGCTTGCTGGTCACCCGCGATGCCGCCAATGGGCAGGCCTTTCAGGCCGTCCACCTCGGCCACGCCAAACGCATGGCTGGACGAGTGCACGCTGGGCAGCAGCGAAGGCGGGATGTCGAGCAGGGTCAACAGCTCTTCATCCCATTGCTGGGTGTGGATGTTGAACAGCAGGGTGCGCGAGGCGTTGCTGACATCGGTGGCGTGCACGCGCCCGCCCGTCAACTGCCACAGCAGCCAACTGTCCACCGTGCCGAAAGCCAGCTCGCCGCGTTCAGCCGCAGTGCGCGCACCGTCCACGTTGTCGAGCAGCCACTTCAGCTTGGTGCCTGAAAAGTAGGGGTCGATGACCAGGCCGGTCTTGTCGCGGATGGTGTCGCTCAGGCCGCGCTCGCGCCACTCGGCGCACAGGCTTTCGGTGCGGCGGTCTTGCCAGACGATGGCGTGGGCGATGGGCTCGCCAGTGTCGCGTCGCCACAGCACGGTGGTCTCGCGCTGGTTGGTGATGCCGATGGCGCGCACATCGCCGACTGCATGGCCTTGCGCCCGGGCTTGTTGCAAGGCGGCCAGGGCGGTGTCGCGCTGGCTGGTCCACAGCTCGATCGGGTCGTGCTCAACCCAGCCGGGGCGCGGGTAGATCTGGCGGATCTCGCGCTGGGCTTGCGCCAGGATCTGGCCATGTTCGTCGAACACGATGCTGCGCGAACTGGAGGTGCCCTGGTCCAGGGCGAGGATCAAGGCCATGTCAGGGTGCGATGGTCAGTGCCACGCCGGCCTCTTGCAGCAAGGCCGGGAAGGGCGCGGGCGGCAGGGCTTCGGTGAACACGCGTTTGATGTGGTGCAGGCGGCCGGATTCGGCCAGCGCGGCCTGGTTGAACTTGCTCACGTCGGTGGCCAGCCAGCATTCGCGCGCCTGATTCATCATGGTCTGGGCCACGGGCAACTCGCGCAGGTCGATGTCGCGCATGGTGCCATCGGGGTCGATGCCCATGGTGGACTGGATGGTGATGTCCACCTTGAATTGCTGCAGGAAAGCCACGGTGCTGTCGCCTTCGAGCGCGCAATCGCGGCCTCGCAAAATGCCCCCGGCGATGTGCAGCTTGCAGTCCGGGTGCTCGGTCAAAACCTGGGCAGCGTGCAGGTTGTGCGTGATGATGCGCAGGCCAGGGCGGCGCAGCAACTCGCGCGCGATGGCTTCCACCGTGGTGCCGTTGCCCAGCATGATGCTGGCGCCATCAGGAATGGCGGTGACCACCGACCGCGCGATGCGCGCTTTCGCATCGGCGCGCAAGGCTTGCCGCTCTTTCCACGCGCCCACCGAAGGCGCCGAGCGGGGCAGGCTGACGCCGCCGTGAAAGCGCAACAGCAGCCCCGCGTCCGCCAGGCGCTGCACGTCGCGGCGCACCGTCTGCATGGTCACGTTCAAACGCAAGGCCAGCCGTTCGACCGAGACGGCGCCGCGCGCGCGCACCTCTTCCAGCAACGCGATCTGGCGGGGGTTGGGACTCCAGTCGTCGGCGGGGGGCGCGACCACGGCTTCCTTGGGGGGTGTGGAACTGGGCATCGCCGGCAGATTAAACGAAAAAAAGCAACAATAATGAAGATAAACGCGCTTGCCTAGTGGGGTCTGATCGCGTACAACTCACGCCGCACGTCACCCCAGAAAAAGGACGCTTCTTTTGTCATTGCCCCCTTCAGAGCTTGCCTCGGCGGACCACCACTGCGACGTCCTTGTGGTGGGTGGTGGCATCAACGGTGTCGGCATCGCGCGCGACCTGGCCGGGCGCGGTTGGAACGTGGTGTTGTGCGAGCAGGACGACCTGGCCAGCCACACCTCGTCGGCCTCCACCAAGCTGATCCACGGCGGGTTGCGTTACCTGGAATACGGCGAGTTCTCGCTGGTGCGCAAGGCCCTGGCCGAGCGCGAGTTGCTGCTTCGGTCCGCCCCGCACATCATGTGGCCGCTGCGTTTTGTGTTGCCGCACGATGCCTCGATGCGCCCGGCCTGGATGATCCGCATGGGGCTGTGGCTGTACGACAACCTGGCGGTGCGCGAGTTCCTGCCTGGCAGCAGCACGGTCAATTTGAAAGGCGACCCTTTGGGCGCGCCCTTGAACGCCAAGTGGTCCAAGGCCTTTGTGTATTCCGATGGCTGGGTGGACGATGCCCGGCTGGTGGTGCTGTGCGCCATGGACGCCGCCGAACGTGGCGCGATGATCCTGCCCCGCACGCGCTGCGAGAAGCTCCAGGCCATGCCCGGTGGCTGGCTGGCCGAACTGGTGAACCGCGATCCGGCCACGCAAGAGGCCACGCACACCATCCGCGTGCGGGCGCGGGCCGTGGTCAATGCGGGCGGGCCCTGGGCCGAGCACTTGCTCAGGCAGGTGATGGGGGTGCCGCCCAAGGCTTCTTCATCCAGCAAGCGTGATGCTTCGAATGCGCATTTGCGTCTGGTCAAGGGCAGCCACATCGTGGTGCCGCGCATCTTCAACCATGACCACGCCTACATCTTCCAGGGCGAAGACCGGCGCATCATTTTCGCCATCCCGTATGAGCGCAACTTCACCCTGATTGGCACCACGGATGTGGAGCACAAGGCGGCGCCTGGTGCGGTGGGCGTTGATCCGGAAGAGGTGATGTACCTGTGCCAACACGCCAGCCGCTACTTCCGCCAGGCGGTGCAGCCGGGGGATGTGGTGTGGCAGTTCGCCGGGGTGCGCCCTTTGCTGGACGATGCCAGTGGCAAGGCCTCGGCCGTGACGCGCGACTACCGGCTGGAGGCGCATGCCCATCCTTCGCCGTGGTTGACGGTGTGGGGCGGCAAGCTCACCACCTTCCGTTTGCTGTCGGAAGAAGCCGCTGACATGGTGGGGCGCCAACTGGGCGAGTTGCGCCACCGGTGGACGGCCGATGCGGTGTTGCCGGGCGGGCAGTTGACCGACCTGATCGACGAGGCGGTGCACCCCGAGCTGGACATGACCGAGTTCCAGTCGCGCTTGCGACGTCGGCATCCCTGGTTGGATTTGGCTTTGATGCGCAGGTGGACGCGGGCTTATGGCAGCCGTGTTTTGCGCTTGCTGGATGGGGTGACCTCGCGGGCTGACCTGGGCGAAGAGGTGGCGCCTGATCTGTATGAGATCGAGCTGTTCTACCTGAAGCGCCACGAGTGGGCGCACACGGCGGATGACATCTTGTGGCGGCGCAGCAAGTTGGGGCTGCACTACACGCCAGAGCAGCGCCAGGCGGTGGCCGATTGGTTGCTGGCGCAGGCGGCGCCGGGGCGCACGCTGGGGTTTCATCACAGTGGGATGAGTCGCTGAGCGGTTTGCTCGGGTTTGCCTTGTTTTGTCTGGGCAGCGCGGGGCGGGGGATTCGGCGGTGGCGGGCGGGGCTCCTATGGTGGCGGTCCACCGCGTTGCGGCGGACTGCCCTGCGGTGCTCGGCCACGTCGGGCGGCTGCGGAACTCGCTGTCCTTCGGCAGCTCAGACAGTCCTCGCCGACCCCTCGCTAAAGCGAGGGGCAACCCGCCATGGCCTGCGCTACTCGACGCCCCCGAAGTCGCCCCGCCCGCCACCGCCGAATCCCTGATCCGCCCCGCTGGTGGCGTGGCACGGTTGCAGTTTGTGGCATGCCATCGGGGGTGTCGTTTGCAGCGGTCGTGTTTGGGTTTGTCAAGCAGCGATACCGCTGGTGGACCCACCCAGCCCGCGCCCCGCGCTGCCAACACAAAGCCCTCAAATCTGCGCCAAGCACAACAGCGCTCAACCGCGCTTGACAAGCGCCTGCCGCCACTGCAAAGGCGGCATCCCCGACCAGCGCTTGAAGGCCCGCGAAAAAGCGCTCTGCTCGGAATAGCCCAGCAAGGCTCCCACCTCGGCCAGCGTCAACCTGGGGTCGCGCAAATGCAGCTCAGCCACCTGCTGCAAAGCCGTTTCGCGCAGGTCCCGAAAGTTCAAACCCTGCGCAGCCAGCCGCCGGTAAAACACGCGCGGCGACAGCCGTAAAGCCTGCGCCACCTGCTCCAACTCCGGCGTGCCATGCGGCGCCAAATGAGCCACCACACGCCGCGTCATCTCCGCCAAATCGCCCGCGTCGGGCAACTGCGCCATGGCCGCGTCCACCTGCTCTTCCATGAGTTTCAGCAGCATGGGATCGGCCTGGCGCAACGGGGCCATCAGGCTGCCCAAGGGAATGGCCAGCCGCGTCATGGGCTGGTTGAAACGCACCGGGCAATCAAAGTAGGCCTGATAAGGCCGCAAATCGGCCGGGGCCGGGTTCACAAAATCGACCTGGGCCAAGGGCAGTTGCTGGGCACACACATCACGCCCAAACTGCACCAGGCCAGCGATGCCCGACTCATCGAACAAAGCCCCCGGCTTGCCATGCGCGATGCCCCACTGCAGCTCCAGGTTGCCACCTTCAATGCGATGCTGCACCGGGTTGATGTCGTGCACCAGCCGGTGGTAGCGCTGGATGCGTTGCAGTGCGCCCCCCAGGTTCTCGCAGGCCAGCAGCACATAGCCCAAGGCGCCCAGGTGGGCGGGCTGAATGGTCTGCCCCAGGTGCAGGCCCAGCAAGGGATCGTGCAGGCGTTCGGCCGCCTTGATCAGCAACTGGCAATAGGCCTCGGCCGAGAAGCGCCCCAACTGGTTGGCATCACCCACATCCAGGTCTCGCGGCAGCACCTCATCGGGCGCCACGCCTTTCGATTGCAGGTATTGGCTCAGCACCCGCACCAGGGTGAGCGGCACCATGCCTTGCACAACGTCGCGTTCGTACAAGCGGGGTGGCAAGGGCGGGCGTGAGGATGAATTGGGCACAACGAGCATGGACGAAATTGTCAAATTTAGGGTCGATCAAGTCAAGACGGGTCATCCCTGCGTGGCTATGCTGAGCAACCATCCAGGAGCCTTCATCCATGAGCAGCAGTCCACCCCGTCCCAGCATCTTCATCACCGGCGCCGCCGCGGGCATCGGCCGGGCCGTGGCCGAGCGCTTTGCCAAGGCGGGTTGGTTCGTGGGTCTGTATGACGTGGACGAGTCCGCGGTGCAGGCCTTGCGCCAGCAACTAGGGCCCGATCGCTGTCACGCGGGCCGCCTGGATGTGTCGCGCGCCGAAGACTGGGCCCCGCAGTTGGAGGCCTTCTCTCAGGCAGCAGGCCAGCGCCTGGACCTGCTGTTCAACAACGCCGGTGTGGCCGTGACCAGCCCCTTTGAAGAGGCTGAATTGGCCCGTCATCACCGCCTCATCGACATCAACTTGAAGGGCGTGGTCAACGGCTGCCACAGCGCTTTGCCTTTCCTCAAGCGCACCCCGGGCGCGCGTGTGGTCAACATGTGCTCGGCCTCGGCCCTGTACGGCCAGCCCATGCTCAGCACCTACTCGGCCACCAAGGCCGCAGTGCGAGGCTTCACCGAGGCGCTGGACATCGAGTGGCAACGCCACGGCATCCGCGTGGTCGACGTGCTGCCCTTGTTCGTCAACACCGCCATGGTCCGCGACGACGTCAGCAAGATGAAAACCGTGCAGACGCTGGGCGTGCGCCTGAGCGCCGACGATGTGGCCCGCACCGTGTGGCGCCTGTCGCAGGGCAAGCCATCGCGCCTGCCCGTGCATTCGGCCGTGGGCTGGCAGACCAAGCTGTTCAGCCTGCTGGCCAAGCATTCGCCCGACGCGATTAACCGTTTCGTCACGGCCCGCATGGCCGGCCAGTGACATCACCTTCACCTCATCGACACCCCCATGACCAACATCGACACGATGCCCCTGCCTGCGGGCATGAAGGCGCTGACCGACTTCGACCACGCCCGCGAATCCTCTAGCCCGCAAGCGCGGCTGGAGGAGGTGCGCCGCCGCGCGCAAGCTTTGCGCGAACGCATGATGGCCGAGCCTGAGGTGCTGTTCTACCGCAGCTTCGATCTGATCCGCGCGCCTTATCCCACCTACTACGCCTTCTCGGGCGTGTTCGCGCACCGGGGCTTCAAGTTCCCGTTGGTGCACTTGCTCAACCGCTTGTTCGTGGTCCAGTACCGTGACCATGATGGCGTGGTGCGCACGCTGATGCTCTCGCCCACCGACCACGAGGCCAACCGCGAGACGCCTTTCTTCAAGCGCCTGGCGCAAAGCGTTCCGCGCAGCTTGAACAGTGTGTTCGCGCCGCAGTACCACACGGTGCCAAGCGCACTGGCCGAATGCGGCATTCAGCCCGATCAGGTGGACTACATCAGCTACGACCACCTGCACACGCAAGACGTGCGGCGCTGGCTGGGCAGCCGCGGCCAGCCCGGCTACTTCCCCAAAGCCAAACTGCTGGTGCACCGTCAGGAGTGGGCCTCGACCCAGCACCTGCTGCCCATCCAGGCCGATTGGTATTGCCCGCAGGGCATTGATGGCATCGCGCCGGAGCGCGTCATTCCCTTTGACCGCAGCTTGAGCTTGGGCCCGGGGCTGGCGCTGGTCCACACACCCGGCCACACCGAAGGCAACCATTCGATGGCGGCGCGCGTGCCGGATGGCATCCGCGTGACCAGCGAAAACGGCGTGGGGGTGGACGCTTACGAACCCAAGCATTCGCGGATCAACGCGGTGCGCAAGCACGCTTTGAGCACAGGCGTTGAAGTGATCCTCAATGGCAACACGCTGGAGGGCAGCAACGACCAGTACATCTCGATGGTGCTGGAGAAAACGCTGGCCGGGCCCTCGGCCAATCTGGCTTATCCCAACTGCGCCACGTCCAGCGAGCGCACGCCCTTCTGGCTCTTCCCGGGCGATGTCGCCAGCCACCTGTTTGGCGAAGCGCACTTCGGGCAGGTGCAAGGAGTGCAACGCTGATGGCTGCAAACGAAGACGGTGTGCTGGTCACCGGCGGTTGCGGCTTTCTGGGGCGCGCTTTGGTCAGCCAACTTCTGCGCCAGGCAAGCGGCGCGATCACCGTGCTGGCGCTGCCGCACGAGGCGGTGCCGCCTGACTGGTCACCGCGGGTCAAGGTTGTTCGCGGCGACATCACCCGCCTGCAAGACGTGGAGTTGGCAGCGCAGGGTTGTGGCCGCATCTTTCACCTGGCCGCCTTGGTGGGTGATGCCGGCACGTACGCGCAGCACGAGCGCGTCACCGTGGGCGGCACGGCGCATGTGTTCGACGTGGCTTGGCGTCAAAGCGCTGCGGTCATCCTCACCACCAGCGTGTGCGCCTATGGTGATGCGATCCAGCGCGGGGTCTGCGATGAGGGCACCCCGCTGGGCCGCCCGCAAGGCCCGTATGGCCAAGCCAAACAAGGCCAGGAAAAACTGGCCTGGCGCTTTCGCGATCAAGGCGGCCAAGTGTGCGTGGTGCGCCCGGCCAACATCATCGGGCCGGGCTCGGGCCCGTGGTTGCTGGATGCCGCGCAGGCCTTGCGACAAGGGCTGCCGGCGCTGGTGGGTGGTGGCCACGGTTGCGCGGCGCTGGCGATCGTGGACAACGTGGCGGACTTCCTGCTGCTGGCCAGCCGCACGCCAAGCGCCTTTGGCCAGGCCTTCAACCTCCACGATGGCTTGCCCATCACTTGGCGTGGCTATTTCACCGACCTGGCCGCCTTGATGGGCACGCGGGCGCCGCGTTCCACGCCGCGTTCATTGGCGTATCTGGGTGCCCGAGTGCTTGAGCCGATCTTCAGGCGTTTCCTGCCCGGACGCAGGCCCCCAGTCACCCGCGAGGCGCTCAACCTGATCGCGTGGGACAACCAGTTCCCCACCGACAAAGCGCGTTCACTGGGCTGGGCGCCGGTGGTGGGCTACCCACAAATCCTGCGGGCCATCCAGCAGGACATCCAGGCGCGCGGTTTGTAGCCTTTCGCCTCAGGCCTGGTCGCGCGGCAACAGGAAGTGGCCGCGCGCCGTGGCCACCGGCTTGTTCTGATCGTCCTGCCACACGGTGACCTGAACCAGCGCCACGCGGCTGCCTTGCCTGATGGTGGTGGCCTGCGCGAAGGTGTCCACCGGCCTGGCCGAGCGCAGGTAGTCGATCGAGAAATCGACGCCGCGCGGGGGCGTGCCGTCGCTCAACGCCATGGTCGATACCAGGTGCAACACCATGGCCGTTTCGGCGAAACCGGCCAGCACGCCGCCATGCAGCGCGGGCAAGATCGGGTTGCCGATCAGGTCAGGCTTGAAGGGCAGCCGGAACAGCGGTGCCTCGTCGCCATGGCCGCTGCTTTGGTGAACATTCAGGTAGTCCACGTAGGGCGAAACGCCTGGTTTCAAGGCGGGCGTCACGGTGGGTGGCAAGGGGGTGGACGCTTCTTCGGACTTGAGCTTGGCGCCGGCGCCGGCGCGGGCAGGGGGCCTGGGCGCAGCCGCAGGATCACGCCGCGCGCTGGCCGTGGCCCGCATGAACGTGGCCTGCACGGTGGCCAGCACCTCGTCCTGCCCGGGTTGGCGGATCTCGCCACGCACAAAGGCCACACTGCGTGACAGACGGTGGCATTCGGCGTGGCAGATCAGTTCGCGGTCGGCCACGGCTGGTCGCAGGTAGTCCATGCGCAGGTCCAGCGTGGCGAAAGGTTCCATCACATCCAGCGCGGTGCCCACGGCCACGCCGCAGGCGGTGTCGGCCAACACGGTCAGCACACCAGGGTGGGTGAGCTGACGCTCGGCATCGCCCGTCCAGTCACCGCAAGCAGGCATGGCCAGGGTCGCGTGGTTTCGCGAGGCCTCGGTCACGTGCATGTTGGAGGCGCGAGCGTAAGGGATGCCGGCGATGAAGGCGTGGACCCACTGCAGGCGTTCGGTGTCGTTGAAAAGGCTCATGGCTTGGGCACCAGTTTGACCGACAGGCCGGCGGCTGTCACGCGGATGTCTTCGACCTGGTAGCCCCGGCGATCAACCTCGTTCAAGTCTTCGGGCTTGAATTGGTGGATGGGGTAGTCCTGCAGATTTTCTTGCGCCAGCATCGCGCCCAGCTTGGTCCACTGCCGCTGCGTGGCCTCGGACAGGCCCGCGATGGCCAGCTTGTCGATCGTCACCGTGTTGAGGCGGATGGTGCGGTCTTGCGCTTCATAGCGCATGCCAAAGCTCACGCCCACGGTGCCTTGGTAGCTGCGGCCGAACAGGCGGTCGGTGGCTTTGATGTCGAACTCGGACGCGATGCGGTTGGTGTCGGGGTTGAGCTGCAGGCGTGGCGCTTGCGCTTCGACCTCGAAGATCTCGGCCAGTGTCTTGCGCATCGGGAACTGTTTGGTCAGCTTGGCCAGCAGTTGATCGCGCGAGATGTCAACCGTGCGCGGGCCCATCAGGCTGGCGCAACCGGCCAGGGCCAAAACCATCGCGATCATCAGCCATGCACGGCCGAACGTCTTGTGTTTGTTCAACGAAGCGCTTGGAGTCATGCTGTCAGGGAAAGCGGTAGAACAAGGCGACATGCTAGCGGCATTCATGCAAAGAGCCCCGAAGGGCTCTTTGTGCAGTCAGGGTTGCAATGAACTCAGGCTTGATGGCGGCGCTGACGCATCGCGCCAATCAAGCCCATGCCGATGAACAGCAGCATCGTGGTGGAAGGTTCTGGCACCGCTGCGTAGTTGGCCAAGCGGCTGGTGTCGCCCCGCGTCCAAAGCGCATAGGCGTCCTGGAAGGCAGGCTGCTGGTTGTAGATGTCCAACTGGCCATAGACAAAGGGCGTGTAGGGCAGCTGGTTGCCATCCACCAAGGGGCTACCGCCATGGAAATCGATGTCGAGAAATTCTGACTCGCCAAAAAACTCGATCACGCCCTGGCCGTGTGAAAACGAAACGGTGGGCTGGCTTGTGTCAATCGCATCGAGCAAGTTGACGGTTTTGCCCTGGTAACTCATCTTCAACCAGATCGCACCAGAGGCCCAGTAGCTGGTGTTGGTCAGCGTTTGCAAAGAGTAGCCCGGCAAGGCCGACGAATCAAAGCCAAACGTGTAGTGAACATCCAGTGCAGGATTGACCGCCGACGTGCCGTCGGCGTCTGGATTGGCCAGGAACTGATACTGGTATTGCGTGGCTTGTGCCTGGCCGAACGCCGCTAACAGCACACCTGCCGTCATGCTTTTCAAGCCCATTTTTTTCATGAATTTCATGAAGCTCCCTGACTGATGTTTAAGGTGCCAGTGGATGCGATGGCTTGCTTTGCCGTCAACCCCTCATGCAGGTGCCTGCCAATCCGGGAGTTTCAGGATTTCAGTGCCCAGCAGCCTGGCGCGTCGGGCCAGCTTGAGCAAGGCGGCGTCCTTGCTGATCAGCCAGCGCGCGCCCACGTGCAAGGCCAGGTCGATGAAGACCTGATCATCGGGGTCCTTGCATTTCAAGGGGCCGCGTGGGGGTTCGTCCACCATGTGGGCATGGTCGAACACGGTGGTGGTCAAGGCCGTGTCGGGCTGCCAGCGCGCGAACACGCTGCGTGGCCACACGTGGCCCCACTCAATCTGCATGGCCGGGCTGGCCAGCCAGCGCAGTTGGCCTGCCAGCAGGGCCTCGGCCAGGGGGGAGGCGGACGGGTCCTTGAACACGCGCCAGTCGAGCAGGGCGTTGGTGTCGAGGATGATGATGGGGGCGCCGCTTGCCGCCGGTGTGTCGTGGTCGGTGTTCATGCTGCGCCGCTGATCACGCCACCACCTAGGCATACCTCGCCGTCATACAGCACCGCCGATTGGCCCGGCGTCACCGCCCATTGCGGCTGGGCAAAGCTCAGCTTCAGATGGGCGTCGTCGGCAGCTTCAATGACGCAGGCCGCGTCCGCCTGCCGATAACGCGTCTTGGCCGCACAAGCGCCCAGAGGCGGCGCCTCGCCCGCCACCCAGCTCAAGTCATCGGCCGTCAACGTGTGCGATTGCAGCCAGGGGTGATCGTGCCCCTGCACCACGTACAGCACATTGGCCGCCATGTCCTTGCGGGCCACGAACCAGGCGTCGTGCTCACCGCCGCCGCGTGGCGCGCCTTTTTCCTTCACACCGCCAATGCCGATGCCCTTGCGCTGGCCCAGGGTGTAAAAACTCAAGCCCACGTGCTCGCCCAAGGTGCGGCCCCGGTCGTCCTTGATCACGCCCGGCTGGTTCGACAGGTACTGGTTCAAAAACTCGCGAAACGGCCGCTCGCCGATGAAGCAGATGCCGGTCGAGTCCTTCTTCTTGGCATTGGGCAAGCCGATCTCAGCCGCGATGCGCCGCACCTCGGTTTTGGGCAACTCGCCCACCGGGAACATCGTCTTGCTGAGCTGGGCCTGGTTCAGGCGGTGCAAAAAGTAGCTCTGGTCCTTCAGTGGGTCCAGACCCTTGAGCAACTCAAACCGGCCGTCGCGCTCGCGTACTCGGGCGTAATGGCCGGTGGCGATTTTCTCGGCACCCAGGCGCATGGCGTGGTCCAGAAACGCCTTGAACTTGATCTCGGCGTTGCACAGCACATCGGGGTTGGGCGTGCGGCCCGCCTGGTATTCGCGCAAAAACTCGGCAA
>CAZKPN010000033.1:0-39572 GCA_964554655.1 uncultured Aquabacterium sp. | reverse complement strand
CCAGCTGGAAGGGGCGGGTGCTGATCTCGGCACCGGCCTCGGCCACGCCGATGATGAGGCTGCGGCCCCAGCCCTTGTGCGTGCACTCCAGCGCCTGGCGCATGGTGGTCGTGTTGCCGATGCACTCGAAGCTGTAGTCGGCGCCGCCATCGGTCAGCTGCACGATGGCATCGACCACGTTGGGCACATCCTTGGGGTTGATGAAATGCGTCATGCCGAACTGGCGGGCCATGGCTTCGCGCTTGGGGTTCAGGTCCACGCCGATGATCTTGTCGGCGCCCACCATCTTGGCCGCCTGGATCACGTTCAGGCCGATGCCGCCCAGGCCGAACACGACCACGTTGGCGCCCGCCTCGACCTGCGCGCTGAACAGCACCGCGCCCACGCCCGTGGTCACGCCGCAGCCGATGTAGCAGACCTTGTCGAAGGGCGCATCAGGCCGGATCTTGGCCAGCGCGATCTCGGGCACCACGATGAAGTTGCTGAAGGTGGAGGTGCCCATGTAGTGCAGCAGCGGGTCGCCATTCAGCGAGAAGCGCGAGCTGCCATCGGGCATCAGGCCTTTGCCCTGCGTGGCGCGGATCTTCTGACACAGGTTGGTCTTGCGCGACAGGCAGAACTTGCACTGGCGGCATTCGGGCGTGTAGAGCGGGATGACGTGGTCGTCCTTGCGCAGCGAGCTGACGCCGGGGCCCACATCAACCACGATGCCCGCGCCTTCGTGGCCCAGGATGGCGGGGAACAGCCCCTCCGGGTCGGCGCCCGACAGGGTGTAGTAATCGGTGTGGCAGATGCCGGTGGCCTTGACCTCGACCAGCACCTCGCCCTCGCGCGGGCCTTCCAGGTCAACGGTTTCAATGGTCAGAGGCTGTCCGGCTTTCCAGGCGACGGCGGCGCGTGTCTTCATGGGCGTTCTTTCAAGGCATTCGGTGAGGTGGGGACATGATAAGTGCGGCATGATGCCGCCATGAAAAATCCCCCCAGCCAGGACCCGTTGCACGGGCTGACGCTCGAAACGATCCTCAACGAATTGGTGGCCGGCTACGGTTGGCCAGAGTTGGGTCGGCTCATCAACATCCGTTGCTTCCAGGCCGACCCCAGTGTGTCGTCCAGCCTGCGCTTCTTGCGCAAGACGCCGTGGGCGCGGGAGAAGGTTGAAGGCTTGTACCTGTTCATGCTGCGGGAGCGGCGCCGGTCGGGGCAAAGCTGACCGATGTCCCTGTCCGCGCTCGTCACCAAGTTCATCTTTCGCCATTGGCGCGCCTACGGCCCCTCGGCCGTGATGCTGGTCGCCATCGCCTTGCTCACCGTGTGGCTGCCGCGCCAGGTGGGCCACCTGGTCGATGGCCTGGTGGCGCGCCGGTTGGACACCGATGGCTTGATCCGCGAAGTGGGCCTGATGGTGCTGGCCGGCTTGGCCATCTACTTCATGCGCGTCACCTGGCGGCAGTTGCTGTACGCGGCGGCCTACCGGCTGGGCGTGGACCTGCGCACCCGCCTGTACGAACGCCTCAGCCTGCAAGGCCCGCGCTTTTACCAGGACCGCCGCACGGGCGACCTGATGGCCCTGGCCACCAACGACATCGACGCGGTGGAGCAAGCCGCGGGTGAAGCCGTGCTGGCGGGCTTTGACGGCACCATGACCTTGCTCCTGGTGATCGGCGTGATGGCGCTGGGCGTGGACTGGCGCCTGACCCTGGTGGCCCTGCTGCCGTTTCCCATCATGGGCTGGGCCTTCTGGTGGATCTCCAACCACGTGCACACGGCGTCGCGCCAATCGCTGGACAACTTTGGCCACCTCAACGACCAGGTGCATGAGAGCCTGTCGGGCGTGCGCACCGTGCGGGCATTGGGGCTTGAAGCGCGCAGCATCGCCGACTTCACGGCCCTGGCCGACAAGGCCGCGCAATCCAGCCTGAAGGCTCAGCGCTGGGAAGCCGCTTACGAGCCGGCCGTCAGCCTCACCCTGGGCGCGGCCACGATGCTCAGCTTGGGCATGGGCGGCTACCTGGTCTGGCACAGCGAGTTGACCATCGGCCAGTTGACCAGCTTCAGTCTCTACTTGGGGCAGATGATCTGGCCCATGTTCGCCGCGGGTTGGGTGCTGTCCTTGATTGAGCGTGGCCGCGCCGCGTGGGATCGCCTGCGGCCGGTTTTGGAAGCACCCCTCACGGTGCAGGACCACGGCCCGGTGCTGGCGATCCAGCCAGGTGCTTTGCAGGCCCACGACGTGGTGTTCTCTTACCCTGGACACCCCACGCAAGCCTTGTCGGGCGTGTCGCTGTCGGTCCAGCCCGGCCAGACGCTGGGCCTGGTTGGCCCCACGGGCTCGGGCAAATCCACGGTGGTGCGTTTGCTGCTGCGCCAGTTCGCACCGGATGCTGGCAACCTGCAATGGGGCGGCGTGACCCTGGCCGACTACAAGCTGGACACCTTGCGCCGTGCCGTCAGCTGGGTGCCGCAAGAGCCCTTTCTGTTCTCTGCCTCTGTGGCCGAGAACATCGCGCTGGCCAAGCCTCAGGCCACGCGCGCCGAGGTTGAACACGTGGCCCGCATGGCCGCTGTGCATGACGACATCCAACGCCTGCCACAAGGCTATGACACGCCGGTGGGCGAGCGCGGCGTGACCTTGTCCGGCGGCCAACGCCAACGCGTGGCCATTGCGCGCGCCCTGCTGGCCGACGCGCCATTGCTGCTGCTGGACGATGCCTTGTCTGCCGTGGACACCGACACCGAGGCCAGCATCCTGCGGCACCTGCGCGAGCTGAAGGCGCAGCGGCCCGAGCGCATCGTGATCGTGGTCAGCCACCGCCTCAGCTCCGTGGCCGACGCCGACCACATTCAGGTGCTGAAAGAAGGCGTGGTGTCCGAGCAAGGCAGCCACGCGCAATTGCTGGAGCAGGAGGGCTGGTACGCCCGCCAATGGCGCTACCAGCAGTTGGAACAACAACTGGAGGCCGACGATGCAGCCGCTTGACCGTGGCCAGGCCCTCGCCCTGCTGCGCCGCGCAGCCCAACCCGAGCTGCACCACCTGCGGCGCGGCCTGCTGTGGCTGATGCTGGCCGCCGGGCTGGAAGCGCTGGGCCCCATCCTGGGCAAGGCCTTCATCGACCGTCACCTCATGCCGCATCAGGGCACCTGGCCCGAGATGGCTGGCTTGCTGGTGGGGGCCCTGTTCGCGACCTGGATCGCCAGCTGGATCCGCTACGGCCAGTTGATCCGCCTGGCCGGACTGGCGATGCGCTCGGTGCTGCGCCTGCGCGAAGAGGTCTATGGCCACGTGCTGCGCCTGCCCATGGCCTACTTTGACCGCGCCATCACCGGCCAATTGGTCAGCCGCGTCACCAACGACACCGAAGCGGTCAAGGCGCTTTATGTGCAGGTGCTGTTCGTGATGCTCGACAGCGTGGTGGCCCTGGTGGCGGCCCTGTTCGCGATGGCTTACCTTGATTGGCAACTGATGTTGGTCGTGGCCCTGCTGGTGCCCGCCGTGACCGCCATCGTGTGGCTCTACCAGCGCCTGAGTGCCCCCGCCGTGACGCGCTCCCGCCAGTTGCGCAGCGACTTGAACGCGCAGATGGGCGAGTCCATCGCGGGCATGGCGGTCTTGCAGGCCAGCCATGCCACACCTCGTTTTGCCGAGCGCTTTGCGCAGACCGCGCATGCGCAGTTGCAAGCCCGCCGTGACGAGTTGCGCGCCAACGCCTGGTTGCTGCGCCCTGCGCTTGACTTGCTCAACATTGCTCTGCTGGCCCTGGTGATGATGGTGTTCGGCTTGCGCAGCCAGGGCGGCACTTTGAGCACGGTCGAGATCGGCGTGCTTTACGCCTTCATCAGCACCATGGCCCGCGTGGTCGAGCCCCTCATTCAGATCACCACGCAGTTCTCGCAGTTGCAGCAGTCCATGGTGGCGGCGGCGCGCGTCAACACCTTGCTGCAAGAGGCCGAATCCTTGCGCACCAGCGGGCAAGGCCGCGTCACGCAAGGCGCCATCGACATCCGGCACCTGACGTTCGGCTACGCCGCCAACCCGCCCGTGCTGCATGACGTGAGCTTGAGCATCGCCCCGGGCCAGTTCATCGGCATCGTGGGCCACACCGGCAGTGGCAAGTCCACGCTCTTGTCCTTGATGCTGCGCTTTTACCAGGCGCCACCTGGCACCGTCACCATCGATGGCCAGCCGGTCGATGACATCGATGACGAGGCTTTTCGCCATGCCGTGGGCCTGGTGCCGCAAGAGCCCTTCCTGCTGGCCGCCAGCGCGCGCGAGAACATCGACATGGGGCGGGGCTTGAGCCTGGCGCAGATCGAGACCGCCGCGCGGGCGGCCCAGGTGCACGACTTCATCCTGGCGCTGGAAAAGGGCTACGACACGCCACTGGGCGAAGGCGGCGCACGCCTGTCCGTGGGCCAGAAGCAATTGCTGGCCATGGCGCGGGCCCTGGCCGGGCAGCCGCGCATCCTTTTTCTGGACGAGGCCACCTCGCACATCGACAGCGACACCGAGCGCCTGGTGCAAAAAGCATTGGATGCCTTGCATGGCCAGGTGACCGTGGTGGCCATCGCTCACCGCTTGTCCACCATCCGCGATGCCGACACCATCGTGGTGCTGCACCATGGCCGAATCGCCGAGCAAGGCTCGCACGACGCTTTGATGGCCTTGCCCGAGGGGCGCTACCAGCGCCTGTACCTCTTGCAGCAATGGCAGGCGCAGGAGGCAGCTTGAACACACCGGGTCGCGGTCAGGCGCCATAATTGCAACTTGTTGCCATTCGGAAGGCGGGCCACGGGTCTGCATTCAATCGTCATGTTTCAAAGACTTGTGTACGTCGTCAAGGCCACCCTGGCCAGCGTGGTTCTGGCCCTGAACACCTTGATCGGGTTCACCGCCATGATCCCTTTCGCGCTGCTCAAGCTGGTGCTGCCATTTCGGGCGGTGCGTCAGGTGACCGATTTCGCTCTGAACAAGATCGGCGAAATCTGGGTGGCCAACAATGGCCTGTGGATCGACGCGGTCGGACACACGCATTGGCACATCACCGGGGTTGAGAATTTCAAGCGCTCGGGCTGGTACCTGGTCAGCAGCAATCACCAAAGCTGGGTGGACATCCTGGTGCTGCAAAAGGTGTTCGGCGGCCGCATCCCGCTGTTGAAGTTCTTCATCAAGAAAGAACTGATTTACGTGCCGATCATTGGCTTGGCCTGGTGGGCGCTGGACTTTCCCTTCATGGCGCGCAAGGGCGGCAGGGCCAGCGCAGCCAAGGATCTGGAAACGGCACGAAAGGCCTGCGAGAAGTTCCGCGTGGTGCCCACCTCGGTGATCAGCTTCCTGGAAGGCACCCGTTTCACGCCCAGCAAGCACGACGCACAGCAATCGCCGCATCAGCACCTGCTCAAGCCCAAGACGGGCGGCGTTGGCATGGCGCTGGCCGTGATGGGCGAGCAGTTCGACGCCATGCTTGACGTGACCATCGTCTACCCCAAGGGCGTGCCCACCTTCACCGACCTGATCTGCGGCCGTTTGAGCGCTGTGGTCGTTGATGTGCGCCAGATCCCCATCCCGCAGGACTTGAAAACCGACACGGGCAAGGACCCTGCTTACCGCGCACGCTTGCAGACCTGGATCAATGGGTTGTGGGTAGAGAAGGACCGCCGTATCGATGAGTTGTCGGCCGGTTTCAAAGCTCACTGATCACTGGGCTTTGGCGGGCTGCTTCAAGGGTTCGCGCAGTTGCATGAAGTGGGCCGGCGCCACGTACTGCAGCAACTCCTTGCCTTCGCTGTCCAGCGTGATGCCCAGACCTTTGTTCGGGTAAAGCCAATGTTCAGCATGCGCATTGCTGCGCACGCGCTCGGCAGGTTCCCCAAAGCGGGCCTTCACGATGTCCTCGTCCAGGTTGGCCTGCGGAATGAAGGCCAGCGCCAGGATGGGTGAGCGCAAGGCCAGGGCCTGGTCATCGGCGTTCAAACGGTACTTGCGCGTGCTGCTGTTCATGTAGCCCACATTGGCGGCGCGCTCGCGAAAACCCTGGATCACCTGCGGACTGACCTGGGCGGTCACCACCAGTTTGCCGATGATGAAACCCATGGTGGCGGATTCCACATAGGCTTCCAGCGTGCCGTTCTCACCAGGGGCGGCCACCACGGCCATTTGAAAGTCCGAGGCCCAGCGGCGTCGCACATCGTCCAGCGTGCTGGCGGACTCAGGCTGCGCGGCCAACCTCAGGCCAAAGACCTGCGTGTCGCCAGTTGGCAGTGGCGTGATGTGCCAAGGCAACTCGTTCATGGGCGCCTGGTCCAGCTTGGACACCTTCGGGTCACCATGGTCCAGCGCGATGAAGGTGGCTGCCGCCAAAGACGCCACCAGCAAACCTGAGATCAATCCCCACTTCTTCATGCCGTGCACTGCTTCAGGTTTTGTAGCCGGGATCGAGGCGTTCCAGCTTGCGGATCAAGGCAGGCCACACAAAAGCCCCGCCCAAGCTGCCAGTCTGCACCTTCATGGCATGGGCCACGCCGACAACGATCTGAGGATTGACCTGCGTCAAGGCCGCGCCCCCAGATTGCGCTGCGATCTGGATCTGGCAAGTGCTCTCAAAAATGTACATCGACAGGAACGCATCGGCGATGGTGGGCCCCACGGTCAGCAGGCCATGGTTGCGCAGCATCAGGAAGTTTTTGTGGCCCAGGTCGGCCTGCAGCCGGGGCTTCTCTTCGTCGCGGAAGGCCACCCCTTCGTAGTCGTGGTAGGCCAGCGAGGCCAGCACGAAGGTGCTTTGCTGCGAGATGGGCAGCACGCCATCCTTTTGCGCCGACACGGCCACGCCTGAGCGCGTGTGGGTGTGCAGCACGCAGCCAGCGTCTTCGCGTGCCGCGTGCACCGCGCTGTGGATGGTGAAACCGGCAGGGTTGACCGGGAAGGGCGAGTCACTGAGTTTTTGGCAGTCCTGGTCGATCTTGACCAGGCTGGACGCGGTGATCTCGTCAAACATCAGGCCGTAGGGGTTGATCAGGAAATGGTGTTCCGGCCCCGGGATGCGCGCCGACACGTGCGTGAACACCAGGTCGCTCCAGCCATAGGCGGCCACCAGGCGGTAGCAGGCGGCCAGGTCCACGCGCAGTTGCCATTCTTCGGAGCTGACGTGCTCTTTCAGGGAGGGGATGTTCAGGCTCATGCGAAGGTCTCCTGGTGTTGTTGGCGCAGCAGGTTTTTCTGCACCTTGCCCATGGCGTTGCGGGGCAGGTCGGTGGCAAAGAACACGCGCTTGGGCACTTTGAAGCCGGCGATGGTGTCCTTCATGGTCTGGATCAGGGTCTGCTCGTCCAAGGCCTGTCCCGCTTGCGGCACTACGATGGCGATCACGCCTTCGCCAAAGTCGGGGTGCGGCACGCCCACCACGGCCGATTCGACCACGCCGGGCAGTTTGTCCAGGTGGCTTTCGACCTCGGCCGGGTAGACGTTGAAGCCGCCGGTGATGATCAGGTCTTTGGCGCAGCCGCTCAGGTGAACATAGCCCTGCGCATCGACAAGGCCGACATCGCCTGTCTTGAACCAGCCATCGGGCGTGAAGGCCTCGCGGGTTTTCTCAGGCATGCCCAGGTAGCCCTGGAAGACATTGGGGCCGCGCACTTGCACATGGCCCACGGTGCCTATCGCGCAGGTTTGGCCGTGGTCGTCGGTGATGCGCAGGCCGACGCCGGGCAGTGGGCGACCCACGCTGCCAGGCAGCTTCGCGCCTTCACGGGGGCGACAAGGGTTGGAGCACAGCATGCCGGTCTCGCTCATGCCGTAGCGCTCCAGGATCTGGTGGCCGCTGCGCTGCGCGAAGGCCTCGGCCGCGGCATTCAGCAAGGGGGCCGATCCGCTGATGAACAGGCGCATGTCTGCGCAGGCCTCGGGCTGCAAGTAGGCGGTGTCCAGCAAGCGGCCATACATGGTGGGCACGCCCATGAACACCGTGGCGCGGGGCTCGGCGGTGTCTTGAATCTGCTGCATCACGCCGGTCGCGTCAAACTTGTTCAGCCAGCGCATGGCCGTGCCCGACAGCAGCGCGCAGTGGCTGGCCACGAACAGGCCGTGGATGTGGAAGATGGGCAGGGCGTGCACCAGCACGTCGTCGCTGCGCCAATCCCAGTGGCGCAGCAGGGTGCGGGCGTTGCTGAGCAGGTTGCCGTGGCTCAGCAGCGCGCCTTTGCTGCGCCCGGTGGTGCCCGAGGTGTAGAGGATGGCGGCCAGGTCATCCGCCTGGGAGGGGGCGATGGCGTGCTGGTCGGGTTGCCTCGCGGCATGCGCCAACAAGCTGCCGGTGCGGTCATCGTTCAGTGTGAAGAGGTGGGCGACCCGGCCCTGTGCGGCCAGCGGCACGATCCAGTCCTGGTCTGGTGATCGGCACACCAGCACCGAGGGCCGCGCGTCGTTCACAAAGTAATCCAGCTCGGCCTGCCGATAGGCGGGGTTCAAAGGCAGGAACACGCAGCCGGCCCGCAAGGTGGCCAGGTACAGCATCAGCGCCTCGACCGATTTGTCCACGTGCGCGGCCACCACGGGTGGGCGCCCGGCGTGGCCTTTCAGGCGCAGACCCGCCAGCAAATTCGCCATCATGGCGGTGGCCCGGTCCAGGTCGCGCCAGGTGTAGTCAAGCCCCGTGTCCGTGAGGATCGCGGGCTCGTCCAGGGTGGCCGGCCAGGCGGCGGTGAGGGCGGTGAACAGATTCATGG
This sequence comes from uncultured Aquabacterium sp., assembly GCA_964554655.1. Taxonomy (GTDB): domain Bacteria; phylum Pseudomonadota; class Gammaproteobacteria; order Burkholderiales; family Burkholderiaceae_C; genus Aquabacterium. The sequence goes on along the minus strand of CAZKPN010000033.1, from coordinate 30,853 downwards.
ATCGCCATCATGCGGCATTTGGCGGGCTGCCGGCTTTACGAACTGAAACCTCTCAGGTCTTGAACTTCTCAGGGCTCGCCCCCATCCTATGTGGACTGCTTTGGAGGTAACCGACATGCGCTTGAAACGATACTGGATGACTGGCTGCATGGCCCTGGTGCTGATGGCGGCAGGGCGTTTGCCGGAGCTTCGCGACAGCGAGGATGTCCCCGATTCCAAAATCGGCTGGGTGACGCTGACCAGCAAGCACAACTTGGACGACACGGTGACCAAGCTGATGCAGGCGGCGCGCTCGCGCGGCATGTCGGTGCTGGCCAAGGTGTCTCCGCAGCGGCCTGGCGGGCAGGACATGAGCAAGGCGCCTGCGTTGGTGCTGGTGCTGGGTGACACGGATGGCCACACGCCGGTGGTGCAAGACACGGCCAACGCCAACCCGCATTTGCCCATGAAGGTGCTGGTTGAAACGCAGCGTGATGGGTCGACCACCGTGAGCTTCCATGATGGCGCCACTTTGTTGAGTGATGCCAATATTCCGTCTGAATTCATCGGTGGGATGAAGCAGTTGCCCCGAGTAGTAGGGGCGGCGGTCGGTTAGTTTTTTGCGTGCGTGCGTGCGTGCGTTGTCGCTTTGTCGGGACAGCGCGGGGCGGGAGATGAGGCGGAGGCGGGCGGGGCTCCTATGGTGGCGGTCCACCGCTTCGCGGCGGACTGCGCTCGGTGCTCGGCCACGGCGGGCGGCTGCGGAACTCGCTGTCCTTCGGCAGCTCAGACAGTCCTCGCCGACCCCTCGCTGCGCGAGGGGCAACCCGCCGCGGCCTGCGCGCCTCGCCGCCCCCGAAGTCGCCCCACCCGCCTCCGCCTCATCCCTGATCCGCCCCGCTGGTGGCGTGGCACGGTCCGGAGGCGGTGGCATGGCGACGGTGTGGCGTTTGCAACGGTCGTGTGGGTGGTGCCCGCAGACGCTGCAGTTGGTCAGCCACCAACTGCAGCCGAGGCAGGCCACCAGCGGGGCGATCAAAGGGCTGGGGTGGTCTCCGGCAGGGCGCCTGGCTTGGTGCTGAGGCCCTGCCGGAGGCCGCCCCAGCCCGCGCCCCGCGCTGCATCCCAAAACACTTCAAGTTGCCAGCAACGATTCAGGTGTCAATCGCCCGAGCCGACCCTGCCACCTTGCGCAACTCAAACTTCTGAATCTTGCCCGTCGAGGTCTTGGGCAACTCACCAAACACCACGGCCTTGGGCACCTTGAACCCTGCCAGGTGCTTCTTGCAATGCGCCACGATGTCCTCGGCCGTGACTTGCGCATCCGCCTTCAATTCGATGAATGCGCAAGGCGTTTCGCCCCACTTGTCATCCGGCTTGGCCACCACCGCCGCCGCCAGCACCGCAGGGTGCCGGTACAGCACATCCTCCACCTCGATCGACGAGATGTTCTCACCGCCCGAGATGATGATGTCCTTGCTGCGGTCCTTGATCTTGACGTAGCCATCCGGGTACTGCACCGCCAAGTCGCCCGTGTGAAACCAGCCCCCGGCAAAGGCCTCCTGAGTGGCCTTCGGGTTCTTCAAATAACCCTTCATGGTGATGTTGCCGCGGAACATGATCTCGCCCATCGTCTCTCCGTCGTGCGGCACCGGCTGCATGGTGCTGGCGTCCATCACGGCCACGCTGCGCTGCAGGTGGTAGCTCACGCCCTGGCGGGCATTCAGCCGAGCGCGCTCGCCAATGTCCAGCGCATCCCAGTCGTCGTGCTTCACGCACACAGAAGCCGGGCCATAGACCTCGGTCAGGCCATACACGTGCGTCAGGTTGATGCCGAGCTTCTCCATGCCTTCGATCATGGCCGCCGGTGGTGCCGCACCGGCCACCATCGCCTGGATGCCGTGCGGTATGCCCTGCCGCAACGCCTCTGGCGCGTTCACCAGCGCGGCGTGCACGATGGGCGCCCCGCAATAGTGGGTCACGTGGTGCTCGCGGAAAGCATCAAACACTGCCTTGGGATCGACCTTGCGCAGGCACACGTTCACCCCGCCGCGCGCCGCCACCGCCCAGGGGAAGCACCAGCCATTGCAGTGGAACATCGGCAGCGTCCATAGGTAGACGGCGTGCTTGGGCATGTCCCATTCCAGGATGGCCGAGACGGCGTTCATGGCCGCACCCCGGTGGTGGTAGACCACGCCCTTGGGGTTGCCGGTGGTGCCCGAGGTGTAGTTCAGGCTGATGGCGTTCCACTCGTCGGTGGGCAAGGCCCAGTTGAAGTCCGGGTCACCACTGGCCAGCAACTCTTCGTACTCCAGTGCGCCAATGCGCTCGCCCGGGCCGGTGTAGACCACGTCATCAACGTCGATCACCAGCAAGGGGTGTGTGGATTTTCGCAAGGCCAGGGCGCGGGCCATGACGGTGCTGAACTCGCCGTCCACCAGCACGGCCTGCGCCTCGCCATGGTCGAGCATGAAGGCTATCGCTTCGGCGTCCAGGCGGGTGTTCAGGGCGTTGAGCACGGCGCCGCACATCGGCACGCCAAAGTGCGCTTCTACCATGGGCGGCGTGTTGGGCAGCATCACGGCCACGGTGTCGCCCACGCCCAGGCCACGTTGGTTCAAGGCGCTGGCCAATTGCCGGCAACGGGCGTAGGTCTGAGCCCAGGTCTGGCGCAGGGCGCCGTGAACAATGGCCAGGCGATCAGGGTAAACCAGGGCGGCGCGCTCGATGAACGAGAGCGGGCTCAGGGCCGTGAAGTTGGCCTCGTTGCGGGGCAGGTCCTGGTCGAAGATGTTGTGGCTCATGTCGATGTCTCCTGGGGTTCCTCGGGCGTGACCACCCGAATGCGCACACCGTGCAGGCTGACGACCTGACCCGCGCGGATCTTGCAGGTCTTGCGCAGCTCATCCTGGCCGTCCACCTGGATCATGCCTTCAGACACCATGGTTTTGGCGCGACCGCCACTTTCGGCCACGCCGGTGGCCTTGAGCAGGCTGTCCAGCGCGATGAAGTCGCCGCGCAACTCAAAAGTGATTTGGTTCAAGGTGGCCATGGATTTGAGGGGAGGTTGGATTGCGCCTGGTGGAAGCCTGGCGTCTGGCGAGGATGAAAAGGTGCACGACTGAACGGTGCCGGTGCACAATCGCGGGATTGTCGACTTATTGTCCAGGCCTTGAAACCTGCCGCTGATGAAAAAAACTGATCTCGAAAAGAACAAGGCCTCCAAAATCATGGACCAGATGCGCCAGGCACCCTCGTCCGGCCGTTTCGGCAGCGCCGCTGCGTCCGTGCCCGATCGCCGTGAACAGCGCAAAATCGACCAAGCCAATGGCTTGGTCCCCTTCGCCGTGAAGTTGAACGCTGACCTGGTCAAGCAGTTGCAAAGCCAGGCCGAGCAAGAGGGCGTGCCCTTGACCGAGCTGGTGGACCGCGTGATCCGCGCCGGTCTGGCCGCCAAGTAGTTTGAATGAATCTTTCTGAGTCCAACATTCATTGGAGACAAGGATGAGCCAAGTCATGATGCACGTCGTCGACCCCAGCACCGGAGAGTCTGACCCTGCGGTGATCCGTCAGGTGTTCGACCGCCAGTTGGCCACCGCCCTGCAGTGGCGCGAGTCCACGGCCGCCGAACGCATTGCCCGCCTGAAGAAACTGCGAGATGCCATGATGGCTCGCCGCGAGGACTTCTACGCGGCTTTTGCCAAGGACTACAGCAAGCCTTCGTCCGAAGTGGAAGGCACGGAGTTCATGCCCGTGCTGGACGAGATCCGCCACGCCATCGGCTCGCTCAAGAAGTGGATGCGCCCCACCAAGGTCTGGCCCACCATGGCCACGGCCATGACGTCCGCCTGGATCGAGTACCAGCCGCGCGGCCGCAGCCTGATCATCGCGCCCTGGAACTTCCCGCTCAACCTGTGCTTTGGCCCCATGGTTTCGGCCCTGGCGGCGGGCAACACGGTCATCCTCAAGCCCTCAGAAATGACGCCGGCGGTCAGCGTGGTGATGGCCGAGATCATCGCCGCCACCTTCCCGCCCGAAGAAGTCGCGCTGTTCGAAGGCAGCCTGCCGACCTCGCAAGTGCTGCTCGATTTGCCTTTCGACCACATCTTCTTCACCGGCTCACCCGCCGTGGGCAAGGTGGTGATGGCCGCGGCCGCCAAGAACCTGACCAGCGTCACATTGGAGCTGGGTGGCAAGTCGCCCGTCATCCTGGATGAGACCGCCGACCTGCGCCTGGCCGCTGAGGCGCTGATGTGGGGCAAGTTCACCAACTGCGGCCAGACCTGCGTGGCGCCCGATCACGTTTTTGTGCACGAGTCCGTGAAAGATGGCTTCGTGGCCGAGTGCCGCAAGGTGCTGGCCGAGCGCTATGGCGCCACGCCCGCCGAGCAGCGCAAGAGCCCGCACTTCACCCGCGTGATCAACCAGCGCCACACCCAGCGCGTGGCCGCCTTGCTGCAAGAGGCGCAGGCCAAGGGCGCCAACCTGCTGGCTGGTGGCGACATCGACATCGCCAGTTGCTACGTCGCACCCACCCTGATCGACCAGGTGCCCGCCGATGCGAGCATCATGAGCGAAGAGATCTTTGGCCCCGTGCTGCCCGTGATCCCCTACCGTGACGTGGACGCCGTGGTGCGACAGATCAACGCGGGCCACAAGCCCCTGGCGCTGTACATCTGGAGCCGCAACAAAGCGCGCGCAAACCAGATCCTGCAAAAGACCAGCTCGGGCGGCGTGGCCATCAACCACTGCGTGCTGCACTACGCGCACGGCAACCTGCCGTTCGGCGGCGTCAACAACTCGGGCATCGGCAACGCGCACGGGCACTTCGGCTTCAAGGCCTTCTCGCACGAGCGGGCGGTGCTCAAGTCCGGCCCGATCATGATGGCCAAGATGTTCTTCCCGCCTTACACCGACACCAAGAAGAAGCTGATCCGCCTGACGGTGGACAGCCTGCGCTGGCCTTCATTGTTCTGAACGTGTCCTGATAAGATCGGACATTGATCCCTCCGATCTTCCAGCCCGCTGGTCGCTGCCGCTCTTCATGAGCCAAGCAGCAACGTGGCGGGCTTTTTGCATGTGTTGGCTTTGCATGTGAACGAGCTGTGGACACTTTCATACAACAACTGATCAACGGCCTGGTACTGGGCAGCATGTACGCCTTGGTGGCCTTGGGCTACACCATGGTGTACGGCATCATCAACCTCATCAACTTCGCGCACGGCGAGGTGCTGATGGTGGGCGCTCTGGTGAGCTGGACGGTGGTGACCACCCTGGGCTCGCTGGGCTGGCCCGGCTGGGTGCTGCTGTTGGTGGCCCTGCTGGCCGCCATGGTGGTGTGCGCAGTGCTCAACTTCCTGATCGAAAAGCTGGCCTACCGGCCCTTGCGCAACGCGCCACGCCTGGCCCCCTTGATCACCGCCATGGGCATGTCGCTCTTGCTGCAAACCTTGGCCATGATCATCTGGAAGCCCGATTACAAGCCGTTTCCCATCCTGTTGCCCGACGACCCGATCGACGTGATGGGCGCCACGACCAACCTGGTCCAGATCCTCATCATCGCGGTGACGGCCATGACTTTGGCAGGCCTGATGGCCCTGATTCACGGCACCCGCCTGGGCCGGGCCATGCGCGCCACCTCCGAGAACCCGCGCGTGGCGCAGTTGATGGGCGTGCGACCCGACCGCGTGATCTCGGCCACCTTCATCATAGGGGCCATGTTGGCGGCGCTGGCGGGCGTGATGTGGGCCGCTAACTATGGCTCGGTGCAGCACACCATGGGTTTCCTGCCGGGCCTGAAGGCCTTCACCGCCGCAGTGTTTGGTGGCATCGGCAACCTGCCGGGTGCCATGTTGGGCGGCGTGCTGCTGGGCCTGATCGAGTCGATGGGCGCAGGCTACATCGGCGACCTGACCGGTGGCGTGCTGGGCAGCCACTACCAGGACATCTTTGCCTTCGCCGTGTTGATCCTGGTGCTGACATTGCGCCCGCAAGGCCTGCTGGGCGAGCGGGTGGCCGACCGCGCATGAAGACGATGAATCCCAAGAACAAGCTGCCGATCTTTCTCTTGGCGACCCTGGCCTTGCTGGTGTTGCCGCTGATCGTCCAAGGCTTCGGCCAGGCCTGGGTGCGCATCCTGGACGTGTCGCTGATCTACATCCTGCTGGCCCTGGGCCTGAACATCGTGGTGGGCTACGCGGGTTTGCTGGACCTGGGCTATGTGGCTTTCTACGCCGTGGGCGCTTACCTGTTCGCCTTGCTGGCCTCGCCGCATTTGAGCAGCCACTTGCCCGCCGTGGCGGCCATGTTCCCGGCTGGCCTGCACCTGCCGGTGTGGGCCGTGATCCCCTTGGGTGCGGGTGTCGCTGCGCTGGTCGGCGTGCTGCTGGGTGCGCCGACACTCAAGCTGCGGGGCGACTACTTGGCCATCGTCACGCTGGGCTTTGGCGAAATCATCCGCGTGTTCATGAACAACCTGGACGCGCCGGTCAACATCACCAACGGCCCCAAAGGCATCGACAGCATCGACCCCTTCACCATTTTTGGCGTGAGCCTGGGCGAGCCCTGGCACATCGCTGGACACGTGCTGCAGCCGGTCACCCTGCATTACTACCTCTTCCTGGGCATCGTGGTGCTGGCGGTGATCATCAGCCTGCGACTTGAAAACTCCCGCCTGGGCCGCGCCTGGATGGCCATCCGCGAAGATGAGATTGCCGCCAAGGCCATGGGCCTGAACACGCGCAACCTCAAGCTGCTGGCCTTTGGCCTGGGCGCCACCTTTGGCGGCATGGCCGGGGTGCTGTTCGCCAGTTTCCAGGGCTTTGTCTCGCCCGAATCATTCTCCTTGCAAGAGTCGGTCATGGTGGTGGCCATGGTGGTGCTGGGCGGCTCGGGCCACGTGCCTGGCGTGATCCTGGGGGCCTTCTTGCTGTCGGCCTTGCCCGAGGTGTTGCGCCATGTCGCCGGGCCTTTGCAGGCGATGACGGGCGGGCGGCTTGACGCGTCCATCCTGCGGCAATTGCTGGTGGCCCTGGCCATGGTCAGCATCATGCTGTGGCGACCACGCGGCCTGTGGCCCGCACCGCGCCATGAAGACCACAAGCCCGGGGTGGCCGCATGAGCCATGAAGCCTTGTTGCAAGTGGCCAATGTGTCCAAGCGCTTTGGCGGTGTCCAGGCCTTGAGCGGCGTGGGCTTGAGCATCCAGCCCGGCCAGGTGCACGGCCTGATCGGCCCCAATGGCGCGGGCAAGACCACCTTCTTCAACGTCATCACGGGCCTGGTGCCGTCGGACCAAGGCCAGTTCGAACTGGCGGGGCGGCGCTACAAGCCCACGGTGGTCCACAAGGTGGCCAAGGCGGGCATCGCGCGCACGTTTCAGAACATCCGCCTGTTCGCCCACATGACGGCGCTGGACAACGTCCGCGTTGGCCGCCACGTGCGGACCACGGTGGGTTGGTGGCAGGCCGTGTTGCGCACGCCCGCCTTCGTGCGCGAAGAGGCGAGCATCACCCGCGATGCCCAGGCCTTGCTGGAGTTCGTGGGCCTGGGCGCCGTGGCCAACCAAACGGCCCACACCTTGAGCTATGGCGATCAACGCCGCCTGGAGATTGCCCGCGCGCTGGCCACCGAGCCGCGCCTGTTGGCGCTGGACGAACCCGCTGCGGGCATGAACGCCACCGAGAAGCTGCAACTGCGCGAGCTGATCCGCCGCATCCAGGCCCAGGGCCGCGCCATCCTGTTGATCGAACACGATGTGAAGCTGGTGATGGGCTTGTGCGATTGTGTGACGGTGCTGGACCAGGGCAAGTTGATCGCCTGCGGCACGCCCGCTGAAGTGCAGTGCGATCCGGCCGTGATCGAAGCCTACCTGGGCACGGCGGCCACCCACCACGGAGCACCGGCATGAGCGCCTTGCTGGACCTGCGCCAATTGAGCGTGGCCTATGGCGGCATCCAGGCCGTCAAGGGTTTGAACCTGCATTTGCAGGAAGGCGAGCTGGTCAGCCTGATCGGCGCCAATGGCGCGGGCAAGACCACCACCTTGAAAGCCATCTGCGGCTTGCTGGCGCCGCAATCGGGCGAGGTGCTTTACCAGGGCCGCAGCCTCAAGGGGCAGGGCGCCTGGGACCTGGTCGCCCAAGGCCTGGTCATGGTGCCCGAGGGGCGCGGCATCTTCACGCGCATGACCATCGACGAGAACCTGCGCATGGGCGCCTACCTGCGCCGCGACCGCGAAGTCAATGCCGACATGGAGTCCGTCTACCAACGCTTCCCGCGTTTGAAAGAGCGGCATCGCCAGTTGGCCGGCACCTTGTCGGGCGGCGAGCAGCAGATGCTGGCCATGGGCCGGGCCCTGCTGGCGCGCCCCAAGCTCCTGCTGCTGGACGAGCCCTCCATGGGCCTGGCACCGCTGATGGTCGACAAGATCTTCGAGGTCATCGCCGACATCGCCAAGCAAGGCGTGACGGTGTTGCTGGTCGAGCAGAACGCCCACCGCGCGCTGGAGATCGCCCACCGCGCCTACGTCATGGACTCGGGCGAACTGGTGCTGGAAGGCCCCGCGCAAAGCCTGTTGAACGACCCGCAGGTGCAGGCCGCTTACTTGGGGTTGTGAGCCTTGTCGGCCTCGCTGGTGAAGGCATCGGCGAAGAAGAACTCTGCTGGCAGGCCATGCAGGTTCACGAAGTCGCGCTGGGCCACCTGCACCATCACCGGCGCGCCACAGGCATAGACCTCGTGGCCTGACAGGTCGGGCAGGTCGTCCATGACGGCGTGGTGCACCAAGCCCACGCGGCCCGCCCAGTCGTCACCCGCTTTGGGCTCGGACAGCACCGGCACATAGGTCAACCAGGGCAGCTCGGTCGCAGCTTGTTCGATCCAGTCGTTCAGGTACAGGTCGGCGCGGCTGCGGCAACCCCAATACAGCACCGTGGGCCGGGTGATGTCCTTGGCGCGCATGTGCTCGATGATGGCCTTGATGGGCGCGAAGCCTGTGCCCGAGGCCAGCAGCACGATGGGCTTGTCGGAGTCTTCACGCAAGAAGAAGGTGCCGTAGGGGCCCTCGATGCGCAGGATCTCTTTCTCCTTCATCGTGCCGAACACCTGGTCGGTGAACTTGCCGCCGGGCATGTGGCGCAGGTGCAGCTCGATGCTGGTGATGGGGGCGGCGCCTTCCACCGGGGTGGTCGCGGTGCTCAGCGCGTTGGCCATGGAGTAGCTGCGTCGGCTGCCGTCCTTCAGGATGAATTCGATGTATTGCCCGGCGCGGAAACCAAAGGTGTTGTTGGTGGGCAGTTGCAGGCGCATCACCATCACGTCTGGCGCGACCAAGGTCAGGCTGATGACGCGGGTGGGCATTTTCTGGATCGGGAAGTCGCCAGCAGACACCACCTGTCGTGATTCGATCACCAGATCGGTCTGCGGGGTGGCGCAGCAGGTCAGCATCCAGCCGGTGGCTTCTTCTGCATCGCTCAAGGCCTTGGCCTGGTGCACGCCGTGGATCACGCGGCCTTCGAGCAGTTTGCATTTGCACGAGCCGCAGGCGCCGTCCTTGCAGCCATAGGGCAGGCCGACGTTGTCGCTGATGGCCGCGCTCAGCACGGTCTCGTCGCGTTGCATCAAGAATTGGCGCCCACTGGGCAGGATGGTCACGGAAAAGCTCAAAACGCGCTCCACTGCGGTCAAAATCACTTCCCATTGTCCCTCAGCCGCCCATGCCCACTCCTTCGATCAGCCGCCCCGCCCGCTTTCGCCAGACCCGTGTGCTGATCGTGGGCTGCGGCGATGTCGGCTTGCGCGTGGCGCGCGAGTTGTTGCCGCGTTGCCGCGTGCTGGCCCTGACCTCGCAGCCTGAGCGCGCACAGGTTCTGCGCCAAGCCGGCCTGGTGCCGTTGCTGGGCAATCTGGATCAGCCGGCGACCTTGGCGAGGTTGGCCGGGCTGGCAACACGGGTGGTGCACCTGGCGCCGCCTCCGGGTCAAGGCAGCGAGGACGCGCGCACGCGCCACTTGCTGCAGGCCTTGTCCCGACGCGGCCGGGTGCGCAGCCTGGTGTATGGCAGCACCACCGGGGTCTATGGCAACGCGGGAGGTGCCCACTTCAATGAAACCCGCACCGTGGCGCCCGCCACGCCCCGCGCGCAGCGCCGTGTCCATGCGGAAGCCCTGGTGCGCTGGTGGGGCCGCCGGGCGGGCGTGCGTGCCAGCATCCTGCGCATTCCCGGCATCTACGCGGTGGACCGCGAGGGCGGCCATCCCCGCGACCGTGTGCTCAAAGGCTCACCCGTGTTGACGCGTGAGGACGATGTCTTCACCAACCACATCCAGGCCGATGACCTGGCGCGTGCCTGCGTGGCGGCGCTGTGGCGGGGTCGCCCTGGCCGCGTCGTGCACGCCAGCGATGACCAGACCCTGCTGATGGGAGACTACTTCGACCTGGTGGCCGACCTGTGCGGCTTGCCGCGCCCGCCGCGCTTGAGCCGGGCCGAGGCCACGCTGGTCATGTCGCCCATGCAGATGTCTTTCTTGAGTGAGTCCCGGCGCTTGGACAACCACCGCCTGCATGCGGAGTTGAGGGTGACGCTGCGCTGCCCCACGGTGCGCGAGGGCCTGGGGCTGGCTTGAGATAAAGTTTGAGTTTTCATCATTCAAAAATCACCGAGGATTCAAACCATGCGTTTCAACACAGCACTCACTTCGATTGGCGCGGCGATCGTCCTGATGGCATCGCCCTTCACCTCGGCGAACGCGGCCTACAGCCAGATCGTGGCTTTTGGCGACAGCCTGTCGGACAACGGCAATGTCTTTGCGGCCACCAAGGCGGGCCTGGGTTTTGGCATACCCACCTCGCCCTACTGGAACGGTCGCTTCAGCAATGGCCCGGTGGCGGTTGAGGTGATGGCGCAAACGCTGGGCATCAACCTGGTGGACTATGCCTTTGGTGGTGCGCTCACCGGCACCAGCAACCGCGCTGGCATTCCCGGACTGCCCGGCATCCAGAACGAGGTTGATCAGTTCACCACCAGCTTGAGCGCGGCCAACAAAACGGCCGATGCCTCGGCCCTGTATTTCTTGTGGGGTGGTGGCAATGACTTCTTCTCGGCCACCGACAAACTGGCGGCGGTGGCCCCGGCCATTGCCAACCTGACCGGCCAGGTCCGCCAGCTCTACGGCGCGGGCGCGCGGGACTTCTTCGTGCCCCTGCTGCCTGACTTGTCCAGCACGCTGGACGCCATCAATGGTGGCCCGACGGCGCAAGCGCAGGCCCACGCCTTGTCGGTGTTCTTCAACACCAACCTGGCGTCTGCCTTGCAAGGTCTGCAGGGCAACCTGAGTGGCGCCACCATCCGCGTCTTTGACCCCAATCCCTCCCTGAACACCGCCCGTGATGCCGTCCTGGCCGATGGAGGCACGGCCAGCGCTTCTTGCTGGACCGGCGGTTACACCGGATCGGGTGGTACTTTGTGCACCAACCCGGATCTGTACACGTTGTGGGATGGTGTTCACCCCACCGCCAGGCTGCACCTGGCCTTGGGGCAGTCCATGGCCGCTGCCGTGCCTGAACCCGGCACGGCCGGACTGGCGCTGGTCGGCTTGCTGATCGCAGGAGTCACTGCTCGCCGGCGCGGCCAAACGGCCTGACGCCAATGCTGATCAAGACTCTGGTGCTGGCGTCTTGGGCTTGAACGAGCAGTAGCGGGCCACGCTGCATTCCCAGCAACGTGGCTTGCGCGCTTGGCACACATAACGCCCGTGCAGGATCAGCCAATGGTGGGCGTGCCGCAGGTACTGCGGTGGCACCCGCTTGAGCAATTTCAGCTCCACCGCCAACGGCGTCTTGCCTGGGGCCAAGCCCGTGCGGTTGCCCATGCGAAAGATGTGTGTGTCCACCGCCAGAGTGTGTTCGCCAAAGGCCACGTTCAACACCACATTGGCCGTTTTTCGGCCCACGCCAGGCAGGGCTTCCAGGGCCTCGCGGCTGCGCGGCACCTCACCCCCGTGCAGGTCGATGAGCATCTGGCAGGTCAACAGCAGGTGTTTGGCCTTGCTGCGGTACAGGCCGATGGTCTTGATGTACTCGCACAGCCCTTCAAAGCCCAGAGCCAGGATTTTTTGCGGCGTGTTGGCCACCGGGAACAGCTTCTGAGTGGCCTTGTTCACGCCCACATCGGTGGCCTGGGCCGACAGCAGCACGGCGGCCAGCAACTCAAAAGGCGTGCTGTAGTTCAGCTCGGTTTCAGGCTCGGGGTTGGCGGCTTGCAGCGTGGCGAAGAAGGGGGCGATGTCGGCGACTTTCATGGCGCCAGTCTAGCGTCCAGCGCAAGATGGGCCGTGCCTAGATCACCACGACCTTGTCCGGCAGCTCGTTGGGATTGTCACGGTCGGGATCAGCCGGGAAGTGAGCCGCCAGCAATTGCGTGACGGCCTCGATGGCGTGACTCAGGCCTTGTTCAAATTGACCGTTGTGCAGGCTGACCGCCAACTGCTGGGCGATGTGGGCCCACGGTTGATGGCCTGCACGGGCCATGATGCCTCGGTCGGCCAGGATCTCGATGCGGTGGTCGGCCAACAGCAGGTAAATCAGCACGCCGTTGTTGTGCTCGGTGTCCCACACGCGCAAGGTGCTGAAAAGATGCAGAGCGCGTGATCGGGCGGTTTGCCCGTCTTTCAAGTCCTGCCAACTCAGGCCGCCTTCGATGCACAAGCGCAATTCGCCCAAGTGTTGCACTTCGCTGGCACGCACTTGCGCCTGCAGGCGGTTCAGGCCGGCCGCGCCCAACTGGCGACGCACATCGGCCTCGTCGGTCCAGAGGTGCCTTGGCCAGCGCAGAAGAGGGTGGGCCGAAACCCCGGATTCACCAGTCACCGGACGCACCTCCACCACCAAAGTCGCCACCGCCACCGGATGAAAAGCCACCGCCTCCACCCCCACCGCCGAATCCTCCTCCACCGAAGCCGCCACCGCCCATGAAGGGCCCTCCGCGTCCTCGGGATCCGCTGGCCATGGCGGCCACGACCAGGGCCGAGGCCAGGCCCACGCCCAGGGCGATCAGCGTGCTGGTGGTCACCAGCCAGCCCAGCCCACCCACGACCAGGCCCGAGGTCAACGAGCCGGCCTTGCGGCCGAGCACTGAGGTCAGCAAGGCGCCAACCACGGGGACGCCCACGAACAGGAACACGCCCAGGTCGTTCCATTGAAAGCCCGGGTTTTCTGCCGACGAAGCTTGGGATTCGGCTGGCAGTGGCAGGTTCTCGCCTTGCGCGCGCGCTGCCAATTGATCAATGGCCAGATTCAAGCCTCCTGCGTAGTCGCCGGCCTTGAAGGCCGGCGTGATGGCCCGGGTGATGATCTGCTTGGCGGCCAGGTCGGGGATGGCGCCCTCCAGGGTCTTGGCCACCTCGATGCGCACACGGCGGTCGTTCTTGGCCACCACCAGCAACAGGCCATCGCCCACCTCACGGCGCCCGATCTTCCAGGCATCACCCACCCGCTGTGCGTAAGCGGCGATGTCCTCGGGTTGGGTGGACGGCACCATCAGCACCACCATCTGCGTGCCCAGCCGGTTTTCGACGCCGGCCAGTTTGGCATCCAACGCCACGCGCTGGGCTTCGGTCAAGGTGCCGGTCTGGTCGATGACCCGGCCACTGAGCACGGGCACGGGTTGAATGCCCCCATCGTCGGCCGCGAATGCCGGCAGTCCGGCGACCAACAGCATCAGCGTGGTCAGGCCGGCCAGTGTCCAGTGGTGCAGCCAGGCCGGCCAGGACAGCGTGCGCCTCACGATGGGGCGCCGATCACTTCTTGGTGTTGAAATCGACCACGGGGGGCGATGAAATCTGCGCCTCGTTCTGCACCGTGAAGCTGGGCTTGGCGTCGTAGCTGAAGACCTTGGCCGTCAGGTTGGTGGGAAAGCTGCGCACCTTGATGTTGTAGTCCTGCACGGTCTTGATGTACCGGTTGCGGGCCACGGTGATGCGGTTTTCAGTGCCTTCCAGTTGCACGCGCAGATCCTGGAAGCCCTGGTTGGCCTTCAGGTTGGGGTAGTTCTCAGTGACGACCAGCAGGCGCGACAGCGCGCCCGACAACTCACCTTGGGCCGCCTGGAATTTCTGAAAAGCAGCCGGGTCGTTGACCAACTCGGGCGTGGCCTGGATGCTGGTGGCCTTGGCGCGGGCTTCAACCACCTTGGTCAGCGTGTCCTGCTCAAAGCTGGCTTCACCCTTGACGGTGCTGACGATGTTGGGGATGAGGTCGGCCCGGCGCTGGTACTGGTTCAGCACTTCGGACCACGCCGATTTGCTTTGTTCGTCCAGGGCCTGGAATTCGTTGTAGCCGCAGCCCGAGAGGGACACGACAATCGTGGCGGTGGCCAAAACGCTCAGCCAGCGACGGGGTGAAGGAGCAGTCATCGCAATTCTTTCCTCAGCCTGGTATGAAATGCCGACGCGAATACCGCATCGACGCAACAGCATAACTGGGAACGAATCGGTTTGTTTCAAGGGCCTGCCTAGCCCTTGCCCATCGTCAAGCGAAAGACAGGTTGTCCGGCAGGTTGTGACGCGAGATCACCTGGTGAGCACGCGACTTGGGGTAGCGGTCACGCACGATCTTGACCGCGCCCATGGGCGTGTCGGCCAAAACCTTCAACACGCGGATGACCGCTTGTTGCGAGGTGGGGCTCAGGATCACCAACGCCGACACCTCAAAGAGGTGCAGGGCAGGTTCAATGGCAAGGTTCATCAAGGCGCGCATAGTTCAATCTCCACAACATGGACAACGGCGCAAGCGCTGCCCATTTCGTGAGGATGCATTTTGCGGGCCAACTGTGACATGCGGATGACCCTTGAATGGGGGGAAACCAGCTCTCATTTCGGCAATAAGCGTCGCAATTGCCAGACAGCGTTAATCTGAGTGCGAACAATTGATGCAGCCATTGGCCCCGCCGCCGTGCGGATTTTTCAGGTCAGGCGCCAGCATTGCGACGCGCTCTGGCTCTGGCCAGCGCCGCTTCAATCACCGACCGCTTTTCGTCCAATTGGGCCGGGTCGGTCAGGCGCGATTCCTCGGCCAGGTTGGCCAGTTTGCGCTCGGCCTTGGCCTGCAGGCGGGCATCGTTGTCGTGTTTGGCTTGTTCAATACGCCGCAGGTGAAACTCGTGGCGGCCTTGGGCTTGCTGGGCCAGCGGCGCGCTCCAGGCGGCCCAGCCGGTCGGTGGGGGCTGGACATCGGTGGCGGGCACCAGGGAAATGCAGTCCACTGGGCAAGCGGGGATGCACAACTCGCAGCCGGTGCAAAGGTCTTCGATCACCGTGTGCATTTGTTTGGCGGCCCCGATGATGCAGTCGACCGGGCAGGCCTTGATGCACAAGGTGCAGCCAATGCACCAGTTCTCGTCGATCACGGCCAGAAAGCGTGGGCCTTCAAGGCCATGGTCATCGCTCAGGGGCAGGGCGGGCAGGCCCGTGGCCTGGGCCAGCCGTTGCACGCCGGCTTCTCCACCGGGTGGGCATTGGTTGATGCCGGCTTCGCCCGCCACGATGGCCTGCGCGTAGCTTGCGCAATCGGGAAAGCCGCAGCGCGTGCATTGCGTCTGCGGCAAAAGGGCATTGATCAGGGCGGCGTCCAACATGGCGCCGCAGTCTACGTCATGCCGCTTTCTTGACCTTGGCCGCCTTGTTGTTGGCCGAGATGAAGCTGCGGATTTCCGGGTAGACCATCTCGCGCCAGCGGCGACCGGCAAAGATGCCGTAGTGGCCAGCGCCCTCCACGGTGTAGTGCTTCTGGCGCGACGCCGGGATGCCGGAGCACAGATCGTGGGCCGCTTCAGTCTGGCCTGCGCCAGAGATGTCGTCCAGCTCGCCTTCCACCGTCAGCAGAGAGGTGGTCTTGATGTCAGCGGGTTTGACCAGCTCGGGCACGCCCTCGGGATTGCGAACCTCCCAGGTGCCGTTGACCAGTGCGAAGTCCTGGAAGACGATGCGAATGGTGTCCAGGTAGTACTCGGCGGGCATGTCCAGCACGGCGTTGTACTCGTCGTAGAACACGCGGTGAGCTTCGGCGCTGTCGTCATCGCCGCGCATCAGATCCAGGAAGTAGTCGTAGTGCGACTCGCGGTGGCGGTCGGGGTTCATTGCCACGAAACCGGTGTGCTGCAAGAAGCCTGGGTACACGCGGCGGGTGGCGCCCGGGTAGTTGGTCGGCACGCGGTAAATCACGTTCGACTCGAACCACTCGAAGCTCTTGTTCATGGCCAGGTTGTTGACGGCCGTGGGCGATTTGCGCGCGTCAATCGGGCCGCCCATCATGGTCATGGTCAGCGGGGTTTGCTCGCCACGGCTGGCCATCAGCGAAACGGCGGCCAGCACCGGCACCGTCGGCTGACACACGGAGATGACGTGAACGTCCGGCCCCAAGGTGCGGATGAACTCCTGCACGTAGTTGACGTAGTCGTCCAGGTGGAAGGCGCCTTCATCGACCGGCACCATGCGGGCGTCGACCCAGTCGGTGATGTAAACCTTGTGGTCTTGCAGCAGCGTCTTGACGGTATCGCGCAGCAGCGTGGAGTGGTGGCCAGACAGGGGTGCCACAACCAGCACAGAGGGCTGGTCACGCATGGTGCCCAGCAGCTTGGCGTTGTCGGTGAAACGTTTGAAGCGCAGCAGGCGGCAGAAGGGCTTGGCCACGACCACTTGCTCCTGGATCACCACATCGGTGCCATCCACCATGACCTTGTTGATGCCGAACTCGGGCTTTTCGTATTCCTTGGTGAGGCGATGCACCAAATCGAAGCCTGCCGACACCCGCTGCGCCTGAGGCACTTGGGCAAAGGGAGACATGGGGTTGCTGTAGAGCTTGGACGCGGCGCTGGCGAACTCGGAGAACGGGCTGATCCAGGCGCGGTTGGTTTCGAAAATTTGATAGAGCATGGGCGACCTCTGTTGTGCAGTACGAGCCTGTTTATCGCGACCTCGGAAAACGCACCTTTTGGGCGCATTGTGCGGTGCAGCATAGACGACTTTGATCATCTTTGCACCGAGTGCGCTTTTCCAAGAAGCACAACAAGTGCACGTCCACCCCGTAATTCCGGGGGGTGCTGCCCCCCTTGATGGGGGATGACCAAAAGAAACCGCGTGCTAGATTTGGTTACACATCGGGGAGAACCCTTCATGACCGGTCCATTTTCGCGCGCGTCCGCTTCAAAACGGCCCTTTTTAAAAAGGAAGGCTTTGCACGCCTGCTCAGCACTGTTGCTGACCGCTTTGGGCGTTTTGCCCACCACCAGCCAAGCCGGGTTTTTTGAGGACTTGCTCAAATTGCTCGGTGGGGGCGGCGGCGGCACCACCACGCCTGGCACCAACACCGGCTCGATCCCGACCGACGCCTACCTCAAAGGCACTTTCGGTGCCGTGGCCAGTTGGCCGCTGATCCCCATTCACGTGGTGCTGCTCCCCGACGGGCGTGTGATGAGCTATGGCACCGATGCCAAAGGCGTGCAGACCGGGCAGTTCAACTACGACATCTGGGACCCCAGCAAGGGCACTGGCACGGCCTCGCACCTGATGCTGCCCAACACCACAGGCACGGACCTTTTTTGCAATGCGCAAATCATCGTGCCCTCCAGTGGCGCGGTTCTGCTGACCGGTGGAGACCGCACGATCAAGGGCGTGCGCAACTACTCGGCGGATGACGTCAACTTCTTTGACTACCGCTACAACGCCATGTACGCCGCGCCTCAGCGCATGAGTGCTTTGCGCTGGTACCCCACGGTGGTCACCTTGGCCAATGGCAAGGTGCTGGTGCTGGGCGGGCGCGCTGACCCGGACACCCCGGTGCCCACGCCTGAGCTCTATTCCGAGACCGAGGGTTGGAGCACGCTGAACGGCGCCACCAGCGATGATGCCTACGGCTTGCGCAATTGGAGCTACCCCCGCGCCTGGCAGGCGCCCAACGGCAAGGTGTTCGTCGCCACCATCTGGGGTGGCACTTATTACGTGGATCCCAGTGGCAATGGATCGTTGGCCGCCACGCCGCTCAGGTTGACCGAGGGCGATGTCTACCTGCCCAGCGTGATGTACGCCCCAGGCAAGATTCTGGCGTTCCGCAAGTTCAACAAGGCGGTGATCGTTGACATCAATGGCGCCACGCCCACGTCCACCAAGGTCACGGGTGTGGGGCAGGACCGCTTCCATGGCTCGGCCACGGTGCTGGCCAACGGGCAAGTGTTCGTCAATGGTGGCTCGATGGTGGACAACATCGCCAACGGCGTGGCCTACCAGGCCAAGATCTGGAACCCGACCACCAAGGCCTGGACGGTGGCCGCCACCGCCAGCAAGATGCGCCTGTACCACTCGGCGTCCTTGCTCTTGCCCGATGCCACGGTGTTGACGGCCGGCGGTGGGGCGCCGGGCCCGGCCACCAACCTGAATGCCGAAATTTACACGCCACCTTACCTGTACAAGGCGGGCAGTTCCCTGGCCGTGCGCCCGGTCATCCAGTCGGCGCCCACCGCAACCACCTGGGGCGCCAGCATCGCGGCCACCACCGACGTGACCGGTATTAGCCGTGTCACCCTGGTCAAAACGGGTTCGGCCACGCACACGGTGGATTTTGACCAACGCTTCATGGAGCTGGGCTACACCGCTTCCGGCACCAACCTGACCATCCAGGTGCCCACGTCGGCCAATGTCGCGCCACCCGGGTACTACATGTTGTTCGTGTTCAACGCAGCGGGTGTGCCTTCGGTGGCCAAGATCATCAAGCTGGGTTGATCCGGTTTTCGCCGGGCCACAAAAAAGGGGGCTTTCCAGCCCCCTTTGTCATGCCATCAATTGTCAAGGCGCTTTACAGCACAGCCTTGATCGCCGCCGCCACGGCCTTGATGTTGCCGTTGTTCAGCGCGGCCACGCAGATGCGGCCCGAGTCCACACCGTAGATGCCGAACTCCGAACGCAGGCGCTGCATTTGGGTGGCGTTCAGGCCTGAATAGCTGAACATGCCCTTCTGGCGGGTGATGAAGCTCAGGTCATCGCTCACGCCGGCGGCCTTCAATTCATCGACCAGCGCGCCGCGCATCAGCTTGATGCGGTCGCGCATGCCGGCCAGCTCGTCTTCCCACATCGTTCGCAGGGCAGGCGTGGTCAACACCACGGCCACCACTTGCGCGCCGTGCGTGGGCGGGTTGGAGTAATTGGTGCGGATCACGCGCTTGAGCTGGCTCAGCACGCGGGCGGCTTCCTCGGCCGATTCGCTGACGATGCTCAAGGCGCCGACGCGCTCGCCATACAGCGAGAAGCTCTTGGAGAAGCTGGTCGACACGAAGATGTTCAGGCCGGCGTCCAGGAACTTGATGACGACCTTGCCGTCTTCAGCGATGCCGTTGCCAAAGCCCTGGTAGGCCATGTCCAGGAAGGGCACCAGGCCGCGTTCTTTCACGGCGCCGATGATCTGCTCCCACTGGGCGTCGTCCAGGTCGTAGCCGGTCGGGTTGTGGCAGCAGGCGTGCAGCACGATGATGGTGCCGGCGGCGGCGGCCTTCAAGGTGGACAGCAGGCCATCGAAGTTGACGCCCTTCTTTTCAGCGTCGTAATACGGGTAGGTGCCCACTTTGAACCCGGCGCTTTCGAACAGCGCGCGGTGGTTTTCCCAGCTGGGGTCAGAGATCAACACCTGCGCATCGGGGTTCAGGCGCTTCAAAAAGTCAGCACCCAGCTTCAGGCCACCCGTGCCGCCAATGGCTTGCGCGGTGGAAATGCGGCCTGCCTTGACGGCGGCGTGCTCGGCGCCAAACACCAGCGCTTGCACGGCCTTGTCGTAGGCGGCGATGCCTTCGATGGGCAGGTAGCCACGGGGCTTGGGCGCTTCCTGCATTTGCTGCTCGGCGGCGGCCACGCATTTCAGCAGGGGCAACTTGCCCTGGTCGTCGGTGTACACGCCCACGCCCAGGTTCACCTTGGCGGGATTGGGGTCGGCGTTGAATTGTTCGTTCAGGCCCAGGATCGGGTCCCGGGGGGCCATTTCAACGGTGGCGAATAGCGAGGCCATGCAAGCAGTCCTTGATCGGTTGGGATAAGCTGAAACCAGTACACACCACGAGGCTCGACGCGTTCGGCGACTCGGGCAAACCCATTATTTTATCGACCTGCGCCCCTCATGTCAGATCTGATTGATATTTCTCTTGCCGCTACGGCGCCCAAAGAAGCCGCTGGCACTGAGCAAACAGGCCAATTCGTGAGTTTTCCCGACTCGCCTTTCCAGCTCTATCAACCCTATCCGCCCGCGGGGGATCAGCCCACCGCCATCGATTTGCTGTGCGAAGGCGTGCAAGACGGGCTGGCCTACCAGACCCTGCTGGGCGTGACCGGCTCGGGCAAAACCTTCACCATGGCCAATGTGATTGCCCGGCAGGGGCGCCCCGCCATTGTGTTCGCGCCCAACAAAACCCTGGCAGCGCAGTTGTATTCCGAGTTCCGCGAGTTCTTCCCCAACAACGCGGTCGAGTACTTCGTCAGCTACTACGACTACTACCAGCCCGAGGCCTACGTGCCGCAGCGCGACCTCTTCATCGAAAAGGACAGCGCCATCAACGAGGCCATCGAGCAGATGCGCCTGAGCGCCACCAAGAGCCTATTGGAGCGGCGTGATGTGGTCATCGTGGCCACCGTGTCGGCCATCTACGGCATCGGCAAGCCCGAGGACTACATGCAGATGGTGCTGATGGCGCGCGTGGGCGACAAGGTCGGCCAGCGTGACGTGATCGCCCAGCTGATCCGCATGCAGTACAAGCGCAACGACGCTGACTTTTCACGCGGCACCTTCCGCGTGCGGGGCGACACCATCGATGTGTTCCCGGCCGAGCATTCCGAGCTGGCCGTGCGGCTGGAGTTGTTCGACGACGAGATCGATTCCATCCAGTTGTTTGACCCGCTCACCGGCCGCGTGCGCCAGAAGATCCCGCGCTTCACCATCTACCCTAGCAGCCACTACGTGACGCCGCGCGAGCGCGTGCTGGTCGCCATCGAGGCCATCAAGCACGAGTTGAATGGCCGGGTGAAAGAGCTTGTCGGCATGGGCAAGCTGGTCGAGGCGCAGCGCGTGGAGCAGCGCACCAAGTTTGATCTGGAGATGCTGCAGGAGATCGGCCACTGCAAAGGCATCGAGAACTACTCGCGGCATTTGTCGGGCGCCAACCCGGGTGATCCTCCGCCCACGTTGGTGGACTACCTGCCGCCCGATGCGCTGATGTTCCTGGACGAGAGCCACGTGATGATCGGCCAGCTCAGCGCCATGTACAACGGCGACCGCTCGCGCAAGACCACCTTGGTTGAATACGGCTTTCGCCTGCCCTCGGCGCTGGACAACCGGCCCTTGAAGCTGGAAGAGTTCGAGACCAAGATGCGCCAGGTGGTGTTCGTGTCGGCCACGCCTGCCGCTTATGAAGCAGCGCACACGGGCCAGGTGGTGGAGCAGGTGGTGCGGCCCACAGGCCTGGTCGATCCCATGGTGGAGGTGCGCCCCGCCGTGCACCAGGTCGATGATGTGCTTCAAGAGATCCGCATCCGCGTCGAGAAAAACGAGCGTGTGCTGATCACGACATTGACCAAGCGCATGTCCGAGCAGCTCACCGACTACCTGGCCGACAACGGCGTGAAGGTGCGCTACCTGCACTCCGACATCGACACCGTTGAGCGCGTTGAAATCTTGCGCGACCTGCGCCTGGGCACCTTCGATGTGCTGGTCGGCATCAACCTGTTGCGCGAAGGCCTGGACATCCCCGAGGTGTCACTGGTGGCGATTCTGGACGCCGACAAGGAAGGCTTCTTGCGATCAGAACGCAGCCTGATCCAGACCATTGGCCGAGCCGCGCGCAACCAGAATGGCCATGCCATCCTCTACGCCGACAAGGTCACCGAATCCATGCGCAAGGCCATGGGCGAGACCGAGCGGCGTCGCAATAAACAGATCGAGCACAACGTGTTGAATGGCATCACGCCCAAGACCGTCAACAAGAAGGTCAAGGACATGATCGATGGGGTGATGTCCAACGCGGCCAAGGACGACCTGCGTGCCGCCGAAGCCTTGACAGCCTCGATGGCCGATGCGCCCGCCTTGAACGAGAAAGACCTGGGCAAGCGCATCAAGCAACTGGAAAAGCAGATGCTGGAGCACGCGCGCAACCTGGAGTTCGAAAAGGCCGCGCGTTTAAGAGACCAGTTGAGCCTGCTGAAAGAACAAGCCTTTGGCGCCGTGGTCAGCGATCACATTGTGCCGATTCAGGCTGGACGGCAGAAGTAGAGCCAAGGGTCAGCGGCGGCTCCAGTTCGGTGCGGTCGCGCCCTTTGGCTTTGGCCCGGTACAAGGCCTGGTCGGCCCGCTCGAGCACTTGCGCGATCGTGTCCTGGCTGCTCCAGGTGGCCACGCCGCAAGAAAAGCGCACGCGCAGATCAGCCACGGCGCGGCTCACCTGCGTTGAGCGCAGCTTGTCGCGCAGGCGCGTCATGGCGATCTGGGCCTGGTTGGCGGCCTCGGTTTCGGGCATCAGCACCAGGAACTCTTCGCCACCCCAACGCCCGATGACATCGGTTTCGCGCAGCACCGAGCAGCCTTGAAGCGCGAAGTTCACCAACACCTCGTCGCCCACCGGGTGGCCGTGCGTGTCGTTGATGCTTTTGAAGTGATCCAGGTCGATCAAGGCCACCGAGAAGTGGTGCCCGTTCAAAAGCGCGCGCTGCACCTCAGCCTCAAGGCGTTCTTGCATGTGGGACCGGTTGTGCAGGCCGGTCAAGCCATCATGGATGGTGATGCGGCGCAGCGCTTCGGCCGCCGCCGCCAATGATTTCTTCTCATGAAAAGCGCGTTCGCGCATCAGCCCGAAGCTGCGCGATTGAAACGTCATCAACACCAGCACGAAGCAGGAGGCCGAGATCTTCAAGGCCTCGGCGCGCGGATCCACATCACTCAAACCCAGCAGGGTCATGGCGATCCACGCCACGATCAGCATCGTGGTGGTCAGCCCCCCGGTCCAGGCGGCCACCTTGGGCCGAAGGCTCAGAAAACCGAACACCTGGATCAGGCACAAGGTCTGGAATGCGACCGAACGCACCACCGGTGCCACCGCGTAGCTGATGATCATGGCGCCACTGGCCCACAGGATCTGAGGGGCCACCAGGCCAGGGTCTGACCAGGTGCGGGTGAGGCCGCTGCGCACCAGTGGGTAGAACACGCACAGCGCCACGGTGATGTAACCCACGAAAAAATACGCTGACGCTGGCGACATCAACTGACGCGGCAGCGCGTAGGCCAGCAGCACGGCAATCCAGCAAACATAGACCACCACGGACACCAGGCACAGGCCCAGCCGGGCCTTCATGCGCGGGTCCTTGCCCACGACCAGGTCGGACAGCCATCGGCCCATCATGCGCTGGCCGCCATGACCTGATCGCGCCCGCCATGCTTGGCCTGGTACAGCGCCCGGTCAGCACGCTCGAGGGTTGGGCTCAAGTTAAGGCCATTGTCGTGTTCACAAGCCCCGGCGGACAGGGTCACGCGCAGACCCCGCGCATGCTGGCCCCAGTCGTGTCCGCTGATGGCGTGGCGAACCGCTTCCAGGGTGCCCAAGGCCGCTGGCAACGGTGTTTCAGGCATCAGCAGCAAGAACTCCTCGCCACCCCAGCGGGCCAGGGCATGCGTCGGGCCGATGGCGCCTTGAGCGAGGCGCGACACCTCGCGCAGCACCACATCGCCAATCGCATGGCCGTGTTGATCGTTCACACGCTTGAAAAAATCGATGTCCAGGATTGCCACGCAAAAAGGGCGGCGGCAGCGGTGGCTGCGCCGCACCTCATCGTCCAGCAAGGTCTGGAAATGGCGCCGGTTGTACAACTGCGTCAGCCCATCCCGGATTGACAGCGCATTCAATTGCGCCACCGTGCGCTCCAGCTCAAGTTGTTGCTGTTTGCGGTGCTGGTTGACCCCTTGCCCGATCTGCGTCACCACCAGCAGTACACACAGCGTGACACTGGCCATGGCCACGTTGACGAACTCGGCGCCCATGTCGATGGACGCTGGCGAGCATTCCAGGATCAGCAACACGGTGCCGATCAGCATGGCATAGGCGCTGGCCGCCGCCAGGCGGACCTGCACCCGGCTCATCCGCCGCATGTCGAACAGGATCGTGAGGCACAGCCATTGCAGGGCCAGCCCCCGGGCCATCGGGATCAGGGCGTAGGCCAGCATCACCATGCTCGCGTTGAACAGCACCCGTTGAAAGGCCAGTGATGAATCTTTGGCCAGCCTGGTGCTCATGCCGCTGCGCACCAGCCCATAGAACACCCCGATGCCCACCACGTTGTAGCCAATCACCACGGTGGATTGCCAAGGCTGAACGAAACCCATGGCGGCGCAGGCCACCAACAGCATCGCGATGAACGCGTAGCTGGGCAGGGTCAGCATCAGGCGTCGCACGCCGTCATGCACAGGCCCGAGCGGACCCATGATCAGTCGCGCCAACGCGGATCCCTGAGGTGCATCAAACAAGACGGGCGGTGCTGAAAACATCGGGCGTGGTCAATCGGAGCCCCACGGCCCCTGAGTGCCATATCGGCCGTTTTGCGTGCACATTGAGCGTCCCGGCTTGTGCGAAGGCCCTCAAAGAGGGCGACAATCCCATCCTGTTGACTGATTTTTCGCCCACTGTGTCCCTTGAGAATGCCTCTTTAGATGCCTCGCCCAGCGGCCCAAAGCTGCGTGTTCTGATGGTTTGCATGGGCAACATCTGCCGTTCGCCCACCGCCGAGGCGGTCCTGCGTCAGAAGCTGCTCCAGACGGGGCTGGATGCCTTGGTCGAGGTTGATTCCGCCGGCACGCTCGGCTCGCACGTGGGCAGCCCGCCAGACGACCGCAGTCAAATGCATGCGCTGCGCCGGGGTTACAAGCTCAACCACCTGCGGGCCCGCAAGGTGCAACAAAGTGATTTCCACCAGTTCGACCTGATTCTGGCCATGGACTGGGACAACCTGGCGGCGCTGCAAAAAAACTGTCCTGGCGTGGAAGCGCAAAGCAAGTTGCGGCGCCTGACCGAGTTCATCCCGGCGCGCTCGCCCCTGTTGGGCAGTGAGGTGGTGGGCGACCCCTACTACGGCGGCCCAGACGGTTTCGAGGCCGTGCTCGACCTGGTCGAATCGGCGTGTGAAGGCCTGGTCGATCACCTTCACCAGAGGCTTCGGGCCATGGCTGCTCGGCCCTAGAAATCAAGGGATTTCCCTAGGCTTTGGTTGACTAAATTAGTAGGTTTCTCTATAATCGACTCATTCACTCGGGATTGACTACGCCCCGGGCCAACCGGTCATCCCCGGTCGGTGTCGTTTCTGGTTTACCCTGGCCAGGACTGAGGCGTCTAGATTCTGACCACAAGGAGAAGAGCCATGCGTTTGACCACCAAAGGGCGTTTTGCCGTCACCGCCATGATCGATCTGGCCCTGCGCGAACACACGGGGCCTGTCGCCCTGGCCGCGATCAGCCAGCGTCAACAGATTTCCCTGTCTTACCTTGAGCAGTTGTTCGGCAAGCTGCGCCGCCACGAACTGGTTGAAAGCACCCGTGGCCCCGGCGGCGGTTACTCGCTGGGCCGCAAGGCCGAGGACATCACCGTGGCCGACATCATCGTGGCTGTCGATGAACCCATTGACGCCACCGGTTGTGGCGGCAAGGAAAACTGCATGGGCGCCGATGACGGTGGCCGTTGCATGACCCACGATCTGTGGACCAGCCTGAACAACAAGATGATCGAGTACCTCGATTCAATCAGCCTGCGCAAATTGGTCGAAGACCAGCTCGCCAAGGGTGTGTCGATTGAAGCCCAGCCCATCAAACGGGCCATCTCGACGCAGCCTGTGGTCAAGCCGATCAAGATCACGGCCCCCAACTCGGTGTTCGCGCTGGGGTCCACGCTCGCGAAATAAGTCGCCGGGCGATAATCGCAGGCTTTTTTTGATGTACCTGCCAGCCCGGCCTGCGACAAGCAGGCATCTGGGCGGCACAGTTGAGTTCCCGAGAGTCCCCACTATGGACATGACCCCGCACTTCCCGATCTACATGGACTACGGCGCCACCACCCCGGTGGACCCGCGCGTGGTCGACGCCATGATCCCCTGGCTGCGCGAGCGCTTCGGCAACCCCGCCTCCCGCACCCATGCCTATGGGTGGGATGCGGAAGAGGCCGTGGAGAACGCCCGCAAACAGGTGGCTGACTTGATTGGCGCCGACCCGCGCGAAATCGTGTGGACCTCGGGTGCCACCGAGTCCATCAACCTGGCCATCAAGGGCGCGGCGCATTTCTACCAAAGCCGTGGCAAGCACATCATCACGGTCAAGACCGAGCACAAGGCCGTGCTCGACACCTTCCGCGAGTTGGAGCGCCAGGGCTTTGAAGCCACCTACCTGGACGTCGAAGACAACGGCCTGCTGGACTTCGAGAAGTTCAAGGCCGCGATCCGCCCCGACACCATTCTGGCCTCGGTCATGTTCGTGAACAACGAGATCGGCGTCATCCAGGACATCACCGCCTTGGGCAACCTGTGCCGTGAAAAGGGTGTGATCTTCCACGTCGATGCCGCGCAAGCCACGGGCAAGGTCGACATCGACATGGCCACGCTGCCGGTCGATCTGCTGAGCCTGGCCTCGCACAAAACCTATGGCCCCAAGGGCATTGGCGCGCTGTACGTGCGCCGCAAGCCGCGAGTGCGCCTGGAAGCGCAGATGCACGGCGGTGGCCACGAGCGTGGCATGCGCTCGGGCACTTTGCCCACGCACCAGATCGTCGGCATGGGCGAAGCCTTCCGCATCGCCAAAGAAGAAATGCACATTGAAGGGCCGCGCATCCTGGCCTTGCAGCAGCGCCTGCTCAAAGGCCTGCAGGACATCGAGCAGATCTTCATCAACGGCGATGTGGTGCACCGCGTGCCGCACAACCTGAACATCTCCTTCAACTACGTTGAGGGTGAGTCGCTGATCATGGGCATCAAGGGCATCGCCGTGTCTTCGGGCTCGGCCTGCACGTCCGCCAGCCTGGAACCCAGCTACGTGCTGCGCGCTCTGGGCCGCAGCGACGAGTTGGCGCACAGCTCGCTGCGCATGACCATCGGCCGTTTCACGACCGAAGAAGAAATCGATTACGCCGTGTCGACCTTGAAGGAACGCGTGGCCAAGCTGCGCGAACTGTCCCCCTTGTGGGACATGTTCAAAGACGGCATTGACATCAGCACTATTCAATGGGCCGCGCACTGACTTCCCGTCAACGCGCTACGCTCATCTCGTTCTTGGAGTACTACCATGGCATACAGCGACAAGGTCATTGACCACTACGAAAACCCCCGCAACGTGGGCGCCTTTGAAAAGGGCGACGAGTCCGTGGGCACCGGCATGGTCGGCGCGCCGGCTTGCGGCGATGTGATGAAGTTGCAGATCAAGGTCAACCCGCAAACCGGCGTGATCGAAGACGCGCGCTTCAAAACCTACGGCTGCGGTTCGGCCATCGCGTCCAGCTCGCTGGTCACCGAATGGGTGCGCGGCAAAACGCTGGACGAGGCGCTGACCATCAAGAACACGCAGATCGCCGAAGAGCTGGCGTTGCCCCCGGTCAAGATCCACTGCTCAATCCTGGCGGAAGATGCCATCAAAGCCGCCGTGAACGACTACAAGGCCAAACATGCTGCCTGACCAAGCCGCCAGCACCGCTTCGGGCTCGTGCACCAGCGGGCCCGGTAATGGGCCTTTGCCCGAGATGGCCTCCGCGCAGGCGGGCGCGCAAGGCATGTCGGTCTCGCTGACCGAAGCCGCTGCACGCCACATCAACCGCTACCTGGGCCGCCGCGGCAAGGGCGTGGGCGTGCGCCTGGGCGTCAAGACCACGGGTTGCTCGGGCCTGGCCTACAAGATCGAGTTCGCCGACGAAGTGGCGCCCGAAGACATCGTCTTCGAGAACCAGGGCGTCAAGATCCTGGTCGATCCCAAGAGCCTGCCTTACATCGATGGCACCGAGCTGGACTTCGCGCGCGAAGGCCTGAACGAAGGCTTCAAGTTCAACAACCCCAAAGAGCGTGACCGCTGTGGTTGTGGCGAGTCCTTCCGCGTCTGACCTGCCTTTCGCCCTGGCCGCCGACCCCACCCTGTGGTGGGGTTTTGCTTTGTGAGATGAGCGCATTGCCATGAACCTCGACGCCGACGACTTCACCTTGCTGGGCTTGCCCCGTTCTTTCGCGCTGGACCGCACCGTGCTCGATGCGCAGTGGAAGGCGCTGCAGGCCAAGGTGCACCCTGATCGTTTCGCCGCCGAGGGTGGCGCCGCGCAGCGCGTGGCCATGCAATGGGCCGTGCGGGTCAACGAGGCCTACCAGCGCCTGAAAGATCCGCTCAAGCGCGCCGCCTACCTGTGCGAACTGGCGGGTGTGCCGGTGCAAAGCGAGAGCAACACCGCGATGCCGTCGGACTTCCTGATCCAGCAGATGGAATGGCGCGAGGCCCTGGAAGAAGCCGGTTCGGCCGAAGACGTGCAGGTGCTGGAGGGCGAGGTCTCGGGCCAACGCCAGGCGCGTCTGGCCAGGATCACCCAATTGCTGGATGCCCAGTCCAACCCCACGCAAGCCGCACTTGAAGTGCGTGCCCTGATGTTCATCGATCGCCTGAGCGATGAGATCAACCTGCGACTTGAACGATACGAAGACGGCCTCTGAGCCGCATCCCCATGGCCCTGCTGCAAATTTCCGAACCCGGGCAATCACCCGATCCACACCAGCGCCGCATCGCGGTCGGCATTGACCTGGGCACCACGCATTCCCTGGTGGCCTCAGTGCGCAGCGGCGTGGCCGAATGCCTGCCCGATGAACAAGGCCGCGTGATCCTGCCATCGGCCGTGCGCTACCTGCTCGATGCGCAGGGCAAGACGCGCCGTGCGATTGGCTTTGACGCGTTGGCCCAGCAGGCCGAAGACCCGCAGAACACGATCGTGTCGGTCAAGCGGTTCATGGGCCGGCAGTTGGCCGACCTGGCCGATGCCAAGAGCCTGCCTTACCAGTTTGAAGACCAGCCCGGCATGGTGGGCGTGGTCACGGTGGCGGGGGTCAAGTCGCCCGTCGAGGTGTCGGCCGAGATCCTGGCCACCTTGCGCCAGCGCGCCGAAGACACCTTCAACGATGACCTGTTTGGCGCGGTCATCACCGTGCCCGCCTACTTTGACGATGCCCAACGCCAGGCCACCAAGGATGCGGCACAGATGGCCGGCCTGAACGTGCTGCGCCTGTTGAACGAGCCCACGGCCGCCGCCATCGCCTATGGCCTGGACAACCGTTCCGAAGGCCTCTACGCCATCTACGACCTGGGCGGTGGCACCTTCGACATCTCGCTGCTGCAACTCAGTCGCGGTGTGTTCGAGGTGGTGGCCACCGGGGGTGATTCCGCCTTGGGTGGCGACGACATCGACCATGCCTTGGCCGAAGCCGCCTTGCTGGACGCGCAGATGGAAGCCGTCACGCCGCAGGACAAGCGCGCGGTGCTGGTAGCGGCACGCGCGATCAAGGAGAAGCTGTCCACCGATGGGCACGCGCACATGTCCTGCAAGTTGTCGGGCGGCATGCTGTCCACCAGCATCACCCGCGAACGCCTGCAAGGGTTGTCCAAGCCCTTGATCGACCGCACGCTGGTGGCCGTCAAGCGCGTGCTGCGCGATGCCAAGGTCAAGCCCGATGAAGTCAAAGGCGTGGTCATGGTGGGCGGCTCGACACGCATGCCGGCCGTGCGTGACGCAGTGGGCGCTTTCTTTGGCCAAGCACCCTTGACGGACCTGAACCCTGACGAGGTCGTGGCCTTGGGTGCCGGCATCCAGGCCAATCAACTGGCTGGCAACAACGACAAGGGCGATCACCTGCTGCTGGACGTGCTGCCCCTGTCCCTGGGCTTGGAAACCATGGGTGGCCTGGTCGAGCGCATCATCCCTCGCAACACGCCCATCCCGTGCGCACTGGCGCAAGACTTCACCACCTTCAAGGATGGGCAAACGGCTTTGGCCGTGCACGTGCTGCAAGGCGAGCGCGAGCAGGTCGAGCACTGCCGCTCACTGGCGCGTTTCGAGCTGCGAGGCATCCCGCCCATGGTGGCGGGCGCTGCACGGATCCGCGTCACGTTCCAGGTCGATGCCGATGGTCTGCTCAGCGTCACGGCGCGTGAACAGCACTCGGGCGTCGAGGCCTCGGTGGTGGTCAAGCCCAGCTATGGCTTGAGCGACGACCAGGTGGCCCACATGCTGCGCGAAGGCTTCACCACGGCCGAAGCCGACATGAAGGACCGCTCACTGCGCGAAGCACGGGTTGAAGCCGAGCGCATGCTGGAGGCCACGCGCACCGCGCTGGCGGCTGATGGCGACCTCTTGAGCGGGCCGCAGCGCACCGAGATTGATCAGCTCATGGCCAATGTGGGCCAGCGCTGCGACTGGGGCGATGTGGATGCCCTGGATGCCTCGATCAAGGCCCTGGCCAATGGCACCGAAGCCTTTGCTGCCGAACGCATGAACCGCGGCATCCGCCAGGCTTTGGCCGGCCGCACCATCGATCAAGTCTGACGCCATGCCCATCATCAAAATCCTACCCCATGCCGAGTTGTGCCCCCAAGGCACCAGCATCACCGTCGCGCCTGGCACCTCGGTCTGCGAAGCCTTGCTCGAAAACAACATCGCCATTGAGCACGCCTGCGACATGAGTGCGGCCTGCACCACCTGCCACGTCATCGTGCGCGAGGGCTTCAACAGCCTGAACGAAATGGACGAGACCGAAGAGGACCTGCTCGACCGCGCCTGGGGCCTGGAGCCCAACTCGCGCCTGAGCTGCCAGG
>CAZKPN010000032.1:36923-39670 GCA_964554655.1 uncultured Aquabacterium sp. | reverse complement strand
GCGCCGGTCCAGACGGTGGCCACGGGGTGGTCCACGCCGGGCAGGCTGACCATCTCGACCTCGGTCATCTGCTCCAGTTTTTCGGTGTTGATGACCGCGCTGCGCCAGGTCAAAGGCACGGCGCCGCCGGTGTAGCCGGTGCCACCGCCGCGCGGGATGATGGTCAGGTCAAGCTCGACGCAGCCCTTGACCAGGGCGGCCATTTCTGCTTCGGTGTCCGGGGTCAGCACGACGAAGGGGTACTCGACGCGCCAGTCGGTGGCGTCGGTCACGTGCGAGACGCGGCTCAGGCCATCAAACTTGATGTTGTCGCCAGCGGTGACCTTGCCCAGCGTCTTGCGGGCACGTTGGCGCAGGTCGTGCACATGCTTGAAATTCAAAGCGAAGCGGTCGATGCAGGCTCTAGCGGCCACCAGCAATTCGCCCACCAGGGTGTCGCGATTCGCGTCAGCCGGGTTGCTGGACGGCGTGCGGCGCTTGTCGATTTCGCTCAGGCGGTGGTGCAAGGCGTCGATCAACTGGCCCCGGCGCTTGGGGTTGTCCAGCAGGTCGTCTTGCAGGTAGGGGTTGCGCTGCACGACCCAGATGTCGCCCAGCACTTCATACAGCATGCGGGCGGAGCGGCCGGTCTGGCGCTCGGTGCGCAACTGGCTCAGCAG
Source organism: uncultured Aquabacterium sp. (assembly GCA_964554655.1). GTDB lineage: Bacteria > Pseudomonadota > Gammaproteobacteria > Burkholderiales > Burkholderiaceae_C > Aquabacterium. The sequence goes on along the minus strand of CAZKPN010000032.1, from coordinate 39,011 downwards.
TTCCCAGGCGCGCAGGCCCAGCAGGCGCTGCACGATTTCACGGTCGGAAAACGAGGTGTAGTTGTAGGGGATTTCGCGCAAGCGCGGTGCGCCGTCGGCGTGAGCCTCGGCAGCAGTTTGGGGTATTTGGGTCAGCGGGAGCGGTGCGTTCATGTCGAGGCGCCAGGCGCGGCCGGGGTAAAAAACGGCGGCAATGGGTGCGAAAAGCAGGGTGCGGACGGTTTTCGCGCCTGAGGGGGGATGTTACCGCAGCAGGTGATCTCCCAGCCGTGGCAAGGTTGCCGGGCCGCTATGCTGTGGTGTTATGAATTCACCCGCAAAAGCGCTTTTGACCCCTTGGCCATATCCTCGTTGGATTGCGCACCGGGGCGCCGGCAAGCTGGCCCCTGAAAACACCCTGGCGGCATTTCGCCTGGGCGCGGCCCATGGATTTCGCATGTTCGAGTGCGATGTCAAGCTCAGCGCGGATGGTGAGCCCTTTCTGCTGCACGACTCGAATTTGGACCGCACCACATCGGGTCAGGGTGTGGCAGGCGAGCGGCGCTGGGACGAACTGTCAAAACTGGACGCCGGGAGTTGGCACAGCCCGCCTTACGCGGGCGAGCCCTTGCTTAGGTTGGAGGCCTTGGCCCGGTGGCTTCAGGCCAACGATTTGAGGGTGAACCTGGAGATCAAACCCTCACCCGGGCAAGAAACGCTGACCGGGGAGGTTGTGGCGCGCGAAGCAGCCCGCTGGTGGACCGGGCAGGCGGTGTTGCCGTTGCTCAGTTCGTTCAGCGTGGAGGCGCTGCGGGCGGCTCAGAAGGCGGGTGCGGATCTTCCCAGGGCGCTGCTGCTGGAGACGCTGCGGCCGACTTGGTTGAGCGAGGCCTCCGAGCTGGGGTGTGTCGCGGTGGTGGTGCACCACCCTCATTGGACTGGGGGGGCCATCGCCTTGGCACATGGCGCCGGTTTGAAGGCGCTCACTTACACCGTCAACGACCCTGATCGAGCCGATTTCTTGTGGGCGGCGGGTCTGGATGGGCTCATCACCGACGCCGTGGATGTGTTTGACCAGACTTCTGCCCGGTAATTCAGGGGCCTCCCCCTCCAATGAAGGTGATCTTCAACACGTGACTACCGTAAAATACCGTAAAGATCCTGTTTGAAAACGGGGTCCGTCAAGGGGGGCCTGGTGCATCGTGAAATCGCTTTGTGACTGGCCCGATCGGTTCTGCGGGGCCGTCGGCTGGCGATTTGGTGATTTGTGCAGTTCGAATTCGTCATTCTTGAATGGTCCGCCTATGCCGCTGGACTGACCCATCGCAGCGATTGGCTGGCCTGGGCACAAGGCCCTGCGGTCATGCCCGGTCAAACCGTTGATGCCGTCCCAGCCTTGCTGGAAATGCCCGCCATGATGCGGCGCCGCGTGGACCGGCTGGGGCGCCTGGCCTGCCAAGTGGCCTACTGGTGCCAGTCCTCGGCCGAGAACGTGCCCATGGTGTTCGCCTCTCGCTATGGTGATGCCAGCCGGTCTTTGTCGTTGCTGTGCGATCTGGTGCAAGGTCAACCTTTGTCGCCCACCAGCTTCGGCCTATCCGTGCACAACGCGGTTGCCGCCCTGTATTCGATCGCACAAGGTCACATGGACAACACCGTCGTGGTGGCCGCAGGCCGTGCCACCGTGGCTGCTGCGCTGACAGAGGCCGTCGCGTTGCTGGCAGATGGCGCCCCGGAAGTTCTGGTGGTTTTTTACGAAGCGCCCCTGCCCGACGACTATGCTGTTTTCCAGGATGAACAGTGCGCTGAGTACGCCTGGGCCTGGCGAGTGGCCCGTCCGATTTCCAGTGCCCACCTTGCTTCAGAGCACCTGGCCGTCCGTGTGGATCTGGGGCCTGCCACGCAGGCTGTGGCGGCTGAAACCGCTGATTGGCCAGCCGGCCTCCTGGTATTGCGGCACATGCTGCGGCAGCAACAGGCCCGGGTGGCCAGCGAAGGGCCTGCACTCATTCGCCATGACCGCATCAACACCCAATGGTCATGGGGTACCCATGTTTAACCGTTTGAACCATGCCTGGCGCTTGTTCGCCACCGCATTGAGCTTCACCT
>CAZKPN010000032.1:0-36823 GCA_964554655.1 uncultured Aquabacterium sp. | reverse complement strand
ATGCCTGGCGCTTGTTCGCCACCGCATTGAGCTTCACCTGCTTCGGCGTGGGCGGTTTGCTGCTGTGGGTGGTGGTGTTTCCCATCCTGTCCCTGTTCGTGCGCGATCGCCGGCGGCTTTCCGAGTCAGCCCGCTGGATCATCCACCAAGCCTTTCGGGCGTTTGTCGGCTTGATGCACCAACTGGGCATCTTCACCTACGAGGTTCACGGGTTGGAAAAACTCGACCGGCGAGGTCTGCTGGTGCTGGCCAATCACCCATCCCTGATCGATGTGGTGTTCCTGATGTCTTTCACCCGGCATGCTGATTGCGTGGTCAAGGCTGCGCTGCTGGGCAATCCCTTTACACGTGGCCCGGTGATGGCGGCGGGGTTCATCTGCAACAATGCGGGCCCAGGCATGGTCGAAGATTGCGTCGCCTCCTTGCGCGCCGGTAACAACCTGATCATCTTTCCTGAAGGCACGCGCACGCCGGTTGATGGGTTTCCGGCCAAGCTGCAACGAGGCGCGTCCAATGTGGCGGTGCGGGGCGAGGTTGACGTGACCCCTGTGCTGATTCAATGTGATCAGTCGATGCTAGCCAAAGGCGTGCCCTGGTGGCGCATCCCGCCCCGACGGCCCCATTTCCGCATCGAGGTGCGTGATGACATGCCGGTGGCCTCGTTCATTGAAAGCTGTGCCAGCGACGCGCTGGCCGCCCGCCGATTGACCCAACACCTGACCGACTATTTCGCCACGGAGACTCGTCGTGACCACCGACACGCAAACGCTTGAACAAGAGATCAAGGATCTCATCATCACTTCCCTGGCGCTGGAAGACATCACCGCCGATGACATCAACCCCGCCGAGCCATTGTTCGTCAAGGGCCTGGGGCTGGACTCCATCGATGCCTTGGAACTGGGGCTGGCTTTGCAGCGCCGCTACGGCGTGACCGTGTCGGCCGATTCTGAAGAGACTCGCCGCCATTTCGGCAGTGTTCAGGCACTGGCCGCTTTCGTGAGCGCGCAACGCACGCGTTGATTGAGTTCCAATTTTCCAAGGGCTTTCGCCATGACCAAAGACGAAATTTTCCAACGCATCCAGGCCATCCTGGTCGAGACCTTTGACATCGAGGCCGAGCGCATCGTGCTGGATGCCAAGCTGCGCGATGACCTGGACATCGACAGCATCGATGCGGTGGACCTGATGGTGCAGCTCAAGCCTTTGGTGGGGCAGCGCCTGCAGCCAGAGGCTTTCAAGATGGTGCGCACCGTCAGCGATGTGGTCGATGCCTTGCACGCCCTGGTGGTGGGGGCCGGAACCGTTGATGCTTGACAAGCGACTTGGCGGGGTGTTGCTGGCGGTCGTGACGCTGGCCTATCCGCTGATTGTCTACCTGTGCCTGGGGCACTTCGAGCCCCGCTGGTTGGCGGTGCTGCTGGTGGCTTTGGCCCTGGTGCGCCTGGGGGTTGGGCGCACCGCCGCAACCTGGGGCATCGTGGCCGCGGCCCTGGTGTTGGCGGCATTCACCTGGTTCGGCAATGCCTGGATGCCCCTCAAGCTTTACCCGGTGGGGGTCAATGCCTTCATGCTGGCCTTGTTCGGAGCCAGCCTGGTGCACCCGCCCAGCGCGGTCGAGCGGCTGGCGCGCTTGAGCGACCCCGATCTGCCGCCGGTCGCCGTGGCCTACACCCGGCGCGTCACCCAGGTGTGGTGCGTGTTTTTTGCCTTGAATGGTTTGATGGCGCTGGCCACGGCTTGGTGGGCCAGTGACGCTGTCTGGACGCTGTACAACGGCCTGATCGCCTATGTGTTGATGGGGGTGCTGGCCGGCGTGGAGTGGTTGGTTCGTCGACGCGTTCGTGGCCGCATTGATGCCCTGAAAACGGTGGTGGAAAGAGGCGCCCATGGCTGACTGGTGGTCCTTGACCGACCTTGCTTGCCGCGCGCCCGATGCGTCCCGCATCATGGCCCGGCTCGATGGTGAGCGGTGCCTGACCCATGCCGATTTCACGCGGCAGGTGGGGCGCTGGCAAGCGGCTTTCAACGCCCAGCCAGCGCTGGAATGCGCGATCTACCTGAACGATCCTTTCGATTTTGGCGCCGCTGTTCTGGCGGCATGGCATGCCGGAAAAACGGTGGTGCTGCCGGGCGATGATCGCCCGGGCACGGTGCAGGCTTTGCGCGATGCGGGCTGTGCCCTGGTGGGTGATCTGTCGACAGGATTGCAGCCCTTATCCGACGAGTTGGTCACCCACCGTTTGGCCATCGACATGGCGGCGGCCCGGATGAAGGTCTACACCTCCGGTTCGCAGGGCCACCCTGAATCGATCGAGAAGCGGCTCGCCCAGCTGATCTCGGAGCTGGAGGCCCTGGAGTTGGCCTTTGGTCCCCTGCTGGACCAGGCCGGGCCCTCGCCCACGGTGTGGGCCACGGTGTCGCACCAGCACATCTATGGCCTGCTGTTCCTGGTGCTGTGGCCCTTGGCGGCTGGGCGTCCCTTCTCCAGCCGGCGCTTGCTGTACCCCGAGGACATGGCGGCCTGCCTGGGCCCCGATCCTGCCGTGCTGGTGGCCACGCCCGCGCACCTCAAGCGCCTGGGTGATCAGCTCGATTGGCAAACGGCCAGGCAAGGTTTGCGCGCCGTGTTTTCATCGGGGGGGCCCCTGCCTTTTGAGGCATCACGCTCGGTGGCCGACACCTTGGGCCAGGTACCCATCGAGGTGTTCGGCAGCTCGGAAACCGGGGGCATTGCCTGGCGTCAATGCGCCACTGCCGATGAGCCCTGGCAGCCCTTTGCCGATGTGCAATGGCGGTTGGACGAAGGCTGCCTGTCGGTTCAATCGCCGCGCTTGCCCGATGCCGCCTGGTACCTCACCAGCGATCGTGCGCAGCCAGCGGGTCATGCCGGTTTCCGTTTGCTCGGCCGTGCGGACCGCATCGTCAAGATCGAAGAAAAGCGGGTGTCGCTCAGCGCCATCGAGCAGCACCTGTTGAGCACGCCTTGGGTGCAAGAGGCCAAGGCCCTGGTGGTGGACACCGCCATCGGCGCGCGCGTGGGGGTGGTCGCAATACTCACGGCTTTGGGCCGTGAGCAGGCCGAGCAGGGTCGGCGTGTGTTGAGCGAGTTGCTGCGCCAATCCCTGGCCCAGGTGGTGGAAGCCATGGCCTTGCCACGGCGCTGGCGCTTCGTGGATGCGATGCCGATCAATGCGCAAGGCAAGACGCCCGAGTCCTTGCTGTCAGCGTTGTTCGCCGAGCCACATCGCCCTGACATGCCTCCGGTGCATTGGCAGGCCCGGGGTGAGACCGAGGCCCTGGCCTGCCTGGACATCCATGCGGACCTGGCGGTGTTTGAGGGCCACTTTGACGTGGCGCCCGTCTTGCCGGGCGTGGCCCAACTGCATTGGGCCCTGACCTTGGGGCAAGCGTGCTTTGCAGTGCCTGACCGCTTTGTCCGCCTGGAGGCCTTGAAGTTCATGCAGCCCGTTCAGCCGGGCACGGCGTTGAATCTGGCCTTGCAGTTCAAGCCACAACTGTCTGACCCCAACTTGTGTGGCCTGACCTTCAAGCTGTATTCGCAAGCGGCGGGCGAGACTGAGCAACGTGACCACGCCAGCGGCCGTGCCATCTGGTCCTACCAAACCAGTGAGGCTGCCCATGCATAAAGCGGTGGCCGTGATCCCTTGCTACAACCACCCGCAGACCATCGGCTTCATGGTGGACGCCGTGCGTGCCCGGGGGCTGGACGTGGTTGTGGTGGACGATGGCAGCGATGCAGTTTGCGCGCAGGTGCTGGATGAGTTGGCCACCTTGCACGGGGCCGCGATGAACCTGGTGCGCCTGGTCCGAAACCAGGGCAAAGGGGGCGCGATGATGGCGGGCCTTCGTCAAGCCCAGGCCTTGGGCTACACGCATGCGCTGCAGATCGATGCCGATGGCCAGCACGATGTGGCCGACATCCCCCGGTTCCTGGCCGCTTCCAGCCAGCAGCCGCAAGCCGTGGTCTGTGGTGAGCCGGTGTATGACGCCAGCGTGCCCAAGGGCCGCTTGTACGGGCGCTATGCCACGCACATCTGGGTCTGGATCAACACCTTGTCGCTGGACATCCGCGATTCGATGTGCGGCTTCCGCGTCTATCCCTTGGCGCCGGTCGTTCAGCTGATCGACCAGGTCAACCTGGGGCGGCGCATGGATTTCGATCCCGAGTTGCTGGTGCGCCTGCACTGGCGTGGCATCCCTTTGATCAGCCTGCCCACGCGGGTGAGCTATCCGCTGGATGGCATCTCGCACTTCAAGCTGCTGTGGGACAACGTGCTGATCTCGCACATGCATGCGCGCTTGCTGTTGGGCATGTTGCTGCGTTTGCCGATGCTGTTGTGGCGCAAGGTGGCCTCATGACGCCGCCCGTCATTGGGGTGGCCAACAAGGACGATGCCGTGCCGCACTGGGCCAGCCTGGGTGAACACACCTTCGTGGCGGGCATCAAGTTGCTGTTCTGGATCTACCGGGTGCTGGGGCGCCTGCCGTTCCGGCTTTGTCTCTACCCGGTGGTGGTGTATTACTGGGCCACCCGGTCGGATGCCCGACGCTCGTCGCTGGAGTACCTGCAGCACTTGCAGTCGTCCAAGGGCACCTTGGGCCATGTGCCGGGTTGGCGAGACACCTTGCGTCACTTCCTGGCTTTCGCCGACACCATCCTCGACAAGCTGCTGGCCATGAGCGGTGCCATCGAACAAAGCGCTTTGCGTGTCGAAGGTGAAGCGGGCCTGGTGGCCTTGAGCGCGCAGGGCCGTGGTGCGGTCATCGTCACTGGGCACATCGGTTGCATGGAGTTGTGCCGCGTCAGCGCCGAGCGCCACCGGAGCATTCGGCTCAATGTGCTGGTGCACACGCAGCACGCCGAGCGCTTCAACCGCATGTTGCAGCGATTGCATCCCGACAGCGAGGTGCGTCTGATCCAGGTCACCGATGTGAACCCGGCCACGGCCATGCTGTTGGCCGACAAGGTGGCCCTGGGTGAGTTCGTGGCCATCGCGGGTGACCGGGTGCCGGTGCGGCAAAGCATGACGGTCCCTGCCCAATTTTTGGGTGAGCAGGCTCAGTGGCCGGTGGGCCCTTATGTGCTGGCGGCCTTGCTGAAATGCCCGTTGTACGCCATGGCTTGTGTGCGAGAGGCCGATGCGACGGGCCGCGATGGCTATGTGCTGCGGGTGCATTGCCTGGCCGAGCAAGTGGTGTTGCCCCGGCGCGCACGGCAGGAAGCCATGGCAGCTTATGCGCAACAGTTTGCCGATTGGCTGGAGGTGCTGCTGGCACGTTCGCCGTTGGCGTGGTTCAATTTTTTCCCATTCTGGCGGCAGGGGGCGGCGCTCCCCAGCCCTGAGCAACAACATGACTGAACACATGACCACTGATCATCTGGTCCCGGTGGTTTTCGATGGCCAGCGCCTGAGCGTTGACGATGTCGTGGCCCTGGCCGCGCGCACGCGTTCGGCGGCATTGAGCCAGGACGGCGCCTTCCGCGATCGCATCGAACGGGGTGCAGCGTTTCTGGATCGCCTCTTGCGTGAAGATGGCGTGGTCTATGGCGTGACCACGGGCTACGGTGATTCCTGCACGGTCATCATCCCGCCCGAGCTGATCGCTGAATTGCCGCACCACCTCTACACCTACCATGGCATTGGCGCGGGTCGTTTCCTGACGCCTGAAGAGACGCGGTCGGTGCTGGCCGCGCGCCTGTCGTCCTTGTGTCAGGGGGTGTCGGGCGTGAGCTGGGGCCTGCTGGTTCAGTTGGAACAATTGCTGGTGCACGACGTGTTGCCCATGATTCCGGCCGAAGGCTCGGTGGGCGCCAGTGGTGACCTGACCCCCTTGTCCTACGTGGCGGCCGTGTTGTGCGGCGAGCGCGATGTTTGGTTCGAGGGGCGCCGCCAATCGGCCGCCGAGGTCCTGCCCCGCATTGGTTTGAGCCCGCTGCGCCTGCGTCCCAAGGAAGCGCTGGCCTTGATGAATGGCACTTCGGTGATGACCGGCCTGGCTTGCCTGGCCTGGCAACGCGCCGATGTGGTGGCGCGCCTGGCCACGCGCCTGACGGCCTGCAACGTCTGGGCGAGCGATGGCAACGCGCACCACTTCGACGAGACCTTGTTCTCGTTCAAGCCACACCCGGGGCCGCAAAAGGTATCAAACCGTTTGCGCCAGGACTTGATGTCGGAGCGACCTGCCCGCAACGAGCAGCGTCTGCAAGACCGCTATTCCTTGCGCTGCGCGCCCCACGTCATCGGTGTGCTTGAAGACGCCTTGCCCTGGTTGCGCCAGTTGATCGAGAACGAACTCAATAGCGCGAACGACAACCCGCTGATCGATCCCGATGGCGAGCGCGTGCTGCACGGCGGGCATTTCTATGGCGGGCACATCGCCTTGGCCATGGACACGCTCAAGAACGTGGTGGCCAATGTGGCCGACCTGCTGGACCGCCAGTTGGCCTTGCTGGTCGACAGCCGTTTCAACCATGGCCTGCCCGCCAACCTGTCGGCGGCCACCGGCCCCCGCGCGGCCATCAACCATGGCCTGAAGGCTTTGCAGATCAGCGTGTCGGCCTGGACGGCCGAGGCCCTGAAGCAAACCATGCCGGCCTCGGTGTTCTCGCGTTCAACCGAATGCCACAACCAGGACAAAGTCAGCATGGGCACCATCGCCGCGCGCGACGCCTTGCGCGTGCTGGAGTTGACCGAGCAGGTTGTGGCCGGCATGCTGATCGCGGCGCGGCAGGCCATGGCCTTGCGCCTGCAGGTCAGCCCGCTGCCTTTGCCCGCGCCGCTGGTGGCCTTCCTGAAACACCTGTCCACCGTGGTTCCCTTGGTCGTTGAGGACCGCGCCCTGGACGTGGACCTGCAGCGCTTGCTGACTGGCATCCGCGCGGGCGATTGGGAGGTCTACGGTGACTGAGCAACGCTTGAGCCATGAGATCGAACTCAGTCCGGCCTTTCATGACCTGGACCCGATGGACATCGTCTGGCATGGCAACTACGTGAAATACCTGGAGCTGGCCCGCAACGCGCTGATGGCCAAGTTCAATTACGACTACCCGCAGATGCGCGAGTCGGGCTATGCCTGGCCCATCGTGGACATGCGGCTGAAGTACGTGGGCTCGGTGAGCTATGGGCAGCGCATCAAGGTCCATGCGCGCATCGTGGAATGGGAGAACCGCCTGAAGATCGACTACCTCATCTCGTGCGCTGAAACGGGCGCGCGCTTGAACAAGGCCAGCACCATCCAGGTCGCGCTGGACATCCGCACCCGCGAGATGTGCTGGGTGTGTCCGCCGGTGCTGTGGGAGCGCCTGGGCGTGAGCAGGACGGGCGCATGAGCATACTGCACCGACGCCATCTTTTGCGAGTTGGCCTGGCGGGCCTGGCCATGGCGGCGTTGCCAGCCCGCGCGCAAACCTCCCCCGATTTGTTAACGGCGGTCAGCCAGCGCCTGGGCAACCCGCCGGTGCTGCGAGGTGAGTTCGAGCAGACCAAAACCTTGAAGGGCTTCAAGCGCCCACTGGTGTCCAAGGGCAGCTTCGTGATGGCACGCGATCGCGGTGTGCAATGGGTCACGGTGCAGCCTTTTGCCTCGACCCTGGTGGTCACGCGCGAACGTCTGGTGACTTTGGGCGAGGCGGGCGTTCAGCAGCAGATCGACACGCGGCAGGAGCCTGGTTTGCGTGCCGTCAACGAGATGCTGATGGCTTTGCTGGCGGGAGATGTCAAGGCCCTGTCGGCCCGCTTCAAGACCGAAGGTTCTCTGCAAGGTGCCCAAGGCTGGAAGCTGGTGCTGACCCCGCGTGAAGCCGCCTTGGCTGGCTTCATCGCCCGCATCGAGCTGGAAGGAGATCGGCACGTCAAGCTGGTCGACCTGAAAGAGTCCTCTGGCGACGACAGCCGCATCCGTTTCTTCAACCATGCCACGTCCACGTTGAGCCAGGCTGAAGTGGGGCGTTTCGGTCCATGAGCTTCACGTCGGGATGGCGCACGCCGCAGTGGCTGGCGGTGGCTTGGTTGCTGGTCGTGCTCGCCATTGGCTGGCACCAATGGCAGTTCTGGCACGCCCCCAAGCTGGACACCGATGTGTTCGCCTTGCTGCCGCAGGATGAGCAAGCGCCCGCCGCGCAGCAGGCCATGCGCCAGTTGGGCGAGCAGGGCGAGCGCCGCGTGGTGGTCATGCTGGGCGCCTCGGATTGGGCGGCTGTTCAGAAAGCGGCGCTTGAGTTTGACCAGTCCATGGCCTCGTCCAAGGCCGGGTTGCGCCGCGTGGCCGAGGCCGGTTTGGTGGCCCAGACCATGGACTTCTACCGGCCCTACCGCGATGCCTTGCTCACCGATGCTCAGCGCCAATCTTTGCGCGATGCGGATGCCTCGGCCCTGGCGGGACAGGCCTTGCAGCGCCTGCACGGCCTGAGCACAGGCCAGCCTACCTCCTGGTTGAACGATCCGCTCGGCTTGTGGCCCGCCTGGTGGTCGCAACGAACTGGCTTCACGGCCGCCCGCCCGCGCGATGGCCTGTTGTGGGTTGCCGACCCGGATGGGCAGCGCCAGTGGGCCGTGCTGCTGTACGAAACCGAAGGCTCGGCATTCAGGCTGGATGGACAACGTCGTTGGGGTGATGCCCTGGATCGGGCGGGCCACGCTGCGCAAGCCAGCGCGGGCAAGGTGCCCATCAAAGTCCTCAGCGCCGGGGTTCCTCTGCACGCTGAAGCGGGCGCCGCCCAAGGCAGCCGTGAGATGAACACCATCGGCTGGGGCTCTTTGGCCGCCGTCATCGCCCTGGTCTGGTGGGCCTTCCGGGCGGCGCGGCCGGTGGCCTTGATCGCCGTGTCCCTGCTGGTGGGCTGTGCGGCCGCCTTGTCGGTCACGACCTGGGTGTTTGGGCAAGTTCACTTGCTGACCCTGGTGTTTGGCGCCAGCCTGGTCGGCGTGGCCGAAGACTTCGGCATCCATTACTTTGCTTCGCGCCTGGCCACGCCGCAAACCGAACGCTGGGCCTTGATGAAGCATTTGCTGCCCGGCCTGGTGCTGGCGCTGGTCACCAGCGTGCTGGGCTATCTGGTGCTGGCCGCGGTGCCGTTCCCGGGCTTGCGGCAGATGGCGTTGTTCTCGGCCGTGGGCTTGGTGGCGGCGTTCCTGACCGCGGTCTGCTGGTTCCCGGTGCTGGACCGTGGTGCCTTGCCGGGCAGCCGCATGGCCAGCCTGGTCGCGGCCAGCCTGGCCCGTTGGCCGCGCTTGCAGGGACGACGGCTCGTGGTGTTCCTGGTTCTGGTCTCCAGCCTGGGTGTTTGGGGCGCGAGCCGGGTCAAGGTCAACGATGACTTGCGTCAGTTGCAGTCTTCGCCGCCCGCCTTGATGCAGGCCCAGATCGAGGTCGGGCGCCTGTTGCAGATGCCCAGCCCCGCACAGTTCTTTGTGGTTCAAGGCCCGACGCCGCAAGACGTGTTGCAGCGTGAGGAAGCGCTCAAGGCCAAGTTGGCGCCGCTGTTCGAGCGGCTGAAAGCGCAAGACATTCATCTGGGCCTGAGCACCATCTCCGACTGGGTGCCCTCCGCCGCTCGCCAGGCTGACAACCGCCAACTCACTGCACAACTCGAAACCCGGATCCTGGCCCAGGTTGGCGAGACCTTGGGGGAAGAGCTGCGCCGCCCTGATTTCAGCACCACCCCCATCGACCTGCCGACGTGGCTGGCCAGTCCCGCGTCCAGCGGCGTGCGCGCTCAATGGCTGGGCCAGGTGGGCGGTGGCTACGCCAGTGCCGTGCTCATCCGTGGCTTGAGCCACAAGGCTCAGGCCGAAGAACTGCAGGCCCTGGCCGAGCAAGTCGAGGGCGTCCAATGGGAAGACCGCGCGGGCGACATGTCCCGCTTGCTCGGGCGTTTTCGCGTGACCATGGGCTGGTTGCTGTTGGTGGGCCATGTGGTCGTCTGGGCCGCCTTGGCATTGCGTTTTGGCCGTGCCGCCTGGCGCGCCTGGCTGCCCACGGCGCTGGCGTCGCTGGGCTGCCTGGCGGTGCTGGGTTGGCTGGGCGAGCCTTTCCAGCTCTTCAGCCTGCTGGCCCTCATGCTCTTGCTGGGCATGGGCGTTGACTACGGCATTTTCCTGCTGGAGCACCAGGGCGATGACCAGGGCCATGCCTGGCTGGCGGTGCTCCTGGGCGCGATCAGCACGGGCTTGTCTTTCGGGCTGTTGGCCTTGTCGGCCACACCCGCCTTGCACGCCTTTGGCCTGACCTTGCTGGTCGGGCTGACGCTGGTCTGCCTGCTGGCGCCCACCTTCCGATCCCAAATTTCCGACAAGTCCGATCTCAAGCGAGTACCCGAATGACCCACGAACAAGCAGACATCCTGATCATTGGTGCCGGCCCGGCGGGTGCCGTGGCAGCCGGCTTGTTGCGGCAGCAAGGCCGGCAGGTGCTGATCCTGGAGCGGGAGCAGTTCCCGCGCTTCTCGATTGGCGAAAGCCTCTTGCCCCAAAGCATGGCCTACATCGAGGCCGCCGGCATGCTGCAGGCCGTGGTCGAGGCTGGCTTCCAGTACAAGAACGGTGCCGCTTTTGCCTGCGGAGACAAACGCACCGAGTTCGATTTCCGCGACAAGTTCTCCCAAGGCTGGGGCACCACCTACCAGGTTCAGCGTGCACGCTTCGACCAGGTGCTGGCCAGTGAGGCGGCCCGCCTGGGCGCCGAGGTGAGGTTCCGCCACGAAGTGTTGGCCGTGGACCTGGAAGGCCCTCAGCCCACCGTGCAGGTGCGTGACCCCGACGGCAAGACCTACAGCGTGAGCGCCAACTTCCTGCTGGATGCCAGTGGCTTCGGGCGCGTGCTGCCGCGCCTGCTCGATCTGGAGTACCCCTCCAACTTTCCCAAGCGCGGTGCCATCTTCACCCACGTTCAGGACAACGTCCCGCTGGGTTCCGACTTCGATCGCCAGAAGATCCTCATCACCGTGCACCCCCAGCACTGCGACGTCTGGTACTGGACCATCCCGTTCTCCGATGGCCGCTGCTCTCAAGGCGTGGTGGCGCGCACCGAGTTCCTGGACCAGTACAAGGGCAGCGACACGGAGCGCCTGCAAGCCCTGGTGAGCGAGGCGCCTAGCTTGGCCAATCTGTTGAAGAAAGCCGTGTGGGACACCCCCGCGCGCAACATCACCGGCTACTCCGCCAACGTCAAATCGCTGTGGGGCAAAGGCTATGCTTTGTTGGGCAATGCGGGCGAGTTTCTCGACCCGGTGTTCTCCAGCGGCGTGACCATCGCCTTCAAGTCGGCCAGCCTGGCCACGGCCTGCTTGCAGCGCCAGGCGGCGGGCGAGGTTGTGGATTGGGAAGCCGACTACGCGCGGCCGCTCAAAGCGGGTGTCGATACCTTCCGCACCTTCGTGGAGTCCTGGTACGCCGGTGGTTTCCAGAAAGTCATCTTCCACGAGAATGCCAGCCCAGAGATCCGCCGCATGATCTCGGCCATCCTGGCGGGCTACGCCTGGGACACCGACAACCCCTACGTGGCCGAATCAAAGCGGCGTCTGAGCGTTCTGGAGGAAGTGTGTTCGCAGCAGTGATCCACCGTGGGCTGATCCGCACCTGCCTGGCCGGTCTGCTGGCCGCGGCAGCGTGCTTGAGTGCCTGCGCGTCCTGGCACAAGGCCGAAGAGCCGCCGTTGCTGCGTTTGTCACCGGCCTCGCTGGGCCGCGAGTTGACGGTGGTGCAGCGCATGGAGGTGCAGGCGGCGGGCCAAACCCGTTCGCTGGATGTGGCGCTGGAGGTTGATGCCGAATCGGTTCGCATGGCCGTGATGCAGCTTGGGCACACCGTGGCCCGGCTTGACTGGAACGGTCTGCAACTGGTGCAGAGCCTGGCCCCGGGTTGGCCCAAGGTGATCAGCGCCGAGCGTGTGCTCAGCGATCTGCAACTGGTGTGGTGGCCGGCCGATGTGGTTCAACAATCGCTGCCGGCGGATTGGCGCTTGACGCAATCCTCGCAGTTGCGCGAGCTGCGCCGTGGTGACAAGCTGGTCACCTCTGCGCGGATCGTCGCGCCCGGGCACCTTGAGCTGGTCCAGCATGCCGCAGGCTACACCGTCCACGTCTACAGCCAAGGGGCCGAGCCCCTGTTTGCCCAGCCGCCAGTGAGCACACCATGAGCAAGGCCGTTTACCTTCAAAAACCTGGTCTGGTGTGCGCACTGGGACACGGCATCAGCCAGGTGCGCCAAGCCTTGCTTGACAGCACCGGCCCTGGTGGCCTGAGCTTGACTGATCACTACTCGCCCGGCCGGGTTCTGCCCCTGGGCGAAGTTCACGCCACCTTGCCCAGCCTGGCCCACACCGCGCCTCAGTTCCGCACCCGCAACAATGCCTTGGCCCTCCTGGCCCTGTCTGACATCCGCGTGGCGGTCGATGCCGCCATCTCACGCTTCGGCCCTGACCGCGTGGCGGTGGTGGTGGGCACCAGCACGTCCGGGCTGCCGGAGGGCGAGGCCGCGCGCTTGCATTGGGAGCGCCATGGCACCTGGCCCGCAGGGTACGACTATGCCCAGCAAGAGTTGGGCAACCTGGCTGATTTCCTGGCCTTCGAGCTGGGCCTGACGGGCATCGCGCACGTCATCTCCACCGCGTGCTCGTCGGGTGCCAAGGCGCTGGCCAGTGGGGCTCGCCTGCTCAACGCCGGCATGGCCGATGCGGTCGTGGCGGGGGGCTGCGATGCCTTGGGCGCCTTCACGGTGGCCGGCTTCTCCGCCTTGGAATCGGTCTCGACCTCGCGCTGCAACCCCTTGTCGGTGAACCGGCGCGGCATCAACCTGGGCGAAGGGGCGGCGCTGTTCCTGATGACGCGCGATGAAGGGCCGGTCAGGCTGGCCGGTTGGGGCGAAAGCTCCGATGCCCACCACATGTCGGCGCCCGATCCCACTGGTCGTGGTGCCATGCGTGCCATGCAACAAGCCTTGTCGAGGGCCTGCTTGGCGCCCTCGGCCGTGGATTACCTCAACCTGCACGGCACGGCCACACACCACAACGATGCCATGGAAAGCCTGGCCGTTGGCGAGGTGCTGGGGCGTGAGGTGCCGGTCAGTTCCACCAAGCCCTTGACCGGCCACACGCTGGCCGCGGCCGGTGCCATCGAAGCGGCATTCAGCTGGCTGACCTTGGTGGGCAACCCGCAAGGCCTGTTGCCACCACATTGGTGGGACGGCGAGGCCGACCCCAGCCTGATGCCCTTGAACATCGTGCCCCCCGGCTTCCAGCTGGGTCGCACGCCACGCCATGTGCTCAGCAATTCCTTCGCCTTCGGGGGCAGCAATGCCGCCCTGCTGTTGGGGAGCGCCTGACATGAGCGACTCCAACGCTACGGTCCCGTCTGTGGCTGACCTGGTGCCACACCGAGGCACCATGAGCTGGCTCGACCGCGTCCTCAGCGTCGATGCCGAGCGAGTGGTGGCCGAAGCCGATCTGCGCGACACCAGTTTCTTCATGCGCGACGGCCAGCTGCCACCCTGGATCGGCATCGAGTACATGGCCCAGGCCATTGCGGCGTGGGCTGGCAACCGGGCACGCCATGAAGGCCGGTCGATCGCCCTGGGGTTCCTGGTCGGCACCCGCCGCTACGAGGCCCAGCGCCAGTCGTTCAAGGCCGGTGATTGCTTGCGCATTGAAGCCACCTGCGAGTTGATGGCCGGCAATGGCCTGGGCATGTTCTCGTGCCAAATCCTGGTGGATGGTGAACTGGCTGCCTCCGCCAACCTGTCCGTGTTTGAACCGCCCGAAGGGGCGGCGTTTCTTGAAGAGTCTCAAAAGGGTGAACCATGATGAATCGATGCGTGCTGGTCACCGGATCAAGCCGTGGCATTGGCCGGGCCATTGCGCTGCGCCTGGCCAAAGATGGCCATGACGTGGTGGTGCATTGCCGCCAGCAACGTGAGCAGGCCGAGACCGTGGCCGACGCCGTGCGCTCGCTGGGC
Source organism: uncultured Aquabacterium sp. (assembly GCA_964554655.1). Lineage (GTDB taxonomy): Bacteria > Pseudomonadota > Gammaproteobacteria > Burkholderiales > Burkholderiaceae_C > Aquabacterium. The sequence continues at coordinate 22,853 of CAZKPN010000032.1, read as the reverse complement.
CGCAAAGCCCGCGTGCTGGTGTTTGACGTGGCCGACCGCGCCCAGGCCTCCAGCATCCTGCTGGCCGACATGGAAGCGCATGGTGCCTACTACGGCGTGGTCTGCAACGCCGGCATTGCCCGTGACAACGCCTTCCCCGCCATGAGCGGCGAGGACTGGGACGAGGTCATCCACACCAACCTTGATGCCTTCTACAACGTGCTCAACCCCGTGGTCATGCCCATGGTGCGCCGCCGATCGCCAGGCCGCATCGTGACCCTGTCGTCCGTGTCGGGCCTGATGGGCAACCGGGGGCAGACCAATTACAGCGCCGCCAAGGCTGGCATCATTGGTGCTACCAAAGCCTTGGCCGTTGAACTGGCCAAGCGCGAGATCACCGTCAACTGCGTGGCCCCTGGCCTGATCGACACCGACATGATTGAACCCCACGTGCTGGAAGAGGCCATCAACATGATTCCCGCGCGCCGCATGGGCCGCCCGGAAGAAGTGGCCGCCGCCGTGGCCTTCCTGATGACACCGGACGCGGCCTACATCACCCGGCAGGTCATCTCGGTTAATGGAGGGATGGTCGGATGAAGCGCGTTGTCATCACCGGCGTCGGGGCATTGAGTCCACTGGGTCACGACTGGCCCACCGTGCGGGCCCGCCTGCGCGAAGAGCGCAACGTGGTTCAATACATCAAAGAGTGGGACGAGTACGAAGGCCTGAACACCCGCCTGGGCACCCGCGCGGCGCCTTTCGATTTGCCTGCGCACTACAACCGCAAGGTCACGCGCAGCATGGGGCGCGTCGCCCTCATGGCCACCCTGGCCAGCGAGAGGGCCCTGGCCGATGCCGGTCTGACGGGCGATCCGTTGGTCACCAGTGGCGACATGGGCATCTCCTATGGCTCGTCCGTCGGCTCGCCCGCCGCCATTGGTGACTTTGGCAACATGATTGCCCGCAAGACCACCGAAGGCATCAACGCCAACACCTACATCCGCATGATGTCGCACTCGGCGGCGGTCAACATCGGCGTGTTCCTGGGCATCACGGGACGCATCATCCCCACGTCCAGCGCCTGCACGGCCGGGAGCCAGGGCGTGGGCTATGCGTTCGAGGCCATCCAGAGTGGTCGGCAGGTGGCCATGCTGGCCGGTGGCGCCGAAGAGCTCGATGCCACCGACGCGGCCGTCTTTGACACCCTGTTCGCCACCAGCACCACCAACGACCAACCCCACCTGAGCCCACGGCCCTTTGATGCCGACCGCGATGGCCTGGTGTTGGGTGAGGGTGCCTGCACCCTGGTGTTGGAGGAGTTGGCGCACGCCCAGGCACGGGGCGCCCGCATCCTGGCCGAAGTCATCGGGTTCGGCACCAACAGCGATGGCACCCACGTCACCCAGCCCAACTCGCGCACCATGTCGCAGGCCATGCGCCTGGCCTTGCAAGGTGCGCAGTTGCCGCCGGAAGCCATCGGCTACATCAACGCCCATGGCACCGCCACCGAACATGGCGACGTGGCCGAATCCAATGGCACGCAACAGGTCTTCGGCAGCAAGACCCCGATCAGTTCACTCAAAAGTTACATGGGCCACACCCTGGGCGCCTGTGGTGCCCTGGAGGCCTGGATGAGCGTTGAGATGATGCGTGATGGCTGGTTTGCGCCCACCGTCAACCTGCGCAAGGTGGACCCGCGCTGTGGCGATCTGGACTACGTGGTGGAGGGCGGTAGAAGCCTTCAGACCGAGTACGTGATGAGCAATAATTTTGCCTTCGGCGGGATCAACACGTCGTTGGTCCTGCGCCGTTGGCCTCACTGAAATCACAAGGGAGTAAGTATGTTTGTTCGTTTTGCAATGGTTGTGCTGATGATGGCCGTGTCTTTGAGCACGGCTCAGGCTCGGATGAGTAATGTGACCCTGCTGGTGCCTGAACGCGTGGTGCTCAAGCGGATGGATGGTCAGCCATCCACCCCTGATCAGATGCGCAAGGCCATCCTCACCGGATCCCAACCCTTTGGCTGGAAGCTGGTGGCCGATGAGCCTGGCAGCTTGAAATTGAGCTACACCAAGAGTGATGGCCCCAGTGCGGTGGTGCGTGTTGATTACGATGCGCAAAGCTATCAAATCAACTACTTTTCCAGCGACCTCCTGACGCACTCGGGCGATGGCGCCAATGCCACCATTCATCCCACCTACAACATGTGGGTCAAGAACCTGGTGATGCGAATCATGTTGCCTGGTGAGCTGGTGCCCGCTTCCGCCGTGTCTTCATCCTTGGCCACCAAGCGTTGAACTCCATGGCCCATCAAATCATCTTTCAGGAGCTGAACATGAATCAAAAGTCATTGGCCCACGTCGCTCTGGCCGCCTTGCTGAGCACCTCGATGCTGCTTCCCGCTTTGGCGCGCGACACCGAATTGCACTTGCCTTTCGAAGAGGTGCTGAGCCTGCCTGAAGCTCAGGAGAAGCTCGATGGATCGGTCAAGTTCTACCTGGCGGGGCAAAAAACGCCCAAGATCCTGCAGCGTCTGAACACCGATGTGTCCAACCGCAAGACCAATGGTGTGGGCAAGTCCGACGACACCGGTTGCCGCTGGGCCGCTCTGTCGGCCTTGGTGGCTTTTCAGGACAAGGCCAAATCGCTGGGTGCCAACGCGGTGGTGGACATCGTCAGCTATTACAAGAAGAACGAGTTCAAGAGCGCGACCGACTACGAGTGCCACGGCGGTGCGGTGGTCATTGGCGTGGCCTTGAAAGGCACCTACGCCAAGGTGGCGCAGTAAGGTCGTGAGCCTGGCCGGCCATGTCAGCGTTTGGCTGACGCATGTGTCGGCCGTGGTCGCTGATTTGGGCGGCGATTGCCCATCCTGGCTCAGCGACCAGGAGTTGTCGCGGTATCAGATCATCACCGCTGCCAAACGCCGCGTGCAGTTTGTGGCAGGACGTTGTTGGGCGCGCCAGTGCCTGGCATTGGCGGCAGGTGGGCCATGGCAGGACTACATGCTGTCAGCACCCGACCATGGGGCGCCCGTGGTGCTCGACGCGCCCCATGCGGCTGGGCGTGCGTTGTTCTTCTCCATCAGCCACAGCGGTGATTGGCTGGTCTGTGCAGTGGCCCAATACCCGGTGGGTGTCGACATCGAAAACACACAGCAGGGTCGCGACACGCAAGCGCTGGGTGAGTGGATCCATGGCCCGCAAGAGCGCGCATGGGTCCATGCCTTGTCCACGTCAGCGCGTCACGCTCGGTTCTACGAACTATGGTGTTTGAAAGAGGCTTGGCTCAAGCAAGTGGCTGCGCCACTGAGAACCACGATGCAAGGCGTGCAGTTCATGCCCGCTGATGACAGCGACGCCCAGGCGGTGGTCTTGAGCGCCGAAGCTTTCACTTTGGCTGTGTTCCCAGCCAAGCCTTCAAGCGTGGTGTTGCATGGGGCAGAGCTAGAGGCCCTGCCCAAAGTGCCGTGGAAAACACTGTAGGTTGACCCGACAGGCGGGCCTCAATGCCCGATCACATTGCCCGCGCGAAGCATGCCCACCACGCCCACCAGAATCCAGAAAATGTTCAGCAGCGAATAGGCTGTATCGCGCTTCAACAGGGCGCACCAGGACAGCAAGATGGCGTCCACCGTGTTGAAGGCCCACACGAACATGAACGGACTGTCTGGGCCAAGCCAACTCACCAGGCTGAAGCTGGCGATCCGCATCAACACGCCGATCATTTCAAAGGCTCGGATGTTGTCCAGGATGAAGCCGTTCAGCAGGCCCATCACACCACTCGAACGAACCACGGTGGGCGAGGCGTTGGTCATGGCTTCACCGCCACGGCATTGACCAGGGTTTCCTCACGATCTGGCGGCACGGGTCTTCCGATCCATTCTAAAAACCCGATGTCGGGCCGGCTCCACCACAGGTAGGGCGTTGAAATGCGCGAATCAGGCAGTTCAAAGCCCGCTTCACGGATCATGGCGATGTATTCGGGTGCGGTGCGCTGCACGTCCATGGGGTGCCTGAACAGCAGGCGGATCGGCAGCGAGTGGATGTATTTGCGGGTGGACTCTGCGAACAGCAAAACCCCACCCGGCTTCAACACGCGCAAGAACTCGGCCATGGCCTCTTTCTGCGCCACGATGTGGTGAAAGGTCTGGTGGCAGAACACCATGTCGAAATGGTGGTCAGGCCAGCTCATCTTCGAGGCGTTGTCGGCGTGCAGTTCGACCGGGCTGCCGCAGGACCTGGCCTCGGCGCTGGCCCGTTGGTGCAAGCCTGGATCGGGGTCCATGCCCACGATCAATTGCGGCTGGAAGCGCTTCGACAACTCCGCGAACGAATGGCCAAAACCGCAACCGACGTCCAGGATGCGGTCATAACGTTGGCCTGCGGGCATCAGGCGCTGAAGGTCGTTCAAGGCCCTGTTCATCACGTGCACCTTCCAGGTCACCGTGCGCAAAAACCAGTTGCCAAAACTGGTCTCTTCAACAAACGCGTCCACCGACTTCGTGGCATTCATGCTCATTCCAACTCCCTGGAAACCTGTGTGGGTTCAGCGCTCGGCCAAGGCCTGAAGCAGCTTGTCGTGAATCCCGCCAAACCCGCCATTGCTCATGCACAAGATCTGATCGCCCGGCTTGGCCGCCTTGACCACCTTGCTCACCAGCGCCTCGATGTTGTCCACCACCACCGCGCGGTCACCCATGGGCGCCAGCGCTTCGGCCGCGTCCCAACCCAACCCGCCGCTGTGGCAGAAGGACAGGTCGGCTTCTTCCAATGACCACGGCAGCAGCGCCTTCATGGTGCCCAGCTTCATCGTGTTGGAGCGCGGCTCAAAGACCGCGATGATGCGCTGGTCCGGGCTGATGCGCCGACGCAGCCCGTCCACCGTCGTGCGGATGGCCGTGGGGTGGTGGGCGAAATCGTCGTACACGGTGATGCCGTTGACCTCGCCGCGCAGTTCCAATCGACGCTTGACGTTGGCGAACTGCCCCAGGGCCTCGCAGGCCACTTGCGGAGACACGCCCACGTGCTCGGCCGCGGCAATGGCCGCCAGCGCGTTCATCTGGTTGTGCTCGCCCATCAGGGGCCACTCGACGCGGCCGACCAGCACGGCGGCCTTGAGAACATCAAAAGCATGCGGCTCACCCCGGGCGCGGAAGCCCGGCACATCGCCGCGCACGCCAAAGCGGACCACGTCGCTCCAGCAGCCACGGTCCAGCACCCGCTGCAGGCTATCTTCTCGCGCGTTGACCACCAGTCGGCCTTGGCCTGGCACGGTGCGCACCAGGTGGTGGAACTGGGTTTCAATCGCGGCCAGGTCGGCAAAGATGTCGGCGTGGTCAAACTCCAGGTTGTTCAACACGGCGGTGCGCGCCTGGTAGTGAACGAACTTGCTGCGCTTGTCGAAAAACGCGGTGTCGTATTCGTCGGCCTCGATCACGAAGGGGTGGCCCGAAGCAGGGCGCCGAGCTTCGTCAAGATCACCCAGGCGGGCCGACACCCCAAAGTTCTGCGGCACGCCGCCCACAAGGAAGCCCGGCTGCAAACCGGCGTGCTCCAGGATCCAGGTCAACATCGACGTGGTCGTGGTCTTGCCATGCGTGCCAGCGACGGCCAGCACATGCCGCCCGTGCAACACGTTTTCGCTCAACCACTGCGGGCCGCTGGTGTAAGGCAGGCCGGCGTTCAGGATGGCTTCCATCAGCGGGTTGCCGCGCGAGACCACGTTGCCAACCACGAACAAATCGGGTTTCAGATCGAGCTGATCAGGCGTGTAGCCCTCGATCAATTCGATGCCCAATGCGCGCAACTGGTCGCTCATGGGCGGGTAGACGCCCGCGTCGCAACCCGTCACGCGGTGGCCGGCCTCGCGGGCCAACGCGGCGACACCACCCATGAAGGTGCCGCAAATGCCAAGAATGTGAATGTGCATGCTCAACCCAATGCTTGTGCGGCGGCGGCCACCGTGTCCAAGATGTCCTGCTCGGTGTGCGCGTCACTCACGAAACCAGCTTCGTACATGGCCGGTGCAAGATACACGCCACGGTCCAGCATGGCGTGGAAGAAGCGGTTGAACTTGTCTGGCCCGTGGGCCATGACCGCTTGGTAGTGCTGGGGCAGGCTGTCGGCAAAGAAAAAGCCGAACATGCCGCCCTGGCTGTCGCCCACCAAAGGCACGCCAGCTTGCTGCGCGGCGCCCACCAGCCCTTGCACCAGGCTTTGCGTGCGCTGTGCCAGTGATTCAAAAAAGCCGGGGCGCTGGATGACCTTCAAGGTGGCCAGCCCGCAGGCCGTGGCCGCTGGGTTGCCTGACAGCGTGCCTGCCTGGTACACCGGCCCCAACGGTGCCAGTTGCGCCATGATCTTGGCCGGGCCGGCGAAGGCCGCCAGCGGCATGCCGCCACCAATCACTTTGCCAAACACGCTCAGATCCGGCGTGAAGCCGGGGATCTGCTGCGCATACAGGCTTTGCGCCCCGCCCAGGGCCACGCGGAAGCCCGACATCACTTCGTCGAACACCAGCAGGGCGCCATGCTGCGTGCACAACTCGCGCAAACGCTTCATGAAAGGCACCGAGGCGCGCACAAAATTCATGTTGCCTGCAATCGGTTCGATCATCACGCAGGCGATCTCGCTGCCCACTTCGGCAAAGGCTTGCTCGATCTGCTCGACGTTGTTGTATTCCAGGACCAGGGTGTGCTGCACCACCTCAGGTGGCACGCCCGCACTGGTCGGGTGGCCGAAAGTGGCCAGGCCCGAACCCGCCTTGACCAGCAAGGCATCGGCATGGCCGTGGTAACAGCCTTCGAACTTGATCAGCTTGCTGCGGCCCGTGAAGCCGCGTGCCAGGCGGATCGCACTCATGGCCGCTTCCGTGCCTGAGCTGACCAGGCGCACCTGCTCGGCGCTGGGCACCAGCTTCAAAATCTCTTCGGCCAGCTCGACCTCGCGCTCGGTGGGCGCGCCGAACGAAAAGCCGTCCAGCGCCGCCTTCTGCACTGCCTCAAGCACCTCGGGGTGGCCATGGCCCAGGATCATCGGGCCCCACGAGCCGATGTAATCGATGTAGCGGCGCCCTTCGGCATCCCACATGTAGGCGCCTTGTGCCCTGGCGATGAAGCGGGGCGTGCCGCCCACGGCCTTGAAAGCCCGCACAGGCGAATTCACCCCGCCGGGGATGGAGCGCTGCGCACGCTCGAACAACGCTGCATTAGTGGACATTGCGTGAGGAAGGGGAGATGTCGTTGTCGGTCAGTCCGGATTCGCCAGCGGCGACTTCTTCGCTGGCGGTTTCCTCGCCCTCTTCGCCCGGAGGCAGTGCCCAGAAGAAGCGGTCGGGGATGACGCCACCCATGCCAGGGCGGAATCCCGAGTCCAGCGCCTGGTCCAGGAAGCTCAGCGCCTCTGACACGGCCATGTCCACCGAGGTTTCCGTGGCCAGGATGGCGGCCAGGGCGGCCGACAAGGTGTCGCCCGCGCCCACGAAACTGGCCTCGAAACGCTCAAAACGTTCGCCAGCGATCGCGCCTTGCGCCGATGCCAGCACGTTGTCGATGAACTGGTCGGGCAACTGGATGCCTGTCACCAGCACATAGCCACAGCCGCTTTCGCTGGCGGCCACGGCCAACTCACGGGCAGACGGCGGACGCTCGGACTCCCACTCGGGCAACAGGAAGTCCGTCAGGGTCTTGTGGTTTCCTACCAACACCAGCGTGGCAGGCAGGATCAGTTCGCGAAAAGCCTCCAGATAGGACATCTGGGCGTCCTCTTCCATCCACGAGACGTTGGGTAAATAAGACACCAGCGGAATATCGGTGTAGTCGGACAAGATTTCTGCGACCACGCTCACGCCCTCGGCGCTGCCCAGAAAACCGACTTTCCAGGCCGAAATGGTGGCGTCTTCCAGGATGGTGCGTGCCTGCTCGGAAATCGCATCGGCGTCGATTTCGTGAATTTCAAACACCTCGGCGGTGTCGCGAATCAGTAAGCTGGTGATCACCGGCAAGGTGTGCGCGCCCATGGACGCCATGGTGGCGATGTCCGCTGCAATGCCACTGGCGCCACTGGGGTCGCTGGCATTGAAGCTCATCACGCACGCCGGGGTTCCGGAGTCTTCGGCTTCGGTGGCGGGATCAACCTGGGGGCCGTCGGTGGGAGTGTTCATTCAGTGCGTCTAGCGGTGTTCAGGCCCGGTGTTCAGACCAGTGGGCGGGAGTCGTCCTAATGGGTATCACACGGCGCCAAGCGTCTTGTGGTGCCCACAAACCCTTGTTTTTCACAAGAGTGGGATGGCTACAATCAGCCCATTGTATTCAAGCTGGTTTGAACAGACGTGAACTCTTCCCGCACCTGGATGTGTTTGATTTGTGGCTGGATTTATGACGAAGCTGTCGGCCTGCCCGAAGAAGGCATTGCACCGGGCACGCGTTGGGAGGACATTCCCATGAATTGGGTGTGTCCTGAATGCGGCGCCCGCAAGGAAGATTTCGAAATGGTTCAGATTTGACGGTATCGCCGTCATCCACTTTGATTAAAGGAATGGGTCCGTGACTGAAACTGGCTTGCCCGTATTAAGCGATGTTCCCGAAATCACCGCGCCCAAGAAAATCCTGGTGATTGACGACAGCAACACCATTCGGCGCAGTGCCGAGATTTTCCTGAAGCAGGGAGGTTACGAAGTGTTGTTGGCCGAGGACGGTTTCGACGCCCTGGCCAAGGTCAATGACCATGAGCCCAGCATCATCTTTTGTGACATCCTGATGCCGCGCCTGGATGGGTATCAAACCTGCGCCATCATCAAACGCAACCCGCGTTTCGCGGCCACGCCCGTGATCATGTTGTCTTCCAAAGACGGTCTTTTTGACAAAGCCCGTGGACGAATGGTGGGGTCTCAGGATTATTTGACCAAGCCATTCACCAAGGATCAGTTGCTCCAAGCGGTGGCACAGTACAGTGCTTGATTGAACCATTTCTGGTTCTGCGTCTAGGGCGCGCATGCGTCGCCCACAGAGTTCGCCAAGAGGTTGATCGATCATGTCCATTCAAAAAATCCTGCTGGTTGACGATTCCAAGACAGAGCTGCATGTGCTGTCGGATCTGCTGACCAAAAAAGGTTTCAAGGTCCGCACCGCCGAAAACGGCGAAGAAGCCTTGCGCCGCCTTCAAGAAGAAAAGCCTGACCTGATCCTGATGGATGTGGTCATGCCCGGCCAGAACGGCTTCCAGCTCACGCGGGCCATTACCCGAGATCCAGCATTCGCCGACGTCCCGGTGATCATCTGCACCAGCAAGAACCAGGAAACCGACCGCGTCTGGGGCATGCGCCAGGGCGCGCGCGACTACGTGGTCAAGCCGGTTGATCCTGAAGAGTTGCTGGCCAAGATCAAGGCGTTTGGTTGATTCATGGCGAATAAAGAAGCCCTGCGGGACCTGCAAAAACGCCTGGCCACCCGGTTGCAGGCAGCGCGTGAGCAAGCGCCAACCCGAAACTGGTTGGCGGTGGAAATCGCCGGGCACGGTTTTTTGCTGCCGCTTGACCAGGCGGGCGAGATCTTCCCCATGTCCGTTTTGCAAACCGTGCCGCACAGCCAGCCCTGGTTTTTGGGCGTGGCCAACCTGCGGGGGCAGTTGCATGGCGTGGTCGACCTGCCAACTTTTCTGGGCCTGGCCCGGCCGGTGGCACGTTGGTCGCAAGAACAGGGGGCCCGCGAGGCGGGGCGCCTGGTGGCGATGAACAGCTCGCTGCAGCTCAACGTCGCCCTGGTCGTTGATCGGTTGCTGGGGCTGAGAAACCCGGCAGACATGGTGGCAGGCAGCACCCCTTCGCCAGACACGCCCCATTTCATTGGCCAGCAAGTGGTCGATGACAAGGGCCGTGCCTGGTACGAACTCGACCTTGCTGCGCTGACCGCAGACGAGGCTTTCCTCAAGATCGACGCTTGACCGTTTGGAGTACAAGGCATGAGTTTCCTGAGTCGAATCAAGGACCTGGGCAAGTCGCAGGACGAAGACGAAGTCCAGCCGGAGGCCCTGGCATCCGAGGCGCCAGTGACCTCGTCAGGTGCCAACGCCGTTGACACCCACAACTCGGTATCTTCCACGCTCCAACCGGGCGGGGGGGGCTCGTCGGATTCGATCATCTCCGAGGCGGCGCCATCCGAGTTCCCGCCGGACTACCACGATGCCCGTGTCAAGGCCGAGGCCCTGGGTGCAGCCAATGCCGAATCGCGCACCGGTTTGCCGGTGATCGGCAGCTGGTCGCTGGAGCGTCAGCAGCGCGTGTTGTTCGGGGCCTTCATCCTGGGTGGTCTGGGCTTGATGCTCAGTGCATTCCTGTCGGTGAATTCCGCCGATCGCCGCGCGGCGCAAGCCGGTGCCACCGGTCAGGCGCTGATGCAGTCGCAACGCTTGGCCAAGTCGGTGTCGCAGGCCTTGATCGGTCGTGCGCAGGCTTTCCAGGAGGTGGCCGACTCCGCCAAGGTGCTGGCCAGCAATGTGCGCGGCCTGGCCCAGGGCGACAGCTCTTTGGGTTTGACCGAGGTGCCTGCCACGGCGAAAGAGCCCCTGCTGCCCCTGTTGCCCCTGGTGGATCGCGCCGAGAAAAACGCCAAGTTCGTGTTGGCCCAGAAACAGACGCTGACTCAAGTGAGTCAAGCGCTGCGCGAAGTGAACGGCCAATCCTCCGAGTTGCTGGACCTGGCGGAAGGCATTGCCACCGCCAAGATCGAAAAAGGTGGTGCGACGCCAGCCGAATTGATGGCCATGAACCAGATGGTCATGCTGACCCAGCGCATCGGCAAGTCGGCCAACGAATTCCTGACGGTGGAAGGTGTGTCGACCGAAGCGGTGTTCTTGCTGGGCAAGGACTTGAACGCTTTCAAGGAAATCGTGGATGGCTTGTTGAATGGGAATAAGGACCTGGGCCTGAACGGCGTCAAGGATGCCGAGGTGCGCGAGCCGCTGGAGGCCCTGCAGAAGCTGTTCGAACAGACCCGCACGCAATCGACCTTCATCTTGGGCACCCTGCAAGGCCTGGTGGCCGCGCGTGATGCGCAAGTGGCCATCATTGACGACAGCGAGCCGCTGCGCAAAGGCCTGGAGCAGGTGCAAACGCGCTTGTCCAGCGGTGCGGGCATCGGCCTGGTCAACATCGTGTTGATCGTGATCTTCCTGGCACTCACCGTTGCGGCCGGCTTTGGCCTCTTGCGCGTGTTCTTCACCGACCAGACGCAACGTCGTCAACTGGCCGAAGGCCAGCGTCAGGAGGCCGAACGCCAGGAGCGCGAAGCCAAGCGCGTCAACGACGCCAACCAGGCCGCCATTTTGCGTTTGATGAACGAACTGCAAATGGTCGCTGAAGGTGACTTGACGCAACAAGCCACGGTGACGGAAGACATCACCGGCGCCATCGCCGACTCGGTGAACTTCACGGTGGAAGAGCTGCGCAGCCTGGTGGCCCAGGTGCAAAGCACGGTTCAACGCGCCACCGACACCACGCAACAGGTGGAAGCCACCTCGACCGAACTGCTGGCCGCCTCCGACGAGCAACTGCGCGAGATCCGCGAAACCGGCGAGTCGGTGCTGCAGATGGCGGGCCGGATTAACGAAGTGTCGGCACAAGCCCAGCACTCCGCTGAAGTGGCGCGCCAATCGCTGGCCGCTGCCGACACGGGTCTGACCGCTGTGCAGAACGCCATCGGCGGTATGAACACCATCCGTGACCAGATTCAGGACACCTCCAAGCGCATCAAACGGCTGGGCGAATCGTCACAGGAGATCGGCGAAATCACCGAGCTGATCTCTGACATTACCGAACAGACCAACGTGCTGGCCTTGAACGCGGCTATTCAGGCAGCTTCTGCCGGTGAAGCCGGTCGAGGCTTCTCCGTGGTGGCCGAAGAAGTGCAACGGCTGGCCGAACGCTCCGGCGACGCGACCAAGCAGATTGCCGCGCTGGTGCGCACCATTCAGACCGACACGCAAGACGCCGTGGCCGCCATGGAACGCTCCACGCAGGGCGTGGTGGAAGGGGCCCGGCTGTCAGATGCCGCCGGTTCCGCGCTGGGCGACATTGACCGCGTGTCACGCCGACTGGCCGAACTGATTGAGCAGATTTCCTCACAAGCCTTGCGTGAAGCAGAATCTGCGAACGTGGTCGTCTCGAACATCCAGCACATTTTTGCGGTGACCGAGCAGACCGGTGAAGGTACCCGATCAACGACCCAGCTCGTGCGCGAGCTGTCCAAGACCGCCGACGAACTCCAGCAGTCGGTGTCCCGGTTCAAGATCGCTTAAGACTCGAGAGTCGACCCCATGGACAGCATGCAAGCAGCCCCGATGTCAGACGATCTCAGCGCCCTGGCGTGGGTTCAGGAAGAACTCCGCAAGTCGCTGGATGCCGCGCACAAAGCGCTGCACCGTGGCCTCAAGGACGCCGGCTCGGCCGACCTGTCCGACATGGACGCGCGCGACCCGGCCGTGCTGCGGCAGGCGCGCCAGCAAATCCACCAGGGTGTGGGTGCGCTGGAGCTGGCGGGCTTGCCCGCTGGCGCCACCTTGCTGCGCGCCAGTGAAGCCGTCGTCCAGAAGTTCATCAACCGGCCTTCGTCCTTGACGGAAGCCGCTGTGTTGGCGGTGGAGCGGGGCTCCTTCGCGCTGATGGATTACATCGGGCGCCGACTGAACGGCAAGAATGTGCCCGCACTGGCGCTGTTTCCCCAATACGAAGCCTTGATGTCGCTGGCCGGCACGACCTTGCCGCGGCCCACCGACTTGTGGAGCCAGGACTGGCCCAAGGTGGCGCTGGAAGCGCCGCTGGCGCCGCCTGAGTCGGCCACGCCGCGTGCGGCGGATGAAGCCACGGTGGATGATTTCGAATCCGGCTTGCTGGCCTTGCTGCGTCGCAATCAGCCGCGTGATGCGGTGGCCCTGGCCGATTTGTGCGCCTCGCTGGCCAGTGGATCGTCGCAGCGCCATGCACACCGCGAGTCGGCCACGTGGATGCTGGCCAGTGGTTTCCTGGAAGCCCTGGCGGGCGACCACGTGCCGCTGACCGTGCACGCGAAACGCGTCTTGTCTTCATTGCTCAAGCAACTGCGTGTGCTGGTTCAAGGCAAGGAAACCCCCTCTGACCGTTTGGCGCAAGAGTTGTTGTTCTTCTGCGCACAAGCATCGGGCTCGGATGCCAAGCCCAATTCGGTGTTGTCGAACGTGCGCCGCACCTTTGGCCTTGACCAACATGCGCCGGTCAATCTGCTGGAATCCAGCCTGGGTCGTTACGACCCGGCCTGGGTGGCGCAAGCGGTCAAACGCGTGGGCGGTGCCAAAGATGGCTGGTCGGCGGTTGCGGCCGGTGAGTTGTTGCGCCTGGGTGGCCTGAACGAACAATTCGCCCTGGTGGCCGAGTCGCTCAAGCGGCTGTACCCCGATGGCGCGGTGCTGGCTGAGGCGCTGTCGCAGGCCGTGAACCAGACCGTGCAGTCGGGGCAGGCGCCCGAGCCCAGCCTGGCCATGGAAGTAGCCACCAGCCTTCTCTACCAGGAGGCCTCGCTCGAAGACGGCGAGTTCGACCACCCCGATCAGAAAGACCGCATCCATCGCCTGGCCAGCCGCATCGACGCGGTCCGCCAGGGCCAGCCGGCTCAGCCGCTGGAATCGTGGATGGAAGACCTGTACCGCCGTGTATCCGACCGGCAGACCATCGGCAGCGTGGTGCAGGAGTTGCGCAGCAACCTGAGCGAAGCCGAAAAGAACATCGACCTGTTCTTCCGTGATCCCACCCAGCCAGCGTCGCTGGTGAACGTGCCCACGCAATTGCAGGCCATGCGCGGCGTGCTGGCCGTGCTGGGCCTGGACATGGCCGGCCACGCCACGGTTCGCATGCGCGAAGACGTCGATCACTTGCTGCAACCCGACACCAACGTGCAGGAAGCCGGTGATGCGGGCGTGTTCGACCGCCTGGCCACCAACCTGGGTGCGCTGGGCTTCCTGATTGACATGCTGAACGTGCAGCCCAATCTGGTCAAAGCGCTGTTCAAGTACGACCCCGACACCGGCGTGCTGTCGCCCTTGATGGGCCGCGAGCGTTCGGCGCCGATCCCGGTGGCCTTGCCCGACCCGGTCGAAGCCGCTGCCCAAAAGGCCGAGCGCGACGAAGTGCAAACGGCGGCCGAAGCCGTGGTCGAGTCGGTCACCCGCGACGAAGTGTCCCTGAGCGATGTCTCGGATGAATTGCAGAAGCTGGCTGACACGCCCATGGTGCAGGATCAGCCCGCCCTGGCCGACACCGTGGCTTCCGCGCAAGCGGCCTTGGCCACAGCCCAGGCCTCTGACGATCAGGATGCCCAAACGCTGGCCCGCGAGCAGGTCGCCCAGGTCATGGCCGATTTCGCGCAGTCGGTGTCCGAGCCCGTGGGTCTGGACTTGTCCGTTGGTGAAACCTTTGGCGATAGCGGCCATGCGCCCCTGATGCCCACGCCCGTGGTGCCTGCCGAGCTCACCGGCCTGGAAGAAGACGACGAGATGCGCGGCATCTTCCTCGAAGAGGCCAATGAAGTCATCGCCAGCGCCCTGGAGGCGACCGAGGGCTTGCTCACCAACCCGGCCGACGTCACCTTGCTCACCAGCGTGCGCCGTGGTTTCCACACCCTGAAGGGCAGCTCGCGCATGGTCGGCCTGAACGACTACGGCGAAGCGGGCTGGGCCTGCGAGCAACTGTTCAACACCTGGATGGCCTCCCAGGCGCCAGCCAGCCCTGACTTGCTGGGCTTCACCGCGGAAGCGCTGGAGTACATGGCCGGCTGGACCAAAGCCATCGAGGCGCGCCAAGCCCAAGGTTGGCACAGTGTCGACCTGGTTCGCGCTGCCGACACCTTGCGCCTGGAAGGGCGCCGCGTGCCCATTGGCGGAGGATCCACCTTCGCGGCCACAGATGTCCAATCCTTCGCGGCTGAAGAGTCTTCGGCCCCGGCTGAAGACGACCTGTCCGACCTGACCTTGCCCCTGGTCGATCTGGGAGGCGAGCAGGAGACGCCAACGTCTCCTGAAGAACCCGTCACCCAGCCATCGGCGTTCACCGATTCCCACCTGCCCAGCATCGATGGCGATTTGCTGACCCTGGAGTTGCCGTCGGAAGAAGATGACACCGCGGCGTTAGCGGAGGCGGCCGAGCTCACCGAACCTGATTCCTTCCTGGAAGAAGTGTTGCCTGTGGAGCCCGAGCCAGCCATCGTTCTGGACCTGGTGTCCGACGAGGCCCTGCAGGTTCAGGTGCCCGAGGTCTTTGAAAATTCGCAACCGCTGTACCTCGAATCCGAGCCCAGCGTGTTCGCCGACGAGCCCGTCGTGCTGGACGAGCCTGCCGCGACCGATGAGCCCCCGGCCGAGTCCGACGACCAAGTCAAGGTCATTGGCCCGCTGCGCATCAGCATCCCACTGTTCAACATCTACTTGAACGAGGCTGACGAGCAGTCTCGCCGCCTGTGCACCTCGCTCAGCGAATGGGCGCTGGAGTTGCATCACCCGGTGTCGGAAGACGCGATTGCCCTGGCGCACTCGCTGGCGGGCAATTCCGCCACCGTGGGCTACGCCGAACTGTCGCAACTGGCGCGCCTGCTGGAGCACAGCCTGATGCGCGCCCATGCCCTGGGCCGTGGTGAGCCGGAAGTGGCCGCTTTGTTCAATGAAGCGGCCGACGACATCCGCCACCTGCTGCACCAATTCGCCGCGGGTTTCCTCAAGACGCCCAACGACGATTTGATGCGTCGCCTGGAGGTGTACGACCACACCGCCTCGCGCCGCCTGGAAGCGCGGAGCCTGCTGGGCGAACTCGACACCGGCGATGGCGAAGATGGCGAAGCTGGTTCCGATGAGAACCGCAGCCATGGGCACCTGCGCCTAGTGCATTCGGTCGACGAGTCGGCCGTGCCTGATTCGTCGTTTGACCAGTCGTCCCACGACGAAGTGGTCCCGACCCAGCCCAGCCCATTGGGCCAGGCCGAGATCAAGTCGCTGGATTCGCTGCCCGAGGTGCTGCCCGCCGCTGCCGCGCCCGCCATGCGCAAGGCCGACAGCATCACCGGCCTGGACGACCGCGACGACCTGGAAGCCCACGACGCCGTCGACCCCGATCTCTTCCCCATTTTCGAAGAAGAAGCGCAGGAGTTGCTGCCCCAACTGGCCAGCCAGATGCGCCAGTGGCTGGAACAGCCCACCCACCCGGCTGCCCCTGCCGCCTGCATGCGCACCCTGCACACCTTCAAGGGCGGCGCGCGCCTGGCCGGTGCCATGCGCCTGGGCGAGTTGGCCCACCGCCTTGAAACCACCATTGAGCACCTGATCGGCTCCGAGTCGATCACCCGTGAAGATGTCGAACCTCTTGAAGCCCGCGTTGATGCGCTGGTCGAAGAGTTCGAGGCCTTGTCGCAGCGCGATGCGCAGACCTACAACGCCGAAGTCAGCAAGCCCTTGCCACCGGCCGAACCGGTCGAGACGGTGTCGCGCGTGGTCGAGTCGCTGCCCACCGCTGTGGTGCGTCCCGTGGCGCCCGCCGACCTGCCCACTCCGCTTGAATCGCCCGCGGTGGACGTGACTGGAACCACGGCCGTCCCCGCCGTGATCGACTGGACCACCCTGGCCAACAATGGCCGCCGCCTGACCGTGGCGCCCAAGCGAGACAACACGCAGGCTGCCGTGCAGGCCGTGGTGCGCGTGCGTCCGCAATTGCTGGACCGCTTGGTCAACCACGCCGGCGAGGTCAGCATTGCCCGCACCCGGATCGCTTCGCAAGTGGGTCAGATCCGTGGCTCGCTCACCGACCTCACCGACAATTTGGGGCGTTTGCGCCAGCAGTTGCGTGACATCGAACTGCAAGCCGATACTCAGCTGAACACCCGCCTGGAAGCGGCCCGTGCCGCCAGTCAGAACTTCGATCCGCTTGAGTTTGACCGCTACACGCGCTTCCAGGAGTTGACCCGGATGATGGCCGAGTCGGTGAACGACGTGGCCACCGTGCAGCGTTCCCTGAACCGCACGCTTGAAGTCGCCGAAGACCAATTGGCCGCGCAGGCCCGCCTCACGCGCGATCTGCAGGACGACCTGCTGCGCACCCGCATGGTCGAGTTCGAAGGCCTGTCTGACCGCCTGTACCGCGTCGTGCGCCAGGCTGCCAAGGAAACCGGCAAGCAGGTCAAGCTGGACATCGTGGGCGGCGCCACCGAAGTTGACCGGGGCGTGCTGGAGCGCATGACCGGTGCCTTCGAGCACTTGCTGCGCAATTGCATCACCCACGGCATCGAAATCCCGGCCGTGCGCCAGGCCGCCGGCAAAGACCCGGCGGGTCTGGTGATCGTGTCCTTGCGCCAGGAAGGCAATGAAGTCTCGCTGGAGTTCCGCGATGATGGCGCCGGGCTCAACCTGGACCGCATCCGCCAGAAGGCCGTGGCCATGGGCCTGATCCAGCCTGACGCAGATGTGCCGCCCGGCGAGTTGGCCCAGATGATTTTCACGCCCGGTTTTTCGACGGCCGACACGGTCACCGAATTGGCCGGGCGCGGCATCGGCATGGACGTGGTTCGTTCTGAAGTGAACGCCATGGGCGGTCGCATTGAAACATCCACAGCTGCCGGGCAGGGCACCAGCTTCAAGCTGGTCTTGCCCTTGACCACGGCGGTCACCAAGGTGGTGATGATGCGCTGCGGTGACGTCACCGTGGCCGTGCCCACCCACTTGATCGAAATGGTGCGCCGTGCCAAACCCGCCGAGGTGGAGCAGGCCTACGAGTTCGGCACCTACCAGTTTGCCGACTTGGTTCTGCCTTTCTACTGGCTGGGTGCCTTGCTGCAAATCAGCCCGCGTGGCGTGGCCGAAGGTCGTTCGCTGCCGGTGATCGTGGTGCGCTCGGCGCAGCAACGCATTGCCTTGCACGTGGATGAAGTGTTGGGCAACCACGAAGTGGTCGTCAAGAACCTGGGGCCGCAGTTGTCGCGCCTGCCTGGCTTGGCGGGCATGACCCTGCTGGCTTCCGGCGCAGTCTCGCTGATCTACAACCCGGTGGCTTTGGCCACGGTTTATGGCGATGTGGCCCAGGCCTACACCAAGGCTGCTTTGCACGCGGTCGCCAACGGTGAAGAGACCGAAGCGGAGCAGGCGGCTGCCGTGGCCGTCGAGGCCCTGCCGCCGCTGGTCCTGGTGGTTGACGACTCCTTGACCGTGCGCCGCGTCACGCAGCGCTTGCTGGCGCGTGAAGGCTACCGCGTCGTGCTGGCCAAGGATGGCATGGACGCCCTGGAGCGCCTGGCCGAAGAGGTCCCCGTGGTGGTGCTGTCCGACATCGAAATGCCGCGCATGGATGGTTTCGACCTGGTGCGAAACATCCGTGGCCATGAGCGTTGGAAGGATTTGCCGGTGGTGATGATTTCTTCGCGCATTGCCCAAAAGCACCGTGACTACGCCACCCAGCTGGGCGCCAACCACTACCTGGGCAAACCTTACGGGGAAGAAGAACTGCTGGCCCTGGTGGCCCGCTACGCTTTGCAGCGAGAGGCGGCGGCTGTGAGTGGCAACGCCTGATTTCGTGGACACCGACGCCAGCGCGATCGATCAACTGGCTCACCTGACCGCCCAGCGCGATCGTGAGTTGCTGGATGTCTCCTTGGCTCAAAGCGTTTTAGAGCTGTTGGGGGCCTCCAGTGTCGGTGTTTACCGTGTTCTTGGTCAGGATGGTGGGGATCAGCATTGGTTGTGTTCCGGGTTGGCAAGGCGCGGCCGGTTGACCATCAGCGATCCGCCCTGGCTGGACCCGGACACGATGCCTTTCCTGGAAGATTTCCCCTCCCGCGAAGAGGCCATGGTCTCGCGCACGCTGGTGCAGCGTGCCTTGAACGAGGCCGAGGACGGCCCAGGCGAAGGCGACGGCGCCACCTGGTTGACGGTGCTGACCCTGCACGCCGAACTGGGTCAATCGGGCGTGCTGGAAGTTCGCTCGGCGCAGCCCTTGCCCTTGCGCGACCTGCGCTCCATGCAGACTTTGCTGCGCGTATTTGGCAATTTTCAGAACTTGCTGGAATCCAGCCAGCGTGATTCGCTCACCGGGCTGCTCAACCGCCAGACTTTCGATGCCACCTTCCTCAAGGCGTCCATGCCGGTGCAGTTGAGCGCCGAAGATGCCGAGAGTGAGGCCGAGCGCCGCGGTTCGCAGATGAATACCTTCTGGCTTGGTGTCATCGACATTGACCACTTCAAGCTGGTCAACGACCGTTTCGGCCACTTGATCGGCGATGAAGTGCTGGTGCTGGTGGCGCGGATCATGCGCCAGACCTTCCGGCACTACGACCGCCTGTTCCGCTTTGGGGGCGAAGAGTTCGTGGTGCTGCTGCGCGGTGGCACTGAAAAACACGCCCTGCGCGTGTTCGAGCGGTTTCGGCAAAACATGCAGGCCTATGCTTTTCCGCAAGTGGGGCAGGTCACGGTCAGCTTGGGCTTCACCGGCGTTCACGCGCATGACACGCCCAGTGCCGCTTTTTCGCGGGCCGACCAGGCCGTCTACCAGGCCAAGCACCAAGGCCGCAATCAAACCCTGTGTTTTGAGAACCTGGTCAGCCAGGGCATCATCACCACCGAAGGCGACAAGGTCGGCAACATCGAGTTGTTCTGACCGCCTGGCTCAGCCTGGCTTCTCGCCACTTTTGACCACCGCGTAGCGTTCCAAGGTTTCTGCCCGTGCTTCGTCATGCTGCACGATGGGCGAGGGGTAGTCCACGGCATCGCCCAGATCGCCCTGCCAGGGGGCATGGATGGCCTTGTCGCTCAGGTGGGCCAGCTCAGGCACATAGCGGCGGATGAATTTACCCGCCCCATCGAACTTCTGGCTTTGGTTGATGGGGTTGAAGATGCGGAAGTAGGGCTGGGCATCGCAGCCACTGGAGGCCGCCCATTGCCAGCCGCCGTTGTTGGCCGCCAGGTCGAAATCCAGCAGCTTCTCGGCAAAGTAGCGCTCGCCCCAGCGCCAGTCGATGCCCAAATCCTTGATCAGAAAGCTGGCCACGACCATGCGCAGGCGGTTGTGCATGTAGCCGGTCTGGTTGATCTGGCGCATGGCCGCGTCCACCAGCGGGTAGCCGGTGCGCCCACCGCACCAGGCCGCGAAACGGGCCTCCGCTTGCTTGCCGTGCGCCCACTTGATCTTGTCGTAGTCGCGCTTGAAGCTGTGGCCGATGACGTGGGGGTGGTGGTGCATCACCTGATGGTAAAAATCGCGCCAGATCAGCTCGGACAACCAGGTTTGCGCGCCGACGGAGCCAGCCTTGCTGCGGTCCCAGGCCAGTTTGGCAAGCAGGCGGATCGACACCGTGCCAAAGCGCAAGTGGGTGGACAGGTAGCTGGGCCCCTTCACGCCAGGGAAGTCGCGGGTGTCGCGGTACTGGTCCATGCGCTCCAGAAAATCATCCAGCAGGGCCTGGGCGCCGCTCATGCCGGCGTGCACTTTCAGGGCGTCGGTGGGCTCGAACCCCAGCTCACCCAAACCGGGAATGCGCGCGCCATCGGTCGCTTTTATCCCGAGGTGGGCGGGAATGGCCGCCAGATGCTGGGCATGGGCGGCCACCGGGTAGGCCTTGACGTAGAACTCGTCAATCTTCTTCAGCCAGTTGTTTTTATAGGGTGTGAAGACGCCATAGGGCGTGTCGTTGCCCGTCAGGATCTCGTTGCGCTCGAAGATCACGTGGTCCTTGGAGGTGAACAGCGCCGCACCCACCTCGCTCAGCTTGCCCCGCACTTTGGCGTCGCGCGCCAGGGCGGCAGGCTCGTCGTCGTGGTTGGCAAACACCGCTTGAACGCCGAGTTGCTGCGCCAGTCGGGGGATTTCCGTGAGCGCGCTGCCGTGCAAAACGATCAAGCCGGCTTCCTGCGCGTGGGGTGCTTCCCGTGCGGTGGCCAACAGGCGCAAGGCCTCGTCCAGCTCGACCAGGCTGTCCCGGATGAACACCACCCGGCGGTCTGCGCGGGGCAGCGGGTCCAGGATGTCGGTGTCAAAAACGAACACGCACCACACGCGCCTGGCCTGTTTCAGGGCGTAGTGCAGGGCGGCATGGTCGGTGCTGCGCAGGTCGCGGCGGAACCAGACAAGGGCGGAATCAAACTGAGTGGTCATGTGGGGTCTAAAATCATGGCATGTCTGAAGGCGCACCCTCTATCGATCTGAGCAACCAGTTCCTCATTGCCATGCCCGGTATGACCGATGGCAACTTTGCGGGCGCGGTTGTCTACCTCTGTGAACACACTGAAAACGGGGCTTTGGGCCTCGTCATCAACCGTCCCATCGACATCAACCTGCGAAATTTATTCGAAAAAGTGGACCTGAGCCTGGACCGCGAGGACTTGGCGTCCCGGCCAGTCTACTTCGGCGGCCCGGTGCAAACCGAGCGCGGCTTCGTCCTGCACGACAGCCTCGACGCTGAGGGCGGCCATTACAGCTCGACCTTGAAGATCCCGGGCGGCCTGGAAATGACCACCTCGCGGGATGTGCTGGAGGCCCTGTCCAACGGCGCCGGGCCCAGCCGGGTCTTCATCACCCTTGGTTATGCCGGGTGGGGCGCGGGCCAACTGGAGGACGAGTTGGGCCGCAACGGCTGGCTCAACGTCAACGCCGAGCCCGCCGTCATCTTTGACACGCCGGTGGAA
Organism: uncultured Aquabacterium sp.; assembly: GCA_964554655.1. GTDB lineage: Bacteria > Pseudomonadota > Gammaproteobacteria > Burkholderiales > Burkholderiaceae_C > Aquabacterium. Next base: position 1,200 of record CAZKPN010000032.1, on the reverse strand, counting down.
GAGCGCTACGACCGGGCCTTGTCCCTGCTGGGCATCGACCGCAGCATGCTCACCTCCGAGGCCGGACACGGATGAGCGTGGCCGTTCAAAGCTACCTGGCCTTCGACTACGGCCTCAAGCGGGTGGGCGTGGCCAGCGGCAACACCTTGCTGCGCCAGGCCCAGCCCCTGCGCACCATCGCCGCGGAGGGTGATGCCCGTTTCGCCCAGATCGGCAGCCTGATCGACGAATGGCAACCCAACGCCCTGGTGGTGGGTGTGCCTTTCCACCCCGATGGCGCCGAGCACGAAAATACCCTGCGCGCACGCCGTTTCGCCCGCCAATTGCAAGGCCGCTTCAAGCTGCCCGTGCACGAGGTGGACGAGCGCTATTCCACCACCGAGGCCCACGCCGATGGCGCCCGTGACCTGGACGCCGCTTCGGCCGCCATCCTGCTGCAGCAGTTTTTCAACGAACATCCCGAGGGGGCCTGAGTGAGCGAACAGCAAAACACCCTGCACCTGGACGCCGAGGCGCTCTACGCCAACCTGCTGTCCGGTGTGCGGCGCATCGTCACGGCCGACACCGCCTTGGTTGGCATCTGGTCAGGCGGGGCCTGGTTGGCCGAGCGCCTGAGCCAGGACCTGGGCCGCACCGAGGCTCATGGCGTCATCTCCTCAGCCCTGCACCGTGACGACTTCGGCTCGCGCGGCATGGCCGCCACCACCGACGCCACACACCTGCCGTTTTCCGTCGAAGGCCGGCACATCCTGCTGATCGATGACGTGCTCTACACCGGCCGCACCATCCGCGCCGTCATCAACGAGATGTTCGATTTTGGCCGCCCGGCCAGCGTCACCCTGGCGGTGCTGGTCGACCGAGGCGGGCGCGAACTGCCCATTGAGCCGGCCCTGTCCGCCGCCCGCATTACCTTGCCGGCTGACCAGCGCGTGTCCCTGGTCCGCGCCGACGACGGACGTTTCCAGTTCCATTTCGAGAGGGTCGAATGACGACCGCCAAGCTGCAACGCAATCCCCAGCTCAACGGCCACGGCGAGCTGATCCACCTGCTGTCCACTGAAGGCCTGCCCAAGGCCGTCATCCACAAGATCCTGGACACCGCCGAGACGTTTTTGAGCGTCAACGACCGCGAGGTCAAGAAGGTGCCGCTGCTGCGCGGCAAGAGCGTGTTCAACCTGTTCTTCGAGAACAGCACCCGCAC
>CAZKPN010000031.1:0-39798 GCA_964554655.1 uncultured Aquabacterium sp. | reverse complement strand
GGGCCGGATCAACCATTTCGTTTTTAAGACAGACCGAGCGGGCCGGTGTCGATGCATCACAGCAGGCACCGACCGGCAAACCTTTGGGTAGGCGCCGCACCTGTCGTGGTCGCGTGCGGCGCTGAATGCTTGACCACGAGCCGATGGGGCGACGGAATCCGCGCCATCGGCGATCTCCATGGGATTCCACCTTCACGCACACCTTCGTGCGCATGTTCGCCCCCCCCAACTCGCTGTTCGGGCAGCGGGTACCTGACCATGGAATTCATATCATGTCTGAGCCATCCACCCCTCGACCCTCCAGCCGCCGGATTCAGGAACCCGCCAGCCCCGGGCGCTCAAGCCAGCATCAGCCCACGCGACGGCAAAGCTGGGCGGGCAAGACGCCCCAGGAGATCCTGGCTCGCCACCCCGCAGGCCAAACACCGCCGCTGAAGGTGCTGGAGGTGTTGATCGAACTGTTCAACGCCCTGCACACCTCGCTGGCCAAAACCGTCTCGCACAAGACAAAGCAGGAGCGTGCCCAGTTCTTGCGGCGCTTCTTTCGTGACCTGAAGGCCAAGGCCGGGTTCAAGACCGTGCCGGACCCGCGCAACCTGGGGCAAAAGCAGGCTGCTGTCTAACTGGCGGCGCATCTGAGCAAGGGTCCAGGTGCCACGAGCGGCCTATATCTCATAGAAGCGGCGCTCGTCAGCATTGCGCAAACCGTCAGGAACACACAGTGCGACCACGACAGCTCAGCCCGAAACTCGAGGGGCTGGATTCGTCAGATGCTGTCCGACGAATTTCGGGTTGGCGCTCCGCGTAGGCCTGGTAAAGCAAGCGGCAGTTCTTGAGGTTAGTGGCCGAGAAGCCGCGCCCAAAACGGGTGGTCAACTCGGAGGCCAACCCGTCAAGCAGGCTCTGACCATAGCCAGCCCGATCTTGCCCACCCTGCAGCGCCTGCACAATCTCCCGCTCAATGAGCAAAATGCCAGCACCATCTCGCTGTCGACCGTGGAAGCCACACGCTGGCGCGCATCTTCCAGAATGGTGACGACACGGCCCAGCAAATCGCCAAGCAAAGCAGCTGCCTAGGACACCACAACCTTGCGCGGGCTCTATGCCCCTGCCCCCACTAAAGCCACCAAGGCCTTGATCGCATCGCCACCGGATACTTCAGCACCGACATCCACGCCGCCAAGCCACAGAACAAGGTGCGCTAGGGTTTGACCGTGATCCGCAATACATCCAGATAGTCAGCCCAAATGATCATCATTTCCCGGCGCTGCTGCATGAACTCGGCCCTGTCGTAGGCCGAACCCAGTGGGCCGCTTTTGCCATGCGCCAATTGCGCCTCAATGACGTCCGGGTGGACACTCGTTCGCTCCACCATCAAGGTACGCGCCATCGCGCGAAACCCGTGAGGCGTCATCGTTTCGTTGTCGTATCCCATGCGACGCAAGGCCACACGCACCGTGTTCTCACTCATTGGCCGGGCACCGCTGATCAATGACGGAAACACATATCGTCCGTGCCCCGTCAAAGGCTGCAACTCTTTCAGGATATCCATGGCCTGCGGGGCAAGTGGCACAAAATGAGGTCGTCCATTGATTTTGTCCAGTTTGGTACGTTTCATCTTGCCCGCAGGAATCGTCCACATCGCCGACTCAAAATCGATCTCCACCCACTCCATTTGCCTGATGTTGCCGGGCCTCTGAAACAGAAGTGCCGAAAGTTGTAGCGCGCCGCGGGTCGTCGGCTGACCTTGATAGGCAAAGATCGATTTCATCAGGTCTGCCGCTTGTGATGGATCAAGCACAGCGGCCATGTGTTTGGTCAGCACTGGCTTCAAGGCGCCACGCAGGTGTGCGGCAGCATTGCGCTCACAGCGCCCAGTGGCAATGCCATAACGGAAGACTTGACTACAGGCCTCAAGCAGCGAGTGCTGCAACTCCTTGACCCCCCGGTCTTCAACGCGTCGCAGTATCTGAAGTACCTGAGGGGCGCTGATCGCAGCCAAAGTGAGTTTACCCAGCCAAGGGAAAACATCTTTTTCCAGTCGTTCCAGCCATCGTTTGGCGTAGTGATCACTCCAGCCAGGCGCCTTTGTTGCGTGAAACTCACGAGCGACCGCCTCAAACGTCGCATTGGCATCGAATTTAGAGGTGAGCTTTTCGGCTTGTCGCTGGAAAACGGGATCCACCCCCTTTTGTTGGAGCTTGCGGGCGTCGTCTCGTGCGACGCGAGCCTCCTTCAAGCCGACTTCCGGGTAGCTCCCAAGCGCCAGACGCTTTTCCTTTTCACCGAAGTAGTACTTCCAAAACCAGCGCTTTGTACCGGAGGGCGAAATCTCAAGATAGAGACCTGCCGAATCCGTCAAACGAAGTCGCATTTTTCCTAAGGGGCAAGTCGCATTCTTGCATTCCGTGTTGGTCAACATAGGGGAACAAAGCTCCACATTGCCGGGACACCACCCGTTGTTCCCCGATATGTTCCCCTCTTTTTAGAGGGATGCAATGACACGGCATGAGCCGTCAAGGCACAAAAAAAACCCCTAAGTCGTTGATTTACTTAGGGGTTTTGGGCCTTTGTGGGCCGGTATGAATTGTTTCGATGGGGTGGCTGATGGGGCTCGAACCCACGACAACAGGAATCACAATCCTGGACTCTACCAACTGAGCTACAGCCACCACTGGAAAGAACAAGATTATAGCGTCAAAAAAAGCAAATCAGGAGGCTGATGCGGTTTTTTGCGCTTCACCTGCTTTGACGCCCTCTTCCATCAACTTCTTGCCATCGTTCAGGTACTCGACCTTGTACTTCTGCTTGAGGGAGTTGAAATAGGCGTCAGCTTCGGCCTTGCCCCAGTACCCGGCGAACTGGCCTTCGGTTTCTTGCAATTCCTGGGGTGTGATCTGCAATGGCAGCACCTTGTTGATCTTCAACAAAGCAGAACCCTCATTGCCAATGTCCACCACCACCCAGGCCGGCAGTTGCTTGTCTGGCACGCGCAATGCGGCGTCCAGCACAGCGGGCGGCTGAGAGAACACTAAACGACGAGACATCTGCACCGGCGCAGGCAGTTGGGCCTTGTCAGGCGACTGCTTCCACAAGGCCAGCTTCTGGTCGGCATCCTGACGAGCGGCCTTGAAGGACTCTGCAGCGATCCAACGCTCACGAACCTGGGTTTGCACTTGCTCGAACGCCGGTTTGCTGGCTGGCGTGTACTTCACGATGCGGGCCGAGACCAGCTTGTTGGGGCCCACTTCAATGGCTTCGGTGTTGCGGCTCTTGGCTCGGTTGGTCGAGTCAAACAGGGCTTCCAGCAAACGAGGATTGCCCAAGAGGCCCTGGTCCTTGGCGCCGGGGCTGCGCAAGACATCGGTGGCCGTTTGCACGGTCAACTTCAGGTCATCGGCCACAGGCTTGAGGCTGTCAGGTTGCTCGTAGACCTTGTTGGTGAAGCTTTCAGCGGCCTCAGCGTACTGACGTTGGGCCAGTTGCTTGCGAGCATCGTCTTCGATCTGGGCGCGCACGGCCTCGAAAGGTTGAGCTTGGCCGCCACGCAGGCCGGTCACGGTGATGATGTGGTAGCCGTAATCGGTCTCCACCACGCCGCTGATTTCACCTGGCTTGAGGCTGAAAGCCGAGTCTTCAAAAGGCTTGGCCATGGCACCACGGCCAAAGAAATCCAGGTCGCCACCGTTGACGGCTGAGCCGGGATCGTCGGAGTTCTTCTTGGCCAGTTCGGCAAACTGCGCGGGGTCTTTCTTGAGTTGGGCCAACAGTTGCTCAGCCTTGGTCTGGGCGGCCTGCTTCTGAGCAGCCGGTGCGCTCTTTTCAGCCTTGATCAGAATGTGGCTGGCGCGGCGCTCTTCAGGCTGGGTGAAGCGGGTGACGTTTTCCTTGTAAGAGCGGCGCAGCTCTTCTTCTGGCACCGAGACACCTTTTTTGAGCGTGTCCAGGTCAAGCACCACGTATTGAACGTCGGCCTTCTCGGGGACCATGAAGTCCTTGGTATTGGCCGGGCTGTTGTAAAACGCCTTGAGCTGGTCGGCCGTGGGATTGAGTTGGGCCGCGTAACTCTTGGGCTCGAATTTCATCCATTGAACTTCACGCACCTGGAACAGTGCCTCAACCGCCTCGCGGTTGGACACCGTCGAGGTCAAGCCGGTGCCGGCCACGCCACCCAGGACCTGGTTCACTGACATGTCCAGGCGCAGGCGCTCGGCAAATTGGGCGGCCGTCATGCCTTGGGCTTGCAGCAACTCTTTGTTCAGCGAGCCATCAGGATTGCGCAAGAACGCGTACTGCTGATCGGTGGCGAACATGCGGACCAGACGCGCATCAGCGGCCGTCAGATGGAGATCGCGCGCGGCAACGCTCAGCACGTATTCGCGCACCAGAGATTCGAGCACTTGCTTCTTGAACTCAGGCTTGTCAAAGGCGCTGGGGTCGGCATCCGGTTGCTGGGAGCGAACACGTTCAACCATGCGGCGATGGGCTTGGTCCCACTCGGTCTGCGTGATGTCCTTGCCGGCCACCTTGGCCACGATGCCATCCTCGTCCATGAACTTTGAATAGCTCTCCACGCCGACGAGGACAAAGGAAGGCACGATCAGCAACACCAGAAGGCCTTGCATCACACGGGTGTGCTTGCGAACAAAATCAAACATGAGAGGGCTACGGCCGGGGCCGGGTCACAGGGTTCAAAAAACCAGATTTCAAACGAGACAAAGGCGAACCTTGGTCCGCCTTTGCATCGCTATCGGTGGTGGGTGCTGACGGGGTCGAACCGCCGACCTACGCCGTGTAAAGGCGCCGCTCTGCCAACTGAGCTAAGCACCCAATAGATTCAGAAAAGGCTATTTTAGTTCACCGCGTCTTTAAGGGCCTTGCCCGGGCGGAATTTGGGCACTTTGGCCTTCTTGATCTTGATGGCATCACCGGTGCGCGGATTGCGCCCGGTGCGTGCCGCACGGGTAGAAACAGCGAAGGTGCCAAAGCCAACCAGCGAGACCGTTCCGCCCTTTTTCAGCGTGGTGCGCACACCACCGATCAAGGCCTCCAGCGCACGACCAGCAGCGGCTTTGGAAATGTCAGCTTGCTGGGCAATGTGTTCAATCAACTCGGACTTGTTCACAAAAAATCCCTTCTTGAAGTCGTCACAAAACGAGTTCCACAAAACGAACGTACTAACAGCGCTGGGGCGATGTGTGCAGCACCGAAATACCTGCTGCGGATAAAAATTAGAGAAATCATTCTATGCCCAATCCTCGCCCGCACTATCGCCCTGGAGGGCGTGTATGCACGCTTGACATGCAGCCCTGATTTCGGCTTGTCAGCCGGCTTTGGCGCGAATGGCCGGCAGGGATTTTTGCAAGTAATACACCATCGACCAGATGGTGAGACCGCAGGCGACGTAAATCAGCCAGGTGCCCCAAACGCGGGTGTGGAGCACGCCAAAAATTTCACCATCGAAAAGCAGCAGAACAATGGCGGCCATTTGCGCCGCGGTCTTGAATTTGCCCAGCATGTGGACAGCCACACTGCGGGAGGCGCCAATCTGAGCCATCCATTCGCGCAAGGCCGAAATGGCAATCTCTCGGCCAATGATGATGAGCGCCACCAAGGCGTTGACCCGCCCGAGTTCAAGCAGGATCAACAACGAAGCGCACACCAGGAACTTGTCGGCCACCGGATCCAGGAAGGCGCCGAAAGCCGAGGTCTGGTTAAGGCGGCGGGCCAACCAGCCGTCTGCCCAGTCCGTTAAAGCTACGACGATGAACAGCACGCACGACAGCAGATTGATCTGCGTCATGGGCCATGGCAGGTAAAAGCATCCCACGATCAGCGGAATCGCAACGATCCGCGCCCAGGTGAGCAAGGTGGGCAAAGTTAAAAACATGACGCGATTGTGCCGTGAAGACGGAGATCAAAGTTGATCCAAGGTCATGGGTTTGAACTTGTGCTGGTTATTGAACAGGAAAGTCTCGTTGAAACGCCAGGGTTTGGGCAGGTGCGACACATTCCCGAAAGGTGCCGCGCGCCGCATGGATTCGATGGCGATGTTGACGGTTTCGCGGTCCTGGCTGGGGTAACGCATGACTTCAACGCGGCGAATGGTGCCGTCGGCGTTGAGTTCAAAGGTGAGCACGGGGATGGCCCGAAGCAGATCCGGTGGTTTGCCCATGTAGGTGATGTCAGGATTGGCCGCCACCAGGCGGCGAGCGGCCTGCAGGCGGACTTCTTTCCAGTTGCGAGATTTGCCAGGCGCTGGCAACACGACCCGATCACCTGACTTGACGCCACCCGTGACCACGCCCGGATCAGGCGGCGGCTTGGAAGGCATCGCCGAAGTGCCGGGCAACTGGGCTGCCTGCTGGTTCTTGGACGCGCAACCAGCCAACCAGGCGGCGGTCGCCATGACCGCCATCAGGCAGCCCGTGAACATCAATCTTTTCATGCTGTCAGTGCAGGGCACGGTAAATCTCCTCGGCCAGTTCTCTGGATATGCCTTCGACGGTGGCCAGCTCTTCCATGCTGGCCGAACTGACGCCGCGAACGCCGCCAAAGCGTTGCAATAGTTTGGCACGACGCTTGGGGCCCACACCGGGGATGTCCTCCAGGCGGCTGCCTCCGGTGCGCACACTGGCACGTTTGGCGCGCATTCCGGTGATGGCGAAGCGGTGCGCCTCGTCGCGGATTTGCGCCACCAGCATCAAGGCGGCGGAGGTGGGCGCCAGTTGGAGTTTGGGGCGGCCATCGGCAAAGACCAGTTCTTCCAGGCCCACCTTGCGGCCCTCGCCCTTTTCAACGCCCACGATGATGGACAGGTCCAGGCCCAAGGTCTCAAACACCTCGCGGGCAATGGAGACCTGGCCCTTGCCGCCATCGATCAGCACGACATGGGGGATGTGCTCGGGCTTGGCCGATCCGTAGCGGCGCTCCAGGACCTGCTTCATGGCGGCGTAGTCATCGCCCCCGGTGATGTCATTGATGTTGTAGCGCCGGTATTGCGACGACTGCATGCGATGCTGTTCGTAGACCACGCACGATGCCTGCGTGGCTTCGCCGGCGGTGTGGCTGATGTCGAAGCATTCGATGCGCAGCTTGGCCAGGGGGTCGCTGCTTTCAGCGCCGCTGTCGCCGGGGTCCAGGGCCAGGTCCAGCGCATCGACCAGGGCTCGGGTGCGGGCCTGCTGCGAGCCTTCTTCGCTGAGCAGGCGGGCCAGGGCCAGGTCGGCTCCGGTGATGGCCATGTCCAGCCAGGCGCGGCGCTCTTCGCGAGGCTGGATCAGCGTCTGGATCTTGTGTTCGCAATGCTCGCTGAGGGCGGCGATCAAGGCCGGGTCCACCGGGTGGCTGAGCACCAGCAGAGAGGGCACCACGCCGCCCAGGTAGTGCTGCGCCAGGAAGGCTTCCAGCACCCGCACCTCGGTGGCCTGGGCCAGGTCAAGGGAGGTGGCCCCCTGCTCTTCTTCGGCCAGCACGTGGTCTTGCACATGCACCGGGAAATGGGCCCGGTCGCCCAGGTGTCGCCCGCCCCGCACCATGGCCAGGTTCACGCAAGCGCGGCCGCCCTGCACTTTCACGGCGAGCACGTCCACGTCCTTATCCACCGCCGTATCGACCGACTGTTGGTGCAGCACTTTGGACAAGGCCCCGATTTGATTGCGGATCTCGGCGGCCTGCTCGTATTCCATGCGCTCGGCGTAATCCATCATCTGCGCTTGCAGACTTTGCATGACGGTTTCTTGCTCGCCCAGCAGGAATTGCTCGGCCTGCAGGACGTGTCGCTGGTAGTCGTCTTTGCTGATCAGATCGACGCAAGGCCCGCTGCAGCGCTTGATTTGGTACAGCAGGCATGGGCGTGTGCGGTGCTTGAAAAACGAGTCTTCGCAGGTGCGCAGCAAAAAAACCTTTTGCAGCAGCTGGATGGACTCCTTGACCGCCCAGGCGTTGGGATAGGGCCCAAAGTAGCGGTGCTTGCGATCAACCGCACCACGGTAATAGGCCAGGCGCGGAAAGGCGTGGGATGCGATCTTCAGGTAGGGGTAGCTCTTGTCATCGCGGAACAAGATGTTGAAGCGCGGATTGAGCGTCTTGATCAGGTTGTTTTCCAGCAGCAGCGCTTCGGCCTCACTGCGAACCACCGTGGTTTCCATGCGCACAATGCGCGAGATCATCTGCCCGATGCGCGTGCCGCCGTGGGTCTTCTGGAAGTAGTTGGAGACGCGCTTTTTGAGGTCGCGAGCCTTGCCCACGTAGAGCACATCGCCCTTGGCATCGAAGTAGCGGTACACGCCCGGCAGGCCCGGCAGGGCGGCCACCTCCAGCAACAAGCGGCTCCAAACCTGGGCACGGTCGAGCGCCGCCTGTTCAGGCGTGGGCTCGGCTGGAGGTTCCGGCAAAGGGGCTGGATCGGTGTCGACGGGCACAGTCATGGGCGGCATTGTCGCGGACAACGTGGTGCCTTGCCGAGGACAGGCGTCACCTTGATGGCATGGGGGTCTGCACCATGCCGATGACTTGGTCGATCAAGTCGTCAGCCTTGTCGCCATGGTGATCCAGCTGGCCGTCCAGCACCAGGTGGCTGAGACCGTGCACGAGGCTCCAGGCCACCATGGCGATGACCGTGGTCTGCTGGTCGTCAAGGGGTACGCCGGTCACAGCCGAGACCGCCGTCTGCAAGGTATGGAAGGACGCCTGGCTGGCCTCCGACAACTCCTCGGTGGGATTGCCAGAAGTCAATCGGCTGAACATCAGGCGGAACAAGGCAGGGTTGTCTTGGGCGAACTGCACATAGGCACGTCCTGACTGGCGGAAGCCTTTTTTCAGGTCAGACGACGCCATGGCGGCATGGACCTGCGCCGCATTGAGCCGACGGAATCCTTCCGCAGCCAGAGCTGCCAACAGCGCCTCCTTGTTGGCAAAGTGGCGGTACGCGGCATTGGCCGATACGCCGACATGGCGGGCCAGTTCGCGCAGGCTCAACTCGCCCTGCTGACTGCTTTCCAGCAACACGAGGCCCTGCTCCACCAAGGTCGAACGCAAATTGCCGTGGTGATACGAATTGGAGGGAGTGGACGAAGGCTTGGCGATCACAAGGGTTTTACAGGATTTATGTTGACATTGTACACATTAGATTTCAAAGTGTTGACACCGCACACATCAAGCCATTCGGCAAAGGAAGGAAAGTCATGTCTTCACTCTCATTGAAAGAACGCGCGGTCGGCTGGTTGAGTGATCGAATGAAGAGTCGCGTGCCGTACTCGGACTCCAACAGGTATCTGGAAGGCATCTACGCGCCCGTGTCTGAAGAGCGCACCGAGACCAGGCTGATGGTGACGGGCAAGCTGCCTCAAGAACTGAATGGCTTGTATGCGCGCATTGGCCCCAACCCCATGCACGTGTCCAACCCCGGGGCCTACCACTGGTTCACCGGTGACGGCATGGTGCATGGCTTGCGCCTGGAGAACGGCCAGGCCGCCTGGTACCGCAATCGGTGGATCGGGACCGACTCGGTGCGGCGCCACCAGAACCTGCCCAAGGTGCCAGGCCCACGGCGCGGGGTGGTGGATGCGGTCAACACCAATGTCTTCGGGCACGGCGGCCGCATCTGGGCATCCGTCGAGGCGGGTGCCCTGCCCGTTGAACTGGATGGCGAGTTGGGCACCGTCAAGCATGGCCTGTTCGACAGCACCGCCTTGCGCGCGTTCACCGCACATCCACGGATTGACCCGGTCACAGGCGAGGCCCACGCCATCTGCTACGACGCCTTGAAACCCAATCGCATCAGCCACATCGTGGTCAATGCCCAGTGCCAGGTCACCAAGGTGGTCGAAGTGCCGGTCAAGCACGGCCCGATGATCCATGACTGCGCCATCACGCGCAGCCAGGTCATCATCCTCGATCTGCCGGTGACCTTCTCGGTCAAGCACGTGTTTCAGGGCGCGGGCCTGCCCTATGGCTGGAATGATCGACACCAGGCTCGCGTGGGCCTGCTGCCCAGAGACGGCACAGCCAAGGACGTGCGCTGGATCCCGGTCGACCCCTGCTATGTCTTCCACACCTGCAATGCCTACGACCTGGACGATGGCGGCGTGATGCTGGACGTGGTGGTGCATGCCCGCATGTTCGACCGCTCGCGCATTGGGCCGGAGGCCGATGGCACCCGCATCACCTTCGAGCGCTGGCACATCGACCCGGCACGGGGTGCCGTGAAGCGCACCGTGGTGTCCGAGCAGAACCAGGAGTTTCCGCGCTGCAACGAGACCCTGAACACGCGCCCTTACCGCTACGCCTACACCGTGGGCTTCAGCAACGCCGAACAAGCGCGCGGACTGTTCCGCCATGACCTGCACACCGGCACCACGCTGACCCACGACCATGGCGCCGGGCGCTCCACTGGCGAGGCCGTGTTCGTGCCGCGCCAAGGTGGCACGGCCGAAGACGACGGCTGGCTGATGGCCTATGTGCACGACGCCAACACCCAGCGCAGTGACCTGGTAGTGGTCAATGCGCAGGACCTGACCGGACCGCCTCAGGCCATCGTTCACCTGCCCGTGCGCGTGCCCGCAGGCTTTCACGGCAACTGGATCCCAGACAGCCAATGAGCCCATCATTAAAATGGGCCGGTTAACCACCCTCGGGGCCAGCCATCATGTCGCTTGAATTGATCGAAATTGAAACGGGCGACCAGCCCACGGCCAGCATCATCGTGCTGCATGGCTTGGGCGCGGATGGCAATGACTTCGTGCCCGTGGCCGAAGAACTGCAACTGGATGCCGTGGGGCCTGTGCGCTTTGTCTTCCCGCACGCCCCCACGCGCCCGGTCACCATCAACGGCGGCCACGTGATGCGCGCCTGGTACGACATCATGGGCGCGGACCTGACGCGCCGTGAAGACGAGCAAGGCCTGCGCGAATCACAGGCCACGGTCGAGGCCCTGATCACCCGAGAGAAGTCTCGGGGCGTGCCCGCCTCGCGCATCGTGGTGATGGGTTTTTCGCAGGGCTGCGCGATGGCGTTGCAAACGGGACTGCGCCACGAAGAGCGCCTGGCGGGCATCGTCGGCCTGTCGGGCTACCTGCCCCTGGCCACCCAGACCGCCACCGAGCGCCACACCGGCAACCACGAGGTGCCCATCTTCATGGCCCACGGCACCCACGACCCCGTTGTGCCCTTCGCCCGCGCCACCGCTTCTCGCGACATGCTGCAGTCGCTCGGTTACCAGATCGAATGGCACGAATACCCCATGCCGCACTCGGTCTGCGCCCCGGAGATCGCCGACCTCAACCGCTGGCTGCTGCGCGTGCTGAAACCCGCCTGAGCCGGCCATGTTGTGGGATGTGTTTTGCCGCGTCATCGACAACTTTGGTGACATCGGCGTGTGCTGGCGCCTGAGCGCTGACTTGGCCGAGCGCGGCCACGCGGTGCGTTTGTGGGTGGACGATGCCAGCGCCTTGGGCTGGATGGCACCCGAGCCGCTTCGGTCACCCCGCCTTCAGGTGCTTCATTGGGATGCGCAGGCCCAGGAACCCGGCGACATCGTCATCGAGGCCTTTGGTTGCAACCCGCCAGATGCTTTCGTGGCCCGCATGCAGCGCCCTGCACCGCCGGTGTGGATCAACCTGGAATACCTGAGTGCCGAGAACTGGGTGGAGCGCTGCCATGGCCTGCGGTCGCCCGTGATGAGCGGCCCGGGCTCAGGCTTGTCCAAGTGGTTCTTCTACCCAGGCTTCGCCCAGGCCACAGGTGGGCTGCTGCACGAAACCGACCTGATGGCCGCGCGCCGGGCTTGGGAAGCCGATCATCATCAACACCGGGATCGCTGGTTGTCCAGGCTGAACATCCGCCCGCCATCGCCAGGCACCCGGTTGTTGTCCCTGTTTTGCTATGAACCGGCCCCCGTGGGCGCCTTGCTGGACGCCCTGGCGGCCAGTGGCCATCCCGCCCAGGTGCTGGTCACCCCTGGCTTTGCCACCCAATTGGCCCGGCAGTGGCAAGCCGCAAACCCACCGTCGGGCGCCCTGACGCTGCACGATCTGCCAACGCTCAGCCAGCGCGAATTTGACCGCCTGCTGTGGGCCTGCGACCTCAATTTCGTGCGCGGGGAAGACTCCGCTGTGCGCGCGCTTTGGGCCGGCCAGCCTCACCTCTGGCACATCTACCCTCAGGACGACGGCGTTCATGCGGGCAAGCTGGAGGCTTTCATGGACCACTGGATGGCGGGCTGGCCCGATGATCTGGCCCAGGACGTGCGAGGGATTTGGCTCAGCTGGAACGGCTTGAAATCCCATGCACCACAGGATTTTGAGCCGCTGGTCCGGCTTCTGGACGACCCCAGATGGGCCGCCAGCAGCCGCACTTCCCGTCACCGATTGGCTGAAATTCCGGATCTCGTGACGCAGCTTTGCGATTTTGTCTCCGATAGGCGTTAAAATCCGAGGCTTTGCTCAAACACGACCCCCTCGGGAATCCACCATGAAAACCGCACAAGAAATCCGCGCTGGCAACGTGATCATGCAGGGCAAGGACCCGATGGTCGTCCTCAGGACCGAATACAGCCGCGGTGGCCGCGGCGCCGCCACGGTTCGCATCAAGATGAAGAGCCTGCTGAACGGCTTCGGTCAAGAAACCGTGTTCAAGGCCGACGACAAGATGGACCAGGTCATCCTCGACAAGAAGGAATGCACCTATTCCTACTTCGCCGACCCGATGTACGCCTTCATGGACGCCGAATACAACCAGTTCGAAATCGAAACCGAGAACATGGGCGACGCGATCAACTACCTGCAAGACGGCATGGAAGCTGAAGTCGTGTTCTACGACGGCAAGGCCATCTCGGTCGAACTGCCCACCACCATCGTGCGCGAAATCGAGACCGAACCCGCCGTCAAGGGCGACACCTCGGGCAAGGTCATGAAGCCTGCACGCGTGGTCGGCACCGGCTTCGAGATCCCCGTGCCCTTGTTCGTGGATTCGGGCGACAAGATCGAAATCGACACCCGCACGCACGAGTACAAAAAGCGCGTCTAAACCACAGCGCTTCACTGGGCTCATTCAAAAGGACACCTCAACGGTGTCCTTTTTTCATGGTGCAGCGACAAGGGCATCGCGATTTCCTGGACAAACCAGGGTGAATCGGGCCGCAAGCTGGCCGAGTTTCCGCTTTCCGCGTAAATTGATACCGCAGGAAGCTTCCACCTTCCCCTTCATCACCAAACAGGACCACATGGCGGCACCAATGACGGCGAACGCGCCACCATGATCAGAGTCTTCCAAGGCTCACTGCAGCGCAAGCTTCTGGCGATGATGCTGCTCACCACGCTGGCTGCATTGATCGTGGCCCTGGGCGCCATGATCACTTACGACCTGCGCGCCTACCACCGCAGCTGGATCGATGACATGACCGCGCAAGCGGAGTTATTGGGCCGAACCTCGGCGCCTGCCTTGACGGGCGACAACAACCGTGTCGCCACTGAAAACCTCGGCACCCTGCGCTTTCAACCCAAGGTTCAAGCAGCCGCCCTCTATGGCCCAGGCGGCAAGCTTTTCGCCACCTACACCGCCAAGGACGAAAAGGACCCGTTGCCCCCACAGGCACAAGACGACCAGGTCGAGATCAGCCAAGCCAGCCTGGTGATTTTCAAGCGCATTGTCGAGAATGACGAGGTGCTGGGCACGGTCTACCTCAAGGCTGACTACGAGCTCTTCGACCGGGTGGTGAACTACGCCGGCATCGCGCTGGGGGTCTCGGCCTTGTCGATGCTGGTCGCTTTCCTGGTGTCCATGTGGCTGCAGAAAATCGTGATGCACCCCATCCTGGACATGGGCAAGACCGCGCGCGAGGTGGTGGCCCAGCGCGACTACTCTCGCCGTGTGAAGAAGACCAACGACGACGAGTTGGGCGAACTGGTCGACTCCTTCAACAACATGCTGATCGAGATCGAAAGGCGCACGCTGGCGCTGGAGGCCTCCAACCGCGAGAAGGTGCGCGAGGTCGATGAGCGGCGCAACGCCCAGCACGAAATCATGCGCTTGAACCAGGAGCTGGAGCAACGTGTGCAAGAGCGCACGAAGCAGCTTGAGACCTCGAACCACGAGTTGGCCCTGGCCACGCAAGCGGCAGAGAGCGCCAACCAGGCCAAATCAGAGTTCCTGTCGAGCATGAGCCACGAGTTGCGCACCCCACTGAACGCGATCATCGGCTTTGGGCAGTTGCTGACATCAGACGTGATGTCGCCCACCGCCGAGCAGAAGAAAACCTTCACAGAGCACATCCTGCGGGCCGGGCGGCACCTGCTGGAGCTCATCAACGAGATCCTTAACCTGGCGCAGATCGAGTCCGGCCATTTGTCGCTGTCGCTTGAGCCCGTGTCATTGCACGAGATCTTGCAAGACTGCCGCACCATGGTCGAGCCCTTGGGCGATCAGCGCGGCATCCGCACGCTCTTTCCCACCAACTGTGATTTGAGCGTGATGGCCGACCGCACGCGTTTGAAGCAGGTGCTGCTGAACCTGCTGTCCAACGCCATCAAGTACAACCGCGACATGGGCGCCGTGGTGCTGGACTGCACCGCCAACGGCCCGGACCGCATCCGCGTCTCCGTGCAAGACACCGGCATGGGCTTGAGCGAAGAACAATTGAAGATGCTGTTTCAACCCTTCAACCGCCTGGGGCAAGAAGCTGGCGCGCAGGAAGGCACCGGCATCGGGCTGGTGGTCACCAAGCACCTGGTCGAGTCGATGGGAGGGGCCATCGGGGTCACCAGCACCGTGGGCATGGGGAGCATTTTCTGGATCGAACTCAATGCCACCGAACCCGTGCCCACCATCAGCCATGGTGACGTGGTCACGGCCATGGCGCCCCACGGCATTGAGCCTCACCAGCACAGGACCTACACCGTGCTTTACGTGGAAGACAACCCGGAAAGCCTCAAGCTGGTAGAACAGATTTTGAGCACCCGCCCCGACATCCGGCTGCTGTCGGCCCCCGATGGCCGAATGGGTGTGGAACTGGCCCGAGCCCACTTGCCTGACCTGATCCTGATGGACAACAACCTGCCAGGTCTGGACGGCGCCTCGGCCCAGGCCATCTTGCGCAAAGACCCCAAGACCGAGCACATCCCGGTCATCGCCTTGACCGCCAATGCCATGCCCCGCGCCATCAACCAAGGTCTGGCTTCGGGCTTCTTCAGGTACATCACCAAGCCCATCAACATCAAGGAACTGCTGGAGGCGATCAACGCCGGTCTGGAGTCCAACAAGGCCAACGCCAATCACTCGACAGATGCCCCAACCCGTCCTGTATTCGTTTCGCCGCTGCCCTTATGCCATCCGTGCCCGCCTTGCCCTGAAATCCGCCCAGATCCCGCTGGAGCTTCGCGAAGTGGTGCTGCGCCACAAGCCCGAGGCCATGCTGACGATCTCGCCCAAAGGCACGGTGCCGGTGCTGCAGCTGCCCGATGGACAGGTCATTGATGAAAGCCTGGACATCATGAACTGGGCCTTGCAGCAAGCCAACCCCGAGGGGTGGTTGGACCTGGCTGATACCCAGGTGACGCACGATTTGATCGCGCGCAATGATGGCCTCTTCAAGGCGCTGCTGGACCGCTACAAATACCCCGAGCGGCATCCCGAGTGCACAGTCACCGACTACCGAAATCAGGCCGTTGCGTTGTGCCTCCAAGACCTGAACCAACGGTTGACCGACGCGCCCTGCCTGCTGGGCAACAAGCCGTCGCTGGCCGACATCGCCATCGTGCCCTTCATCCGCCAGTTCGCCCAGGTGGACGCCGATTGGTTTGCCAGTGCGCCGTTTCCTGCGTTGCGGATTTGGCTGAACCGGTGGGTCGAGTCGGACCTGTTCCAAGCCGTGATGGTCAAGTACCCGGCCTGGCAGGCCGGTGATCCCCCCACTGCGCTGTAATCAACCGCAGGCCCGTTCCATCTCATTGCCACGCCTGGGGTCTATGCGGCGCCGCTCAAGCGCCCAGCCCCTCAAGCGGCAGACTCTGCACCATGATTCCTTTTTCAATCCTCGACTTATCCCCCATCGTCGAAGGCGGCGACGCCGCCCAGTCTTTTCGCAACACGGTGGACCTGGCCCAGCATGGTGAACGCTGGGGCTACCAACGCTTCTGGCTGGCCGAACACCACGGCATGCCCGGCATCGCCAGCGCCGCCACCGCGGTCTTGATCGGGCATGTGGCTGGTGCCACGTCCACCATCCGCGTCGGCGCGGGCGGCATCATGTTGCCCAACCATTCACCGCTGATCATCGCCGAGCAGTTTGGCACTTTGGCTTCGCTGTACCCCGGCCGCATCGACCTGGGCCTGGGGCGTGCGCCCGGCTCCGACCAGGCCACGGCCCGAGCCTTGCGCCGCAACCTGGGCTCTGACGCCGACGAGTTCCCGCAAGACGTGGTTGAACTGATGGACTACTTTTCGTCCGCGCCCAAGCAGCCGGTGCGCGCGGTGCCGGGCATGGGGCTCACCGTGCCAGTGTGGATACTTGGATCCAGCCTGTTTGGGGCGCAACTGGCTGCGGTGTTGGGGCTGCCGTATGCATTCGCCTCTCACTTTGCTCCGGCCCAGATGCTGCAGGCCGTGGCCATGTACCGGGCCAACTTCAAGCCCTCGGCGCAATTGAGCCAGCCCCACGTCATGCTGGGTTTCAACGTGTTCGCGGCCGACACTGACGAAGAAGGCGCTTTTTTGGCCACGTCCATGCAGCAAGCCTTTGTCAATTTGCGCAGCGGCCACCCTTCGCGCCTGCAGCCCCCCATGGCCGGTTACGCGGACCGCCTGGACTCCACGGCCCGCGCAATGCTGGACCAGGTTTTGTCGTGCAGCGCGATCGGCTCGCCCGACACGGTGCGCGCGGCGTTGAACAACTTCATCGAACGCACTGGGGCCGACGAGCTGATGATCACGTCCCAGACGTTTGACCACAGCGCGCGTTTGCGTTCCTACGAAATCGCGGCCGAGGTCCGGGGTGTGAAGGCGCTTTGAACTTATCCACGCCAATCCCCAGCATTTCCCCCGGCTGTCCCCAGAGTTGTCCACAGGCAGACGACGGCGCCGCCCGTATCATCTCCCCCCATGTCTGCTGTATTCCCCATTCCCTTTTCTGCCTCCGGGTCCTCCGCTTCGCTGAGCTCCGACGAAGTCTCTCGCCTGCGGGTGCCCCCCCACTCAATCGAGGCCGAACAAAGCGTGCTGGGGGGATTGCTGCTGGACAACAGCGCCTGGGACCGGGCCGCCGACCTGCTGTCCGAAGACGACTTCTACCGCCATGAACATCAACTGATCTTCAAGGCCATCCACCAGATGATCAACGCGTCCAAACCGGCCGACGTGATCACGGTGTACGAGAACCTGCAGAACCTGGGCAAGTCCACCGACGTTGGCGGCATCGCCTACCTCAACGCCCTGGCGCAGAGCGTGCCCAGCGCGGCCAACATGCGCCGCTATGCCGAAATCGTGCGTGAGCGCGCCGTGCTTCGCAAGCTGGTCACCGCCAGCGATGAAATCGCCAGCGCGGCCTTCAGCCCACAAGGCAAGCCGGTGTCGACCATCCTGGACGAGGCCGAATCCAAGATCCTGAAGATCGGCGAAGAAGGCAACCGCAACAAACAGGGCTTCCATTCAATGGACAACCTGGTGGTCAGCTTGCTGGACCGAGTGCAGGAGTTGGCCGATAACGGCGCCGAGGACGTGACCGGCGTGCGCACAGGCTATTTCGAGATGGACAGCATGACGGCCGGCCTGCAAAAGGGCGACCTGATCGTTCTGGCGGCGCGCCCCTCCATGGGTAAAACGGCCTTTGCCTTGAACATCGGTGAGAACGTCGCGGTCAATGAAGGCTTGCCCGTGGCTGTGTTCTCGATGGAAATGGGCGCCTCGCAATTGGCATTGCGGATGGTCGGCTCCATTGGCCGCATCAACCAGCAAAACCTGCGCACTGGCCGCCTGAGCGATGACGAATGGGGTCGCCTGAGCGAAACCGTCGACAAGCTCAAAAGCGCCAATGTGTTCATCGACGAGACCGCCGCGCTGACGCCCAGCGAGCTGCGTTCACGCGCACGCCGCCTGGCGCGCCAGTTCGGCGGCACCCTTGGCCTGATCATCGTCGACTACCTGCAGTTGATGAGCGGCTCGGGTGGCAACGAAGAAAACCGTGCCACGGTGATCGGCGAAATCTCGCGGGGCCTGAAAGCCCTGGCCAAGGAATTGCAATGCCCGGTGATCGCCCTGTCGCAGTTGAACCGAAGCGTTGAAACCCGCCCCGACAAGCGCCCCATGATGTCCGACCTGCGCGAATCCGGGGCCATTGAGCAAGATGCCGACGTCATCATGTTCATCTACCGCGACGAGTACTACAACAAGGAATCGAAAGAGCCTGGCGTGGCCGAGATCATCATCGGCAAGCAGCGTAACGGGCCTGTGGGCACCGTCAAGCTGGCCTTCGTGAAGTCCAACACCCGGTTCGAGAACCTGGCACCAGGCAGCTACAGCAACAGCAGCGAATACTGATCGCCGTCGGTTGATCAGCGGAACAGGCCCTTGAGCTGATCCTTCAGTTGCTTCTCAAGAGACCCGGCTGGCTTGGCGGGCGCACTCGCGCCTGACGCGACCGGTGCCGCAGCACCACCCAAACCCAGCTTGGCCTTGAGCTCGTCTTCCAGCCTGGACTTGACGGTGTTCTGCAAGGCCCCCACGGCAACCTGCGACCACGCGATCTGCCAGTCCGGCGCATCAAACGGCCCCTTCAGCTTGACCGGCACCGTGACCCCATTCAAGGCATCGGCACCCACACCGCCCTGCCCCTTGATCGTGCCCGTGACCGTCGCGCTGACGGTGTAATCCAGCTGACGCGCCACCAGGTTGATGTCGCCACGCCCACCCACTCGCAGGAAGGGGCTCTTGGCCGCCAAGTCGTCGTTGTGGGCCACGCCGTTCGTGATCTTGAAGGTGCCTGTCATTTCGGTGAAATCGGTTTTCTCCGACTGTGATGCGCGCTGGACCGCGTCGCTTTGCCCTGACAACTTCGCCTTGAATTCACGCAATGACTTGGCCAAGTTGATGCCGCGCACCGCGCCATCGCGCAACTGCATGGCGGCTGTGCCGTTGAGCCCCGCCACCAGTTGCGACAACTTAACCCCACCTGTGTGCACTTCAAGCTTGACCTGGCCGGTGCCCTCCAACACATCTTTCTGCGCCACGTCCTTGAGCATGGCGAGGATGTCGATACCTTCGGCCTGGGCTTGCAGGGCCATGCGCTGCGGCGCGGCATCGGCCGAGCCACTGGCGACCACGCGCCCGCCCCAGGCTTTGGCCGACAACCTGGACAAACTCAGGTGCCCCTTGTCCAGGGCTGCATTCACCTCAGCGTCGGCCAGCTGGTATTGTCGGTACACCAGCGTGCCCGCGCTGAACTTGAATTGACCATTGATGGCCTTCAAGGCGCTCAGGTCCACCGGCGCATCAGGCGCGGCACCGGCGGACTTGGCAGGTGCGGAAGTCGCCCCGCCCGCCGGTGCCGGCAGCAGCCGGTTCAAGTCCAAAGCCGCGAAGCGCGCATGGGCCTGCACCTGCGGCACACCCTGGCCCAGCGTCGCTGTGCCCTCGGACGAGAACGGGTTGTCGTTGACCTGCCCCTTCAAGGCCCATTGCGCGGCCCCACCCGGTGCCATCGCGGCCCGGCCATCCATCTGAATCACCAGGGGCTGCAGCGAGGGCTCCTGGACACGGGCCTGCAGGTTCAAAGCTTCCAGCGCGCCAGCCGCTTGAACCGGTTGCGCCGACACGTTGGCGGACAACTGGCCAGCCACCTCGCGCTGGCCACCCTGCCCCGCCATGCTCACCTTGAAATCAACCTTCAGGCCCGGCACCTTGATCGCCGAGAAACCGCCAGTGGGTGATTGGCTGGCGAACTGCGCCTCCACCGCCATCGGCCCGGCCAATTTGAACTGCCCCTGCAGCGGGCTGCCCTTGAGCTGATCACCCTGCACATCCAGCTCTGGCCAATCCAGCTTGAAGCTCAAGGCATGGCCGTCCTGCTGGCCCGCCAAGGCCACGGCCAGCTTGCTCACGGCCATCAACTGCTGAGCAGGATCGTAGGCAAAGGCATCGACGCTGACCCGGCTCTTGTCCAGCACCAGGGCCGGCTTGCCCGGCTGCCCACCGACCTGCCCCGACACCTCGGCCACCAGCGCGCGGGCCTTGAGCGATGCATGCTCACCATCCCAGGCCACCGCGCCTTCCAACCCGGCCTGCAAGGCCCGCACACCCGGCACGTCGCCCTGCAAGGACAGCTTGATCTGATCGACATCGGCCGAGCCGGTGGCCAGCCTTGGGGTGATGCGGAAAGCGCCCTTCAAGGCGCCTTTGGCAGCCTGTGGCTGGCTCAGATCGAACGCAACATCCAGCTTGACGTCCGAGGGCACGCCATCGGCCAGGCGACCGCTGCTCAGGCTGTTCACCGTCAAGCTGCCCGTCAAACCAGTCTTGGCATCCTGCACCTTGGCTTGCACCTGCGCCAACTGGATGCCGGCCACATCAAACTGCAAGGGATCGGACGGCGCGCCGGGCGGCTGAGGCTGATCGTCCTTTTTCAGCAGATCGTCGATGTTGGAACGCCCCTGGGCATCGCGCCAATAAGCCATCCGCACGCCCGTGGCGCTGACCTGGTCGATCACCAGTTGCCGCTTGAGCAAGGGCATCACATTGACCGACAACTCCACCTCGTCCACGGCCAGGAACTCGTCGGCACGCTGGTGTTCGCTCAGGCTGACCTTGGCCAGCTTGAGCCGCAATTTGGGGAAGACCTTCAACGCCATGGGCGCCCCAATCACCAGGGTGCGCTGCTTGTTGGTCTGCACCCAATCGGTCAGCAGGCCCTGGTAACGGTTGGGGTCGAAGGTGGCCAGCAGGTAGGTGGCCACGCCCGCCAAAACAAGTACCACCAAGCCCAACGCCAGGGCCAGGCGACGCATCCAAAGTTGCATCAAGAACTCAGTCGCGGTCGCCGCCCACGAAGCCGAGGATGCTCAGCAGCGACTGGAACACGTTGTACACGTCCAGGTAGATCGCCAGGGTGGCCGAGACATAGTTGGTTTCGCCGCCATCGATGATGCGCTTGAGGTCATACAGCATGAAGGCAGAGAAGATCACCACCGACATGGCTGCCACCGTCAGCATCAGCGCAGGCAACTGCAGCCAAATGTTGGCCACACCGGCCAGCAACAGCACGATCACGCCCATGAACAGCCATTTGCCCATGCTGGAGATGTCGCGCTTCATGGTGCTGGCCAAAGTGGCCATGCCCACGAACACCAGGCCGGTGCCGCCAAAGGCGAAAGAGATCAGTTGCACACCATTGGAAAAGCCCAGCACCGCGCCAATCAGGCGCGACAGCATCAGGCCCATGAAGAAGGTAAAGCCCAGCAGCAGCAACACGCCCACGCCAGAGTCCTTGAACTTCTCGATGCCATAGAAGAAGCCGAAAGCAATGGCCATGAAGGCGACAAAACCGATCATGGGGTTGCCCGCGAACAGGCTGAAATTCATGGCCACGCCCAACCAGGCGCCCAGCACCGTCGGGATCATCGACAAGGCCAGCAAGGCATACGTGTTGCGCAACACACGCTGGCGCTCGGCGCCAAAGGCACCGCTGTAGGCCACGTCCAGGGGTTTGAGTGATTGGTCCATGCTTCCTCCAAAAAATCCGGCCTTGGTCAAAGACCACGCTTTGATTCTAGATCCCTGCCGCTGCACAGGTCCAAAGCCTGAATAACCCGATCATGATCAAGGTCAAACAAGGGTTGAACGGCGGCGCAATGACTCGTAAAGGCAAACGGCCGCGGCTGCCGCCACATTGAGGGACTCTTCACCGCCGGGTTGAGGAATCGACACCGTGTGGGCACACAGCGCCATGACTTCCGCCCCCACGCCCTGCCCTTCGTGCCCCAGAACCCAGGCGCAAGGCTCTGGCAAAGGCGCGCGGGGCAGTTCATGGTCCGCATGGGAGCTGGTGGCCACCATGGGCACCTGCAAACCCGCCAGGTGCTCAGGCAAGGCCTGTTCCACCAAATGCAATGCAAAGTGGGCGCCCATGCCGGCCCGCAGCACTTTGGGCGACCACAAAGCGGCCGTCCCCTTCATGGCCACCACCTGGGACACGCCCAAGGCCGAAGCGCTGCGCAAAATGCTGCCGACATTGCCAGCGTCCTGCACGCGGTCCAGCACCACCGTGGGCACACCTGCACGCACGTCCGACGTGGCCAGGCCATCGCCCAACAAGGGCTTGGGCACCAGGAAACCCAGGCGCGCCGGCGACTCCAGGCCGGTGAAAACCTTCCAGATCGACTCTGGCAGCACGACCACCTTCTCGGCCTGGCGCGCCAGCGTCGTCAGCTTGTAAGCCAGTGGGTCACCACCGTTGCCCAGGCCGTGCTCGCCGAGCCAGACGGTGTCGGCAACCACCGCCACAGAGGTCTTCTTGCCGCGGGCCAAGTAGGCGGAGCACAGGTGATCTCCCTCCAGCCACACTTCGCCCAGTTTGCGGTAAGCGGCCGGATCCTGGGCCAGCTTGCGCAGACGCTGCACCAAAGGGTTGTCACGCGAGGTGATCAGTTGAACCACGGAGGGCATCACCATCGATCAGGCTTCTCGACCCAGCACTGCCCTAACCGGTGCAAAGCTGCGGCGATGCGCGTCAATGGCACCGTGCTCACGCAAGGCGGCCAGGTGGTCGGCCGTGGGATAGCCCTTGTGCTGGTCAAAGCCATACTGCGGATGCGCTTCGTGCAGTAGCAGGCACAGGCGGTCGCGGTGCACCTTGGCCAGGATGGACGCCGCTGAAATGGCCTGCACCTTGTCGTCCCCTTTGACGATGGCCTCGGCCGGCACCTTGAGCACCGGAATGCGGTTGCCATCGACCAGCACCAGGCCCGGCTTGAGGCGCAGGCCTTCTACGGCTCGCTTCATGGCCAGCATGGTGGCGTGCAGGATGTTGAGCTGGTCGATCTCTTCGACGCTGGCTTCGGCAATGCAGCAGCACAGCGCCTTGGCCCGGATTTCGTCGAACAGGCGCTCGCGCTGGCGGGCCGTGAGCTTCTTGGAATCGGCCAGGCCTTTGATCGGTTGCTGGTCGTCCAGGATGACGGCTGCCGCCACCACAGGCCCGGCCAAGGGGCCGCGCCCGGCTTCGTCCACGCCCGCCATCAGAGTCGTGACCTGCCATTGCAGACCCAGTTGCTGCGGTTCGATGAGCTTTGACTTAGGCACGGCGACCGTCCTCCAGGATTTGGGCGATGGCCTCGCTGGCACAACGGGCGGTATCACGACGCAAGGTGTGGTGCAGCTCAATGAAGCGCTGGCGCACCGCCAAGACCTTGGCCGGGTGGTCCAGCCAGTCCAGCACATCGGCGGCCAACTGCTTGGGGGTGGCCGCGTCTTGAAGGCGCTCGGGCACCACGAAGTCTTTCAGCAGGATGTTGGGCAACCCCACCCAGGGCAGGTAACCCAGGCGCTTCATCAGTTGCCAGCTCAAGCCACTGACGCGGTAGGCGATCACCATGGGGCGCTTGAACAGAGCGGCCTCCAGCGTGGCGGTGCCGCTGGCAATCAAGGTGACGTCGCAGGCGGCCAAGGCCTCGTGCGAGCGGCCCTCCAGCAACTGGATGTTGGCATGGGGCGCGTACTGGGCCACCAAAGGCTCCACCATCGCGCGCAAGCTGGGCACCACGGGCATCACGAAACGCATGTCGGGCCGCTGATGGCTCAGTTCGGTCACGGCCTGCAAAAACGCGGGGGCGATGTACTGGATCTCGGAGCGGCGACTGCCGGGCAGCACCGCCAGCACCGGCGCATCCAGCGGCAAACCCAGGCTCTGGCGGCTGGCCTCGCAAGGGGGCTCCATCGGGATGGCGTCGGCCAGCGGATGGCCCACGTAGGTGGCCGGGATGTTCTTGGCCGCGTACAGCTCGGGCTCGAACGGGAACATGCACAGCATGTGGTCGGTGGATTGGGCAATCTTGTTGATGCGCTTGCCCCGCCAGGCCCAGATCGACGGGCTCACGAAATGAACCGTCTTGATGCCTTGGGCTTTCAAGCGCGCTTCCAGCCCGAAGTTGAAATCCGGGGCATCCACGCCAATGAACACATCCGGGCGTTGCGCCAAAAGGCGGTCGCCCAGTTGCCGACGGATGCCGGAGAGTTCGCGGTAGTGGCGCAGCGCATCGACAAATCCGAAAACGGACAGCCTCTCACAGGGCCACCACGCCTCGAAGCCCTGCGCCACCATGCGGGGGCCACCGATGCCCATGGCGCTCAGCTCGGGCCAGCGCGCCTTGAGCCCGCCCATCAGCAAGCCAGCCAGCAAATCCCCTGAGACTTCGCCGGCCACCATGGCCACCTTGGGCGCAGCAGATCCACTCATCAAAACGGCTCCAGGGGTGCGCTCAGCGCACGATGCCGCGGGTGGACGCCAGCAAGAAGTTGATCATCAAATCAACGTCCTGCTGGGCCTCGGGGTGGGTGGTGCCCAACTCGGCGATGCGGCCCTTGGCTTCCTCCAGGGTGAGGTCCTGACGGTACAAGGCGCGGTGCATTTCCTTGACCGCTTTGAGCCGCTCGGGGCCGAAACCACGGCGGCGCAATCCTTCCAGATTGATGCCGCGTGCCTCGGCCATGTTGCCCTGGGCCATCACGAAAGGCGGCAAATCCTGGCCCAAAGCCGTCGCCATGCTGGTCATCGCATAAGCGCCAATCTTGACGAACTGGTGCACGCAGGTGAAGCCACCCAGGATGACCCAATCACCCACATGCACGTGGCCGGCAATGTGCGCGTTGTTGGCAAAGATGGTGTTGTTGCCCACTTGGCAATCGTGCGCCAGGTGGGTGTAGGCCATCATCCAGTTGTCATGGCCCAAGCGCGTGATGCCTTCGTCTTGGGCCGTGCCCACGTTGAAGGTACTGAACTCGCGGATGGTGTTGCGGTCACCAATCACCAGTTGGGTGGGCTCGTTGGCGTACTTCTTGTCTTGTGGACTGCCGCCCAGTGAGGCGAACTGGAAGATCCGGTTATCGCGGCCAATCGTGGTGTGGCCCTCGATCACGCAATGCGGGCCCACGGTGGTGCCTTCGTCAATGCGAACGTGGGGGCCGATGACCGTGTAAGGGCCGACGCTGACCGTGTCGCCCAGTTGCGCCTGGGAATCGACCACCGCGGTGGGATGAATGCTCGCCATGTTGCTGCGCCCTCGCCTCAACCCACCGTGCGCTGCGTGCACATCAGCTGCGCCTCGACGGCCAACTCGTCACCCACCCAGCCTTTGGCATTGAACTTGTAGATGCCAGCACGGTGGCGGTCGATTGTCACGTCGAGGATCAACTGGTCGCCAGGCTCCACTGGCCGCTTGAAGCGGGCGTTGTCGATGCCCACGAAGTAGTACACCATTTTCTCATCGGCACTGGCGCCAATGCCTTCAAACGCCAGGATGCCGGCGGCTTGTGCCAGCGCTTCCAGCATCATCACGCCCGGCATCACCGGGCGGCCCGGAAAATGGCCTTGGAAGAAGGGCTCGTTGAAGGTCACGTTTTTGACCGCGCGAATGCGCACGTTCTTTTCAATTTCCAGCACACGGTCCACCAGCAGCATGGGGTAGCGGTGCGGGAGCTTTTCAAGAATCTTGTGGATGTCCATCATCATGGTTGTTCTGTTGTTTCTCTAAGGCGCGAACGCGTTCGCGCAGGGCATGCAGATTGCGCAATGTCGCGGCATTCTTTTCCCAGGACGCATTGTCGTCGAAGGGGAAGACGCCGCTGTACAGCCCCGGTTTGTGAATGGACCGTGAGACCAGGGTAGCGGCCGAGACATTCACCCCTTCCGCCAGGGTCAAGTGGCCCAGCACCATGCCGCCGCCGCCCACGGTGCAATGCGCACCAATGATGGCGCTGCCAGCCACACCAGCGCAACCGGCCATGGCCACGTGTGCGCCGATCTGGACGTTGTGCCCGATCTGGACCAGGTTGTCGAGCTTGACCCCGGTGTCAATGACGGTGTCGCCCAGGGCGCCGCGGTCCACACAGGAGTTGGCGCCGATCTCGACGTCATCCCCAATGCGCACGGCCCCCAATTGTTCAATTTTTTCCCAGCGGCCTTGGGTGGGTGCAAAGCCAAAGCCATCAGCCCCGATCACCACGCCACTGTGGAAGAGGCAGCGCTCGCCAATGCTGCAATCAAAGCCGATGTTGACACTGGCGGCCAAGCGGGTGCCCGCGCCAATGCGGGCGCCGCGCCCGATCACACAATGGGGCCCAATCACCGCGCCCGCGCCAATGACCGCGTTCGCCTCCACCACCACCAAGGGGCCAATGCTGACGCCCTCGCCCAAGCTGGCGCTGGGGTCGATCACCGCACTGGGGTGAATGCTGGCTGGCGCTTGTGGGCGCGTGCGGCTGGCCCACCACTGCGTCAGCCTGGCAAAGTACAGGTAGGGATCGTCCGTGACGATGACCGCGCCACGGGCCGCAGCTTCAGCCTTCAGCGCGCTTGAGACGATCACGCAACCAGCCGATGTGCTGGCCAACTGGGCTCGGTATTTGGGGTGCGCCAGGAAGGTGATCGCATCGGCCTGCGCCTGCTCGATCGGCGCGATGCGGGCAATCGGCAACTCTGCGTTGCCCAGCAACTCGCCACCCAGCGCTGCGACGATCTGACCGAGCTGCACCATGGACGTCAAGCCGGTCGGGTTGACCGACCCGCTCACTTGCCGAGGGCGGTGTTGAGGGACTTGATCACCTTGTCGGTGATGTCCACACGCGGGCTGGCAAAGACGGCCTCCTGAACGATCAGGTCGTACTTTTCTTGATCAAAGATCTGCTTGACCACGCGGTTGGCGCGGTCCAGCACCGAGGCCAGTTCTTCGTTCTTGCGTTGGTTCAGGTCTTCCTGGAACTCGCGGCGTTTGCGCTGGAACTCACGGTCTTGCTCAACCAGATCGCGTTGGCGACGGCTTCGCTCGCCTTCGACCAGGGTGGGCGCGTCTTTCTCGAACTTGTCCGAGGCCGATTTGATGCGCTGGGCCGTTTCGGTCAGCTCTTTCTCGCGGCGGCTGAATTCAACCTCCAGCTTGGCTTGCGCCGCCTTGGCAGGCGTCGCGTCACGCAACACACGGTCGAGATTGACGTACCCAATCTTGAATTCCTGGGCAGAGGCCGTGGCCGCGGCCACCAGCAAACCGGTGACCATCAAGGTCTTGAGGACGGATTTCATGGTCAGAATGCGGTGCCGATCTGGAACTGGAGTTTCTGAATTTTATCCACATCGAATTTGCGGAAAGGTTGGCCGTAACTGAGTTTAAGCGGCCCCACCGGTGAGACCCAGCTGACGCCCACGCCCATGGAAAGGCGGAAATCGTCCAGCTTGATCGGGTCTTCACTGCCCCAGACATTACCAGCGTCCAGGTATCCGAACAAGCGCAAGGTGCGGTCATTGCCAGCACCCGGAAACGGCACGTACAACTCATTGTTGATGTTGATGCGCTTGTTGCCGCCGATGTAGGCGCCATTGTTGTCGATCGGGCCCAGTGAGTTCTGCTCGAAACCGCGCACCGTGCCCAAGCCGCCTCCGTAGAAGTTCTTGAAGAACGGATACTCTTTGCCCGACAAACCCACGCCATAGCCAATTTGGGCATTGAAGCCAAAGGTGAAGCGATTGGTCAGTGGGAAATACTGCTGGAACTGGTAGTCACCGCGCAAGTAGCGCGTGTCACCCGCCACACCCCATTCCATGTTGACGCGCTGATAACGCCCCTGGTTGGGCGCAATCGTGCTGTCGCGCGAATCACGCGCCCAGCCGACCGTCAGCGGAATCGACAAACTGGTTTCACCGAAATTGCGGCGGTACAGCTTGTATTTGTCTGGCAACCCCAAGTCACCCTTGATGGTGGTCTGTTCAGCACCCAGACCAAAGAACACCGTGTCGAACTCGGTGAACGGCACGCCAAAGCGGATCGTGGCGCCCGGGGTCACGATTTCATAGTCACCCCCCTGGGTCCTCAGCGGGCGCGAGGTCCGGTAGAACACGTCCACCGCGCGCGAAATGCCGCCATCGGTGAAATACGGATCCACCGTGCTGACCACCAGCGTGCGGTTGTACTTGCTGGTGTTGACTTCGATGCCCAGGTAGTTACCGGTGCCAAAGATGTTGTCTTGCTTGATCGAGGCCGTCAGGGAGAGCTTTTCCGCACTGGAGAAACCCGCACCCAGCATCAGGTTCCCGGTGGGTTTTTCTTCCACGGTGATGGTCAGATCCACCTGGTCTTGCGTGCCCGGCACTTCCACGGTGTCGATGCCCACCTGCTTGAAATAGCCCAGGCGATCAACGCGGTCGCGTGACAGCTTGATCTTCTGGCCGTCGTACCAGGCCGATTCGAACTGACGGAACTCGCGGCGGATCACTTCGTCACGCGTGCGCGAATTACCAGCCACGTTCACCCGGCGCACGTACACGCGGCGCTGCGGCTGCGAACTGAACACTGCCACGACCGTGCCCTTATCGCGGTTCAGCTCGGGGCGGAAATCAACGCGGGCGAAGGCATAACCAAAGGCCGCGAACCGGTCGGTGAAAGCCTTGGTGGTCGAGGCGATGTCTTCCGCGCGGTAGGAGTCGCCAGGCTTGACGGCCACCAGCGAACGGAACACTTCGTCCTTGCCCAGGTAGTCGCCCTCCAGCTTCACACCAGTAACGGTGTAGCGAGGGCCTTCCGTCACATTGATGGCGATGGAGATGTCTTGCTTGTCCGGCGAAATCGCCACTTGCGTGGACTCAACCCGGAACTCCAGGTAGCCACGGTTCAGGTAGTAAGCCTTGATCGTTTCCAGGTCGGCGTTCAGCTTGGCCCGCGCGTATTGGTCAGACTTGGTGTACCAAGTCAACCAGCCACCGGTGGTCAGGTCCATCTGCGACAGCAAGGTGCTTTCAGAAAAAGCCTTGGCGCCCGTGATCCGGACGCTCTTGATCTTGGCCGTGTCGCCTTCGGTCACGCTGAAAGTCACGTTGACGCGGTTGCGGTCCACCGGGGTGATGGTGGTCACGACCTCAATGCCGTAGAGGCTGCGCGACAGGTACTGGCGCTTGAGCTCGGTCTCTGCGCGGTCGGCCAGGGCGCGGTCAAAAGGCTGGCCCTCGCCGATGCCGATGTCCTTGAGCGCCTTGACCAGGTTGTCCTTGTCGAACTCCTTGGTGCCCACGAACTCGACCTTGGCGATGACCGGGCGCTCTTCAACGACCACCACGACCACGTTGCCGTCAATCTGGATGCGCACGTCCTTGAACAGACCCGTGGCAAACAAAGAGCGCAAGCCGGCCGAGCCCTTGTCATCGGTGTAGGTGTCGCCCACCCGGAAAGGCAGCGAGGCGAACACAGTGCCCGCGTCAGCCCGCTGCAGGCCCTCGACACGGATGTCCTTGAGCACAAAGGGCTCCACCGCGAAAGCGGCGGTGTGGAACATGGTCACAGCGATGAGCGCGGCGGCCAGGGTCGGTTTGAACCGATGGACAGTCTTGGAAGGGAATTGCATGCAAAGATCAGTGCGAGCCCAACATTCGGGCCAAATCGTTGTAGAGGGCAAGTGACATCATGGTGAGCATGATGGCCACGCCACCGCGTTGCAACCGCTCCATCCATACTTCTGAGATGGGCCGGCCGGTGAGTCCTTCAAAAAGATAATACATGAGGTGCCCGCCATCCAGCACCGGCAGCGGCAGCAGATTGAGCACGCCCAGACTGACGCTGACCAGCGCCAGAAAACCCAGGTAATGTACCCAACCCATTTCGGCCGAGCGCCCCGCGTAATCCGCAATGGTCAACGGTCCACTGAGATTTTTCAGCGAAGCCTGCCCCACCACCATCTTGCCCAGCATTTCCAGGCTCATGCGAGAGACGTCCCAGGTGCGGTTGAGCGCCAGAGTCAAGCCTTCCAGAGGGCCATAGCTCACGTCGACCAACGCAGGTGGTGATCCGATGCCTGCCTCGATGCGCGCCAGCTGTTTGCCGTCCACGTCCTTCATCGCCGGGGTCACGGTGATGTCCAAGCTTTGCCCAGCACGAAGGACCTTCAACTGGATAGGTTTGACCTGCCCTTGATCGTGGCTGGCACCAATCAGCTGCCGCAATTGCGCGGCATCCGTGGGCACCCGACCATTGATCTGCAAGATGCGATCACCCGCCTTCAGGCCAGCCCGCTCGGCAGGACCACCGGCGATGGCCTGGGCGATGATCGGCTCGACAAACGGCCCCGTCAGGCCAATGCGGTCCAGCAACTTGGCGTCCACATCGGCCGCCGGAATCCGGCTGAGCGCCAAGGTCAATGTGCGGCTGCCGCGCTGCTGCGGCTCGCCCGTGCCAGAAGCGTTGTGGCTGACCTGCAGGCGCAAGTCGCGCCCCGCCAAAGCGGCCTGGGTGAACTGCCACTGCAAATCGCTCATCGAGCGGATGGCTTGCCAGCCCTCCTCGGAGGCGTCGTCAGCGGCCACCTGGGCGACCGACAGGATTTCATCTCGCGCCTGCAAGCCAGCCTGATCGGCCAGGCTTTCGGCTTTGGGCTGCGCCATCCAGGGTCGCAGCTCCTGCACGCCAGCCCAATTGACGCAGGCATACAGCAACACCGCGAGCAGCAAATTGGCCGCTGGCCCGGCGGCCACGATGAAGGCCCGTTGCTTGAGCGGCTTGCGGTTGAAAGCGCGGCTCAACTCCAAGGGCGCGACAGCCCCCTCGCGCTCGTCCAGCATCTTCACGTAGCCGCCCAGCGGCAGTGCCGACACCACGAACTCGGTCTCACCATGCATGCGGCGCCAGAGCACGCGCCCAAAGCCCACGGAAAACCGCAGCACCTTGACATCGCACGCGACAGCGGCACGGTAGTGCCCGTACTCGTGGATGATGACCAGCACACCGATGGTCACTAAAAATGCCAACACCGTCAACAACATGGCAAGGCTCCGGTTAAATCAGCGGCTCAAGCCAGATGAAATCACCTGGGCGATGCGCCTGGCCTTGGCGTCCAGCGCCAACAAACCGTCGACGCTGTCGCAGCAGCCGGACTCTACCGCGCAATCGACCAGACTTTGGGCGTTGACGGCATGAATCTGGTCAAAGCGGATGCGCCCGGTCAGGAAAGCATCCACCGCCACTTCGTTGGCCGCATTGAGCACGCAGGTGCTGCCCGCCGGGCCATTCAGAGTGTCCCAGGCCAATTGCAGGCCGGGATAACGACGCGCATCGGCCTCTTCGAAGGTCAAGGCAGACAGCCGGGTAAAATCAAGTAAATCCGCCCCCGACTCGATCCGATTAGGCCAGGACAAGCCGTAGGCGATGGGCACGCGCATGTCCGGCGTGCCCAATTGGGCCAGCACGGACCGATCGCGGCACACCACCATCGAGTGGATGATGCTTTGCGGGTGCAAGACCACCTTGATGCGGTCGGGCTTGAGGCCAAACAACCAGCGCGCCTCGATCACTTCCAGCGCCTTGTTCATCATCGTGGCCGAATCGACCGAGATCTTGCGTCCCATGACCCAATTCGGGTGGGCGCAGGCTTGGTCAGGCGTGACATCGCGCAAAGTGGCGGGGTCTCGCTGGCGAAATGGCCCACCCGAGGCCGTCAGCACGATGTGGTCGATGCGTTCGGCCCAAGTGCCAACGTCCTCTGGCAGGCACTGGAAAATGGCCGAATGCTCGCTGTCAATGGGCAGCAAGGTCGCGCCACCCTCGGCCACGGCGCTCATGAACAGGGCACCGCCCACGACCAGGGCTTCCTTGTTGGCCAGCAGCAAGCGCTTGCCAGACCGCGCCGCCGCCAGGCAAGGGGCCAGACCGGCCGCCCCCACGATGGCGGCCATCACAACCTCAACCTCTGGATGAGAGGCAATGTCGCACAAGGCCTGTTCGCCGCTGAGCACTTCGGTCGACAAACCTGCTTGCGCAATGCCTTGGCGAAGACGCTGCGCCGCATCCTCGTGGGACATCACGGCAAACCGGGGACGCCACTGCACACATTGCGCCAGCAGCTCGTCCACTCGGCGCCCGCCACTGAGGGCAAACACGTCAAAGCGATCCGGATGGCGGGCCACCACGTCCAGCGTGTTGGTCCCGATTGAGCCGGTGGAACCCAGCACGCACAGGCGCTGGCGGTTTGCCATGGGCATGAAGGCCTCAACCATGACACAAAGACATCAAAGCAAGCACCAAAGGCAGGACCGGCAACAAGGCATCAACCCGGTCAAGCACCCCACCATGTCCGGGCAGCAACTGGCTGCTGTCCTTGGCACCGGCCTGGCGCTTGATGAGTGACTCGAACAAATCGCCCACGACGCTCATGCCCACCAGGAACACAATGCTCAGCACCAGCCCAATGGGCCCCAGCCCAGACAGCAAGTGGCTGTACATGCTGGGCGAATCAACCGACCAGTGGCGGTCAACCGCGATCCAGGCCACCGCGAGCAGCAGCACCGCCAGCATGCCGGACCAGACACCCTCCCAGCTCTTGCCCGGGCTGATGCTGACCGCCAGCTTGCGGCGACCAAAGGCACGGCCACCGAAGTAGGCACCAATGTCAGCGGCCCACACCAGGCAGAAAACCGACAACAGAAAATTGAGCCCCTGGGCCTTGCTTTCGGTCAGCGCGAGCCAGGCCACCACCAGGATGCCCAGGCCGAGAAGCGCCCGCAAAGCACGGGGTGACTCCTTCCAGTACACGGTGCCCCAACGCAGCGCCGAAGCCCCGCCCAGCACCCACAAAGCACCGGTGACCCACCACACGGTGGCAGGCACCACGAAACCAGCCAATGCCTGACCTGCCACGTGAACATGGTTGGCCGCCGTGCTCTCAATGTGCGGGGCCGACAGCCCCCAGGGATCAAGATGAACCGCTTCGGCGACGACATAGCCCAGCACAGCCACTGCGGCTCCCATCGCCCAGGCCCGTGCCCCAGGCCACCCATTCAAGCGCGCCCACTCCCAGCCTGCAGCGCTGACAAACAGCAAGCCCAAAGCAGCGAATGGCCACAGTGCCTGCGCGGCCAGGGCTGGCAACAAGATGGCCATCAGGATCAGCGCCGTGATCACGCGTTGCTTGAGCATGTTCAGGATCTCTCTGACGTGGATTCGTCGTTGTCAACCGCGCCACCTACGGCGCCCTCTCCTTGGCCCGAAGCCCCGACATCGCCAAAACGCCGCTCGCGGATGGCGAACGCCGTCAAAGCCTTGTCGATCTCGGCAGCATCAAAATCGGGCCACAGGCAATCGGTGAAATACAACTCGGCGTACGCGCTTTGCCACAACAGGAAATTGGACAGGCGAACCTCGCCGCCGGTGCGGATGAACAGATCAGGATCGGGCGCATAGCTCATGGCCATGAAACGCGACAGTTCTGCCTCGGTCAGGGTCTCGGCCGACAAACCAGCGGCCATGGCCTTCTGGCAAGCCTGGACGATGTCCCAGCGGCCACCGTAGTTGAAAGCCACCGTCAAGGTCAAGCGGCTGTTGTCGCGGGTGCGGGCCTCCGCATCCAGCAAGGCATTGCGGATTTTTTCGGCCACGGTGCTCAGGTCGCCCGCGATGCGGATGCGAACGCCATCGGCCTTGAGCTTGGCAATGTGCTTGGACAAGGCCACCAGCAGCAGGCTCATCAGGCCGGAGACCTCCTCCTCAGGCCGCTTCCAGTTTTCTGATGAAAACGCGAACACGGTGAGGTAATCGATGTCCCGGTCGGCGCAGGCCTGTACCACCGAGATCAGGGCGTCAACGCCTGCCTTGTGGCCCACGCCACGCGGCATGAGGCGCTTGCGGGCCCAGCGCCCATTGCCATCCATGACGATGGCAACATGGCGGGGGGCCGATAACGGGTTGGAAGGATTGCGCTTGGCCATGCTGGCTCCAAAACAGATAGAGGCGGTCAAACCGCCTCAGACTGCATCGAGATCAATGAAAAGCCGATCAAACCGCCAGGATCTCGGCTTCTTTGGCCTGAACCAACCTGTCGATGTCAACAATCGTGCGGTCGGTCAGCTTTTGAACATCATCCGTGGAACGACGGTCTTCGTCTTCGGTGATTTCCTTGTCCTTGAGCAAACGCTTGGCCTGCTCATTGGCATCGCGGCGCAGATTGCGCACGGCCACCTTGGCGTCCTCGGCCAGGCTCTTCACGATCTTGATGAGGTCCTTGCGGCGCTCTTCGGTCAGGGCGGGCATCGGCACGCGGATCAGGTCGCCTTGCGAGGCCGGGTTCAAACCCAGATCGGACTCGCGGATGGCTTTCTCAATCTTGGCGCCCATGCCTTTTTCCCAAGGCTGCACGCTGATGTTGCGCGCGTCGATCAGGGTCACGTTGGCAACCTGACTGATCGGCACCAAAGAACCGTAGTAATCGACCTGCACCTGATCAAGGATGCCCGGGTGCGCACGTCCTGTGCGGATTTTGCTCAAATCGCCCTTGAAAGAGTCGATGGATTTGAGCGTTTTTTGCTCGAGGGATTTTTTAATGTCTGCAATGCTCATGAAATGCTCCGGATCACACGTGGACCAGGGTGCCTTCATCCTCGCCCATCACCACACGCTTGAGGGCGCCGGGCTTGAAGATGGAGAACACCTTGAGGGGCAGATTCTGGTCGCGGCACAGCGCAAACGCTGTCGCGTCCAGCACTTGGAGATTCTTGATCAAGGCTTCATCGAAGGTGATGGTGCTGTAGCGCGTGGCCAGCGGATCCTTCTTGGGATCAGCGGAGTACACGCCATCCACCTTCGTGGCCTTGAGCATGATCTCGGCACCGATCTCGGCACCGCGCAAGGCGGCAGCGGTGTCGGTGGTGAAGAAGGGGTTGCCCGTGCCAGCGGCGAAAATCACCACCTTGCCTTCCTCAAGATACTGCAAGGCCTTGGGGCGCACATAGGGCTCCACGACCTGCTCGATGTTGATGGCCGACATGACGCGCGCGGTCATGCCTTCCTGGCGCATGGTGTCGGCCAGGGCCAGGGCGTTCATGACGGTGGCCAGCATGCCCATGTAGTCAGCCGTGGCGCGGTCCATCCCGACCGAACCACCCGCGACGCCGCGGAAAATGTTGCCCCCACCAATGACGACTGCGACCTCGCACCCCAGCTTCGTCACCTCCTGGATTTCTTGAACCATGCGCACGATGGTGGCGCGGTTGATGCCGTAGGCATCGTCGCCCATGAGGGCTTCACCAGAGAGTTTCAGAAGGATGCGCTTGTAGGCGGCCATGCAGACGTCCTTTGCTAGTTGTTGTCATCAGAGTCACGGCGGGCTGCTTAAGTTTCCTTGAAGATTCAAGTCAGCAGCCCGCGGTCGGGTCAGAAATTACTGACCCTTGGCAGCGGCCATGGTGGCAGCCACTTCAGCAGCAAAGTCGTCCTGCTTCTTTTCGATGCCTTCGCCCACGATGTACATCGAGAAGCCCTTGACCACCGTGTTGGCCGACTTCAGGTACTGCTCGACGGTTTGCTTGCCATCGGCGGCCTTCACGAAGACCTGGTTGAACAGGGAGACTTCCTTCAGGTACTTCTGAACGGCGCCTTCGATCATCTTGGCAGCGATGTCAGCAGGCTTGCCCGACTCGGCAGCCTTGGCAGTGGCCACGCTGCGCTCGGTTTCGATCAGAGCGGCAGGCACGTCGGCCGACGACAGCGACACCGGCTTCATGGCGGCCACGTGCATGGCAACGTCCTTGGCAGCGGTTTCGTCACCGGTGTACTCCACGACCACGCCGATGCGGGCGCCGTGCAGGTAGCTGACCAGCTTCTGGTCGCCGCTGAAGCGCTTGAAACGGCGAATGGTGATGTTTTCACCGATCTTGCCGATCAGGGCAGCACGGCTGGCTTCCACCGTTTGACCGGCGATTTCCAGGTTCGACAAAGCAGCCACGTCGGCCGGGTTGTGCTTGGTGATCAACTCGGCGACGGCCTTGCTCAAGGCCAGGAAGTCGTCGTTCTTCGACACGAAGTCGGTTTCGCAGTTGATTTCAACCAGGGCACCATTGGTGCCATCGATGAAAGACGTGACCACGCCGTCGGCGGTCACGCGCGAGGCGGCCTTGGAGGCCTTGCTGCCCAGCTTGACGCGCAGGATTTCTTCAGCCTTGACCGAATCGCCTTCGGCTTCGGTCAGGGCTCTCTTGCACTCCATCATGGGAGCGTCGGTCTTGGCGCGCAGTTCGGCAACCATGCTGGCGGTGATGGCGGGCATATGCGTTCTCCGTAAATCTGAAATCTGTTGTGAAAAAGGGGCTGAATCAGCCCCTGTGGTGCCAAGTCAGAAGCAATTAAGCCGCTTCGTTGACTTCCACGAATTCGTCGCCATCGGCAGCCACGGCGTGCACGACTTCATTGACGGCGTTGGCACGGCCTTCCAGCACGGCATCGGCCACGGCCTTGGCGTACATCGCCACAGCCTTGGAAGAGTCGTCGTTGCCAGGAATGACGTAGTCAATGCCTTCGGGCGAGTGGTTGGTGTCAACCACGCCGATCACGGGGATGCCCAGTTTCTTGGCTTCCAGGATGGCAATCTTGTGATAGCCGACGTCGATCACAAACAGGGCGTCAGGCAGAGCGCTCATGTCCTGGATGCCGCCGATGTCTTTTTCGAGCTTGGCCAAGTCGCGTTGGAACAGCAGGCCTTCCTTCTTGCTCAACTGCTCCAGACCACCGGCCTCGATTTGAGCCTGCATGTCCTTCAGCTTCTTCAAGGAACCCTTGACGGTCTTGAAGTTGGTGAGCATGCCGCCCAACCAGCGTTGGTCCACGAAAGGAACGCCAGCGCGCTGAGCTTCGGAAGACACGGCTTCACGGGCTTGGCGCTTGGTGCCGATCATCATGACCGTGCCGCGGCGAGCCGACAGCTGACGGACGAACTTCAAAGCATCCTCGAACGCGGGCAGCGTTTTTTCGAGGTTGATGATGTGAATCTTGTTGCGATGGCCGAAGATGTACGGAGCCATCTTGGGGTTCCAGAAGCGGGTTTGGTGACCAAAGTGGACACCGGCTTCCAGCATTTCGCGCATGGACACTGCCATAAGTAACTCCAGAGGTTGGGTCTAGAAGCCATCAAAAATCACAACGATGCGGTTGTTAGCACCGGTTGCGACACCTGAGGTTTGTTGGCTTCGGGATTTTGCGGTTTTGATTGTTTTATCCGAACCATTTCGGAAAAACCCAAAGATTTTAGCACGAAGAAGGGTGTTTTGACACCCCACCCCGCGCGGCAATCTCGGAGCCTCAGCGTTTTCGGGAGGTCTTCCGCCCGACGGGACCGTTGGGCGCCGCCTTGCCGCCCTTGCCTGATGCGGCACCCGCAGGCTTGCCCGACGCAGAGGCCCGCTTCGCAGACCGCTTGGTTTCACGGTCCAAACGCTGGACATCCGCCAGCTCGTCCTGAGCCGAGGCCAGTGGAGCACGACCAGGCGCCTCTGCGCCACGGTGGCGACGTCGCCCCCCTCCTCCTCCGCCACTGGCGGGCTGATCTTCACCCTCACGCACCAGGCGGAAATCGATCTTGCGGCTGTCCAGATCGACCCGGCTGACCTGAACCCGGACCCGGGCACCAGAGGCGTAGCGCAACCCGCTGCGCTCACCACGCAACTCCTGGCGGGCCTCGTCAAAGCGGAAATACTCGCCACCCAGCTCGGTGATGTGCACCAGGCCTTCGACGTACAAGCCATCCAGGTGGATGAACAAGCCAAAACTGGTCACCGTGCTCACGGTACCGCCATATTCCTCACCCAGGCGCTCGCGCATGAACATGCACTTGAGCCAGGCTTCGACGTCACGCGAGGCCTCGTCGGCACGCCGCTCGTTTGAACTGCAATGGATGCCTGCGGTTTCCCAGGCGGCAGCCTCTTCCGGCGGCAACTTGATGCGCGCCGCGACTTTGACAGGGGCTTTGGGCAGCCCCTTGGCCGGCTGACCCGCCCCGCCCTTGGCGCCTGGACGCCCCTTGAAATGCCCCACCGAAGACTGCACCGGCGGCAATTTCAGGATGTAGCGGTCGCTGCCCAACAAGGCTTTGATGACGCGGTGCACCAGCAAATCGGGATACCGCCGGATCGGGCTGGTGAAGTGGGTGTACGCCTCGTAGGCCAAGCCAAAGTGCCCACTGTTCGTTGGCGTGTAAATGGCCTGCTGCATGGAGCGCAACAACATGGTGTGTATCTGCTGCGCGTCAGGGCGATCCTTGCTGGCGTGCGCCAAGGCCTGAAATTCGCCAGGCGTGGGATCGTCGCTGATGCTCAGACCTAGACCGAGCGCCTTGAGGTAGTTCTTGAG
Source organism: uncultured Aquabacterium sp. (assembly GCA_964554655.1). Taxonomy (GTDB): domain Bacteria; phylum Pseudomonadota; class Gammaproteobacteria; order Burkholderiales; family Burkholderiaceae_C; genus Aquabacterium. Next base: position 1,459 of record CAZKPN010000031.1, on the reverse strand, counting down.
CAGCGTGCGCTTCTCCGGGGTCGGCCCCTCGTGAACCCGGTAAAGCGATGGCTGCTTGGCCCGCGAAATGAAGTCAGCCGAACAGACATTGGCCGCCAGCATGGCCTCTTCGATCAGCTTGTGAGCTTCGGTGCGCACACGCGGCACGATCTTGGCGATGCGGCCGTTGTCATCGCACACGATTTGCGTTTCGGTCGTTTCGAAATCAACCGCACCTCGAACGGCGCGCGACTTCAGCAGCGCGCGGTACACCTCGTGGAGATCCAGCAAGTGCGGCACCAGTTCGGCGCGCCGCTGAGCCTCTGGCCCCCGCGTGTTGCCCAGGATGGCCGCTACTTCGGTGTAGGTGAAGCGCGCATGAGAGCAAATCACCGCCGGGTAGAACTGGTAAGCGTGAACTTCGCCCTCAGCCGTGACCAGCATGTCGCACACCATGGACAGGCGCTCGACTTCCGGGTTGAGCGAGCACAAGCCATTGGACAGCTTCTCAGGAAGCATGGGGATCACGCGGCGCGGGAAATACACCGAGGTGGCGCGCTCATACGCATCGCGGTCCAGCGGCTCACCGGGCTTGACGTAGTGGCTCACGTCGGCAATGGCCACCAACAAGCGCCAGCCATTCGGTCCTTTGCTGCGCCCGATCTTGGCGGGCTCGCAGTACACGGCATCGTCGAAGTCGCGGGCATCTTCGCCATCGATGGTGACCAGCGGCACGTCGGTCAAATCAATGCGGTTCTTGCGGTCGGCCGGGCGAAGCTTCTCAGGCAGCTTGGCGGCCTGCGCCAGCACGTCGTCATTGAAGCGATGCGGCACCTCGTACTTGCGCACCGCGATTTCGATTTCCATGCCAGGGTCGTCAATGCCACCCAGCACCTCGACCACGCGACCGACCGGCTGGGCGTGCAGCGAAGGTAATTCTGTCAGCTCAACCGAGACGACCTGCCCCGGCTCCGCGTTGGCAATGCCCTTGGCAGGAATCAGGATGTCTTGCCCGAAACGTCGATCCTCAGGGGCCACCACCCAGGCGCCGCCTTCGTGCAGCAGGCGACCAATGATGGGTGTTTTGCGGCGCTCCAGAATTTCGAGCACCTGGCCTTCGGGACGGCCTTTGCGGTCAAAGCGCAGCACACGCACCTTGACGCGATCCCGGTGCATGACGCTGCGCATCTCTTGCGGCGGGATGAATATCGTGGATTCGCCATCGTCGGTGCTCACGAAACCGTGGCCATCGCGGTGGCCATGCACGGTCCCGACGATTTCACTCATCAGGTTCACGAAATGTTGTGTTTGAGTTGTCATATGTCTTATTTTGATGCTAGAATTGCGCTCTTCGCAGTTGACGCCGGAAACATATTTCTGGATGTTGAAAGCGAAGAAGAAGCGAAGATAAGCTGCAGAGTTCTGGCCCAGGTGGCGGAATTGGTAGACGCACTAGTTTCAGGTACTAGCGGGTAACTCC
>CAZKPN010000030.1:0-41551 GCA_964554655.1 uncultured Aquabacterium sp. | reverse complement strand
CCAAGCTGGTGTCCAACTGGGTCATGGGCGAAATTTCGCGTCGCTTGAACGCGGCGGAGCAGACCATTGAAGCCAGCCCGGTGAGTGCCGAGCTGTTGGCCGCGCTCATCGCGCGCATTGCGGATGGCACCATCGCCAACAACGGGGCCAAGCAAGTCTTTGACGTGTTGTGGACGGAGGCGGCTTCAGGCCTTGCGCCCACTGCACGCATCGACACCATCATTGAGACGATGGGCCTCAAGCAGATGAGCGACACCGGCGAGTTGGAAAAGATCCTGGACGAGGTGCTGGCCGCCAATGCCAAATCGGTCGAGGAGTTCCGAGCCGGCAAGGAAAAGGCCTTCAACGCCCTGGTCGGTCAGGCCATGAAGGCCACCAAGGGCAAGGCCAACCCGGCCACGGTCAACGAGCTTCTGAAGAAAAAGCTCGAAGGCTGATGGGTGATCAGCGCGGTGCCACGGTGGACGACGCCGCGGGCACCGAGCCCAACGGCGCACCCGCCCACAGGCGCCGCAAGCGGGCCAGTTCGGCGTCGTACAAGGCGTTGATGCGCACCATCTCGGCCTTCTGGTTCAAGATGATGTCGCGCTGAGCTTGCTGCGTGGCCTCGTTGTCTTCGATGCGCGAGCGCAGCTTGAAGGGCATGGCCTTTCCCTTGAAGAATTCGGCCTCGGTCATCAAGCCCTTGCGGTCGGCCTGCAGTTCAGCCACGCGCTTTTCAGAGATGGCGATGGCCTTGCGCAGGTCGTCCAGCGCGGCCACGCGGCCCTTGTTGTGCGCGGCCTCATTGGGAAAGCGGAGCATCAGGTTGCGGTCGCGGCGAACGGCGTCCTTTCGGGCGGCCTCTTGCGAGGCTTTCAGCCGCTGCATATCCTCATACGCCGCCTGCTCGTCAGCGGTCATGCGCGGCGGCACCGTCTCGCGGTGTGAGCCGTCCTTGTTGAGCAGGCGCTGCTCGCGGTCCAGGCACTCCTGGATCGGGCGGTCAGAGGTGAGTTTGTGGCCCTTGCCATCGTCGCACGAGTAAATGGCGGGCGCCGCCAGCGCCGAGGTCGCACCCCACATCGCGAGTGCGCCCAAGCGGGCCACGCCCCATGCTGTCAGCTTCAAGCCCATGTCAGCAACCCGCATCACGCCATGCCTTTGCGGCTGCTTGCCGCTGTCGATTGTTGGGGTCGGCCTGATCCACGCCCATCTGCCCTTTCAACACCTGGCAGAGGTTGGCCAGGGCCCCCGGCCCCTTGGACGACATGCAGTCGGATTCGACTCCCTGACGAACTTCCAGGGACGAACCCCGCCGGTTGAAAACATCAGCGATCAGGCGGCGATCTTCGTCGGAGGTGGCGGCCGCCAGTTGGACCTCAGCCGTTCGGCCCGACTCTTTGGCCCACACGACCTGCTTGGCGCGGTTGCCCAAGGCCGCGCATTCGGCGTCCACCTTGACCGCGGTGATCGTCGGCGCCACGGTCGTCGCAGCCGGGGTCGATGGAGACACCGCCGGTGCCTGATCCCGGGCCACGCCGCTGCTGTTGATCACCTTGGCCGGCTGGCCTGCGTCACAGGGGCGGTCCTGGTAGGAACTGCCACAACGGAACATGGTGCCGCCCGCGAACGCCGGCGAGCCAAGAGCGCCTGCCAAAGAGGCCAGCCAGAACAGATGTCGCGCGAGTCGTTGCATGGGTCGGTCGGTGAGTCTGGTTGGCGCCGCCTCAGACCCCGTAGCGCTGGCGATAGGCCGCCACCGCAGGATGGAATGAGACCAACGCAGGGTCTGATTGATGACTCAGATATTGCAACAGGTCGGCCAGGCTCGCAATGGAAACAACCGGCAGTTGGTAGTGCTGTTCTACCTGTTGAACGGCACTTTCCGGACATTCTTCACCATTCAGGGTGGCTTTTTCCTGGCGGTCCAGCGCGATGGTGACGCCGCAGGGCGCGGCCCCGGCCTTGGCGATCAGGTCGATCGACTCGCGCACCGAGGTGCCCGCCGAGATCACGTCATCGATGATCAGCACGCGGCCCTTGACCGGGGCGCCCACCAGGGTGCCGCCCTCGCCATGGTCTTTGGCTTCCTTGCGGTTGTAGGCAAAAGGCACGTTCTTGCCCAGGCGCGCCAATTCGATGGCCACGGCGGCGGCCAGGGTGATGCCCTTGTAGGCCGGGCCGAACAGCATGTCGAACTGCAGACCGGAGTCGATCAGCCGCTTTGCATAGAATTGCGCCAGGCGGCCCAGCTTGGCGCCGTCATCAAACAGGCCGGCGTTGAAGAAATAGGGCGACAGCCGCCCCGCCTTGGTCTTGAATTCCCCGAACCGCAACACCTGCGATTGAACCGCGAAGGCCACGAAATCCTGGGCCAGCGCGCTGTTGGAAGGGGTGTTGCTCATATGAAAGATCCTCGTGTTTCGACTCGTCTCACTCAACCTGAACGGCATCCGATCGGCCGCCAACAAGGGCCTGATCCCCTGGGCTGAAGAGCTTGCAGCTGATTGTATGGGCGTGCAGGAGCTCAAGGCCCAAGCCGCCGACCTGACCCCTAACTTGTCGAGCATGGCGGGCATGCAAGGCTACTTTCACCATGCTGAGAAAAAGGGCTACTCGGGTGTGGGCGTGTACAGCAAGCACGAGCCCTCGGACGTGCTGATCGGCCTGGGCACGCACGACACCACCACCGAGTTCGACGCCGAAGGCCGCTGGGTGGAGGTGCGCTTTGACAAGCCCGGGCGCAAGCTGTCGCTGATCAGTTGCTACTTCCCCAGCGGCTCCAGCTCGGAAGAGCGCCAGCAGGCCAAGTTCCGCTTTCTGGGCATGATCGCGCCGCACCTGGCGCGCTTGAAAGCCGAGCGCGAGTACATCCTGGTGGGCGACGTCAACATAGCGCACCACGAGAAGGACTTGAAGAACTGGAAGGGCAACCTCAAGAACAGCGGCTTCCTGCCCGAAGAACGCGCCTGGATGACGACCTTGCTGGACCCCGCTGCGGGCATCGGCTTGGTCGATGTCTATCGCCAGTTGCACCCCGAGACCACCGATGAGTGCTACACGTGGTGGAGCAACCGGGGCCAGGCCCGCGCCAAGAACGTGGGTTGGCGCATTGACTACCAACTGGCCACACCCGGCCTGGCACCACTGGCCCGGCAGGCCTCGGTCTACAAGGGGCAGTGGTTCTCGGACCACGCGCCCTTGATCGTGGACTACGACTTCCAGCTCTGACTCAGGCCGCCGTCTTGACCTGCCCGCCGGACTGCTGGCGGGCCGCCATGGCCATCATCGCTGGAATGCCGCTGGCCGCATTGGCCTCGGCGGCCAATTGAAGTTCGCGGGGGCTGGCGTAGTCGCGGTCCCAGGCCAGCACTTTGGGCGTCATCAACTTGTGCCACAGCGGCGGCAGCATGGCCACCATGATGGTGGTCAGGTAGCCGTTGACCATCATCGGGGCGTCGGGGAAAGGCTTGAGATCCTGATACGGCACTTCGCCCTGGGCGTGGTGGTGCGAGTGGCGGGTCAGGTTGAACATGGCCCACGAGCTGATGCGCTTGTTGGTGTTCCAGGAGTGGCGGGGCTGCACCGGCGCACTCGGGTCACGCACCATGCCGTAGTGCTCCATGTAGTTGACGATCTCCAGCAGCGACTTGCCCCACAAGGCACAGGCCACGAAGAAGCCAGCACCGGCCCAGCCACCGATGGCATAGGCGGCGGCCACCAGCAGCAGGCTCATGCTGTGGCCACGGATCACGGCGTTGTGCCACGAAAACAGGCCCTGGCCAGCACGCTTGAGGCGCTTGGCTTCGATGTGCCACGCGCTGATGTTGCCCTTGATGGTCGAGGCCACGATGTGGACATACACATTGCGGCCGCGCGGCGCCGTGGCCGGGTCTTCCTTGGTCGACACATAGCGGTGGTGGCCGTACACGTGCTCGATCGCGAAGATGGTGTCAAAGCTGAAGGCCAGCAGCCAGCGACCGATGAACATCGAGATCGGGTCCCAGGTGCGGTGCGTCAGCTCGTGGGCGGTGATCGTGCCAATCATGCCGATCATCAGGCCCGCACCCAACCAGATGGACACCTTGTGCACCCAGAAGGTGGCATCACGCGCGGCAATGACGTCATAGCCGGTGAGCTGGGTGACGAAAGCGCCATACCCGAAGGGATCGCCCGCACTCACGGACCAGACGGCCGTGAACACGATCAGCGAGAGCAGCGGCAAGGCCATCCACAACTGCACGGTCAGGATGCCGGGGTGCTTGAACTTGGGCGTGGAGGTGTCGTCGCCCAACAGGCCATCGCCAATCAGGTAGACGGCCAGCACGACGAACACACCGGCCGTGATGTAGGCGCCGCCCGCGAGCAGCAAGGCGAGCGAGAACAACCCGATCGCGTGGAAGAGGAAGTACTTGAGGTAGTGAAAGAACATCATGGTGGTGGTGCTTTCAGGCGGTGACGGGAACGTCTTGCTGGGTGGTGAATCGGTCTGCGTGGATGTGGTCGCGCGGCACGCCGTGGTCACGCAGGACGTTCACGGCGCTGTCGATCATGGCGGGCGGGCCGCACAGGTAGGCATGGGCGCCGTCTTGCAGGTGCGCGGCGACCTGGTCGGTCACCAGACCGCGCAGGCCAGGCCAGGCCGAGCCCTCGGGCTCTTGCGACAACACCGGCACGAAGCGGAACGCCGCGGGCCATTGGCGGGCGATGGCCTGGATCGCGTCGAGGGCGTACAGGTCGCCCTCGCGGCGGGCCCCGAACAACAAGGTCACCGGGCGGCCCACACCGTTGTTCAGCGCGTCTTGCAACATGGCCAGCACGGGGGCCAGGCCGCTGCCACCCGCGATCAGCAGCAAGGGGGCCTCCGAGGGGCGCAACCAGAAGTCGCCCATCGGGCCTTCGATGCTCATCGCCTGACCCAGCACATTGGCGTCGTTGATCAGGGACGAGAACTGGCCGTCGGGCACCTTGCGCACAAAGAAGCTCACCTGCGCGTCGGGCTGCACCGCAGTGGCAAACGAGTAGCTGCGGCTCACACCAGGCTGGGAAGTGATGCCGATGTTGGCGAACTGCCCGGCCTTGTAGGGGAAGGATTCATCCAGCTGCACACGCAGGCGGACGATGTCGCTGGTGAGCCGGTCCTGGCCAATCACCCGGCCTTCGACACGGCGCTTGGCGGCCTGGGCGGACAGGTCCACCTCGATGCGCACATCGCCCTGCGGCACGCTCTGGCAGGCCAGGATGTAGCCTTGGTCCAGGTCTTCGTCAGACAGGATGTAACTGGTCTGGGTCAGCTCCTTGACCTTGCCTTCGACCAGCTTGCACTTGCACGAGGCGCAGCCCCCCACCCGGCAGCTGTGCGGGAAGTCGATGCCCTGGCGCAAAGCGGCCTGCAGCAGGGTTTCCTTGGGGTTGACCGTGACCGGGACCGCGTTGATGTGCGCGGTGACCGGGCCTTTGCGTGAAAAGAATGAAAACATGTTTCCTCGGTGGGCGCTAGGTCTGCACCACGGCTGACAATCGATGGATGGTAAAAATCCGACGCCTTTCGCGCGAGGTTGCGAATTGACATTCACGGGTCATTTATTGACAATCCGCCCGTGCAGGATTTCACCCTCCCCGTTCACTACGTCAGACTCATCGCCGAACTGGTGGCTGGGATGAACATCGACGTCCCGCATTGGCTGGCCCAAGCCGGTCTGACCGAAGCCGATCTGGCCGACTCCACGCGGGGGCTGAGCTACCAGGCCTTCCACCGCCTGATGAGCGAGGGCTTGCGGATCACCGAGGAACCCGCCCTGGGCCTGCTGGTTGGCGAGCGCCTGCGCATCAACACGCACGGCATGCTGGGCTATGCCGCGATGAACAGCGGCACACTGCGCCAGGCCATGGACCTGTTCGAGCGCTTCATTGGCGTGCGGACCACGCTGGTGTCGGTCAGCCACCGCATCCAGGGTGGTGAACTGGAACTCATCTTCGAGCCGACCCACCCGCTGGGCGAGATTGAAACCGCGGTGATGGAGGCCATCGTGTTGACGGTCAAGAATCTGCTCGACCACCTCACCATGGGCCACTGCCAAGTCACGCGGGTTTGCTTCCGCATCCCCGAGCCAACGCATTCGGCCCTGGCCAGGGACATGTTCAAGTGCGAGGTTCACTACGGCCAGTCGTGGACCGGCTTCGCGGTGCCTGTGGCCGTGCTCGATGAGCCGCTGAGCACGGCCGATCCGGCCAGTTTTGAAGACGCCGCGCGCATTTGCCAGCGTGAGCTCGACAAGCGCGCCGAACAAACCTCCATGAGCGCCCGGGTTCGGCGCATCCTGCTGGAGCGGCAAAACGGCTTCCCTTCGTTGCAAGTCACGGCGCGGCTCTTCCACCTGACGCCGCGCACGCTGCACCGGCGGCTGCTGGATGAGGGCAGCTCCTACCACGACATCCTTGAAGAAGTTCGCCACATGCTGGCCGTGCAGCACCTGAAAGGCAAGCGGCTGTCGATCCAGGAGATCGCCTACAGCCTGGGCTACAACGACCAGGCCAACTTCCGGCGGGCCTTCAAACGTTGGGAAGGCGTGGCCCCGTCGGACTACAGAGACCAATGCGACCCCCTGCACCTCAAGCTCTGACCCCGGCGCCCCAGGCGGATGGCTCAACCACGGCCAGGGCCTGGAAAGCGGGACGGGCGAACAAGTAGCCTTGCATCAGCCGAATCCCGGCATCGTGCAGGAAATCTCGCTCGTTGGCCGTTTCAATGCCCTCGGCGATGACCCTGACACCCAGGTCGTCACACATGCGCACCAAGCTGCGGACAATGGTCTGCCGCGCTGGGCTGGCATCGATGTTCCTCACGAGCGCCATGTCGATCTTGATCAGGTCGGGCTGGAAATCGGCCAGCAAGGTCAGCCCCGCATAACCCGCTCCGAAATCATCGATGGCAGTCATGAAGCCACAGCGTTTGTACTCGCGCAGAATTTGGGCAAACCACGGGCCGTCCTCCACCCGCTCACCTTCGGTCACTTCGAAAATGATTTGATCGACTGGAAATCCGTGCGTGCGTGCCGCTTCCAGGGTGGTGCGAATGCACAGCTCCGGTTTGTAGATGGCATTGGGCAAAAAGTTGATGGAAATGCGCTGCTGCATGCCCAACCGTTTGGCACCCTTGATGGCCTTGACCCGGCAAGCCTGGTCAAACCGGTAGCGGTTTTGCTCATTGACCTGGGACAAGACCGTCATGGCCCCTTCTCCATTCGGGCCGCGCACCAGCGCCTCATGGGCAAAGACCTCATGGCGGTCCACATCAACGATGGGCTGGAAGGCGTAGTCAAAATCGAACCCGACACGCTCAGCCTTGCCGCAGTCACTGCAGTCTTGCGGGGTGCCCGACAGGGGCACAAATCCAACAGGAAAAGAGGGGTTGGCCATGATCATGATTGTCGGTGACTGCGCACTGGTCACACGAGCTTGAAAACCCGAACAACGTCCGAAAAACGGGCCGCATTTTGCTGCGTGGCCTGGTCAAGCTGGCTCACCGTATCACTGACCTGACCAATGCCGCTGGTCTGCCCGATGGCGGCGGCACACCGGCTGATGGAATCTCACCAGTCATGAAAGACTCACCTGTTTTCGGCGTGCGAATCGACTACTTGAGGAGCACATGCCTTGCCCTGTCATTCCTTGAATAAGGTCTGTTTTTGGGGTGGTTCGGCTGAGTTGGCGCGGCGCAGGTCCTGCCTACATTAGCAGGCTAGGTTGACCACACACAGCGTGGGCAGCCCAGGGGGACCGCAGGACAAGGTGCCTCCCCCAGAACCAACACCACCTGATTTTCGAGCAAGGAATGGCCAGCACGCTTGACCGCGCACTGGCACCGCCCCGGCTTTTCATCGGACACCGATAAAGGCCATCACAGGGGCAGGGTGTGAACCCCGGTGCCGACGATGGATTTCATCGTCGGCATTTGTCTTTTTGGGGCAAAAAACCATGACTTGCGGGCCTGTTGGCGCAGGTCCATACTGTTGAATCAACACGCGCTTGGCGTGGTGCCTGATGACGACAGATCTGGGGAGAACACCAGCATGGGCCATTCAGCAGTTCACCTGGAAGAGGCAGCCTCGGCGCCACACCTTCAAGCCACACAGACAGAGTTGACCGAACGCAAACGTCTGCTGCGCTCGATCCTCGATGGGATCCCCGGCATGGTCGGCTACTGGGACCATGAGTTGCGCAACCGCTTTCACAACCGCGCTTACCTGGACTGGTTGGGCACGTCCCAGCAAGACCTCCTCGGCAGGCACCTGCGCGAGGTGATTGGTGAGGAGGTCTTCCGCGAGGACCGCCACCACATCGAAGGCGCACTGCGCGGCGAGCCCCAACGGTTTGAGCGCATCCTGCATGGCCCTGGTGGCAAGGGCATGCAGCATGCTCAGGTGCAACTGGTGCCTGACCTGGTCGATGGCCAGGTCAAGGGATTTTTCGCCATCATCTTCGACATCACCCAGATCAAACTGGCCGAAGAACAGGCCGAGGCCGCCAGCCAGGCCAAAAGCGACTTCCTGGCCAGCATGAGCCACGAGATCCGCACGCCGCTGCACGCGGTGCTGGGCCTGGCGCAAGTGGGCGCGCGGGCCACCACCGACCCACGCGCCGCCCAAACCTTCAAGGACATCCTGGAGTCGGGCCAGCACCTGCTGGCGCTGGTCAACGACGTGCTGGATTTTTCCAAGATCGAAGCCGGCAAGATCGTGCTGGAGGCCGACCGCGTCGACCTGGGCCAGGTCATTGAGCAGGCCATGAACATGGTGGCCGCCCGCGCCCAGGCCAAGGGCTTGAGCTTGTGCATGGAGCAAGGCCCGTCGGTGCCGCATTCATTCAAAGGCGATGAGCTGCGCATCACGCAGTTGCTGATCAACCTGCTGAGCAACGCCGTGAAGTTCACCGAGCACGGCAGTGTCACCTTGCGCGTGGAAAGTCAGGACCACTGGCTGATCCTGCAGGTCAAGGACACCGGCATCGGCATGTCACCCGAGGTGCAATCCCACCTGTTCCAGCCCTTCGTGCAGGGCGATGGCACCAGCACCCGCTGCATTGGTGGCACCGGCCTGGGCCTGTCGATCTGCAAGCGCTTGCTGGACATCATGGAGGGGGACATCCGCGTGCAGAGCGCGCCCGGCCAGGGCAGCACCTTCGAGATCCACCTGCCCCTGTTTGGCGCACAGTACACCGACCAACCTTTGCGCACCACCGAGACCCGGCAAAGCACGTCTTCCGACCAAGCCAGCGTCAGTGGTCCTCGCCTGCCAGGCGTGAAGGTGCTGGTGGCGGAAGACCACCCGGTGAATCAAATGGTGCTGAACGACCTGCTGGCGGCGGAAGGCGCCCTCATCACCTGCGTGGACAACGGTGCGCTGGCGGTCGAGCAGGTGCGCGCCGGCCAAGCCTTTGACGTGATGCTGTGCGACATCGAGATGCCCGTCATGGATGGCTACGAGGCCACGCGCCAGATCAAGGCCATGGCCCCCGGCCTGCCCATCCTCGGCCTGACGGCGCATGCCTTCGACGTGGCGCGCCAGCAAGGCATGGCCGCCGGCATGGTCGACTACCTGACCAAGCCCTACATGATCGACCAGTTGGTCAAGCACATCGCCAAACATGCCCTGCAGCCTGCGGCGATCACGCCCAAGCACCGCAGCGCGCCCGCCGTCGGGTTTGGCATTGACCGGCAAGCCCTGATCAACCACTACCCGCAGGGCGAGCAGTTCATCGACCGCCTGTTCGCCACCATCCGCGACACCAGCCATGACCTGCCGCGCCAGTTGCGCGAAGCCGCCGCCCGGCAGGATGCGGTCCAGTTGCGCGAACTGGCCCACAACACCAAGGGCATGGCCGCCAACCTGCTGGTCAATGACCTGCGCTGGCTGGCCAGCCACATCGAAGCGCTGTGCCGCACGCAACCGGAGGCGGCCCTCAGCGCCGCCGATTCACTGGCCAGCGCAGTGGAGGCGATGATCAGTTCGCTGGGCCTGGATTGATGGTCGCCAACACCCGGGCCAGTTCATCGAAGGCATACGGTTTACACAAGATGTGGTTGACGCCGGCTGCACGCCAGACGGCATGGCATTCCACATTGACCTCGCCACTGATCAGCACGATGGGCAGCGCAGGCCCGCCATGTTCGGCCTCATGGCGACGGATTGCGCGGGTCGCGGCCAGACCATCCATCACCGGCATCTGGTAGTCCATCAGCAAGAGGTCGAAGTGCCGGGCCTGAACCGCGTGGACGGCGGCCAGACCCGTGCCCACCAGTTCGGCCTTGGCTTGGCAGTGCGACAGCATCTCGCTCAACAGGTCGCGGTTGACCTCGCTGTCTTCGGCCACCAGCACCCGCAGGCTTGGCCGAGGCTTGGTTACGGGCTCAGACGGGCCCGTGGCGGGCAAGATGCCCTGCAGCCAATCGGCCAGGGCATGCGTGCGCAAAGGCTTGTACAGGTGCAGCACGCCAGCGGGCAGATGGACACCCGGTGCATCCATCGCCGAAGACACCAAGGCCTTGGGTTGACCCGGCCCCCCCCAGGACCACGCCTGGACGGGCTTCGCGCCTGGGGACCACACCGCCGCGTCCACCAGCACCGCGTCCACCTGGGCGTCGTCCGCGTCATCGGGTGCCAGCACCAGGCCCAGGTCCTGGCACAGGGATTGAACCTGTCGGCGCAAGCCCATGCTGCCCGTCACCAGGCGCAAGCGCCGGCCGGCCAAGGCGGGGTCTGCAGGCCACTCGTCGGTGAGGGCTGGGGCCAAACCCATGGGCACGCGGACCACGAAGCAACTGCCCACGCCCAAGCGGCTGGACACCACGATGTCGCCGCCCATGCAGCGGGCCAATTCGCGGCTGATGGACAAGCCCAGGCCCGTGCCGCCGTACTGACGCGTGGTCGATTGGTCAGCTTGGGCGAAGGGCTGGAACAACCTGGCCACCTGCTCCGAGGTCATGCCGATGCCGGTGTCCTGCACCTCGATGCGAACCCACACGCGGGCATCCTGCGGATCGGGTGATGGCTCGGTGGACAAGTGCACATGCACCCCACCCTGGCGCGTGAACTTGACGGCGTTGGAGACCAGGTTGTTGAGCGTCTGGCGCAAGCGCATCTCGTCACCCAAGAGCACGCGGGGCACATCCCCCTCGAAGCTGTGGGTCAGCTCCACGCCTTTGTCAAACGCCGTGACGGCGAACAGGTCGGCACTGTCTGCCACCAGGTCGCGCAGGCGCACCGGCTCCTGGCGCACATCCAGTTGACCGGCTTCCAGCTTGGCCCAGTCCAGCACATCGTTGAGCAGGCTGCGCAAGGTCTGAGCGCTGTGGTCCAGCAGGTGCAGCATTTGCCGCTGCTCGGACGGCGCCATGCTCTTTTGCCGCAGCAAGGAGGCCGTGCCCACGATGCCGTTGAGCGGTGTGCGGATCTCGTGGCTCATGATGGCCAGGAAGCGCTGCTTGGCCTCGTTGCCACGCTGCGCCTGCTGGTGGGACACCTCCAGCACCTGGTGCACCTGCGCGCGCCAACGCACCGCGATCCAGCCGAAGGCCGAGGACAACATCACCGAGCCCACGGTGGCCACCACCATTTGCGCCTGCGCGTTGGGCAGCACCAGGGGCCGCAGCGCGGCCAGGTAAGGCGGCTCGTAGAAAGCCATCACCAGGATCTGCACGACGAATGCGCCGCAGAAGCTTAAGCCCAGGCGCAGGTTGCCCGCCACGATCGCCATGATGGGCAGCACGGCCAGCCAGCGCAAGGCGGGGGCCTGCAAGCCTCCTTGCATCCAGGCCACCGCCGCCACCTGCAGGTACATGATGGCCAGGCCCACGCCCAGGTAACGCGCAGCGCCGGTCTGGCTGGTCCAGACCCGCCACGAGCACCACAGCACGGTGAACAGCTCCAGGAGGCCCAGCAAGCCCACCACGCGCCCACCTTGCAGCAGCCAGGCCAGCTTCACGGGCAGCAGGATGAGGATGCTGCAAGCGGCCAGGAACCAGAACGTTCGGCGCACCAACGCCTCTTCCAGTTCTTGCGCGGTGATCAACCCCTTGGACCCCGGCGACCCGAAGGTCGACTCACCATCTCTTGCAACCATTCATCGCTTCCACATTCGGCATCCGGGCAGTATCGGCGAAAGCCAGGAAGGGTCTGCCTAGAATGCCGGATTTGCCCTGCACGAAAGCCTTTGCATGAACTTTGACGAGTACCAGTCCCACGATGCCCTGGCTTTGGCCGACCTGGTGGCCCGGGGCGTGGTGAGCTCCAGGCAATTGCTGGACGCCGCCATGGCCCGGGCCGATGCCGTGAACCCTGCCTTGAACGCCGTGGTGCGCCGCCAGGATGGCGCGGCTCGTGCCACGGCCGCCGGCCCCCTCTCCGGTCCTTTCGCGGGCGTGCCTTTTCTGACCAAGGACCTGTTCCAGGAGATCGCTGGCGTGCCCTGCAGTTATGGCAGCCGGGCCTTGGCCCGCCAACCCGCCGAGCAGGACAGCGATGTCGTCAGGCGTTGGCGGCAAGCCGGGCTGGTGATCTTCGGGCAGACCAACACGCCGGAGTTCGGCGCCAAGAACGTGACCGAGCCCGATCAATGGCGCGCGGCGCGCAACCCCTGGGACACCGGGCGCACGCCGGGTGGCTCGTCGGGCGGATCGGCCGCGGCGGTGGCGGCGGGCATCGTGCCGGTGGCGGGGGCCAACGATGGTGGCGGCTCCATCCGCATCCCGGCCGGGGCCTGCGGGCTGTTCGGGCTCAAGCCCGCCCGGGGCCGCGTGTCCATGGGCCCATTGGCCAGCGAAGGCCTGTTCGGTGCGGCAGCACAAGGTGTGATCTCGCGCAGCGTGCGCGACAGCGCGGCCATGCTGGACGTGCTGCAAGGCCCCGAACCCCACGCGCCCTACTGGATGCCCGCGTCTGACCAGTTACCGCAAGGCTCTTACCTGAACGCCTTGCAGCGGCCACCCCGCCCCTTGCGCATTGGCTTCAGCACCGCCTCACCCCTGGGCACCCCGGTGGACCCGCAAGCCGTGGCGGCGGTGGAAGACGCCGCCCGCCTGCTGTCATCGCTGGGCCACCACGTTGAACCGGCCGAACCGGCCATCGATGGCATGGCCTTGTCCAAGGATTTCTTGCAAGCCTGGTTCTGCATGCAGGCCGTGCTGGTGGCCGAGGTTCGCCAGCAAACCGGCGCGCCCATCACCGCGTTTGAGACCGACACCCGCATCATGGCCGCGCTCGGCCGTGGCACCTCCGGGCCGGAGCTGGTGAGTTGCCAGATGCGCTGGCACACCTACACGCAGGCCCTGGCTGATTTCCATGGCCGCCACGACCTGTGGCTGACGCCGACCCTGAACGGCCCCGCCCTGCCCATCGGGCAGAACGCCACCCCCGCGCATTTGCAGATGGGCTCGCGCCTGTTGCTGTCGCTGGGCGTGGCCGGACTGCTGCGGCACACCGGCCTGCTGGATGACCTGATCCACCAGACGCTGGCCTGGACGCCTTACACGCAAGTGGCCAACCTCACCGGTCGGCCCGCCATGTCGGTGCCGCTGTACTGGACGCCGCAAGGCTTGCCCCTGGGCGTGCAGTTCACGGGGCCACTGAACAGTGAGGTGTGGATGCTGCAGTTGGCCGCGCAACTGGAAGAGGCCCGGCCCTGGTTCCAGCGTCGGCCGCCGTGCGTGGGTTGAGTGCTTTGTGGTGAACTCGCCAGAAGGCAGCGGGTTCACTTCAAGGCGCACGCCACCTTGGCATCCTGCGCCCCCGCCGACGCGGCCACCGAGGCCACGATGCGGTCCCGGCCTTGCCGCTTGGCGATGTACAGGTTGTCATCGGCCACGCGCATGGCGCCATCACCATCGCCATCGCAAGCCTGGGCAATGCCCACGCTTTGCGTCACGCTGAACTGCTTGCCATCGTAGACAAAGATCTGCGAGCGCACCCCTGACGACATCAACTGCGCGACACGTTCAGCTTGCGCCAAACCGGTCTCGGGCAACAGCACGGCAAACTCCTCGCCACCAATGCGTGCCGCCGTGTCGATTTGCTCGCGGGTGGTGTTCTTGAGGATGCGCCCCAACTCCACCAGCACCGCATCACCCGCTGGGTGGCCCCAGGTGTCGTTGATCTTCTTGAAGTGGTCCACATCGCACATCACCAGGCAGAAGGGACGCTTGCTGCGCGCATGCCGGTGTGATTCGATCTCCAGCTGGGTCATGAAGGTGCGGCGGTTGGCCAGGCCGGTCAGCATGTCGGTGCGCACCAGGTTTTCCAGTTCACGACGGCGCTCACCCAGGGTGTTGAACAAGAAAAACACCATGCCCGAGAAAAAAAGCAGGCTGACATCCAGCACCACTCGGCACCAGATCTGCCACCACCACGCCAGGCCATCGCCCGTGAACACTGGCCCGCTGAGCAGTGGCGCATACGGCACCAGGCCTTGCGCCACCAAGGCCTCGTTGGCGAGCACCATGCCAGCCCCGATGACCAGGCTGGGCTTGAGCGTCTTGAAATCGAACAAGGCCCGCGCCAGCAGGATCGCGGTCAGCACGGACACGCTGACGGGTGTGTCCTTCAGCCCATACGCGATGGCCACGGCGATCAGCACGACCACCGTGGGCGTGACCGTGAGCATCGGCAGCCAGTGGCAGGCCGCATCGGTCTTGCGTCGGCCCCAGCAGTGGATGCTGACACCCGCCAGACCCGCGATGACCAAGACCAGCACCACCTGCACGGCCATCAAGGCGGTCGGGTGGTAGAAGGCCCGCGCCTGTGGATGGACCTGCGCAAACGTGTGCAGGCCCGTGAACAGCAACAGCATGGGGATGGCGGCCGCCGAGAACAGCAGACAGCTGATCACCGGCCGACGGGCCAGCAGCTGTTCGGCCAGCCAGGGCTTGAGGTCTCGCCAACGTCGTGCCCAGGTCATGACGCCGCCTCCACCGCCATGGAATAGACGGCCTGATCGCGACCGCCTTGCTTGGCCTTGTAGAGGTTGCGGTCGGCCTGCTTCAAGGCATCTTCAATGGACTCGCCACGGCACTCGACCACGCCCATGCTGATCGTGAGGTGAAATCGCTCACCCTTGATGTTGAAGGTGTGCTGGCGCAGCCCTTCCGCGATGCGGCGGCAAACGATTTCCGTGGCGGCCAGCGAGGTGTCGGGCAGCAGCACGGCGAACTCTTCGCCACCAATGCGGGCAGGCTGGTCGGTGGGCGTGCGCACGCCTTCGGTCAGGATCTGGGCCAATCGGCACAGCACCTCGTCACCCGCATGGTGCCCATGGCGGTCGTTGATGCTTTTGAAGTGGTCCACGTCCAGCAGGATCAGGCTGTAGGGCACGCCTGAGCGCGCGTAACGGCGCGACTCGGAGGTCAGGCGCTCCATGAAGTAGCGGCGGTTGGACAAGCCGGTGAGCACGTCGGTGTAGGACAGTTTGGCCAATTGCAGGTGCAAGCCATCCAGCCGCTTGAACAGCACAAACACCAGGGTCAGGATCATGGCCCAGCCCAGGTAGAACACCGCGTTCTGCCAGACACTCAACCACCAGGTCGGCACACCGCCCTCGAACGCCTGCGCATTCAACAGGGGCGCGTAAGGCAGCCAGCCCAACATCACCAGGACATCCTGACCAGAGTGGATGAGCAGGCAAGCGATGAACACGCGCAGGATGGTGCCCACGCTGAACAGCAACAGCCCCACGGCCAGCACACCGAGCAGCACCAGGGCCATGCCGGTGGTGAAGGCACCGGTGGCCACCACAATCGCCAGGTAACCCAGGCCGATGTTGAAGGTGACCAGCAGGTTGGCTTTGGGCACACGGTCAGGCAGGTTGCGCCGCGTCCACAACCAGGACCCGATCACGATGCTGATCATCAGCACCACGCTCAAGAGTGATTGCAAGGCGACCAAGGTTCCGTGGTTCACGCCCTCGGCCACTTCCGCATGGAGAAACGCCGCGCTGTTGAACAGCCAGAAGAGCACAAAAAATGGGAACGACATCAACACCGCCAGCAAACATCGGTTGGCGGGCGTCCAGCTGTCCAGCAGATGGTCAAGCGTTTGGCGCATGCGGTGCTATCGACCGCGCCGTGGGAATCTTGAGCGACAGCCGATCAATGACGGTCAATCGCCAATTGCGTCACGCCAATCACGCACGTTCAGCTCACCGCTTGAGCTTGTAGCCCGTTTTGAAGATCCAGGCCACGATGGCCAGCGACACGGCCATGAAGCCCAACGTCATGGCCAGGCTGATGCCCACGTCCACATCGGCCATGCCATAAAAGCTCCAGCGGAAACCGCTGATCAAATAGACCACCGGGTTGAACAAGGTGACGGTTTGCCACACCGGTGGCAGCATCTTGATCGAATAGAAGCTGCCGCCCAAAAAGGTGAGTGGCGTGATGATCAGCAGCGGCACCACCTGCAGTTGCTCAAAGTTGTCGGCCCACAGACCAATGATGAAGCCCACCAGGCTGAAGGTCACCGACGTGAGCACCAAAAACAGCAGCATCCAGAACGGGTGCGCAATCTGCAGCGGCACGAACAGCCCGGCTGTGGCCAGGATGATCAGGCCCAGCAGGATGGACTTGGTGGCCGCCGCCCCCACGTAGCTCAGCACGATTTCAAAATGCGAGATGGGCGCCGACAGCAACTCGTAGATCGTGCCCGTGAACTTGGGAAAGTAGATGCCGAAGGAGGCGTTGGAGATGCTCTGCGTCAGCAGCGACAGCATGATCAGGCCGGGCACGATGAAGGCGCCATAGCTGATGCCATCGACCTGCTGGATGCGCGTGCCAATGGCCGCGCCAAACACCACGAAGTACAGCGAGGTCGAGATGACGGGCGAGATGATGCTTTGCATCAAGGTGCGCCGCGTGCGCGCCATCTCGAAAGCGTAAATGGCCTTGACGGCGTGCCAGTTCATGCGTGGTCCTTCACCAGGTTGACGAAGATGTCTTCCAGCGAGCTTTGCCTGGTCTGGATGTCTTTGAAGCGGATGCCGGCCTGTTGCAGGCTGGACAGCAAGGCGGTCACGTCGGTGCGCTCGTCCAGCGAGTCGTAGGTGTAGGTCAGCTCGCGGCCTTCGTTGGACAGGGTCAGCGCGTGGTCGGCCAGGCTGGCGGGCAATTGGGGCAGCGCGTCTTGCAACTGCAGGGTCAACTGCTTCTTGCCCAGCTTGCGCATCAGCTCGTCCTTGTCTTCCACCAGCACGATCTCGCCCTTGTTGATCACGCCAATGCGGTCGGCCATCTCTTGCGCTTCTTCAATGTAGTGCGTGGTCAGGATGATGGTCACGCCTGACTTCTGCAGCAGGCGCACCAGGTTCCACATGTCGCGCCGCAGGTTGACATCGACCCCGGCCGTCGGCTCGTCCAGGAACAGGATCTGCGGTTCATGAGACAGGGCCTTGGCGATCATCACGCGGCGCTTCATGCCGCCCGACAGCGTGATGATCTTGCTGTCCTTTTTGTCCCACAGCGACAGGTCTTTCAGCACCTTCTCGATGTAGGCCGGGTTGGCCGGTTTGCCGAACAAACCCCGGCTGAACGACACCGTGGCCCACACCGTTTCGAAGGCGTCGGTGGTCAACTCTTGCGGCACCAGGCCGATCAGGTCGCGCGCGGCCCGGTAATCGGACACGTTGTCGTGGCCATCGACCACCACCGTGCCCGCGCTGGCGGTGACGATGCCGCAGATGGTGCTGATCAGCGTGGTCTTGCCAGCGCCGTTGGGGCCCAGCAAGGCCAGGATCTCGCCACGGCGGATGTCCAGGTTGATGTCCTTGAGCGCCTGGAAGCCCGAGGCGTAGGTTTTGGACAGTTTGGCGACTTGGATGATGTGGGGCATGGCGGCCACGATACCCGATGTGGCCAAGCCCCTCATTCAAGGGATGAGAAACCAGCATTTCGTCATGATCTGCGCCCGGGCGTGCGGGCATTTCCTGACGCAAAACAGCGGCAGACGGCGACACTGGGAACTGGCTTTGTTGCACCCCATACCGACCGCCGTTCCCGATGCCGTCCCCCGCCTTGTCTTTCTCTGCCCTGAACGCCGCCCCCGACCCCGAACTGGAGGCGCGCCTCACCGACGGCCGCCACCAGGCGCTGCACGAAAGGCTGGCCTTCTCCATGGTCTTCGGCATGGTGACCGCAGCCGGGGTGGTGGCGGTGCTGCATGACAAGGTGCCCCACCGGCTGCTGGCCGCCTGGTTCGCCGCCCGCTTGCTGGTCTCCATCGCCCGCATGACCCATTCGCGCCTGCGGGGGCCGGGCCGTGGGGCCTCGGGCCGGCACGAGCTGCTGGTCTACCGCCTGCTGGCCGTCCTGGACAGCATCGCCTGGAGTGCGCTGGGCTGGGCCCTCACGCCCATCATGCAGTTGGACGTCGCCGTGGTCAGCATCAGCGTGTTGATCGGGGTGGCGGCCCTGGCCACCTGCATGCTGCATGTGGATTTCATCACGGCCGGCCTCTTCATCGTGCCCATCTTGCTGCCCAATGCCGTGCACGCATCGGCCCGAAACGACAGCCTGGGCTGGTTCTGCGCCCTGGCCATCACCGGGCTGATGGTGGCCCTGATCATGGAGGCCCGGCGCTCCAACCTGCGCATCATCGAGTTGCTGCGGCTGCGGCTGCAAAGCGAGAAGGTGGCCCAGGCCCAGGCCCAGGCGTTGGCACAGGCCCAAATGCTGAGCGACACCAAAGGCCGCTTCCTGGCCACCATGAGCCATGAGATGCGCACGCCCCTGCACGGCATGCTGGGCCTGGTCCGCCTGCTGCGCCAGCGTGAGCAGGACGCACAAGCCGTGCACCGCCTGGACCTGGTGCGCAGCTCGGGCGAGCACCTGGTCAGCGTCATCAACGACATCCTTGATTTCTCCAGCATGGAAGCGGGCCGCCTGCCCCTGCACGAACGCCCCTTCAAGCTGCGCGCCTTGCTGGAAGAAGTGAGCGCCACCACCACCGTGAGCGCCACCGAGAATGGCCTGACATTGAAGGTGCAGTTGGAGCTGGACCGCGACGAGTTCGTCATGGGTGACCCGGTCCGCATCCGGCAAGTGCTCCACAACCTGCTGGGCAACGCCGTGAAGTTCACCGGCAAGGGCTTCGTGCGCCTGCACGCCACGCGCGATGCGCTCAGTGGCCAGGTGCGCATCCAGGTGCAAGACACCGGCATCGGCATCCCCTCTCACGAGCAGGCCCGCGTCTTCGACGCCTTCCACCAGGCCGAGGGCACCTACCAGCGCCGCTATGGCGGCACCGGCCTGGGCCTGGCCATCTCCCGCGAGCTGTGCCGCGCCATGGGCGGTGACCTGGACTGCCGCAGCGAGGTCGGCGTGGGCTCCCTGTTCACCTTCCACCTGCCCTTGCCCGTGGTGCACGCCGAGCGTGCCACCCAGCCCGGGGCCCTGGATGGCGCGGACACCACCGGCCAAGCCGCGTGGACCGACCACTTGCCCGAACCGCACGTGCTGCTGGTGGAAGACAACCCCGTGAACGCCCTGGTGGCACAGGCAGAACTGCAGTTGCTGGGCGTCAAGGTGACCATGCTGGGCAATGGCCGTGAGGCCGTGGACTGGCTGGCCGGCCAGCAGGCCGACCTGGTGCTCATGGACTGTGAGATGCCGGTGCTGGATGGCTTTGAGGCCACGCGGCAGATCCGGGCCCGCGAGCAGTTGGAAGGCGCCGCCCCGGTCAGCATCGTGGCGCTCACGGCCAACGCGCCCGACCTGTGTGGCGACCGCTGCCGGGATGCGGGCATGAACGGCCAATTGTCCAAGCCCTTCCGATCGCAAGACCTGGCCCAGACCTTGGCCCTGCACCTGCCCCGGGCGCCCTTGCCGGCCTGAGCAAGCAGGCGGCCCAGGCCTGATGCGCGCTACACGCAACACCAGGCCCATGTTTAAACACCACAAGCAAGGAACAAGAAACGACGCGCCAATCCACGGCGCAGGCGTTCAGGACATTGATCGGGTTGTTTCCGGCCATTTGAGTGGCCACCCCAAGCTTGAGGGGGCAGGGCACTGCTCCAACAAAGTGCATCATTTGGTAATCGATTCTTCATCGACCCAAAACGTGCATGCATGCAAGACCAAGTATCAACCCTGTCGTGATACGACACATCATTGATGAAATACGCAGCCTTGGCAAAGACCCTGAAACGCTTTGCCGCAGCATGGGCCTGACAACCGGTGCGTTCGAATCCCCTGATCTGAGACTGTCTTGCAGGCAAACTGACGCCCTGGTCCGCAGAGCAATCCGCATGGTGCCTGATCCATCCCTTGGCCACCAGGTGGGCTGCATGCGCACCATCGTCGATTCCGGTTTGATCGGCTTGGCGATCGTCACCAGCGAATCGCTGGGGCACATGCTCGAACTGTTCCCCCGCTACCCAGGAGCCTTTGGATCGCCATTGGTGATGCACCTGGAAAAGGGCCAGGACGGCGCACTCAGCCTTGTGGCCGAGGCCGATCATGAAGACTTCCGTGTCGCCACCTTCTTCATCGACGAACTGTTTTCATCGATATTGCAAATGATGCGTTCGGCACTTGGTGCAAACGTCAACCCTCAGTTCCTTGACCTGGCGTATGCACGGCCTGAGTACGAAATGGCCCTCCAAGGCTTCTTCCAAGCCCCGATCCGATTCGGACAAAAAAACAATCGCCTGACCATCGCCGCCGAGTGGCTCGATGTTGAATTGCCGACCGCCGACGCGGTCGTTTTCAGCCACGTCGTGACACTGCTCAACCGCGAGCTGGCCGAGCTTGAAGAATCCGACATCTGCCAGACCATTGAGCGCATGATCACTGGCCGACTGGAATCGCCACCCAAACTGACCGAGGTGGCGGCATCGCTCGGCACCAGTGAACGCACCTTGCGCCGGCAGTTGGCACTGATGGGCATGAGCTACCAAACACTGACGGACAAAGTGTACAAATCAAAAGCCGTGGAGCTTTTGCAATCGTCTGATGCCTCCATCGTGGACATCGCCACCTCGTTGGGTTTTTCTGACGTGCGGAATTTTCGGCGTGCATTCAAACGCTGGACAGGCACTGCGCCAACGGCCCTCAGAAAATAGAACCCAGATGCCCGCCTTTAAAAACCGCTTCTACCCAGAACGAAAGGATTGGACATTCGGCGCTGAACGCATCGCGCCATTCGTGGTCGGCCCAGATCCGATGGTCCACCCTCTCATTGTTCGTTACTGCCTTGAGCAACTGCAACAACGCGGCCTGGATGCCCGGCCAATCCTCGCAGGACTTGACTTCTCGATCGAAGACCTTCAGCGACCGGAGTTCAGACTCAACTACACCAAGGCCAGCGAAGCCATCTGGCGCGTCATCTCTGCGCTCAAGGATCCCGACTTGGGCCTGATCATTGGCCAGCAACACCACATCATGTCTTGGGGATTGGTCGGCTTGGGCGCCATGGCTTGCCCGACGCTTGAAGAAGCCATCGCCTTCGGATTTGAGCACCAAGAGGCGGCCGGATGCCTGCTGTCACTGCGTGCCAGGCAGGTCGATCGCCAGCTCTCAATCGTGGCCTCGGCCAGATT
Organism: uncultured Aquabacterium sp.; assembly: GCA_964554655.1. GTDB lineage: Bacteria > Pseudomonadota > Gammaproteobacteria > Burkholderiales > Burkholderiaceae_C > Aquabacterium. Next base: position 19,993 of record CAZKPN010000030.1, on the reverse strand, counting down.
TGCAGACGTGTCCATAGAACGCATTTTGGTGGATGGCATCTTCGCTGCGCTGGCTCAGGCTGGACGCGTGATCATTGGCGGCCAATTCCAGCCCACCGTGGTGGAACTGGTGTCGAAGCAAATCGCCAGCCTCGATCGGTACAGAGACACTTTTCAATGCAACGTGCTGTTCGGCTGCATGGAGAACAGGCTGGTCGTTGACCTGGGCGACCGCACGGACAACATCAGCTCAGCCAACCCGGCGGTCTTGAAAATGGCGGCCGCGACCCTGCTGCGCGAACGCGCCAATTCATCGGTGGCCGTGTTTTCTCGCCATGTCGTGGAGCCCGCGATCCAGGACAAGCTGCAGATGCCGCCCTCACCGGCCGACCTGGCAGCCTCCATGGGTTTGAATGAACGCACGCTGCGGCGCAAACTGGCGCAGGAAGGCACGACCTACTACAGCATCTTGGACCTGGCGCGCAGGTCTCGTGCGCTGGAACTCCTTTTACTCGGGCGTCGATCGGCGGCCGAGGTGGCCACCGCGCTTGGATTTGGCGATGTGCGCAGCCTGGGTCGGGCATTCAAGCGATGGACCGGGCACCCCCTGCCCATTCAATAGGGCGCAAAACCGCGCATTGGCCGATCGGGACTCGGTTGATTCAGGCCTTGCCATCCGCGAGAAATTTCAGAAACGTCAGGCAACGAGCTTCAGTGCTTTGGAACCGGCTTTTCTTCCCTTCACTACCTGACCTTGTTCCCGATCAGCACACTGAAGACGTTGATGATGGCGCGCGCACCGGCCGACTCTTGGCCTGCGTTGACACCCCCCATGTCCGCCCAGTGGCTTCAACGCCCCAGGCCAAAGGCCGAAATCCTTCAAGCATCCAACAGCCGCCGCGACCTGCGACGTCCTTGAACATTCCTGAATGAGGTCGAACATGAAATTCAACAACATGACCGTGCGGGCCAAACTGACCGCAGCGTTTGGCACCCTCGCGTTATTGGTCCTTCTGGTGGCCGGGCTGTCTTTGAAGTCCTTGAACGATGCCAACGAACGCTTCTCGTCTTACGTCAACGGCATCAATGCCCGTGCCAACCTGGCCACCCATGTGCGCACCGCCGTGGATCGCCGGGCCATCGCTGCACGCAACCTGGTCCTGGTCACCAGGCCCACCGATGTGGAGGTAGAAAAAGCGGCCGTCATCCAGGCACATGAGGATGTGCAGAACACCCTGGCCAAGCTCAACGACATGCTGAACAACTCCGACTCCCCAGAGGCAGCGAAGAGGCTGGTCGCGGACATCAGCAAGGTCGAGCAGAAGTACGGCCCCATTGCACTGACCATCGTCGACTTGGCCTTGCACCAAAAGCAAGCTGAATCGATTGCCAAGATGAATGATGAATGCCGCCCGCAACTGGCCGCCTTGATCAAGGCCTCTGACGACTACGCTGCCTACACGGCGGATCAGGCCCAAGCGTTGACTCGGGCTGCCGCTGCAGCATACTCAAATCAAAGAGCCTACCTGCTGCTGGCCTGCCTCACAGCCCTCTTGGCGGCGGCAAGTGCTGGGTTCTGGATCACCCGCAGCCTGACCCGCGCCTTGGGCGCCGAACCGGGCCAGGTCAGCGAAGCCGTCCAACGTGTGGCCGATGGCAGCCTGGGCACGCCGGTGAAACTGCGCGCGGGAGACACCACCAGCACCATGGCGGCGGTACAACGCATGCAGCAATCCTTGTCAGGCATCGTGCACTCGGTCCGCGGAAACTCCGAAAGCGTGGCCACCGCCAGCGCCCAAATTGCCCAAGGCAATGCCGACCTGAGCCAGCGCACCGAAGAACAGGCCAGCGCCTTGCAACAGACTGCCGCCACGATGGACGAACTGAGCTCGACCGTTCGGAACAACACCGAGAACGCCAAGCAGGCGAACCAACTGGCACTGGGTGCCAGCAACGTGGCCATTCAAGGTGGTGAAGTGGTGGAGAACGTGGTGCAAACCATGAAGGCCATCAATGACAGTTCCAAAAAAATCACGGACATCATTGCGGTGATCGATGGCATCGCCTTTCAAACCAACATCCTTGCACTCAATGCTGCCGTGGAAGCGGCCCGAGCAGGCGAACAAGGCCGAGGCTTTGCCGTGGTCGCCAGTGAAGTGCGCAACTTGGCTCAACGCAGCGCGAGCGCTGCCAAAGAGATCAAGACATTGATCACCGGCAGTGTTGAGCAAGTGAGCCAAGGCACGGCCTTGGTCGACCAGGCAGGCAAGACCATGCAAGAGATCGTCGAATCGATCAAGAAGGTGAGCGACATCGTGGGCGAGATCAGTTCAGCCAGCGTTGAACAAAGCGCAGGGGTGGCCCAAGCAGGTCTGGCCATCAATCAGATGGACCAGGTGACACAGCAAAACGCCGCCTTGGTGGAAGAAAGCGCCGCCGCCGCCGAAAGCCTGAAGTTGCAAGCGCAGTTGCTGGTTCAGGCCGTGTCGGTCTTCAAGCTCACTCACGATGAGTAGCGATGGTCCGTGACGTTCATGACAGAGACCGCTTGCCGAATGCCCTGACTGGCTTGCCAACAAGAGATGCGGCTTGCTGGTTGCGCCAACGCTTGACGCAGGGCGAGCGTCAGCTGGCGCGGCGCTGACCGGCCACTTTCGCAGGCAGGCTCGCTGACTGTTTGATCCTTGCCTTCTCAGCCACCATCGACTTCACCCAATCGTCGAAACCCTGGTAGACAAAGGTCGTGTGTCGAACGATGTCATCGACGCTCTTGTCGAAACCGGCCGCTGCCCATGCCACGGCCAATTGGACAGTCATGCCGATGGTGGTCTGGTGCACGACCTGCATGTCCATGTCCAGTTCGTCGGCCATGGGGTACAACGCCGCGAGGAACTCCCCGAACAGATCGACATAGGGCGTGAGGGCATACACCTCGGCGGCAGGATCCAACTGGCCCAAGCCTGTGAAACGCAGGGCTTTCACGTCAACTAGCATGATGCGCACTCGGCGCGGATCCTCCTTGATGAAGGTGAAGAAAGCCCGCTGTCCCGCCTTGGCCATGGCAACGTACTCTGGCGGTGCCTGGCTCATGGCCTCGCGCAAACGCTCGAGTAGGCCGCGACGCTGCGAAGCGTAGACCTCCTTGTAGAGCTCCTGCATGTTGGCGAACGATTCATAGAAATAGCGCTCGCTCAAACGCGCCCTGGCGCAAACGTCGCGCATGGTGGCCTGTGGGAAGCCCCGGATGCCGAATACCTCGATTCCGGCATCGACCAAGGCTAGCCAGCGACGCTGATGGCGATGGTCCGAGCTTTCCCCTCGGTAAGAGCGGGAGCTCGCGACGGGCTCATTGGTTGCATCGGGCACTGGACGGCTCATGGCGCTTGCATCCGTTCCGAACAACGGGGATCGCTCAATTCCGACTTAAGCGGAAGGCTAGCGTTCATCTGCTGCCCTGCACTTGTCAGGTGACCAGGTGCGAACCAGGCGCTGCGCTTCAATGCTGATCTCGCGCAACATGCCTGTCGCGGAAACATGATAGCCACAGAAATACAATCCCGGTTCTGCCTCGACCGCTTGCCCACTGCAGATGGGCACACCTTCAGGGCTTAGCACCCCATCTGACACCTGCAGCCATTGGCCCAACCCCGTTCGATAGCCCGTTGCCAGCACCACTGCGGCGAAGTCCTCATTGCGTCCATCCGTGAACACCACGCCAGTGGACGTGAACTGCTGAATTCCTGGCCGCACTGCGACGTGGCCTGCCCTCATCAACCCAATGGTTCCGGTGTCGATGAAGGGGACTCGCCCTTGGCTGCGGATTTGCGTGATCGGGCCTTGTGCTGGCCTTTCCAATCCCAAGACTTGCAAGTTGCCCAACAGCAACCTTGTCAAAGGCGCGTTCAAAGCGTCGGCCATCTTGGGTGGAAGCCAACGCTGGGAGATGCCAAAGGTGAGAAATGGAATGCCAAGGATTTCTTTGGGGATGACATTGACCGGACTTCGAACGGCCATGCTGACGTGGGCACCATGTTCATGAAGGTCTATGGCGATTTCACCACCCGAGTTGCCCAACCCAACCACCAATACACGCTGATTCCGATAGGCTGCGCCATTCTTGTAGGCGGCACTGTGGACCACCGCCCCCTGGTAAAAATGCTGACCAGGCCACTCCGGTATGTGAGGGTGGCGGTTATATCCCCCAGCCACAACGAGCACATCGCTGCGAAAAATTTGGTCCCCGCACTGCACCACCCAATGCTTGGCTTCGCGGTAGGCCCTGGTCACGCGTTGCCCAAATCGGATCTGCAAATCCCAGGTGCGTGCGTATTCAGTCAGGTAATCGACCACTTGGTGAAGACTGGGATAGCGAGGCACGCTGGCTGGCCAGGGAGATCCAGGCAACGCGGAGTGCGCTTTGTCCGTGTGCAAGCGCAAGCGATCATAGTGACCACGCCAGGCCGACCCGACTTCACCGCTTTGCTCCAGGATCAGTGCGCTCATTCCACGCTGTTTCAAGCTTGCTGCCACGGCCAAACCAGCAGGTCCAGCGCCGATGATGAGCTTGGGACAGTAGGTTTCCTCGCTCATTTGCTCAACACCTCCGTGGCTGCGCGCTCACCCGAACGAACGGCACCTTCCATGTAACCCATCCAGACGCCGGCGGTTTCAGTGCCTGCCCAATGCACACGCCCCACTGGTGAACGCAGCGCGGGTCCAAAGCCTGTCAGCACACCCGGCGGAAAGACACCCACGGGACCACCACCGCTGAACTCTTCGGACTGCCAGTTCATCTCACTGTAAGCAGTGGGAGAACCAGCCCTGGGGCCGAAGTACACCTTTAAGGCGTCCAACACTTGTTGCTTGCGCATGGCCGGAGTCAAAAGGGAAGCGTCGCGCGCATCCTGCCCATCGATGAATGCCATGAGCACACCTGGCGCTCCCGCATCGGGCGGTGTGTTATCGAAAGTGATTTTTGGCAGGAAGGCATCACTGATGCACTGGCCATTGAGGCCATCTTCCCGCCAAAAAGGCTTGTCATAGACACAGTGCACCTTCCAAGCCGCCCCCATCGGCACGCGCTGGCCCAGTTGCACGCGCTGCTGCATGAGTCCGTCAAGCGGTGCAAAACGGATCCCTGCCGTCATCGATGGCGACATGGCCACCACCACCCGCTGGCCTCGCACCGTGAATTGGTCGCCCGAAACCTCAACAGCGTTCGGCTGCTGCACTACGCTGCGGACAGCCGCACCAAAAACGATGTTGTTCTGAATAGTTCGGGCCATGGCTTGTGCGATGGCCTGCGATCCTCCCACGATGCGGTCTTGCTGGGCACCGCCACTGGTGCTGAGCATCAGGCTTAGGCTGCCACCTCGCCGAATGTAGGCTAGCAAGAAAAGCATTGAAATGTCTTTGGGCTCTGTGGACAACAAGGCCAGCACGGCCAGACGCAGTTGCTGGCGTCCCGCCGGCGTGACGGTGTTGGCGTTGATCCAATCCTGTGCGGTTTGGGCGTCCCATTCGGCTGCCCTCGCGGCCGTCCAGGGGGTTTCCACGGGCACCTGCTTGGCGAGACTGTCCAGCTTCAGCATGGCCAATCCCACTTCCCCTGTGGAAATCAGGTTGGTCCAGGGCAAAACACCGCTGTAAGCGCGCCGTGTGCCACTGAGGTAGCTGACCTGTTGACCTTGGTTGTACGCGGGAAATGTGCGCAGGCCTAGGCCTTTGACCAATTCGTACATGCGGTCCTGCGTAGGACCGATGAATTCAGCACCGGCCTCGACGACAAAGCGCTGGTAGGGGTACGGCAGAGGCATATTCATGCAACGTCCGCCGACCCGGTCCCTCGCCTCTAGCACCATGACCTGCTTTCCAGCTTGGCTCAATGCCCTGGCGCATGCCAAGCCAGCATAACCGGCCCCGATGACAATCACGTCAGTGTCGTAGATCCCCGTGAAGGCCTGCCCAGTAGCGGCACAGGCCGCTTTGTTCGACCCCGCTGTCAGCGCGGTTGCTGCTACAGTAGCGCCAAACTGGCCTAACCAATGACGGCGGGTGGTGTTAGTCATGCTGCAATTCCTGCAAAGTTCATGTAAAAAAATTTGACTCGACCATGCGCAAAAGCCAAACGCACACGCAAAAGGTAGTCATGACTATTTTAGCGATTGGGGGCTTGAATGAGGCTGGGGTTTGCACGTGTTTGAAGGGCTATTGCATGTCATATCAAGTTCCGCCCCACAGCTTGCCGCGTCTGAACATTGCGCAAGACCCGGTCCGACAAGCCTGATATCCCTTTGCTTAATCCCCCGAACCTTGAGCCCAACAAGGCGCCTGCCCAAAAGCGCGCCCTGCAAACTTACGAGTTAATCCTGCAAGTCACTGCTGAGCTGTTGGCTGAAGTAGGCGTGGAGCGCTTATCCACCAACTTGGTCTGCAAGCGAGCTGGGCTGACGCCTCCAGCCCTGTACCGCTACTTCCCCAATAAGTACGCTCTTTTGCACGAACTAGGCGTGCGAATGATGAACGCTCAGAACGTGTTGATCGAACGGTACTTGACACCCGATGTCATGCTCGACCCCGTTGACACCTTGCATCCCGCGTTGGTGCAACTGTTCATCACGACCTATCAGATCACTCTTGAGACCACTGGTGGGATATGGATCACCAGAGCCATGAACGCCATTCCGACCTTGCAAGAAGTGCGTCTCCTGTCGCATCAAGCTGTGACCGAAGAAACTCAAATGAGGCTCATGGCGCTTCACCCAGACACAAACGCCGACCAAGTCCGCATCACGGTGCGCCTGTCTGTTGAGTTGATGTACTCGGCCATCGAGATGTTGTTTGACGATCCCAATCTAGATCGGCAACGCGTGGCCGAAACCACGGCATGGGTCGTCTATGACATGTTTGATCGAATAGGTTTAGTGAAACGAGCAGCTTAGGCCTGAAAGCTCGGACCACCGACACCCGCCTCATGGCCAGCCCCCCCAGGAAACACTCAGAGCTTTCGCGCGACCTCAAGCACAAATGACTGAGGCCACGAAGTTCCTGGTAGACCAAAACTACAACTTCGTTCGCCACAAGGGTCAAACGATAGTTATGACTATCAAAAAACCAGGGAAAACGCTGTGCGCGTATCGTGCATCGTTGCTGCGATCTTCAGTCCCAAACCCGCAGAGCAACCCGATTCCAACGACACGTTTTCCTAGGCCAAGCTCTGTCCATCGACAAAGGCATTGCCACCTCAACCTGGTACCCGACATGCTGGTGGCCAAGCATGACAACCACGGGCCAATTCCGCCTGGCCTTCAACAACGCGCCATGGCCTGATGAGGTCGGTCACCCGGGTGTAGCAGCCGTCATCATGACCTGCTGCCTTGACCGCGCGAGACATCACTGCGCCGACACAGCAAAGTGAGGTCATTCCCAAGTCACCGGGGTGAGATCACCGGCGGCTTGCCGATGACATCCCCAGGGAAAGCAGGGAAGAGGGCAGATGCGGGTTTGTCCCGCTTCAAGATTTTTCTGCCAATAATATAGTCATCGCTATGTTATCCGAGGTACTCCCTCAAATCATCTAAGCGCGCAGGGTGAAAACCTGAGCTCCTTGAACGCAACGCCGTGAAGGGAGGGGGCTAACTTGCGCGGTTTTTACCATCCTTTTGACCGATGGGCTGGGTTCGCTAATGCCATGGCCTGAGAAAGCCTCACGATGAATGCATTGAAGAAATTCACGAAGTTGCTGCTGGCTCCAGTTCTGGCCGCGACAGTTCAAACGACTGCTTCGGCCAGTGTGACAACACAATATAGCGTTGGCGTTGGCATGAGCGATATCACCGGTGAAGCAGCAGAAGTTGGCATGATGGGCTACGCTTCGCTGACACAAAAAACTGCAGGCATTCATCAGCGGCTCCGCGCTCGTGCTTTCGTGGTGCAGGATGTCGGCACGCAAAAATCAGCTGTCATTGTCATCACAGACACGGGTTTAGTGACGCAAGCCATTCACCAGGCAGTCCTGAAAAAACTCGCTTCCCGTTATGGCTCTGTTTACAACGAGCAAAACGTCATCATCAGCGCAACGCATACACATGCCGGACCTGGTGGATATTCTCATTACGCTCTCTACGATATAACAATTCTTGGATTTCAGCAGCGCACATTCGACGCCATTGTGAATGGAATCTTTGAAGCAATCAATATCGCCCATTTGAGTCGCGCCCCAGGAGACATCCTGCTTAGTCAAGGTGAACTTACCAATGCAAGTGTCAATCGATCTGCCACTGCATTTCGCTTGAACCCTGCCCGTGATCGAGCCGCGTTCCCGCTTGAAATCGATCCCCTGATGAGCGTTTTGACTTTCCGTCAGGAAGGAAAAACAAAAGGGACATTGAGTCTTTTCCCGACGCACGGTACCAGCATGACCAATACCAACACGCTGATCAGCGGCGACAACAAGGGCTATGCCTCGTATTACTGGGAGCACGAGCAAGTCGGCGTCAAATACGAGTCGGACAAGGCGCCTTTTGTGGCGGCATTTGGGCAGACCAATCCGGGTGACATGTCACCCAATCTGAACCTCAACCCCGGCAGCGGCCCCACTGAAAACGAATTCGAAAACACGCGGTTGATTGGCCTGAGGCAGGCGACAAAGGCAATGCATCTCTCTGCGCAGCCCCCATTGCCGCTTTCAGGGCCGCTGGATTTCCGCATGCGTTATGTGGACATGAGTCAAGTCGTGGTGGCTGGCGCATACACGCCTGATGGCAAAATACACAGCACCTGCCCTGCTGCACTGGGAGCCAGTTTTGCGGCAGGCAGTGAAGAAGACGGGCCCGGTCCGGGAATCGCGCATGAGAGCCAATCAAATCCATTTTTGGCGGCGCTTGGGGGGCTGGTGTTTTCTCCTTCCGAATCACTCAAGGAATGTCAAGGGGTCAAGGAGGTAGTGATTCCCGTCGGAGAGATCCGCCCCTATCCGTGGGCGCCCGAGGTGGTGCCCTTGCAGATATTGCGCCTGGGACAACTCTACTTGGCCACCATCCCCGCAGAACCGACCATCATGTCGGGTTATCGTATTCGCAGGCAACTTGCGCACACCCTTGGGGTGGATATCAAACAGGTACTCGTTATAGGCTATACAAATGCCTACACGCACTACGTCACAACGCCTGAGGAGTACAGCCTTCAGAGTTATGAAGGGGGCAGCACACTGTTCGGCCCATATACTCAACCTGCCTATCAGCAGGAGCTCGATAAATTGGCGCTTGACATGGTGGCTGGAAGAGCGACAACCAACACACTGGCCCCGCGTGACCTGAGTTGTTGCCAAGTGAACTACCAGCTGGGGGTGCTGTTAGATGCGCCCGCGCTTGGCCGCAAGTTTGGCAGTGTTATCAAGGACGTGAAGCCCAGCTACAGCAGAGGTCAACTTGTGGAAGTTCGTTTTCAAACTGGCCACCCAAAAAACAATCTGAGACGAAACGGCTCTTTTCTCTACGTGCAGCGAATGCTCAATGGCACTTGGGTCAATGTTGCGAACGATGGAGATTGGTCGACGAAATATCGGTGGAAGCGCATTTTTGGAGCCGAATCCGCCGCAGATATTTCTTGGGCGATTCCAGGAAATGCTGCCCCAGGCATCTACAGGATCGTTCACTTGGGTGACGCCAAATCGATATCTGGAGAGATCAAATCATTTACTGGGGTATCTGGTGTCTTTCGAGTCACCACAAACTGACCCGGCACGAATAATAGATTGAAACCACTCACCAGGAGATTTGAGCATGAACATACGATCACTGATACTGACCACGGTAAAGGCCACCGGCATCATCCTGCTGACAGGTCTGGCTGCCCACGCCGCTTACTTCAAGTGGGAAGCGGTCGAGTTGCCCGCCTCCAGCGGCGCCACTTGCGGCAACGGCACACCTTATCGATTCTTCGTCAATCGCACGCCCTTCAATAGCAAGACGGTCGTCATGTTCGAAGGGGGCGGCGCCTGTTGGGACCAGACTGCCTGCAAGGGAGGTTCACTGCTCAACGCCGTCAATCCTGACGGCATCCCTGAGAACTACATGAGCGACTGGAACCGCCAGGCGCATCTTGGCCTGGTCACTCCCTTCACCGCCCGAATCCACCCACTGCAAGCGGTTCAGACGCAAAGCTGGAATATCGTCTACCTGACTTACTGCACCGGCGATGTACACACGGGAAATAAGGTCAACGTATACAACAACGCCGACCCCGCCAGCCCCATGACCTACTTTCACCGCGGCGCCGTCAATGCGCAAGCTGTGGCCGACTGGATGGCCAAGAACATGCCTCAACCTGACCACTTGCTGCTCACCGGTTTTTCGGCCGGCGGCGTGGGATCGACGGCCAATTACGCTGCCTTCAGAACCGCGCTCAAGCCCAAAAAAATGGCACTGGCCGCTGACTCCGGCCCCCTGTTTGACGTGAACCGCCATGCTTCTCCCGAACAGGCTCCCTCTGTGTTGCTGCATAACAAGATCCGCGAAGTTTGGGGCTTGGATGGTCCAGACGGTTTGGTTACCAAACTAATTGGCAAATACCCTGGTGCTGGCGATGCCAACAATTTGGGCTCAATCACGGCCGGCTTGGGTAAAATCTTCCCTACCGACCGCATCGGCTACACCATGTTCCAGGAGGACAGCATATTCTCTGCTTTCACCTACCAGAAGTTCTATCCTGAAATCGCCAATGCCGCCACCGATGCAGACCGCCTCAAGTTACTCAATGTTAAGTGGCGCCAGGAGATCGGGCCTTGGATCGCCATGATGACGCCACCAAATGTTGGCTACTATATCCCCAACAAGCGGGATATCAACGGTTCGCACTGCACCACCATAGTTACTTTCGGCGGCACCAGCATCGTTGAAAAGAAACTGAACTCGGTAGGCGAGTTCATTGACAACTTATTAGACGGCAAAGGCCCGGTAATGCGTTCTTATGAAAGCAAGCCGACCACCCAACGCGTCTTGCTGAGCGATATGTTCGCAGACTGGCTTGCCCCACTTATTCCATGATCCCTCCGTCAAGGTGCTTTCAAGAGCACCTTGATCAACAATAAACACATTGACGCGGTAGCGTGTACGGCGCTGGCCGTATACTGCGTCGGTTTTGCAAAATTCACCCGCGCTCATCAATCTCATTGAAAGCGTGCTTGAGGTACAGCAGGGCCGCCATCAGCCTGATCAGCAGGCGCGGGCGCCTCACCACCGCTGCAGGGCAAAATATATCGGCATCTAGCTTCAAGTTGCCCATGCGCGCCTTGCGCGCAAACAGCGGCGCGAGCAATTTCTCGATCTCTCGCCATACTGTCCGGGTCGCCAGCACCGCGAGCGGGTGGCGCATGTCGATCATGGATTCCAGCTGAGCTCGAAAGAAGTCGCTCACGCTCATCTTGTCAGCCCTCAAACTCTCAGAAACTGCCCCTTATTGCACCTGAAGTTGAGCGTTCTGCCATCCCCAATCACGCAGTTCTGGGAGTACTCATCGGGGATGTGGCGTTTTTTGCAAGGCCGCCCAATGAAATATCGACAGCGAGAAAAACTTCATTGATACCCACCCGTGTCCAGTTGAATCAAATCAGTTTGGCCGATACAAACCCGCTTCGTGACCGGCACAGTTCTTTAATCAGCGTAAACCATATCATTGATATTGGTGGTTCACTGGCAAAGGGCGGGTTTGCCCCTTTGATCATTCACGAAATCAATTCAAATAATATTCAGGCAGCACGTTGCTGTTCACTTGAGGAGAAACACACATGATCGCACTGACCATTCGCCGTACTGCCACCGCAGCCGCTATTGCGGCCGCCGCTGTGGTTGCGGTTCCCGCCGCCCACGCCGGCACCTCGGCCAAGACCAAGTACCCGGTGGTGCTGGTGCATGGCTTCATCGGCTTCGACAACATCGTTGGCATCGACTACTTCTACAAGATCCCTGGCGCGCTGCGCGACGAAGGCGCCACGGTGTTCATCGCCCAGGTCAACCCTTCGCAAACCACCGAATACCGCGGCGAAGAGTTGAACAAGCAACTCGACGCCTGGAAGGCAGCCAGCCCCTGGTACAACAAGATCAAGAAGTTCAACTTGATTGGTCATAGCCATGGCGGCCCGACCGTGCGCTACTCGGCTGCCACGCGAGGCGACATCGCCAGCGTTTCGACCATGTCTGGCACCCACCTTGGCAGCAAGGTCGCCGACGAGATCCTCAAGGGCACCACACCTGATGGCTCGTTCGACAAGGCCGCCACCGCTGGCCTGCAGTTGATTGGCTGGCTCACTGGCGCCAAGGATTACCAGAATGCAGACCTCAAAACTGCCCTGAAGGCACTGAGCTCGGAAGACTCAGCGCGCTTCAACGCGCAATTCCCCGCCGGCCGCACCAGCGAAACCGCCAACGGTCAGTACTTCTACTCCTACGCCGGCAATGTGACGAAGACCAACGGTTGGGACGTCTCGGACGCCCTGCTGGCCTACACCGGCAAGTACTACGGCACGGAAGCCAATGACGGCCTGGTGTCGCCAACTGAGGCCACATGGGGCAAGGCCATCAACCTGGCGCTGCCTTGGAACCATTTGGATGAAGTGAACCAAGTGCTGGGCACCATCGGCAAGGGTGCCCCTGACCCAGCGGCCTACTACGTGAGCATGGTCAACCGCCTGAAGACCAAGGGCCTGTAAACCGGCCCCATCTCTAAAAGTCGTGTGGAGGTCGGCGGCAACGCCGACCTTTTTCATGCGCTCAATCATGGGATCGAATCAATGCAAGTCAGACACATAGGATTGGCGGCATGCTTTGCCGCACTGGTCGGCATCGGTGGCCTGTGGCTGCTCAATCGAGGCCATGTTGACGAGACGACACGCGCCCCAGGGCAAAGTGCATCGAGCCGTGCTTGGAACTTGATCACGGCGGGCAGCCCCTCGACAGCGGCGGCGCCCACCGCGTTTGTTCGCACCCCGGACCAGCTCAGGAAAATGCTGTTGGTCAACGGGCCGCTTCAAGGCACAGAGCCAGCAGGCGAGTGGTGCATCACGCCCGCCCCGTCGCTCAAGCCTTGTCGTGGGCTGCGCAGCCGTTTCGAATACTACTTTCTGGGCCTGGGACAGGTCACCGCCCCCGAGATCCGCAGCTTGGTCCAAGACGAGGCTCAGCGGGCCCACGGCGCGCTTTTGGCCGGCCAGATCATGAGCGTTTTTGACCAATACTGGTCACTCCGCAACCACGAATGGACGAATCACTTCTCGCAGAATGACCGCAGCACCTGGACACCCTTGTTCGAGGAGCAGAAGGCGGTACGCCGCCAAATCCTGGGCGTGGCCTGGGCGAATGCGTTTTTCGCCGAAGACGAGCAACACTTTGTCGATCATCTTGCGCAACTTGAATCTGGCCGCCCCGCGCCACCCGACCCCGGCGAGCCAGTGCCTCAGATGAGTCCCGGCAAGGATCCTGGCGCCATCCGGGCCGAACGCGTCGCGCGCTACGGTGAAGAGGCGGCAGATCGGCTGGCTGAAGTGGATGCCGAATGGGAAGCATGGGATCGGCGCGTGAACGCGGCCCGCGCCGAATGGACGCGCCTGCAGGCGTCTGCGAATCTTTCCACGCAACAACAGCAGGAGGCCATGAACCGGTACCTCACCGAGCAATTCCAGGGCAAGGACCTGCTCAGGGCCCGAGGATTGATCAAGTTCTGACCGCGGGGGTGCCTGGCCTGCGCGACCTTAAACAGTGCAATTTGGCACTAGCATGAAGTCTCTGCTCCATTGAACCGGGACTGCGCATGCTGATCAACTGTGTGGCCTACCAGGATGGCAAACGCCTGGCCGACATCGAACCCGACGCCATCAGCGACTACCTGGCACGGCCGGACTGCTTTGTGTGGATCGCCTTGCGCGATGCCACTGACACCGAACTGGCCAAGCTCCAGGAAGAGTTTGGCCTGCACGAGTTGGCCATCGAAGACGCCCGGCATGGCCACCAGCGCCCCAAGGTCGAGGAGTACGGCGACATGGTGTTCGCGGTGATCCAGACGGTCGAGTTCACCGCCACGGATGAACTGCAGGTGGGTGAGGTCGATGTGTTCGCAGGCCCCAACTATGTGATCTCCATCCGCAACCGCTGCCAGCAAGGTCTGCTGGGCGTGCGCGACCGCGCCGAGCGCGAACCTCACCTGCTCAAGCTGGGCGCGGGCTTCGTGTTCTATGCCCTGATGGACGCGGTGGTGGACCGCTACTTCCCGGTCATCGACGCGCTGGAAGGCGAGCTGGAGGCCATCGAGGCGCAGATCTTCGAGCCCGGCACCGCGCGCGGCAACGTCGAGCGCCTGTACGCCCTCAAGCAGAAGATCATGGTGGTCAAGCACGCCGTCACGCCCCTGCTGGAATCAACCGGCAAGCTCACCAGTGGCCGCGTGCCCATGGTCTGCGTGGGCACCCGCGACTACTTCCGCGATGTGTACGACCACCTCGCCCGCATCAACACTTCGCTGGACACCTTCCGCGAAACGATCGGCACGGCCATCCAGGTGAACCTGTCGATGGCCACCATTGAAGAGTCCGAGACCACCAAACGCCTGGCCGCCTGGGCCGGCATCTTCGCCGTGGCCACGGCCTTCGCCGGCATCTGGGGCATGAACTTCGCCCACATGCCCGAACTCCAGTGGCGCTGGGGCTACCCTGCGGCGCTGGGCCTCATCGCGGCCACCTGCGGGGTGCTGTACTGGCGATTCCGGCGCGCGGGCTGGTTGTGAGCCAGCGGGCGGCCTGAACTGGCGATCGCCACACCGCCGTGTCCGCCCACTGGGGATAACGAGAGGTGTGGCACGGTTAATATTCGACCCGACAGGCCTTTCGCCCCTGAAGCAGGGGCTCGGGGAAACACCCGGTGCGGCACGTTGCCACCCGCCAAGGTCGCTAACCTTGACTGGCGCCCGGATCCCGCTTTCTCCATGCCCCCCTCTCGCCTGCACACCCTGTTACCCCGCCTGCGCGATGAACATCGCTGGCCTGCCCAAGCGCGCCCCGCCACGGCGGGCCAACTCGCCATGGCACTGAGCCTGCTGCTCGCCTCGCTGCCAACCCTGGCCTCGGGCGCTTTGGCGTTGCACTGGGCCACCTCCCTGGGCGCCCAGCATGATCCCCAGCCAGCCACCTCGCGTTTTTCAATGGCCGCATCGCCAGCCGCTGGCGACCCAACGCCCCAGGGCGCCACACCCTGGCCCCGGATGCTGCTGGCGGCTGACCAGCAAGCGGCCTCCAACCGCGCCTTCGACGCGGGCGCCCAAGCCGCGCAGGCCCTGAGCCAACAAGCCTGGGCCACCGCCTGGATGCCCCGGGCCGATGCCAGCGCCAGTGCCAGCCGGCGCCGCCAGCAGATCAACGAAACCACGGTGAACACCCCCGCCACCGCCATGTCCTTGTCGGCCACCTGGCCGCTGTGGCGTGCCGCCGAGCAGGCCAACGCCAAAGCCCAAGCGGCCCAGGCCGACCAGGCGCAATGGCAGGCCAGAGGCAACCGCGCCAACGTGGCCCGCGAACTCAGCGTGGCCTACCTGAGCGCCATCGAAGCGGCCGAACAGCGGCGCCTCACCCTCGCCCAGCAAGACCTGCTGCAAGCGCAATGGCGCATCAACGACCGGCGCCTGCAAGCCGGCGCGGGCACCATCCTGGACGTGCTGGAAACACGCACCCGCATCGACCAGACCCGCGCCGCCGTGCAAGAACTGGACACGCGCCTGGCCACGCAGCGCCTCACCCTGGAGCGGCTGAGCGGCCAGACCGTGGTGCTGCCCGCCGGCCTGCTGGGCGACGAGCCCCATGGGCCCGCGGTGGTGAGCACACTGGTCGAAGCCCTGCTGCTGGCCCCCAGCCGCCACCCACCCTTGCGCGACGCCCTCGCCCAAATCGCCTCCGCCACGGCCACCGACCAGGCCCGCACCGCCGAACGCTGGCAGCCCACCGTGGACGCCGTGGCCAGCACCAGCCTGGTCCGCGAAGTGCCCCAGCTGGACGGCTTCAGCCAGCGCCAGACCACCCGGGAGCGTGCCATCGGCGTGCAGGTGAACTGGCCCGTGTTCACAGGCGGCCTGCAGCAAGGCCGCACCCGCGAATCCGCTGCCCTGCTGATCCAGGCCCAGGCCCGGCGCGACGAAGCGCAAGCCCAGGTGGAGGCCGCCCTGCGCGATGCCTACCAGACCTTGTCGCAAGCCCGCCAGGTGATCGCGCTGCAGCGCCAGGTCGAGCAAACCGCCTCGGCCACCTGCGAGGCACTGCGCAAAGCCTTCGTGGCCGGCCTGCGCACCAACCTCGATCTGCTCAATGCCCAGCAACAGATCTACACCGCCAGGCAAAGCCTGGTCACCGCGCGCATCAATGCCCTGTCGGCCCAGGTGAGCATCCTGGCCTTGCTGGATCAGTTGGACGCCGACCACGTTGCCCCCTTGATGCCCCTCTTCGACACCGCCCCCTTGCCCTTGCTGGCAGAGAGCACGCCATGAGCACCCCCGCCCAATCCCTGTTCCGCCAGGAGGTTCTGGACGCGCGTTCAGACACCTCGTCCGGCCCCTCCATCGACATCCGCCCCGTGGGTGCTGGCCGCCTCACTGTCTTCTTCCTGTGCCTGGCCGCATTGGTGCTGGCGGTGCTGGTCTTCGGCCACTACACCAAGAAAGAGCGTGTGCAAGGCGTGGTGCAGCCCCGCGATGGCGTGGCCATGGTCGTGCCCCTGGAGCCCGGCATCGTCCAGCGCGTGCTGGTCACCGAAGGCCAGGCCGTCAAAGCGGGCGACGTGATCGCCGAGATCAGCAACGAACGCTTCAGCGACGCGGGCAGCACGCAAGCGCTGTTGCAAAAGAACCTGGAAGGCCAGCGCAGCCAGATGCGCAACCAGGCCGAAGGCCAGGCCCAGGCCAGCACCGCTTCCCTGGCCGCCTTGGACCAACGCATCGCCCAAAGCCGCCGCGACCTGCTGACCCTGGGTGAAGAGGCCCAGCTGCAAGCGCAGCAGATCGCCTCGGCCCGCAAGCTGGTGGACCAGTTCAAGCCCCTGCTGGACGAACGCATCATCTCCGACCTGCAGTACGAGCAACAACGCCAGTTGCTGCTGGACCAGACCGCGCGCTTGCAAACGCTCAAGCGCCAGCGCAGCGCGGCCGAAGGCGACCTGGCCTCATCGCAAGACGAACGCCAGCGTCTGCAGGCCCAGCACCGCATTGACCAGGCCAGCCTGGGCCGCGACCTGCTCAGCCTGCAGCAAGAAGAAGTACAACGCCATGGCGCACGCCAGGTGTTGCTGAAAGCGCCGGTCGATGGCATCGTCTCGGGCCTGCTGGCCACACCGGGCCAAAGCGTCAACGCCAACGTCACCCTGGCTTCCATCGTGCCGACGCGCTCTGCCTTGGAGGCCACGCTCTACCTGCCCAGCACCTCCATTGGCTTCATCAAAACCGGCCAGCGCGTGCGCATCAGCTACGACGCCTTTCCTTACCAGCGCTTTGGCCAGTACCAAGGCACGGTGCGCAGCGTGTCGCAGACCGACGTGCCCATGGCCAGCGGCAACCCCCAAGGCGGCACCGACCGGCGCGCGGTCTTCATCGTTCGCGTGGCCCTGGACCAGCCCAAGGTGCGGGCCTATGGCACCGACATCGCCCTGCGGCCCGGCCACACGCTCACAGCCGACATCGAGATCGACCGGCGCCGCTTGATCCGCTGGATGCTCGACCCCCTGTTCGCCTTCAGCGGCAAGTTATGACATGAGCACCAACCTCCTATCCTTGTGGCCGCGCAAGTCAGCGCCGCTGATCCTGCAATCGGAAGCGGCCGAGTGCGGCCTGGCCTGCCTGGCCATGGTCGCCAGCGCGCACGGCCACGAGACCGACCTGCTGACCCTGCGGCGCCGCTTCGAGCTGTCATCGCGCGGTGCCACCTTGGCCCGCCTGATGAACATCGCCGAGCAGCTGGGCTTCGCCAACCGCGCCGTGCGCCTGGAGATGGACGAGCTGCCGCAGTTGCAAACACCTTGCCTGCTGCACTGGAACCTGAACCACTTCGTGGTGCTGACCAAGGCCGATGCGCAACGCATCACCATCCTCGACCCGGCCCTGGGCGAGCGCACCCTCACCCTCAAGGAAGCCAGCCCACACTTCACCGGCGTGGCACTGGAGCTGTCGCCCAGCACCAGCTTCGAGAAGAAGCAGGAGAAGACACCGTTTGACCTGCGCCTGCTGTTCACCGGCCAGCGCGGCCTGTGGCGCGCCTTCGGCCAGATGGCGCTGCTGTCCATCGTGCTGGAGGTGTTCGGCATCCTCATGCCCATGCTCAGCCAGTGGATCATCGACGACGTGGTGGTCACGCGCGATGCGCCGCTGCTGGCCGTGCTGGCCATCGGCATCTTCCTGCTGGCGGTGATGTCGCTGGGCACGCGCCTGGTGCGGACCTGGATCGTGCTGGGCGCCAGCCTGTCGTGGCGCGTGTCGTCCAGCGCCAACGTGTTCCGCTACATGCTCAAGCTGCCGCTGGCCTATTTTGACAAGCGCCACACGGGCGATGTGCTGTCGCGCTTCGGTTCCGTCCACACCATCCAGGACACCATCACCAACCACCTGGTCGAGGTGGTGCTCGATGGCGCGGTCAGCCTGATCACGCTGGGCCTGATGTTCTTCTACAGCCCCACGATGGCCATGGTGGTGCTGGCCGTGGCCGTGCTGCAGGCCATCGTGCGCTTTGCCGTGTTCAAGCCCTACCGGCAGGCAACCGAAGAAACCATCGTGCGCGAGGCCAATGCGCAAACCTATTTGCTGGAGACGCTGCGCGGTGTGGCCGCCATCAAGTTCTTCGCCAAGCCGGGCTGGCGCGTGGGTGGCTGGATGAACCAGCAGGTGGCCATGGTCAACGCCTCGGTCAAGCAGCAGCGCATCAGCCTGCTGTACCAGGGCGTCAACGGCCTGATCAGCGCGGTGGAGCAATCGCTGGTGATCTACCTGGCCGCGCGCATGATCCTGGACGAGCAGTTCTCCATCGGCATGCTGGTGGCCTTTCTGGCCTACAAAAGCCAGTTCCTGCAACGCGCCTCCGAGCTGCTGGAGCGCGTCATCAACCTGCGCCTGTTGAAACTGCAGGGCGAGCGCCTGGCCGACATCGTGCTGACCGAGCCCGAACCGCCCTCGCCTGCCCAGGCTGAAGCGTCTTTGAAGACCGATGGCCCGATGACCTTGTCACTGCGCCACGTCACCTTCCGCTACGCCGCGGGTGAAGCCCCGGTGCTGGACGACATCAGCATGACCCTGCACAGTGGCCAGGCCATCGCGGTGGTGGGCCCTTCGGGCTGCGGCAAGTCCACCTTGCTGAAGGTGCTGTCGGGCCAGGTCACGCCTGAATCGGGCGAGGTGCTGGTCAATGGGGTGCCCATCAGCCGCATCGGATCCGAGGCATTCCGCTCGGTGCTGGGCACCGTGTTTCAGGACGACCAGTTGTTCACCTGCTCGATCTACGACAACATCGCCATGAACGACACCGAGGCCACGCCCGAGAAGGTGATGCTGGCCGCGCAGCAAGCCTGTATCCACGAGGACATCCTGCGCATGCCCATGGACTATCAGACCCTGGTGGCCGGCATGGGCACCACGCTGTCGGGTGGGCAGAAGCAGCGCATGCTGCTGGCCCGGGCGCTGTACAAGCAGCCGCGCTTTTTACTGCTGGACGAGTACACCAGCCACCTGGACTTCGAGACCGAACGCCATGTGCAGGAAGCCATCAACCACCTGGGTTGCGGCCGCTTCATCATCACGCACCGACAGCACAGCCTGAGCGAAGGTGATGAGATCCACGTGCTGTCGGGCGGCAAGCTGATCAAGCTGGTGGAGCAAACCCCGCCGGATGGCGATCCCGACGCCGCGCACGCGAACGTGACGCCCCTGCTCACGCCAAAGGCAGTGTGACGGTGAACACCGAGCCCTCGCCCAGCTGGCTTTGCACGCTGATGCTGCCCCCGTGCGC
>CAZKPN010000029.1:15318-41558 GCA_964554655.1 uncultured Aquabacterium sp. | reverse complement strand
CTGGTCTCGCGGAAGATCTTGTAGTGGCGGTCAAACCCATCGAGCATGGCCTTGGCGATTTCAAAGGCTCGTGAATCGGTCAGTTGCGTTGGGAGCATGGATCGGCCTGAAATTAAACCGCTGAGCCAGCGGCAGGTTGGGGGGTGTGGCGTTTTTTCAGCTCGGACAGGGCTTCTGCATAGGCCGCCCCGAGGGCTTCGGGGTGTTCAACGGTCATGCGCATGTCCTTGATGTGACCATCATGCAAGCCGTAGACCCACCCGTGCACAACGACGGCCTGGCCACGCGCCCAGGCATCTTGCACCACGGTGGTCTGGCACACGTTCAAGCTTTGTTCCAGCACGTTGAGCTCGCACAGGGCGTCCAGCCTGGCCGGGCCATCCGGGAGTTGGTAGAGCCAGTCGCGGTGCAGGTTGCGCACGTCCTGCACATGGCGCAACCAGTTGTCGGCAATGCCGATGCGCAGGTTGTTCATGGCCGCCTTGACGCCGCTGCAACCGTAATGCCCGACCACGATGATGTGCTTGACCTTGAGCGAATCGATCGCGAATTGCATCACCGACAGGCAGTTCAGGTCGGAATGCACCACGACATTCGCCACATTTCGGTGCACGAACAACTCACCGGGCAGCAGGCCCACGATTTCATTGGCCGGAACGCGGCTGTCACTGCAGCCAATCCACAGGTACTGGGGAGACTGCTGCTGCTGCAAGCGGGTGAAGAAACCGGGCGTGCGGTTTTCAATGTCCCGAGCCCAGGCTCGGTTTTTGTCGAACAGGGATTCAAGTGTCATGGATGAGAGTGTAGTCAGGCTTGATGGGTCACAATTCCCGGATGCAAGACACTTCACCCGCGACGATCGACTACCCCATGGGCGACACCCTGCCCGCCACGGGCCAGGCCTTGGCCGTGGCGCCTGGCGTGCGCTGGGTTCGCATGGCCTTACCATTCGCACTGGACCACATCAACCTGTGGCTGCTGCGCGATGAGCTGGATGGCCAACCAGGCTGGACGATCATTGACTGCGGCATCGCCAACCAGGACACCCAGGATGCGTGGGACCAGGTGTTTGCCACGCAATTGGAAGGTTTGCCGGTGCTCAGGGTCATCGTGACTCACATGCACCCCGACCATGTCGGCAACGCCCATTGGTTGACCGAACGCTGGAGCACCCCCGAACGCCCCTGCCGCCTGTGGATGAGCGCCACCGATTTCCACGCGGCACACCTGGCCAGCAAACACACCAACAATTTTGGCGGTGAGCGGGCCGCGGACTTCTTTGCCAGCCATGGGCTGACCGACGCGGAATCGGTGGGCAAGATCCGGGCCCGGAGCAACTACTTCAGCGCCATGGTGCCCGACATGCCCCATGCCTTTCACCGCTTGCGCGATGGCTTGTCGGTGAAGATCGGCCCACACACCTGGACCTGCCACGTGGGACACGGGCATGCCCCGGAGCACATGGCGCTGCATTGCCCGGCACTGGGCGTGCTGATCTCTGGCGACATGGTGCTGCCACGGATATCGACCAACGTCAGTGTCTACGACGCCGAGCCTGAGGCCGATTCACTGACCCTGTTTTTGCAGTCTTTGGACCGCATGCGGGCACTGCCAGCCGACACCTTGGTGCTGCCCTCACATGGCAAGCCCTTCTCAGGGCTGCATGCGCGCATCGATCAATTGCACGAGCACCACCAGGACCGCTTGGCCGAGGTCATCACGGCATGCCAGCACCAGGCCACCACGGCTGCCGACCTGCTACCGGTGCTGTTCAAGCGCCAGCTCGACCTGCACCAGACCACCTTTGCCATGGGCGAGGCCGTGGCACACCTCCATGCCTTGTGGCACCAGGGCATGCTCACGCGCACTCTGGGTGCCGATGGCATCTACAGGTTCAGCTGCTGACAACCGCGCGCCGTGTTGTTCGACGGCGGCGAAGCACACCAACAATCAGCAAACCCGCCAGTGCGCTGGCCCAGGCTTCCGCTTCGGGCACCATCGCCACGACTACACCATTGATCCCGAGGGCATACAGGCGACCTAAGCCGTCTTCACCAAAAGAGGTTGGGCCACTCAGGCCCGTGCCGGCCAGCCAGGCAGCCGTGTCGTCGCGCAAATCCACAGGCTTGCCGTCTGCCCCCAGGTAGAAGGAGAACAGCCGGTCAGAGACGAAGTCTGCAAAGAAATACCGCCCATCGGCATCCCCAATGCTGGGGCCTCGGTAAACATAGCCCCCCGTGATTGAATTGCCCAGACCACCCGGTGCGCCCAAATGGGCATAGTCAAAGATGGGGTCGGTCAAGCCAGGTGCCTCACCGCCCACCACAGGCGTCGCGATGGAGCCTTCACGCAGGCGCCAGCCGTAGTTGTGGCCACCCGGGTCCCCGGCTTTCTCCAGATTGATTTCTTCAAGAGCATCCTGGCCAACATCAGCGATCCAGAAATCGCCGGTTTGCCGATCAAAGCTGTTACGCCACGGGTTGCGAACCCCCAAGGCCCAGATCTCGGGACGGGTGCCAGCCTGGTTCAAGAAGGGGTTATTGGTGGCCACGCTGTAGCCCGCACCATTACCGCTCACGTCAATCCTAAGCACCTTGCCCAGCAAGCTGTTTCGGTTCTGCCCATGGTTGTGGGGATCATTGGCGTCACCGCCATCGCCAGTCGCGATGTAGAGGTTCTGGTTGTCTCCGGGCCGGAACGCCAGCCAGCCCGCTTTGTGGTTACCGTAGGGCTCCTGCGGAATGCTGATGACGCTTTGGGCTGAACCTGCATTGGCCACATTGCTGGACGGATTGGCCACGGTGTATCGCTCGACGACCGTGTTCAGCGTGGTTTTGTCGATGTAGTTGACGTAGAACCTGCCGTTGCTGGCATAGCCCGGGTCGAAGGCCAAACCCAGCAGTCCGCGCTCGCCAGCGGTATCCACCTTGGCCGACAGGTCTAAAAAGGGTGTCGCCAGCGTCTGGCCATTGGCGATGATCTTGACGAGACCACCCTTTTCAAGGACAAAAAGGCGGTTGTCTCCGGTGGGCGCGGTCAAGTAGACGGGCTGGCTCAAATCGCTGACCACCACCGCACCGCTGAGGGCGTGGGCCCCCGACATCGCCACAACCAGCGCCACGGCGGCACTCCACCTTGCCAGAACAAAGCGTCCTCTCATGATTTTCTCCTTGTGACCTATGTTGGCCAAGGCCGAAGATTAAGCAGGAAAGACCGGGCCTATCAAGACAAGGGCTTTTCAGGCCCAGTCCGGGATAACGGCATGCCGCAATTGCTCGCGGGCTTTCTCATAGTCGGGCATGACGGACATGACCACCTCCCAAAACCGCGGGCTGTGGTTCATTTCGCGCAGGTGGGCCAGCTCGTGCACAACGACATAGTCGATCACATGGTCGGCAAAATGCATCAGGCGCCAATGCAGGCGGATGGAGCCATCCACGCTGGCACTGCCCCAGCGCGTGCGCGCCGATGACAGGCTGATCCGGCTGACGCTCACCCCCATCAGCGGGGCGAAATGCTTCACGCGCGCATCGAAGCGTTGTTTGGCCTGCTTCTTCAACCAGGCCTGGAAGGCATCACCGATGAGGTTGGACGCCACATCGGGGTTCAAACCCAAGGTCAAGGCCCTGCCCTCTTCACTCAGACGGACACCTTTGGCACCGGCGTCCAGCACCAGGGTCAGCGGCTCGCCCAGGTAAGGCAAAACCGCGCCATGCTGCCACTCGATGCGAGACGCCTTTTGCTTCAAGGCACGCTCGCGCTGCTCGACCAGCTTGTTGCAGATCCAGCGGGATTTGGCATGCAGGGCAGTCTCGATGTCCCCCGAGGACACCCACCGGGGAGCGCGCACGCTCAGTCCTTCGGAGCTGACCACCATGCCAATGCTGCGGCGGCGCACGCGCTGGAATTCATAGGCCACGATGACATCGCCCAGGCGCACTTCATGCTCGGCCTGGGGGTGGCGGAATACGGGAATGTCGGGCAAGGCTGGCACCGGCATGGCGGGCGACTGGGCCAGAGCCGCAGATTGCGGCTCCTTGCCAGTAGCGCCATCCACCCAGGGCAGGCCCATCTGCTCACCCGACGACACTGGTGTCACTGTCTCAGGCGTTCGGTCACTCATCACTCAAACTTGTCTTTCATGTCAGCTCGCCCATGTGCGTGGCCACGGGGCTGTCTTCGCCATGTGCACGCCGATCCCGCAGGATCAGGAAGTCGGCAAAGGACGACAGATCGGGATGGATCGTCAGATCGGAAACCTGCTGGCGCAAGTCGATCAATTCGGTTTCGGTCATGGTGGCGGCCTGCCCGGTGCGGACCAGGTGCGGCTCGCAGCCCACGGACTGCGCGGCCAGCACGTCACGTGGCAAATCCCCCACCATGGGCACCCCCGCCAAGGACACGCCAAAACGCTGACCGATCATCTTGAACAGGCCGGGCAAGGGCTTGCGGCAGGTGCATTGGTCTTCGGGGGTGTGGGGGCAGAAGAAAACGGCTTCGACCCGGCCGCCATGGCGGGCCAACTGCTGGTTCATCCGCGCATGCATGGCATTGAGGGCCACCATGTCGAACAAGCCACGGCCGATGCCGGACTGGTTGGTGGCCACGACCACGTGCCAGCCAGCGTGGTTGAGCCGGGCGATGGCTTCCAGTGCACCGGGCAGAGGCACCCACTCGTCTGCCGACTTGATGTAGTCGTCCCGCTCGTGATTGATGGTTCCGTCGCGATCAAGGATGACGAGTTTCATGCCCACTCCGAAAGGGGTCATGCGGCCAACCTGGACAGGTCGGCCACGCGATTCATGGCCTGGTGCAAGGATGCCAGCAAACCGAGGCGATTGGTGCGCAATGCGGCATCTTCCGCATTGACCATCACACCGTCAAAAAAGGCGTCGACCGGGGCCTTCAAGACCGCGAGGGCTTGCAGGGAGGCGGTGTAGTCGCCTTGCTCGAAGGCCGCGACCGCTTTGGCGGCGGCCGTGGTGAGCGATTCGTACAAAGCAGCTTCGGCGGGCTCTTTCAGCAAGGCAGAGTCCACCTTGGCCTCTACCGTGCCTTCAACCTTCTTCAGGATGTTGCCCACGCGCTTGTTGGCGGCCGCCAATGAAGCAGCTTCTGGCAATGCAGCAAAGGCCCGAACGGCCGCCAGGCGCTGGCCAATGTCGGCCAGGCGTTGCGGACGCAAGGCCAGCACGGCATCGACTTCCTGGGCGCTGTAGCCCTGCTCGCGCAGGCTGCCGGCCAGGCGGTCATAGATGAAATCGGTCAAGGCCGGGGTGGCATCGGTGATCTTGCCGCCAAAAGATGCAGCAGCCTGTCGCAAGGTGGGCTCCACCGCCAATGGCAGATCGCGCTCGATCAGCATGCGGATCACGCCCAGGGCATGACGTCGCAAGGCAAACGGGTCCTTGTCGCCCGTGGGCAACTGGCCGATGCCGAACAGGCCCACCAGGGTCTCCAGCTTGTCGGCCAAGGCCACCACCACGCCGACCAGATCGCGGGGCAGTTCATCGCCCGCGAAACGCGGCTTGTAGTGGTCTTCAATGGCCTGCGCCACCTGATCGCCCAGGCCATCGTGGCGGGCGTAGTAGCCACCCATGATGCCTTGCAGCTCGGGGAACTCGCCCACCATGTCGGTCAACAGATCGACCTTGGCCAGGCGGGCCGCGGTGTCGACATTCGCGGCCAGCGATGCCTGGCCCAACGATTCCACCAGACCCTTGGCGATGGCGCGCACGCGCTCGACGCGCTCGCCTTGCGTGCCCAGCTTGCCGTGGTAAACCACTTTGGACAGGCCCGCGACGCGGGACTCCAGCGTCTTCTTGCGGTCCTGATCAAAGAAGAACTTGGCATCGGCCAGGCGCGGGCGCACCACGCGCTCGTTGCCGCCCACCACCGCACTGGCATCATCAGGGCTGATGTTGCTGACGATCAGGAACTGGTTGGTCAGCTTGCCGGAGGCGTCCAACAAGGGGAAGTATTTCTGGTTGGCCTTCATTGTGAGGATGAGGCACTCTTGCGGCACTTCCAGAAAAGCCTCTTCAAATCGGCCGGTCAGCACATTGGGGCGCTCAACCAGCGCCGTCACTTCGTCCAGCAGCGCGCCGTCGTCGATGGGGTGGAGGTTGGTGCCTGCCTTGATGGCAGCAAGCTTGAGCTGCCGCGAGATCTCGTCGCGCCGGGCCTCGAAGCTGGCGATCACGGCGCCTTCTTGCATCAGTTGGTCTGCGTAAGTGTCAGCATTTTGAAGCACCAAGGGGTTGACCTTGGCCTCGAAGCGATGGCCTTGCGTGTTGCGACCAGACACCAGGCCCAACGCACCCACAGACACCACTTGATCGCCATGCAAGGCCACCAGGCCATGCGCCGGGCGCACGAAGTTGACGCTGGTCCATCCAGGCTGGAAATCAGCGCCGAGACCTTGCTCCAACTGGTAGTTCATCACCTTGGGAATGGGCAGCTTGGACAAGGTTTCGTCCAGCGCCTTTTGCAGGCCCTCGCTCAACGTGGCGCCAGCCTTGATGCTGTCAAAGAACAGCGCCTCGGCCTTGCCATCAGGCAAGAGTTTCAGGCTGCTGACCACTTCAGGGCCAGCGCCCAAAGCCGCCAGTTTCTTCAGCAAAGCCGGCGTGGCCTGGCCTTCGGCATTCAAACCCACACTGGCCGGCATCAACTTTTGCTGCACGGACTGGTCGGCCGCCTTGGCCAACACCGCCGTCACATGCACCGCCAGACGGCGCGGCGACGCAAAGGCCGTCGCCACGGAATCAGCACTGGCCAGGCCTTGCGACCTGAGGCTGTCGGCCAGCACCAGGGCGAAAGACTCGCCCAACTTCTTGAGCGCTTTAGGAGGCAACTCTTCAACGAACAACTCAACGAGCAAATTGGAAGCGCTCATGCTCAGGCGACTTTCTTTTCTAGTTGTGCAAGAACCTCTTGCGCCCAGGCCTTGGGGGCCATCGGAAAGCCCAGTCGGGCACGGCTGTCCAGGTAGGCCTGGGCCACGATGCGGGCCAGGTTGCGGATGCGGCCGATGTAGGCCGCGCGCTCGGTCACCGAGATGGCGCCACGCGCGTCCAGCAAGTTGAAGCTGTGCGCGGCCTTGAGCACCTGCTCATAGGCGGGCAAGGCCAGGTGCTGCTCGATCAGGTACTTGGCTTGCGTTTCGTAGTTGGTGAAGGCGCCCAGCAAGAACTCAACGTTGCTGTGCTCGAAGTTGTAGGTGGATTGCTCGACCTCGTTCTGGTGGAACACATCGCCATACTTCAGCGTGCGCTGAATCTTCTGGCCATCAGCGCCCACTTCTTCCCAACTCGTCCACACCAGGTCATAGACGTTTTCAACGCCTTGCAGGTACATGGCCAAGCGTTCCAGACCATAGGTGATCTCGCCCGTCAGCGGCTTGCAGTCGATGCCGCCCACTTGCTGGAAATAGGTGAACTGCGTCACCTCCATGCCATTGAGCCAGACCTCCCAGCCCAGGCCCCAGGCGCCCAGCGTCGGGTTCTCCCAATCGTCTTCCACGAAGCGAACGTCGTTCTTCTTCAGGTCGAAGCCCACGGCCTCCAGCGAGCCCAAATACAGCTCGAGGATGTTGGACGGTGCCGGCTTGAGGACGACCTGAAACTGGTAGTAGTGCTGCAGGCGATTGGGGTTCTCGCCAAAGCGGCCATCCTTGGGACGGCGGCTAGGCTGCACGTAGGCCGCACGCCAAGGCTCTGGACCCAAGGCGCGCAGGAAGGTGGCGGTGTGGCTGGTGCCGGCGCCCACTTCCATGTCATAGGGTTGCAGCAAGGCGCAGCCCTGGGCATCCCAGTAACTTTGAAGGCGCAAGATCAATTGCTGGAAGGTCAGCATGGCATTTTCGGGTCGGTGGGGTGGGCATCAACAAGTGACGCGAATGCCCGATTCTAAAGACTCGCGGCGATACCCCGCGAACGGCGCTTCAAGGCCAGCACGGCCAGGGCTGCCAAAGCCACCATCGGCCACAGGCCGAAACGCCCTGCCCAATCGGCATAAGGCGTGTTGCCCGCGCGCCCTTGGACCGATGCCACCAGGGCACCACGGGTGTTGGTGGGCAAGGCCGCGATCACTTTGGCAGCGTGATCAATCACCACGGTGGCACCGGTGTTGGTGGCCCGGATGGTGGGCAATTGAAACTCCAGCGAGCGCATCCGGGCAATCTGCAAGTGCTGGTAGATCGCCACCGTGTCGCCGAACCAGGCCAGGTTGCTGACGTTGGCGAACACGGTGGGAGCCGGCTGCCCAACGGTGACAAAACGCTGCGCCAGTTCTTCGCCAAACAAATCTTCGTAGCAAATGGTGGGCGCTACCCACTGGCCCTTGACACCAAACGATGGTGCCGCGCGGGGGCCCCGAGTGAAGTCGCCCAAAGGCATGTTCATCATCTGCACAAACCAATGAAAGCCCAGCGGAATGAACTCGCCAAAAGGCACCAGGTGGTGCTTGTTGTACCGGTAGAAACCGTCCGGCAAGGCTTTGGTGGCCGATGACAAGCCCACCACCGAGTTGGTGTAACCCTGCTCGAAATCGCCCAAGGGCAAGCCGATCAAGGCGGCGCGATCGCCCACATGGAATGCGCTCGACAACTCGGCCCAATAGCCTTCGGGCAGTTGTGCAGGCAGCAGTGGGATGGCGGTCTCGGGCGCCACCACCAGATCGCCTTTGGCCGCCACCAACTGCCTGGCGTGCCAGACCAGTTGGTCAATCAGGTGCGACTGCGCGAACTTCTCGTCTTGAGGAATGTTGCCCTGCAACAAGGTCACGGACAAAGGTGCGCCATGGACGCGGGTGAACTCATGCCATGGCCGCCCGCCGATGAAGGACAAGCCGCCCACCACCAGCAGCAAGGCGGACACACTGGCCAGCATCGAGCGCAGCTTGGGTGCGGACAACACCACCCAAGACAGCATCAAGACCCAGACGGCACCCAATCCGTAGACGCCGATCCAGGGCGCCAGAACGGACAGGGGCGAGTCCACCAGGGCATAACCGCTGGCGGCCCACGGGAAGCCAGTGAAAATGCAGCCGCGAATCCATTCAGCCAGCCACCACAACGCCGCCAGCAAAACGCCATCTGAAAGCCAGGCGCCTCGCCGCCAGCCCACCCAGGCGGCGGCCACCAAGGCCATGAAACCTGACAGCGCCGTACAAAGCACCAGCACGGAAAAACCTGCGAGCCACGCCGGCAAACCACCAAACTTGTGCAGGCTCACGAACATCCAGCCGGTGCCGCTGACCAGCCAGACCGTGCCGAACAAAGCGCCACATTTGGCCGCCAGGGAAACCGATCCCACGCTGCGGAGAACACCGACAAACGCCATGACTGCCAGCGACAGCAAAGTGGCGGGCCAAGCGGCACCCAAGGCGGCCATCCAGGGCGAAAAAGCCCCTGCAAGCAAAGCCCCTGCAAGCATGGATAAAAGCAGGGCCTTGCCCGCGCGCAAGCCGCCTGGAGCCGCCCAGGCACCTGAAGCAACCGTCGTCACCTTCAGGACCCGCTCATATCCAAGGCATCAGGCGCACGCGTGACCTTGAACCAGCGCACCGCCCCGCCCCGTGCCAGCATGACCGAAAATCTAAGACCCCCCACTTCGACAGCCTCACCGCGACGTGGCACCCGCCCCAGTTCGTGGGCCACGAAGCCGCCAATGGTGTCGAAATCATCCATTGGCAAATGGATACCGAACGCCGTGTTGACGGCTTCTATCTCGGCGTCGCCAGCTACCCGTTGGCTACCGTCGGCCAAGGTGAAAATGCCGTTGTCACTGTCGCCAACATCAAACTCGTCCTCAATCTCGCCGACGATTTCCTCCAGCACGTCCTCGATGGTGATCAGACCCGCGGTTTTGCCGAACTCATCAATCACGATGGCCATGTGGCTGCGATTGGCGCGAAAGTCGCGCAACAACTCGTTCAGACCTTTGGATTCGGGCACAAAAACGGGCGGACGCAGCAAAGTGCGCAAATTCAACTCTGGTGCGCGCTGCAGCTTGAGCAAATCCTTGGTCATGAGCACGCCGATGATGTTCTCGCGGCTGCCCTCGAACACCGGAAAACGCGAGTGCCCGGCATCGATCACCTGGTTCAGCAAAGCCTCGTAGGGGGCGTTGATGTCGAGCAAATCCATGCGCTTGACGGCCACCATCACATCACCAGCGCTCATGCCTGCCATGCGGATCACGCCCTCCAGCATCACGCGGGATTCGGGCTCGATCAGTTCGCGCTGCTCGGCGGTGGCCAGCGATTCAATCAGCTCATCGGTGGAATCTGGCCCGGGCGCGATGAATTCGACCAGGCGTTCAAAAAGACTGCGGCGGTCTTTTTCACGGTCATGGTGCTGCAGGAAGGCAGTTCTGTCGGCTTTGGTGGGCCGACTCTGGGAGGGTTCGGACACGGCGGGGGTGTCTTGGTGGCGATGTTGCAAGAATACCCGATGAAGATGGCGATTGTGCAACCCCACGGCTTCAAAGCCCCGACAGCCGAGGCTACACTCTCAGGATGAGCTTGATACCTGTCACCATCCTTACCGGTTTCTTGGGCAGTGGGAAAACCACCTTGCTCAAGCGCATCCTGACCGAAGCACACGGCCAGAAGATCGCCGTCATCGAAAACGAATTCGGTGAAGAAAACATCGACAACGACATCCTGGTGGCCGACACCAAGGAACAGATCATCCAGATGAACAATGGCTGCATCTGTTGCACCATCCGGGAAGATCTGCGTGCCACCCTGACCGACCTGGCCGCCAAGAAGCGCGACGGCAGCCTGAAGTTCGACCGGGTCGTGATTGAGACCACCGGCCTGGCCGACCCAGGTCCTGTGGCGCAAACGTTCTTCATGGACGACGAGATCGCCGAGATCTACCTGCTGGACGCCATCGTCACCCTGGTCGATGCCAAGCACGGCCAGACTCAGCTTGACCAGCGCCAGGAGGCCCAGCGCCAGGCCGGTTTCGCCGACCAGATCTTCATCAGCAAGACCGACCTGGTCACCACGGCCGAGGCCGATGACCTGTCCCACCGCCTCAAGCACATCAACCCCCGCGCGCCCCAGCAACGGGTGCATTTCGGCGAAGTGCCCTTGGGCAATGTGTTCGATCTGCGCGGTTTCAACCTCAATGCCAAGCTGGAAATCGACCCCAGCTTCCTGACCGACGACGCGCATGACCACGGTCACCATGACCACGATCACGTGCACGACGAGCACTGCAACCACCCGCACCACCACAAGCACGACGACGATGTGAAATCCTTCGTCTACAAATCCACCCGGCCTTTCAACCCCAGCAAGCTGGAAGACTTCCTCGGGTCGATGGTGCAGATCTATGGCCCACGCATGCTGCGCTATAAAGGCGTCTTGAATGTCGTGGGCATGGACCGCAAGGTCATTTTCCAGGGTGTTCACCAGTTGATGGGCAGCGATGTGGGCCCGAAATGGTCACCCGGGGAAGACAAAACCAGCAAAATGGTCTTCATCGGCATTGATCTGCCCCAAGACCTGTTCCGCACAGGCCTTGAACAATGCCTGGCTTGATGGATGAACGGGGCTGAGGGATAGTCTGGTGAAGTTGAGCTAGGAGCCTCGCTACAATCCGCGCGCCTTCATTCATGCCTTAATTGCCAAAACAGCACAACCAAGGCGATGGAGCCAACAGCTGGCCATGCGTCTCTTAGGAGGATCCTGTGACGAAAGCATCTGACAAGCCCTCGACCAAATCGAGCGCCACCGCCCCAGCCAAAGCGGCCAAGGTGGTCAAGGACACGCCGGTCAAAACCGCTGCCAGCAAGCCTGTCGCCAAGGCCCCCGTTCAACCTGCTTCGCCGACTCCCCTCAAAAAAGACTCCTCCGCCACCAAGAAAACCAGCACGGTGGCCGCTGCCAAATCGGCGCCTCCACCTGATCCCGCTCAAGCTTCCCCTAAAACGGTCGAAGCTGCCGTAGTGGCCAAACCCGTGGCCCCGGCACGCTCACCGTCCAAAATCAGTACCCCAGACCACATGCCTACCACCGCAACCAAGGTTGACAGCAAGCTCGCCAACGCATGGAAAACCAAAACCGGCCGGGAACTCACCGAGCCCGAATTGATGGCCATGCCCGACACCGAGTACATGAATGAAAAGCAGTTGGACTTCTTCCGTGGTCGCCTGACCGTGCTGAAGGATGACCTGCTCTCCAACGCCGGTGAAACCACCGAACACCTGCGCGAAGACACCTCCATCGTCCCCGACCCGGCCGATCGTGCCACCATCGAGGAAGAGCACGCCCTGGAACTGCGCACCCGCGACCGCGAGCGCAAGCTGCTCAAAAAGATCTCCCAAGCACTGACCCGCCTGGACTCTGGTGAATACGGTTACTGTGACGAAACGGGCGAACCCATCGGCTTGGGCCGTTTGATCGCACGCCCCACCGCCACCCTTTCGCTGGAAGCCCAACAGCGCCGGGAACTCAAGCAAAAAATGTTCGGTGACTGATCTGCTGTTGCGCACCCTCACTTCTATGCCTTATTTCGGCCTGCGATCATGAGCAAGGACTCCGGCGGATTTTTACGCAAGGTGGCTCGCTTCGTTGCCAATCCGACCACGGATTGGACGCAGCTGGACGCCCCGTCGGCCGGCTCCCCTGAGAGCGAATACGCCAAGACCGGGATCAAGGCCATGATCGAGCGCAAGCGCCGCAACGACTTCGTGCGCAAGCGCGAACTCGACATGCTGCGCAAGATCCGCCGTGAAGGCCTGAGCCAGGACAACGCACTGGCCCTGTCCGGCGCCTCCAACCTGGATTCCGAATCACGCCCCCACAGTGGCCCTCGCTCGGACCTCGCGGTCAAAGCAAAAATCGATGCCATTGAGCAGCAGATGGTGGGCGACCAAAACGCAGCGCGCCAAGCGGCTCAAGCCCCGCCCGTGGCACAACGGCCGCCGCCCTTGCCATTGAATGCCGCTGCGGCCTACGCGCCCACCGCCCCCAATGAGCTGAGCGCGCCAGAACGGCTCAAGGCTCGGTCCGAGTTGAGCCCGCTGGAGTTTGATCCGCCCGAAATTTCGCAAGCGGTGTTTGATTCGGCACGCGCAAACCAACCCCGGATGAGTGGCTCTCCCCCACCGCCCATGCTCCACGATCACTTGTCGCCAGCCGCGTTAACCGGCGGCTCAGGTGTCGATGTGACCGAGATGGAGCACGACCCGGAGCTGGATGAGGCCGTGATCGCCTTTGCGAATGCCGATTTTGATGAGTGCGAACGGGCCTTGCTGGCCCTGATCGCCCCCGGCGGCACGCGGCACGATCAATCCGAAACCTGGATGGCGGTCTTCGACCTGTACCGGGCCTTGGACCTGCCCCAAAAGTTTGACCACCTGGCCGTGTCATTCGCCCACCAGTTCGGGCTGTCCGCGCCGCATTGGTATTCATTGCCCCAGCGAGTGCAGGCCTTCGTGGCCATCAGTGAGCGGCAAGCCGCGGCGGCCGCCAAAGAGAACGCGGGTGAGGAAGAAGGGCCTGCCACAGAACCCGGCGAAGGTGAGCCCGCGCAAGCACGTGCCCTTGAAGGCTGGGTGTCCCCCGCCGTGATCGATTCCGAGGCCGTGGCCCAACTGCGCTACGAAATCCTGCAACTTCCCCGTCCATGGACCATGGATTGGAGCAACGTCGAAAAAGTTGCGCCCGAAGGCGCGGCCCAACTTAGCCAGTTGATGAAGGCCTGGGCCAAAGAGCCCATCGGCATGGCCTGGATCGGCGCCGACCAATTGCTTTCCGTGTTGGCCGACAGCTCGCCATCTGGCGTCAGAGATGCCGATCCAGCCTACTGGATGCTTCGCCTGGACACCCTGCGCCTGTGCAACCGGCCGGATCAGTTCGACGAAGTCGCCATCGAGTATTGCGTGACCTACGAACTGTCACCGCCCTCCTGGGAGGCGTCGGCCTGCCAGGTTCGCCACATGCGCGACGGCGTCACGCCCCAAACCATGATGCTGTCGCACGTCAGTGACGTGACCACCAGCTTTGTCGAATCCCAGCTGCACGATGACATCGAGTTTGTGCAGGTCGCAGCCCTGAACCTGTCAGGTCAATTGATTGGCGACATCAGCGAAACCCTGCGCAAGCTGGACAACCAGTTGGGGGCCAGCATCACGCTGGACATCGATTGCGAGCACCTCTTGCGGGTTGATTTCATTGCCGCTGGCGACTTGCTGAACTGGGTGCTCGCGCGCCGTGGCGAAGACCGCGAAGTCACCTTCGTCAAGCCGCATCGGCTCGTGGCGCTGTTCTTTGGTGCCATGGGAATCAACGAGCACGCCAAGGTCAAGCTGCAGCTGATCTAATGCCTCAGCCCGATCACCGGGCCCAGGCACTCAATTGAAAAACTCCATGGACTCTTATCACGGCACCACCATCGTCAGCGTGCGCCGTCAAACACCCGCCGGCTGGCAAGTGGCCATCGGCGGCGACGGCCAGGTCACGCTGGGGCACATCATCGTCAAGTCCACCGCCCGCAAGGTGCGCAAGCTTCACCGCGATCAGGTGCTGGCCGGTTTCGCGGGCGCCACGGCCGACGCCTTCACCCTGTTCGAGCGCTTTGAATCGAAGCTGGAGAAGCACCAGGGGCACCTGGCACGCGCCGCGGTTGAGCTGACCCGCGACTGGCGTACCGACCGCGTCCTGCGCCGCCTGGAAGCCATGCTGGCTGTGGCCGACCGTGAGACCTCACTGATCATCACGGGCAATGGCGACGTGCTGGAGCCCGAGCACGGCATCATCGCGATCGGATCAGGTGGGGCCTATGCCCAAGCCGCCGCCCGCGCCCTGGTCGAACACACCACCCTGGATGCCGCTGACATCGTCAAGAAGTCGCTGGCCATTGCCGGCGACCTGTGCATCTACACCAACCAGAGCCACACCATTGAAACCCTTGGATGACGCCATGAGCGGCATGACCCCACAAGAGATCGTCAACGAACTCGACCGCCACATCATTGGCCAGCGGGAAGCCAAACGCGCCGTGGCGATTGCCTTGCGCAACCGGTGGCGCCGCCAACAGGTCGAAGGCAGCATGCGCGGCGAGATCACGCCCAAGAACATCCTGATGATCGGCCCCACCGGCGTGGGCAAGACCGAGATCGCTCGCCGCCTGGCCAAACTGGCCGATGCCCCCTTCATCAAGGTCGAAGCCACCAAGTTCACCGAGGTGGGCTACGTGGGCAAAGACGTGGACACCATCATCCGTGACCTGGTGGAATACGCCGTCAAGCAAGAGCGCGCAGTGCAGATCCAGACTCAGCGTGCGCGCGCCGAGGATGCTGCCGAGGACCGCTTGCTGGACGTGCTGGTGCCACCGCCCCGCTCCGAGTTCGGGATCTCGTCGCCACCGCCCGACAACACGGCCCGCCAGGTCATGCGCAAACGCTTGCGCGAAGGCACCCTGGACGACCGCGAAATCGACATCGAACTGGCCGACAGCAAGACGCCCGCCGTTGAGATCATGGGGCCCGCGGGCATGGAAGAGATGGCCGAGCAGCTGCGTGGCATGTTTGCCCAGGCTGGCGGCCAGCGCCGCAAATCACGCAAGGTGACGGTGGCCGAAGCCCGAGTGCAGTTGATCGAAGAAGAGGCCGCCAAGCTGGTCAACGACGACGACATCAAGACGCGGGCACTGGAGCGGGCGGAGCAAAACGGCATCGTGTTCATCGACGAGATCGACAAGGTGGCCAGCCGCATGGAAGGCCAAGGCGCCGAAGTCTCGCGCCAGGGCGTGCAGCGCGACCTGCTGCCCTTGGTTGAAGGCACCACGGTCAACACCAAGTACGGCATGGTCAAGACCGACCACATCCTGTTCATCGCCTCGGGCGCCTTCCACCTGAGCAAACCCAGCGATCTGATCCCCGAATTGCAAGGCCGCTTTCCGATCCGCGTGGAGTTGTCGTCACTGTCGGTCGATGACTTCGAGGCCATCCTCACGCAACCCAGCGCCAGCCTGATCAAGCAGTACCAGGCGCTGCTGGCCGCCGAAGGCGTCACCTTGGAGTTCACGCCCGACAGCATCCGTCGGCTGGCTCAGATCGCCTACGACGTGAACGAGCGCACGGAGAACATCGGGGCACGCCGCCTGGCCACGGTGATGGAGCGCTTGCTGGACGAGATTTCGTTCAATGCCCCAGGCATGTCAGGCCAAACCCAGACCATCGACGCCGAACAGGTCGACGCCCGCCTGGGTGAGTTGTCGCGCAACGAAGACTTGTCGCGCTTCATCCTTTGAATCAGGCCTGCGACGCCAGCGTCAGCAGGCCTTCAAAGATCAGGTTCTCGACCACCCGCACCGGCAGTTCGGTCACGTGGGACAAGCGGGACACCGCACCACCCGACATCACCAGCAGGGGTTCGCGCCCCGTGTGCTGCTGTAGCCGGCGCAGGCTGCGCTCAATGGCCCCGGCGATGGCATCGGTGCCACCACTCATCAAGGCGTCGCTGGTGTTGGTGGGAAAGTCCTGCACCTCGCCAGTGGGCACTTTCAGGCCGGCGGTGCCACTTTCGAGCGCGCGGTACATCAGGCCAAAACCCGGCATGATCAAGCCGCCCAGAAAGCGACCCTGCACATCCACGGCGTCCACGGTGACTGCGGTGCCGACCATCACGGCCAGCACGGGCGGCGGCGCATCGGCCGACACCTGCAAGGCACGTTGCCGGGCCCCGATGATGGCGGCCCAACGGTCGGCCCCCAAGCGCGCAGGGTGCTCGTAGCCGTTGACCACACCAGACGCACGTGCCGACGACACCACCCAGCGGGGCTTCACCCCCCAGTTGGCCAGTTGCTCCTCAACCCGCCGTTTGATGGCATCGCCCGCCACCACGCAACCCAGCATCGCCTCAGGGGCGGCCAAAGCTTGCCATTCCTGGGTCCACAGGTGGTCAATGTCTTCCAGGACCACAGCCCCATGCGCCAGCAACGCGGCACCTGGAACGCCTTGCGCATACAGACCCCACTTGAGGCGGGTGTTGCCAATATCGATGACTAAAAACGACATGCATCTATCTCGCGAACAAACCAACCGAACGATAAGGTGAAGCCCGATTTTGCCTGCAAGACCACGCCCGCATCGTTGTGGCGACGCTGCACCCGGTGAGGAACGCTGGGTGTGCAGTTTTTGCAAGGCATAGTATCGACCCGCCACCTCACGGCGAATGAATGGTTGGGCACGCAAAATGCCAGGCTCAAAGAATGGAAAACACAATGACATCAATTGCACGAGCACTGCTCCTCTCGATCGCCCTGCTGGCCTTGCCTGCCGTGGCCGCCACCGAGGTCAGAGGCGTCAAGTTCACCGACACCCTTCAACTTGCGACCCAACCCCTGCAGCTCAATGGCGCGGGTGTGCGAGTCAAAGTGATCATTGACCTCTACGCCGCCGGCTTGTACGTGCTCAAAACAGACACCAACGCGGCCAATGTGGTGGGTCAACCTGGTGCCAAAGTCATGAAGATCGTGCTGCTGCGCGATTTGACGGGAGAAGACTTCGCCGATGCCACCGTCAAGGGCTTCAAGGCCAACAACAGCGAGGCAGATCAGGCCAAGTTCCAGACCAAGCTGAACGAGATCAAGGCCATGATGCTGGACTTTGGCCCCGTCAAGAAAGGCACGGTCATTCAGATCGACTTTGTGCCCGGCGAAGGCACCCACGTGCTGCTGGACGGCAAAAGAAGAGGCCCAGAAATCACCGGCGATGACTTTCAACAAGCCGTGTTGCGCATCTGGCTGGGGCCCAAACCGGTGGATTCCGACTTGAAGCAATCACTGCTGGGCGGCAAATAAGACACAAAACACCCGCCTGTGAGCAATATCATGATTGAAACGCCTTGAAACAATTTCACTTATTGTCGATAAGGTGACCATCTGCAGTTGATTTTGCAGGCTACTCATGATTGATCAAGCATTACCTACCCTCAATGACTGGATCACGGTTTTCACGCGAGCCGCGATCCCAGTGTTGCCAGCCTCCGTTGCCGAGTTGGCGGAGATGCGGGCCATGGAGGATGCCAGGGGCGACGTGGATGCCCACATGCTGTCGCAAAACCTGGGTGGTGACCCCTTGATGACGCTGAAGGTGCTGATGCAGGTCTCACAAGACTGCCATCGTCGGCACATCAGCTCGCCCGAGACCTTGACGTCCGCCATCCTGATGCAAGGCATCGGCCCGTTTTTCAGGTCCAACGAGAACGTGCCATCGGTGATCGACTGGCTGGCGGACTATCCAGAGGCCTTGAGCGGATTGCTCAAGGTCATCAAGCGGGCTCGCCGGGCCGCGCATCTGGCGGTCACTTTCGCCAGCCACCGTCAGGACGAAGACGCCGACATGCTCCAGGAGGCCGCCCTGCTGCACGACTTCGCCGAGATGCTGCTGTGGTGCCATGCCCCGCTCCTGGCCCTGACCATCGCCCAGCGCCAGAGAGCCGACCACACACTTCGGTCAGCCGATGTGCAGAAAGAAGTGTTGGGCATTGAATTAACCGACCTGGCGCACGCCTTGATGCAAGCCTGGCAACTGCCCGAGCTGCTCATCAAGAACACCGATGACCGCAACGCCGAGCACCCCCGTGTGAAGACGGTATTGCTGGCCGTTCGCATTGCCCGCCATACCCAGTACGGCTGGGACGACCCTCACGCCCAGGCAGCGCTGCCCGATGACATCGCCGACGTGGCGCAGTTGCTCACGCTGTCCGACGAATCAGCCAAGCGCAAGATCATGGAAATCGACAGCTGATCCAATCCATCAGCGGATCGACACCGAACTGCGCATGGCATGCACCACCCCGCTGCCAAAAGCCGCGCCAAAACGTTTGGCCAGGCGTTCAGCCAGGTTTTCCTTGAGCGTGTAGTCGATGATGTCTTCGGCCTTGATGACGTCACGCGCCAAGATGTCCAGGCTGCCCACGTGATCGGCCAAACCCAGCTTCACCGCCTCTTGGCCATTCCAGAACAGGCCTGAGAAAGTCTCCGGGGATTCTTGCAGGCGTTTGCCGCGCCCCTGGCGCACGACAGCAATGAACTGCTGATGGATCTGATCCAGCATGGCTTGCGCGAAGACTTCGTGTTGCGGATTGCGCGGCGAGTAAGGGTCCAGCATGCCTTTGTTGGCGCCAGCCGTCAGCAAGCGGCGCTCCACCCCTGCCTTGTCCATGATGCCGACGAAGCCAAAGCCATCCATCAACACACCGATCGAACCGACCATGGAGGCCTTGTCCACGTAGATTTCATCGGCACCCACAGCGATGTAATAGGCCGCCGAGGCACACATTTCTTCGCACACCGCATAGACTTTTTTCTTGTGCAACACCTTCAGACGGCGGATCTCGTCATTGACCAGCCCAGCCTGAACCGGACTGCCACCGGGCGAATTGAGGCGAATGACCACGGCCTGGGCACCAGCATCCTCAAAGGCGCTGCGCAAGGCGGTGGTCAGGTTGTCGGCATTGGCCTCGGTGTCACCCCCGATCTCGCCCCGCACCTCGACCAGCGCGGTGTGAGGTGCAGAAGGTGCTGTCGATGCAGGCATGTTTTCCAGCGTCGCCCAGATCATGGTGGCAGCGATGAGGATCCACACCATGCGCCAAAACCAGCGCCAGCGATGCTCACGGCGTTGCTGAAGCAAATAGGCCCTGGCGAACTCTTCCAACATGCCTTGCTGTGCCGCAGCGACAGGGGAAGAAGACGGATCAACTGCGCTCATGAACAAGACACTCTCTTAGAAAATAGGCTGAATTCGGTCGCTAGGATACCAATACACCTGCTTGTCGCGCTCTTCCACGGTCATCTTGACCAGACGCTTGCCCACACAGGGGCCGCCCACGCATTGGCCGTTCGGCGGGTCGTACAAGGCGCCATGGACCGAGCAGATGATGAAGCGCTTGTCCTGGTCCCAGAACTTGCCCGGCTCCCAGTCCATCTGGGTGGGCACGTGGGCGCACTGGTTCAGGTAGGCCACCACCTCGTTGTCGTAGCGCACGGCAAAGGCCGATACGCTTTGCCCCCACTCCAGCACGTCGAAAACCACGGCTTCACCGCACTCTTCCAATGCGGACGACTCACACAGAAATTGGGGCTCTTTGTTCAATTCAGGCATGTTGCATCAACCACTGCTTCAATTCGGCCACGGAATGGGCCACGTGACGGGTCGGGTAATCCGCGAACGCGGCGGGTTCGTGCGCACCGTAGCTCACCGCCAACGAATGGGTGCCCGCGTTGACCGCCAGTTGCAGATCGTGCGTGGTATCGCCGATCATCAAGGTGCGCTCAGGGGCGATGCTGAACTCGGCCATCAGTTCCTGCAGCATCAGGGGATGCGGCTTGGATTGGGTTTCGTCGGCGGTCCGGGTGGCGTCGAACACGCCGCGCAAGGCGACATGTTCCAAGGCTTCGTTCAAGCCTGAGCGGGTTTTGCCCGTGGCCACGGCCAGCCAGTGGTGTCGTGATTTGAGCTCGGCCAGCAATTCCAGCGAGCCGTCAAACAGGCTGAGTTCGTGCTGGCGCTGGAAATAGTGATGGCGGTAGCGCAGGCCCAGCTCGGGCACACGCTCCTTGGGCAAGGTGGGGGCCACATGCGCCAGGGCATCGTGCAAACCCAGGCCAATCACATAGGACGCCGCCGTGCGCGACGGAATCGGCAACTCCAGGTCAGCGCAGGCTGCCTGAATGCACCGCACGATCAACGCGGTCGAGTCGTAAAGCGTGCCGTCCCAATCAAAAACGATCAGGTCGAACTGGCGGGGGCGTGATGAAGAGGGTGAATTCATGGTCAGCACTTTACTTCTTGGGCGCTGACGCCAGCGCGGTCAACAGTGACTCGCAGTCGGGTGGCAAGGGGGCTTGAAACGTCATGTCTTCGCCAGTGGCAGGATGGGGAAGGCGCAAATATCGGGCGTGCAGGAACATGCGCTCGAAGCGCACACCAGCGACCGCTCCGCCTCGGGCCATGGACTTGTTCAAGGTGAAATCACCATACTTGTCGTCGCCGACGATGGGGTGGCCTTCACTCAGCAAATGGACGCGGATCTGGTGCGTGCGGCCGGTTTTGATCGTCACGTCCAGCAGGCTGAAATCA
Source organism: uncultured Aquabacterium sp. (assembly GCA_964554655.1). Classification (GTDB taxonomy): domain Bacteria; phylum Pseudomonadota; class Gammaproteobacteria; order Burkholderiales; family Burkholderiaceae_C; genus Aquabacterium. Next base: position 20,448 of record CAZKPN010000029.1, on the reverse strand, counting down.
GCGTAATGCTTCATCACTTTGACCAATGAAATGGAGCGGCGGCCATCGTCGTTGTCGTCCGCCACGGCCTTGACGCGGCGCTCGCCATCCGCCGTCAGGAATTTGTGCAGCGCCACATCGATGACCTTTTTGTGGTCCGGCCAGGCGCCAATCACCAACGCCGCGTAGGTTTTTTGCACCTTGCGCTCGCGGAAATGCTCTTGCAGTGTGGTCAAAGCGCTGCGTTTTTTGGCCACCAGCAATATGCCGGAGGTTTCCTTGTCCAGCCGGTGCACCAACTCCAGAAACTTGGCTTGAGGACGCGCGCGGCGCAATTGCTCGATCACGCCGAAACTCACGCCGCTGCCACCGTGCACCGCCACACCAGCGGGTTTGTTGATGGCCAACACATGCTCGTCTTCAAACAATATGGGGAATTCCTTGGCGGGTATCGCCGCCGTGGTTTCCTCAGATTTCTCGGACAGGCGCAGGGGTGGCACGCGCACCTCGTCGCCCAGGACCAGGCGGGTGTCGGCCGAGGCCCGGCCTTTGTTGACCCGCACCTCACCACTGCGGATGATTCTGTACACCAGGGTTTTGGGCGCCCCTTTGAGCACCTTGATCAGGTAATTGTCAAGGCGCTGGCCGGCGCCGCCTTCATCGATGGTCAAGCGCTGCACCGCAGCAGGGGTCGAAGTGCTTGAATTCACTGGCTTTTTTGGACTGTGAGATGCGGATTTCGCACCTATAATGGGCTGAGCCACGTGATGAAGTGTTGTGATTGTTAAATTGCAGTCGCAATCTTTGGCGAAGCCAAGCGAGAGTTTACCTTTTGAGACCGCTTTGCATCGCCCAGACGTGGCCCGGCGGGGAGTCCCGCCAAATTGATGGTGATGCATCACGTGCTGCGTTCCGGAGAAAACCACCCAAGGTGTGGTCTTGCCAGGTCGCCGCGTGTGTCAGAGCCAATGTCGAACGAACCACGACTCAAGGTTTTTTGGCGCCAGAGATTCATTTCGCTGGTGTCCGCGTCGAGTGACCGCACGAATGTTCCGGCCTATCCTGCACGTTTCCATTGCCGCCCCACACCTCGCCCTGCTTCGCACAACGAAGCCGGGCGCTGAGGTTTGCGCGCGCCACTGGACAATACGGCCCGATTCGCCCTCCCCCTGCCCGATGCCCTGGTTTGACGAGGACTTGCTGTACAGCGGTCCCGACAACCCAGGGTGGTCGCAAGGGGCTTGTGCCATGTCACCCGCGCATGCGCCCCTGCTGCACTGACCCTCTCGGTCACCAGCCACGGCAATTCCTTCTCGGTTCTTTCTGCGTTGACTCGTGCATGAAGGTTGCCACTGACTCCGGTCGGTGGTGAATCGAGGTCTGCCTGGTGCCATCCAGGGCCGGCCTCGCATGGACTGGAGTTCACATGAAACGCATGCTGATCAATGCCACGCAGCCTGAAGAGCGCCGCCTGGCCATCGTCGACGGACAAAAGCTCCTCGACTTCGAGACCGAAATCGAGGGACGCGAACAGCGCAAGGGCAACATTTACAAAGCCGTTGTGACCCGCGTCGAGCCTTCGCTCGAGGCCTGCTTCGTCGACTACGGCGAAGAGCGCCACGGTTTCCTGCCCTTCAAGGAAATCTCGCGCCAATATTTCCGCGAAGGCGTCGACGTCCGCTCGGCCCGCATTCAAGACGCGATCAAGGAAGGGCAGGAATTGCTCGTCCAGGTCGAAAAAGAAGAGCGCGGCAACAAGGGCGCGGCCCTGACCACGTTCGTGTCACTGGCCGGCCGTTATTTGGTGCTGATGCCCAACAACCCCCGTGGTGGTGGCGTCAGCCGTCGCATCGAGGGCGATGACCGCGAAGAGCTCAAAGAGGCCATGGATCAGCTCGAATACCCCAAGGGTATGAGCCTGATCGCCCGCACCGCTGGCATCGGCCGCACCGCCGCCGAGCTGCAGTGGGACTTGAACTACATGCTCAAGCTGTGGACGGCCATCGACGAGGCCTCCGGCACGGGCAAGGGCGCCTTCCTGATTTATCAGGAATCGTCATTGGTGATCCGCGCCATCCGCGATTACTTCACCTCCGACATCGGCGAAATCCTGATCGACACGGACGACATCTACGAGCAGGCCAAGCAGTTCATGCTGCACGTCATGCCCGACACGGCCAACCGCGTGAAGCGCTACCGTGACGATGCCCCGCTGTTTTCGCGTTTCCAGATCGAACACCAGATCGAAACGGCCTTCAGCCGCACGGTGAACCTGCCTTCCGGCGGCGCCATCGTGATCGACCACACCGAAGCTTTGGTCTCGGTGGACGTGAACTCGGCGCGCGCCACCCGTGGCAGCGACATCGAAGAAACCGCCACCCGCACCAACCTGGAAGCGGCCGACGAAATCGCCCGCCAGATGCGTTTGCGCGATTTGGGCGGCCTGATCGTGGTCGACTTCATCGACATGGAAGAGTCGAAGAACCGCCGCGAAGTCGAGACCCGACTGCGCGATGCGCTTCGTTTTGACCGTGCCCGCGTGCAACTGGCCGCCATCAGCAAGTTCGGCCTGCTGGAAATGTCGCGCCAACGCCTGCGCCCCGCGCTGAGCGAAGGTTCGCACATCACCTGCCCACGTTGCAACGGCACTGGCCACATCCGCGACACCGAATCGTCGGCGCTGCAGATTCTGCGCATCATTCAAGAAGAATCGATGAAGGACGGCACGTCCGCCGTGCACGTTCAAGTGCCGGTCGAAGTGACCTCGTTCCTGCTGAACGAAAAGCGCACCGAGATCACCAAGATCGAACTGAAGCAACGCGTGACCGTGCTGTTGATCCCCAACAAGCACATCGAAACGCCGAACTACAAGCTTGAGCGCCTGCGCCACGACGATCCGCGCCTGGAAAACATCCAGACCAGCTACTCGATGATCGAGGAGCCCGAGGAAGACGTCGGCATCACGCGCCGCGAGAAGAGCAAGCCCAAGCAAGAGCCGATCATCAAGGGCGTGTTGCCCGATCAGCCCGCGCCCATGGCCGTGCCCAAGCACGAACCCGCGCTGGAATCAGCTGCGACGCCCGTCGCCGCCGTGCCCAAGCCTGTGGCCGCGCCTGCGCCATCCACCGGTGGTTTCTTTGGCTGGATCAAGAGCCTGTTCTCCAGCACGCCAGCCTTCACGCCTGCGACTGAAGTCAAGCCTGCGCCAGAAGCCCCGAAAGACTCTGCCAAGGACGATGGCAAGGGTGGCCGAGGTGGCAAGGGCCGTGGACGTCGTGACGGTCAAGGCCGTGGCGGTGAACGCAGCGCCAACGGCAATGGCGAACGCGCCGAGCGTGGCGGTGAACGTGGTGGCCGTGGCGAGCGCGGTGAACGCGCCGACCGTGGTGGCGAACGCACCGAGCGCCCTGCCGCCGCTGAAGGTCGTGAGCCTCGTGAAGGTGGCGGCCGTGGTGGACGTGGCCGTGGCCCGCGCGAAGACCGCGTGGCCGCGACCGAGATCACCAACGAGTTGAACGCCCGTGGTGAAGCCGCACCGCGTCAAACCGACGAGGCCCGGCCTGAAGGTGGTCGTGGACGCGGTGGACGTGGACGCGGCGATCGCCAGGACCGTGCGCCCCGTGACAACGTCGCGGTGGATGTGCCTGAAAACGCCTTTGTTGACACCATCCCCGTGGGCACCGACGCGCAAGCCGAAGGCACGGCTGAACGCGATGGTGCCCGTCGCCGTCGCCGTGGTGGACGTGGCCGTGGCGAACGTGACGATGCGGCCCTGAGCACAGAAGGTCAAACGGCTGAGCAACAGTCGGCTGAATCTGGTGATCAGGCGCCTCGCCAGCAAGACGAAGCCGTTCGCACCGAAGGTGCCGACGACCTCAATGAAGGCGAGCGCCCTGAAGGTGAAGGCGAGAACGCCGATGGCCGCCGTCGTGGCCGTGGACGCGACCGCAATCGCCGTGGTGACCGCCGTGATCGCCCAGCGGGCACGGACGAAGCTCAGGCCGCCATTGAGCCTGCACCAGAACCTGGTTTGAACTTGACCTTGCCGTCACCATCGGCTGATGTGGGCCCGTTCAGCCTGGCGCCCAGCAACGCTTCGGTAGCACCTGTTGCTGAAGCGTCGTTTGAGCCGGTGGAAGAATCGCCTCCGGTGGCCTTGGCCGTGGCGCCTGTGGAAGCCATCCATGTGCCTGCAGCCCCTGTCGCAGCTGCTCCCGTGGCCGCTGCTGAACCAGTGGTGATTGCAAGCGCACCGGCAGCCCCTCGTGCCGAAGCCTTTGTCTTGCCCATGAACGACCTGAATGCCATTGCGCAAAATGCAGGCTTGCAGTGGGTGAACTCGGATTCGAACAAGGTCAACGCCATCCGCGAAGCGATTGCAAGTGAGCCCAAGCCGGCCCATGTGCCACGCGAGCGTCCACCCGTGGTGATCGCTGACGAAGGCCCGCTGGTGTTGGTCGAAACCCGCAAGGACCTCAACCAGATCAAGCTGCCTTTCGAGTCGGCCAACAACTGATCTGATCGACGCCCAATGAAAAGCGCCATCCCCATGCCGGGGATGGCGCTTTTTTCATGGGCCACCCACTTTGCAGTGGGCGCTCATCAGCCTGGGCTTGTTCAGCCCGGTAAGCGGGCCAAAGCCTGGTGGTAAGGCGCGTGGTGCATCAGCTCATCCCAGGTGAGCGGTGCGGTTTGCGGCAGCAGGTCGAGGCGGCGCGCCTCGCTGTCGGCGCTCGGCTCCCACAGGCCACGCGCATGCGCGATCTGCAGGCCATCCAGCAAATCATCCACCGCCCTGCCGCCCTTCAAGGACTGGTTGCACAGCAGCACCAGATCGCAACCAGCGTTCAAGGCCGCCACGGCACCCTGGGTGTGGTCACCCGCCACACTGGCGCCCTCCATGCTCAGGTCATCACTGAAGATGGCCCCGGTGAAGCCCATCTGCTCGCGCAGGATGTCTTGCAGCCAGCGTTGTGAAAAACCGGCAGGCATGTCGTCCACCTTGGGGTAGATGACATGGGCGGGCATCACGCTGGTCAAGGAGGTGCTCATCCATTCATACGGCTTGGCATCGTCGCCCAGGATGGCCTTGAGGCTGCGGCGGTCAATCGGCACGTCCACGTGCGAGTCGGCCTTGACGAAGCCATGCCC
>CAZKPN010000029.1:0-15218 GCA_964554655.1 uncultured Aquabacterium sp. | reverse complement strand
CCACATCTCACCCAGGCGCCGCATGGGCGGCACGTGCGTGAAGCCATCGGTCTTGAAGCGCTGCACCCGTCCGCCTTCGTGGTCCACGCAGATCAGCACATCGGGGCGCAGCTCCTTGATCTCGGCGCACAAAGCCGTGAGCTGAACTCGGCTTGCCCAGTTGCGGGCGAACAAGATCAGCCCGCCCGTGAGCGGGTGCTGCAGGCGGCGCCGGTCATCGGCATTGAGGCTCAAGCCTTCGATGTCCAGCACCACGGGGGCGTGGACGATGTCGGAATCGGCATTGGCCTGGACGGAATGGGGCGATGGTCTCATGGGTGGTCGGTTTGGGTTTCGATGACGACGAAGGCCAAGGCATGGTCCACCTCATCGGTGACCGTGACATGGGCCTGCCATTTTTTTTGGGCGAACCAGTCGGCCAGTTCGCCATTCAACACGATGCGCGGGCGGCCGCTGGCTTCGTTCAGGATTTCACAGGCGCGCCAGGTCATGGGCCAATGGATGCCCAGCCCGATGGCCTTGGAAAAAGCCTCTTTGGCGGCAAAACGCGTGGCCAGGTAACGCAGGCCGCGAATGGCCACACGGGCCTGCCGTTGACGGTAGACCAGCAGCTCTTGCGGGCCCAGGACCTTCTCGGCAAAACGCTCGCCACGCCGTTGCAGGGCCTCCTGGATGCGGCGGATGTCGCACAGGTCGGTGCCAATGCCCACGATCATGCGGCCACCACCCGGCGCGCACGCACGATCTCGGCTTTGAAGTCGGCGATGGCCTGCTTCAGGCCGACGAAGACCGCATGGCCGATCAAGGCATGGCCAATGTGCAGCTCGGTGATCTCGGGCAAAACGGCAACCAGGGCCGTGCTGCTGGCAGTGGGGGGCGCGACACCAGGCGTGGCTGACCAGCTTTCGTTCAAAGCCAGCCCATGCCCGGCGTGCGTGCGCAGGCCCAGGCTTTGCGCCAACTTCAATCCCGCTTGAAGGCGCTGCAGTTCGGCTTGCACACCCGTGGCATCACCGGCCCACCAGGCGTTGGCCAGGGCGCCCGTGTGCAACTCTACGCAGGGTGCACCGGCTTGCGCGACCGCGTCGATCTGGGCCGGATCGGCCCCGATGAACAGCGACACGCGCGAGCCCACGGCGGCCAGGCGCGTGCAAGCATCACGCACGCGGGACAATTGCCCGACGACATCCAGACCACCTTCGGTGGTGATCTCTTGACGCCGCTCGGGCACCAGACACACATGCTCGGGGCGCGTGCGCTCGATGATGTCCAGCATCTCGTCGGTCACGGCCGCTTCGAAATTCAAAGGTGCGGAGATGCTGGCCTTCAGGCGCACCACGTCGTCGTCGCGGATGTGACGGCGGTCTTCGCGCAGGTGGAAGGTGATGATGTCGGCCCCGGCCTCGGCCGCCAGGATCGCGGCGGCCACGGGGTCGGGGAAACGGCCGCCACGGGCATTGCGCACGGTGGCGACATGGTCAATGTTCACGCCCAGCAAAGGCGCGTCGTGCGTGGTCAGGTGCGTGGCAGAAAAGGTCATGCCTGTTGAAGCTCCATCATGAGCTGGCGGGTGCGCAGCGTGTGGGATCCGAGATGATAGTGAAGCAAGGCGCGCAGCACTGTTTTGAGTTCGCTCAAGGCGGGGATGCAGGCCGCCATCAGGGGCGGCATGGCCGGGACCAGTATCGTACGCCCACCCTCGCCTTCGGTTGACAAGGCGGCTTCGAGTTGGCGCAAAACTGCACCGTCCAGGACCGCACCGTCGTCATGCTGACGAGCGCGCATGACGCCCAACTCCGGGTGCAATTCGTAACCCTGACCAGCTTGTACCGCCTGACCATCGATGGTCACCTGCGACAAATCGGGCAGATGGCCCAGCTGGCGCAGCAACACCATCTCGAAGCCCCGCAGGGCGGCCTGCAGCAAGCTGGGGTCGGCCAAGGCGGCCAAGGTCTGGGCGTAGGCATCAAACAAGCCAGGATGCGGGTCGTGACGGGCCAGCAGGCGCATCAGCAATTCGTTCAGGTAGAAGCCTGGCAACAAGGCGGCCCCGCCCGGCCACGCCGGACCACCGGCCCATTCAGCCTGGCGCAACAACCAGACCTCGGCCTCGTCCGAGCGCTTCACGCCAAAACCCACGTGCAGGCGCTGAAAGGGCATCAGCACCGGCCGAAGTTGGGAATAAGGGCGCTTGGCGCCTTTGGCCACGGCCACCACGCGGCCTTGGTCTCGGGTGAACAGGTCCAAGATCAGGCTGGATTCGCTCCAGTCATGGCTGTGCAACACAAAAGCTGCACTGGAGGGTCGGGACGCCGCACGGGCCACTCAAACGCCTTTGAGAACGCGTGTTTATTCGTAGCCGTAAGTGCGCAGGCGGGCATCGTCATCAGCCCAGCCGCTGCGCACCTTGACCCAGATCTCCAGAAAGACCTTGCGGCCCCACAGGTGCTCCAGCTCGGTGCGCGCTTCCATGCCGATGCGCTTGAGGCGTTCACCCTTGTCGCCAATCACGATGCCCTTGTGGGTCTCGCGCTCCACCACGATGGTGGCGGCGATCTTGATGATGCCGGTCGCGCGCGGGTGGTTGGCCAGCGGCGGCTCGTCCGTGTAGGTGTCGATCACCACGGTCGAGGTATAGGGCAGCTCGTCACCGGTCAGGCGGAAGAGCTTCTCGCGCACGATCTCGCTGGCCAGGAAACGGTCGGTACGGTCGGTCAGGGCGTCCTGGTCATACCACCAGCCTTGCTGTGGCAGGTAGGGCCGCACGATCTCCAGCAAGCGGCGAACGTCGTCCGCGCTTTGGGCCGACAGCGGCACGAACTCCGCGAAGGGATGGCGCTCCTGCATCGTCTGCAGCCAGGGCAGGACATCGGCGCGGCGGTGAACCAGGTCCAGCTTGTTGGCCACCAGGAAGACAGGCTTGTCCTTGGGGCACAAGGCCAGCACCTTGGCATCGTCCAGGCCGAAACGCCCGGCTTCGACCAGGAACAGCACCACGTCCACGTCGGCCAAGGTGGCTTGCACCGTTTTGTTCAAGTTGCGGTTGAGCGCGGCCGTGCCCTTGACCGTGTGCCGAGTTTGAAAACCTGGCGTGTCCACGAACACGAACTGGGTCGTCTCGTCGGTGTGGATGCCCGTGATGCGGTGGCGGGTGGTCTGCGCCTTGCGTGAGGTGATCGACACCTTCTGGCCGACCAGGGCGTTGAGCAAGGTCGATTTGCCCACATTGGGCCGACCAACGATGGCGATGAGGCCGCAGCGTTGGTTGGCCACATCCACGCCATCCTTGGCACCGCCCGTTTTGGCCATGGCCAATCCAGCCAGCATGTCGTCCAGTGACGGGTTCAACGCATCGACCACGGGGGGTGCGGTGGGTGCCTGGGCCGGAGCCTCGGGCGAAGTGTCATCTGGTGACGAAGGGGTATCGGGCATGGTGAGAAGAGTCAAGAAGAACGTTTAGCACCCATCGCACGTTTCTTCGATGGGGTTTTGGAAAGGGTGACGCCAGCGCTGGGCTGACCGGGAGCATTGGCCGAGGGCGGAGGCAGTTGCTGCACCTGGAGCAAGGCCAGTTGCGCCGCCACCTGTTCGGCAGCGCGCTTGGACAGCCCCTCGCCCAACACGGAAACCCCAAAATCTGGCAAATCGCAAGCCACCACGAACACCTGCTCATGCGCCTTGCCCCGTGTGGCATCCACACGGTAGACAGGCACGGCCATCTTGCGACCTTGAAGCCATTCCTGCAAGGCCGTTTTAGCGTCCTTGCTCCAGACTTCCAGGGTGGTTTCGGCCATCACGGGCTCGAACAGGCGCAGCACCCAGGCGCTGGCAGGTTCAAAACCGGCATCCAGGTAGACCGCACCGATGACGGCTTCCAGGGCATCCGCCAGGATGGAGGGCCGCTGAGCACCACCACCTCGGGACTCGCCTTCACTCATTTTCATGACCGCCGGCAGATCCAGGTTCAAAGCCAGTTTGTGGAGCATGTCCTGGCGCACCAGATGCGCGCGCACGCGGGTCAGGTCGCCTTCATCGCTGCGGTCAAACCGCGCGTACAGCATGCTCGACACCGCCAGATTCAAAACGGCATCGCCCAAGAATTCAAGGCGTTCGTAATGATCCTGCCCAAAGCTTTTGTGGGTCAGGGCCCGCGCCAACAGGGCGGGATCCTTGAATTCATGGCCCAGCCGTTGCTGCAAGGCCTTCAGTGGCGAAGCAGCCGCTGCGGTCACCGTCGTGGATCGGGGCATCAAAATCCCACGCGATCAAAACCAGACGCCATCACTTGGATTGACCGTGGAACTTGATCAAGAGGTAGACCGGCTCAATCAGTTCGATTTCCTTGTCGTAGGCAAACTTGACCACGATCTTGTCGTTTTCCTTGGTGATCTCCAGATCACGCGAACTGATGGCCTCGACGTTGTACTGCACCGACTTGTCTCGGTCAAAGGCCGCCCGGATTTCCGGGACCGTGCTGCCTGCACCGGCGGCGCTCGTGACCATCTTCTGGATGGTCTGGAATTCCATGACGGCCGGCACCACTTTCATGATGACCAAGGCGAAGCTGCAAAGAATCACCGCCCAAAACATCAAGCCGATCAATGTGATGCCCGACTGCGAACGTTTCATGTTGTCCCCCACACGAATCATTGGAAAAAGCCAATGCGCTTCAAACTGCTGAAATTCATCCACACCACGAATGCCTTGCCGACGATGTTTTCGTCAGGCACAAAGCCCCAGAAGCGCGAATCCTGTGAATTGTCGCGGTTGTCGCCCATCATGAAGTAATGGCCGGCTGGCACCTTGCAGACCACACCTTCAACACTGTAGCTGCAGTTTTCCTTGAACGGATATTCTTCAATACCCTGAGCTGGAATATCAGGCTGGCGGGCTTTGTCCACCAAGATCCGGTGATTCGTGCCGCTGAGGTTTTCCGCAAACTGCAAGAAATAACGCAGGCTGTCCTCGTCGTAAAACTCGGCCAGGGGCGTTTGCTCGATGGGCGTGCCGTTGATGGTCAGGCGCTTGTTGATGTAGGCGACCGTGTCACCCGGCAGACCCACCACCCGCTTGATGTAATCCAGGCGAGTATTGACGGGGTAACGGAACACCATCACATCGCCACGCTTGGGATCGTGGTTGGCGATGATCTTTTTGTTGATCACCGGCAGGCGGATGCCGTAGTGAAATTTATTGACCAGGATGAGGTCGCCGATCAGCAAGGTCGGCACCATGGAGCCGGACGGAATCTTGAAGGGCTCGAACAAGAACGAGCGCATCAGGAACACCACCACGATGACGGGGAACAAGCCGGCCGTCCAATCCAGCCACCAGGGCTGCATCAACAGGCGCTCTTTGGCCTCAGTCACATTGCCATCAACCTGGGCAATGCCTTGACGCTTCAGTTCCGCACGGCGGGTTTCGTCTTGCGCGACAAGGTTGGCAGCAGCCGCTTCGCGCTGAGGCTGAAACTTGAAGCGCTCAGCCAGCCAATACAGCATGGTCACGACGGACATGATGAACAGCAGGAACGAGAAGTTGCCTTGCCATTGACCCACGTACCAGCCACCCAGGTAGACAGCCAGGGCGCCATAAAAAATACCGGTGAGGAAACTCATCAATCTTCCACTTGAAGGATGGCCAGGAACGCTTCTTGGGGCACTTCAACCGACCCAATCTGCTTCATCCGCTTCTTCCCGGCCTTTTGTTTTTCGAGCAGCTTGCGCTTGCGGCTGATGTCACCGCCGTAGCATTTTGCCAGCACGTTCTTGCGCAGTGCCTTGATGTTCTCCCGCGCAATGATGTTGGAGCCAATGGCCGCCTGGATGACCACGTCGTACATCTGCCGCGGAATGTGTTCGCGCATTTTGGCGGCCACGCCACGACCACGGAACTGGCTTTGCACGCGGTGCACGATGATCGACAGGGCATCGACCCGATCACCATTGATCAGAATATCGACCTTGACCACGTCGGAGGCGCGGTACTCCTTGAAGTCGTAATCCATCGAGGCATAACCGCGCGACACGCTCTTGAGCTTGTCGAAGAAGTCGAGCACGATCTCGGCCAGCGGCATCTCATAGGTCAGCATGACCTGGCGGCCGTGGTAAGCCATGTTGAGCTGCACGCCACGCTTCTGGTTGGCCAGAGTCATCACCACGCCAACATGGTCTTGCGGCATGTACAGGTGCATGGTGACGATGGGCTCGCGGATCTCCTTGATGCGGCCCAGCTCGGGCATCTTGGACGGGTTCTCGACCGAGACGATCGTGCCGTCGTTCAACTCGACCTCGTAGACCACGCTGGGCGCGGTCGTGATCAGGTCCTGGTCGAACTCGCGCTCCAGGCGCTCCTGCACGATTTCCATGTGCAGCAGGCCCAGGAAGCCGCAGCGGAAGCCGAAGCCCAGCGCTTGCGAAACTTCTGGCTCATACCGCAGCGACGAGTCGTTGAGCTTGAGTTTCTCAAGCGCATCACGCAGTTGGTCGTACTCGCTGGCCTCGGTCGGGTACAGACCGGCAAACACCTGTGGCTGGATTTCCTTGAAGCCAGGCAGGGCTTCGGTGGCCGGGCCCGCGTTGTTGGGCTGCTTCTTCTCGACCGTGATGGTGTCGCCGACCTTGGCGTTCTGCAGCTCTTTGATGCCGCAGATCACGAAGCCCACTTCGCCTGCGCGCAATGCAGGGCGGTCGACCGACTTGGGCGTGAAGACACCCAGGTGTTCAGCGGGGTAAACGGCATTGGCCGCCATCAGCCGAATGCGTTCGCCCTTGCGCAACTCACCGTCAATCACGCGCACCAGCATGACCACGCCGACGTAGTTGTCGAACCACGAGTCAACGATCATGGCGCGCAGCGGGCCATCGGGATTGCCTTGCGGTGGGGGCATGCGGGCCACGACGGCTTCGAGGATGTCTTCGACACCCATGCCGGTCTTGGCAGAGCAAGGGATCGAGTCGGTGGCATCGATGCCGATCACGTCTTCGATCTCTTCCTTGGCGCGCTCGGGGTCGGACTGCGGCAAGTCCATCTTGTTCAAGACGGGGATGACCATGACACCCAGGTCAAGCGCGGTGTAGCAGTTGGCCACGGTCTGCGCTTCAACACCTTGGCTGGCATCGACCACCAACAGCGCGCCCTCACAGGCCGACAGCGAACGACTGACCTCATAAGAGAAGTCAACGTGTCCGGGCGTGTCGATCAGGTTGAGGTTGTAAACCTGACCATCTCTGGCCTTGTAAGACAGCGCAGCGGTCTGGGCCTTGATGGTGATGCCACGCTCTTTCTCGATGTCCATCGAGTCGAGCACCTGGGCTCCCATCTCTCGGTCGCTCAGGCCTCCACACAGCTGAATGATGCGATCGGCCAGGGTGGATTTGCCGTGGTCGATGTGGGCAATGATGGAGAAATTACGGATGTGATTCATAAAAAAAAGGCACGTCGAAATGGATGACGCGCCTTCCAACAAAAACGTATGGCAACTGCTTGTTGGGACTTCATTGTAGCCAAAACGACCCCACCCAGAACCGCATCCCGGCCGGGCAAAGGGTCGTTGCAGGCCGCCAACAAAGACATTGTCAACAGGTTATCCACAGACTCTTGTTGACAAGTTCGGCGATTCGGGGACCCGTTCGGTCATTCGGCGATGACCTCTCATATCCCGATCAGCAATGGCGCGCTCAACGGGTGGATTGTAGCCAGATTCCAACGCGATCGAGCCGAGTTATCAACAGCAATTGCACAAGAAAAAGACTTGCAAGATGTGCCACAAGTCCGTGTATTTTTTGCAATAAGAAATCCCGCAAGCCCTTTTGGAGCCTACGGGACCGGTTCAGTCGGACTTTCGCAAATCAGCCAGGCTCATCACTTGCTGGGGCGAATCAGCACGTATTGCGCGCCATCACCACGGCGCACCAGCACATTCACCGGGCGCCCCTTCTCCAATTTGGCCAAGGCCGCCTCGAATTGGCGCACGTTGGCGACCTGAGCGTTGCCAACGCTCAAGATGACATCACCAGGGCGCAAGCCTGCGCGGGCGGCGGGGCCGCCCACCTCTTCAACCAACACACCACCGCTGATCTTGAGTTCGGCTTTTTGAGCGGATGTCAGATCGGTCAGACCCAAGCCGAGGGACGCCACCGCAGTGGGCTTGGACTCGGCCGGTGCGTTGTCACCAGCGGCAGCTTTGGCGGCCTTCTCAAGGTCAAGCTCGACCACCGTGATGCCCAGGTCTTTGTAGGCGCCGCGACGGAACACTTGCAAAACCGATTTGGTGCCAGGCTTGGTGCCCCCCACCAAACGGGGCAGGTCACCAGCGGTCTCCACCGTCACACCATTGAACTTGGTGATGATGTCACCGGCTTCCAGCCCGGCCTTGGCGGCAGGGCCTCCGGGCTCCACCATGCGAACCACCGCGCCTTGCGCCTTGCTCAGGCCCAAGGACTCGGCCACTTCTTTGGCGACCGGTTCAATCTGCACACCAATGCGGCCACGCACCACCTTGCCGCCAGAGCGCAACTGATCGGCGACCTTGATCGCATCGTCGATGGGAATCGACAAGGAGATGCCCATGAAGCCGCCCGAGCGACTCAGAATCTGCGAGTTGATGCCCACCACCTCACCGCGCATGTTGATCAGCGGGCCACCGGAGTTGCCGGGGTTCACCGCCACGTCGGTCTGGATGAAGCGGACCTCTTCACCGGTGTCGCGCGCTTTGGCGCTGACGATGCCGGCCGTGACCGTGTTCTCCAGGCCGAACGGCGTGCCGATGGCCATGACCCACTCGCCTACCTTGAGGCGACTCACATCCCCGATGCGCACCGCTGGCAGGTTGGCGGCTTCGATCTTGAGCACGGCCACGTCGGTGCGCTTGTCGGCGCCCACCACCTTGGCCTTGAACTCGCGCTTGTCGGTCAAGGTGACGTAGACATCATCTGCGCCATCAATGACGTGGGCATTGGTCATGACCAGACCGTCGGCACTCAGGATGAAGCCGGAGCCCAAGCCACGGGGACGCTCTTCGCCCTCGGCATCGCCTTTGGGCGTGGCCTTGGGGGTGCCTTTTCGCTGGCCTTGCCCTGGCATGGGCGTGCCAAAAAAGCGGCGGAAGAACTCACGCATCTGCGCATCAGCATCGTCACCGCCCTCTTCGCCAGCATCAGTGGCAACTCGTTGGGTGGTGCGAACGCTGGCCACAGACGGCCCCACTCGCTCCACCAACTGGGTGAAGTCAGGCAGCCCCTGGACCAACAAGGGACCAGGGGGAGTGGTTGGCGAAGGAACGATCACAGGCGTGGCTGCGGCCAACACGGTGGCTGGCTGCTGCGCCTGAGAAGCGTGGGGCAACAGGCTGGAGCTCAATAACAGGCCCACCGCCATCACGACGCCGCCCACGACCAAGGTGCGACGCACGACCGAGCTGGTGGAAGGTCCCGACTGGAAAGAAGATGTCATTGCTGAAAACCTCACAAATACAAACAAGTAACGATTGAATCAACGTTGGAGCCGCTCAACCGGATGACAGTTCACCATTCGATGGTTTCTGTTGGTAAAGCGGCACCCAGCAGCAAGAACTCCACAAACGGCAACGCCGCTTGGGCAAACCACAGCGGCGTCACATCACAGAATGGTGGATTTCAAACAATGCAGTGATCAGGGCGTTTCATAGAGCACATTGCGCGCCAAGCCACCGGAAGAAGCAAATGATGGCTCGCCATCGCCTTGAACACGGCGCGCTGACAGGGCTTGCTCAAGCTGTGGATCACGCCAGACGGACGCACCCGCCTCTGCGGGATCATTGCCCAGCGCGGAGGGAAAGGCAGCGCCCTCAGCCAAAGAGGCTGCGGTCACGCCGTGACCCGACCAAGTCGCAGCGGTCGCCGTGGAGGGCGCGAAGGCTTGGGCGCGGTCTGGCGCGGGAAATGAGCCCTGCGCCAGGCTGTTGGCAGGCAAGGACGAACCTGGTGGCAAACCACCTTGGTTGGTCACCAAGGCGCCCACGACCATCACGAAGCAAGCCGCCACCGCCATGGGACCAGCCCACACGCGTCGGCGCAAAGGCTCGGCGGGCGGCACGGCCAACACGCCAATGTCCACCACAGAAGGCTGATGGCGAGCCACCAGGCCGGCTGGCGCCAGCACCACTGGCTCTTGAACCAGCCGCTCACGGAATGATTTGAGGAAATGCGAACTGCCGGAGGCATCGGCCAACTCATCAGAGCGCATGACGTCACCAATGAGGTGGTAGTCGCTCCAGCGAGCGCGGACCTTGGCATCATCACGCCACGAGGCACAAGCGCGGGCGACTTCGGCCACGTCAGCCTCGCCATCGGCCAAAGCCGAAAGCGCTTCCAAGGGCAAATCATCATCCATGCGGCGGTCAGACATAGGTGGGCTCCGTGTCGACATTGAAATCAGGCCAAGGAATTTTGGCCATCCTGGCAATTCAGAGGCGCCAGTTCACAAAAAGTTCACTCAACTTCACCAACGATCGCCGTCTTTGGTGTCCAGCAGGGGGCGCAGTCGTTGCGCGATGGCATCCCGAGCCCGGAAAATGCGCGATCGAACCGTGCCAATCGGGCAGCCCATCACCTCGGCGATCTCTTCGTAGCTGAGGCCTTCGATTTCACGCAAGGTGATCGCCTGGCGCAGGTCTTCGGACAAGGCCTCGATCGCGGCATTGACCGTGTTGGCAATCTGGCGGCTGGCCATCAAGGATTCTGGGGTTTCCCCGGTAGTCAGCTCGTTCTCAACACGGGAGGTGTCGGAGTCGTCGTCATCACCCGAGCCTGCGCGCGCTGATTCGGTGACCAATGGGTCACGGCGCAAACCAATCAGCGCCTTTTTGGCGGTGTTGACGGCAATGCGGTAAAGCCAGGTGTAGAAGGCGCTTTCGCCACGGAAGTTGGGCAGGGCCCGGTAAGCGCGGATGAAGGTTTCCTGGGCAATGTCTTCCACCAGGTCAACGTCGCGCACCATGCGGGCAATCAGACGCTGGATGCGGCGCTCGTACTTGACCACCAGCATTTCAAAAGCACGTTGATCGCCGCGTTGCACGCGCTCGACCAACAAGGCGTCCACATCCACGATGGGTGTGACCGGGCCGGTTTCCTGGCCTTCAACGCCCAAGGTCATCGACGGGTCGAAGGCCTGCGCCGACACAGGCTGGTCCGGCATCACGGGCGGTTCTGAAGGCATGCGCGGCGGTGTCACGAACGGATCCTTTGGGGAACTGCCTGCTCGGACTCAACCAGGATCAGCGTGTCGGCAAAATCACTGTCGGCCACAACCATGCCTTGGGCGCTCGCCTCCATTCGGATCAAGCCCTTATTGCCGACAACCTGGTCGTTGGTGTTGAATGATGAAAGCAAGTTGGACCACTGACGTTGATGATTTGCGGATGATGCCACCACTTGCTCTGACCCGACTTGATTGGCCCGCGAACTGAACAGCAATGCCCGCAAGTGGTGCCCTGCACTGCCTTGGAAACAAATCCTTGCATTCAGCCATGACCAAGACGTCACGAGGCCGTCTTTGCCTGTGGGAACCATTTTGACAAGGACCCAAACGCCGAGGTCAAAAACCACATGAACAGCAACGGCTTGTTGGCCAGCTTGCTCTCCATCGTTCACCGACCAGCCGGGCGGGATTTCAGCAGGAGAACTGGCGAGACGGAAAGGTGGCAAACCGCCCCAATGCAAAGTCACCATCCCATCGATGCTCAGGCGCTGCCATGAGCGCCAGGTCATCATCAGCCAGGGCAAGCCCACCGCAGATGCGATCCCTGCGGGAAGCCAGGAGCCTTGGCCGGATCGGGCTTGTGAAAAGAGTGCCCACGCCCACGTCAGCAACAAGGCCGTGGCGAACATGAGCAAAGCCCTGGCCGCCCAACGAAGGAAGGGTACCTGCGTCACGCCCAGCGGCAGTGGCCACTGCGCACTTGAACCCAGCAAGCCCTGATGTAAAAAGCGCCCGTGCCCTGCCCCCGCGATGTCATCGGCGAAAGGCATGGAACGGGCGCTCAAAGGTCGAATGTCAGACGCGCTTGAAAACCAGCGAGCCGTTGGTGCCACCGAATCCAAAGTTGTTCTTCAAGGCCGCATCGATCTTCATCTCGCGCGCGGTGTTGGCGCAGTAATCCAGGTCGCACTCAGGATCCTGATTGAAGATGTTGATGGTGGGTGGCGAGATCTGATGATGGATGGCCAGCACGGTGAACACCGACTCGATGCCGCCCGCGCCTCCCAACAAGTGGCCGGTCATGGATTTGGTCGAGTTGACCACCAGGCTCTTGGCATGGTCCCCAAAAGCACGCTTGATGGCGTTGGTCTCATTGGCATCGCCCAGCGGGGTCGAGGTGCCGTGTGCATTGAGGTACTGCACCTGGTCCGGGTTGAGGCCGGCGTTGCGCAGCGCAGCCATCATGGAACGCGTGGGGCCGTCGACATCAGGCGCGGTCATGTGGTACGCGTCGGCGCTCATGCCAAAACCACTGATCTCAGCGTAGATCTTGGCGCCACGGGCTTTGGCGTGCTCATACTCTTCGACGACCATCACGCCGGCGCCTTCGCCGAGGACGAAACCGTCGCGGTCCTTGTCCCAGGGGCGCGATGCCGTTTGCGGGTCATCGTTGCGCGTGGACAAGGCGCGGGCAGCGGCAAAACCACCAATGCCCAGCGGCGAAACCGTGGCTTCGGAGCCGCCAGCCACCATCACGTCGGCATCGCCGTATTCGATCATGCGCGCGGCTTGGCCGATGCTGTGCAAGCCGGTGGTGCAGGCCGTGACGATGGCCAGATTGGGGCCTTTGAAGCCGCAATGGATGGAAACATGCCCCGAGATCATGTTGATGATCGAAGCCGGGACGAAAAATGGGGAAATGCGGCGGGGACCGCGGTCAGCGTATTCTTGGTGCGTGGCCTCGATCAAAGGCAGGCCACCAATGCCGGAGCCCACGATGCAGCCAATGCGCTCGGCCACTTCAGGGGCCAGTGCATCGCCCATGGGCAGGCCGGAATCCTTGACCGCCTGGATGCTGGCAGCCAGCCCATAGTGGATGAAGGTGTCCATGTGCCGGGCTTCTTTGGCGGGGATGTAATCCTCGATGTTGAAGCCCTTGACCTCACCGGCAAATCGGCAGGCAAACGCCGACGCGTCGAACTTGGTGATGGTGTCAATGCCGGACTTGCCAGCAATCAGATTGGCCCAGGACTCATCGACCGTGTTTCCAACGGGGGTGACGAGGCCTAAGCCGGTGACAACGACGCGACGACGGGTCATGCTGGGTGTGTCAAAAAAAATTGAGGGTTAGAGACAACCAAGGCCCCGAAGGGCCCCAGTGATCAACAAGTCGTTATTTTAGGCCTTGGCGTGGCCCTTGGCATAGTCGATGGCCAGCTGAACGGTGGTGATCTTTTCAGCTTCTTCATCGGGGATTTCGATGCCGAACTCGTCTTCGAGCGCCATCACCAATTCAACGGTGTCCAGCGAATCAGCGCCCAGATCGGCCACGAAGGCTTTTTCAGGGGTGACTTCGGATTCGGCTACACCGAGTTGTTCGGCAATGATCTTCTTGACGCGTGCTTCGATATCGCTCATGACTCCTCCAGGAGTGGGTGCAAATAAACCGGGGATTTTAGCGGGTTAGCGGCGCAAACCGCCAAACCCGAAAAACGAATTTGAGAACCCCGTAAAAACTCAATTCATCAACATGCCACCGTTGACGTGTAATTCCGTCCCGGTGATGTAAGCGGCTTGAGGCGAGGCCAGGAAAGCCACCGCCTCGGCAATGTCTTCAGGTTGGCCCAGGCGCCCCAATGGGATCTGGGCCTTCAATGTAGCTTGCTGTTCGTCGGTCAGCGCGCGGGTCATGTCGGTATCAATGAAACCGGGGGCCACGCAGTTGACCGTGATGTTGCGGCTGCCCAACTCGCGCGCCAGGGCGCGGGTCATGCCCGCCACGCCCGCTTTGGCCGCGGCATAGTTGGATTGGCCGCCATTGCCCATCGCCCCCACCACCGACGTGATGTTGATGATGCGGCCATGGCGTTGCTTCATCATGGGGCGCATCACGGCGCGGCTCATGCGGAAGACGGCCTTGAGGTTGGTGTCCAGCACCGCGTCCCAGTCGTCATCCTTCATGCGCATGGCCAGGGTGTCGCGTGTGATGCCGGCGTTGTTGACCAGCACGTGCAGCGCGCCGTGTTCTTTGAGGATGGCATCGATGGTGGAATCCACCGCAGCGGCGTCGGTCACGTTCAGGACCAGGCCTTTGCTGCCTGGGAACGCGCTCAGCGCTTCGCTGATGGACTGCGCGCCGGATTCGGTTGTGGCGGTGCCCATGACCTTGTAGCCACGCTGGGCGAGGGTCACGGCGATCGCGCGCCCGATGCCGCGGCTGGCGCCAGTGACCAGCGCCACTTGGGGTGTTGTCGATGCGCCGCTCATGCCAGCAACCCTTTCGCTTCCAGCAAGGATGCCGGGTCAAAAATGGTGGCGCTGATCAGTTCGCCATCAATGCGCTTGACCATGCCGGACAAGACTTTGCCGGGACCACACTCAATCACATGGGTCAAGCCGCGAGCCTTCAGCGCCTGGATGGTTTCCACCCAGCGCACCGGGCCGAACGCCTGGCGATACAGGGCATCCCGCAGTTCATCAGCCTGCGTGACCGAGGCCACATCGATGTTGTTGATGACAGGGATGGCCGGCACCGAGAAGGTCGTGGCCGCCAGCTTGGCCTTGAGCTGCTCAGCGGCGGGCTTCATCAAGCTGGAGTGGAACGGGGCCGACACGGACAACAGCAGCGCACGTTTGGCGCCTGCCGCCTTGAGCACCACGCAGGCCTGATCCACCGCGGCTTTGGTGCCGGCGATCACGGTTTGCTTGGGGTCATTGAAGTTCACAGCTTCGACCGCTTCACCGCTGGCTTTGGCGGCCTCCAGGCACCCTGCCCTGACCGCTTCAGCGTCCAGGCCAAGGATGGCGGCCATGCTGCCCACGCCCACGGGCACGGCCTCCTGCATGGCCTGGGCACGGAAACGCACCAGGGGCAAGGCATCGGCCAGGGTCAAGGCGCCTGCGGCCACCAGGGCCGTGTATTCGCCCAATGAGTGTCCGGCCACGGCAGCTGGCTTCAAGCCGGTCTCGGCCAGCCAAGCGCGCCAGCAGGCCACGCCCGCAGCCAGCATCACCGGCTGGGTGTTGGTGGTCAGGTCCAG
>CAZKPN010000028.1:0-44662 GCA_964554655.1 uncultured Aquabacterium sp. | reverse complement strand
TGGGCCTGCCCGACAGCACCGTCAAGCTGGGCATCATGGACGAAGAGCGCCGCACCAGCGCCAACCTGAAAGCCTGCATTGCCGCCGCTGAAAGCCGCGTGGCCTTCATCAACACCGGCTTCCTGGACCGCACCGGCGACGAGATGCACACCGCCATGCTGGCCGGCCCGATGATGCGCAAGGGCGACATCAAATCCAGCGCCTGGATTGCCGCCTACGAGCGCCGCAATGTGCTGATCGGCCTGCAATGTGGCCTGCGCGGCCGCGCCCAGATCGGCAAGGGCATGTGGGCCATGCCCGACCTGATGGCCGAGATGCTCAAGCAGAAGATCGGCCACCCCAAGGCGGGTGCCAACACCGCCTGGACACCCTCGCCCACGGCCGCCACACTGCACGCGCTGCACTACCACCAAGTGAACGTGGCCGCCGTGCAGATCGAAATCGAGAAGTCGAACGAAGACGCGGAAGCGCTGCTGCCCAACCTGCTGACCATCCCCGTGGTCGAGACCGCCAACTGGTCCGATGCCGAGAAGCAGCAGGAACTGGACAACAACGTGCAGGGCATCCTGGGTTATGTGGTGCGCTGGATCGACCAGGGCGTGGGTTGCTCGAAGGTGCCTGACATCCACAACATCGGCCTGATGGAAGACCGCGCCACGCTGCGCATCTCCAGCCAGCACATCGCCAACTGGCTGCAACATGGCGTGGTGACCGAAGCGCAAGTGCGCGAAACCTTCACGCGCATGGCCGCGGTGGTGGACCAGCAGAACGCGGGCGACGCGCTGTACAAGTCGCTGGTGGCCAACCCCACTGGCGCGGCTTTCCAGGCTTCGCTGGACCTGGTGTTCAAGGGCAAGGAACAACCCAGTGGCTACACCGAGCCGCTGCTGCACGCCTGGCGTTTGAAGGCCAAGGCCGCAGCCTGATCGGCCTGCCCGGCAGCAAGCCGGCTTGGCCCACCCAGAAGAGCACCCCATCCCGGGGTGCTTTTTTTTGCCCGCGCACGCTTCGTGCATGCAACCGCCGCACCACTCTTGGATGCGAGCGTTTTCATGCCCCCTGCTGCCTCCGTAGTCATCATTGGTGCGGGCTTTGCCGGCACCACCTTGATCCGTGCGCTGGAGCGTCAATGGCCGGGCGGCCTGCAGTTGACCCTGGTGTCCGACGAGAGCTACACCACCTTCAACCCCATGCTGCCGGAAGCCGTGGGCGCGTCGGTCTTCCCGGAGCAGGTGGTGGTGCCGGTGCGCGAGATGCTCCGCAAGGGGGGCGGCAGCCGCTTCATCATGGGCGCGGTCATGTCGGTGGACGCGGCCAGCCAAACACTGGTCTGCCGCACGCTGGCGGGCGAGATCACCCTGAACTACGACCACCTGGTGCTGGCCTTTGGCAACCGCGCACGGCTGGACCTGCTGCCCGGCATGGCCGAACACGCCTTGCCCCTGAAAACCGTGGGCGATGCCATGCACATCCGCAACATGGTGTTGCGCCGCCTGGCCCGCATCGAGTTGGAAACCGATGCCGAACTGCGGCGCCAACTGGGCCATTTCATCGTCATTGGCGGGGGCTTCTCGGGCGTGGAGGTGGCGGGCGAATTGGTGGACTGCCTGGCCAGCATCCGGCGTTACTACCCTTTGGTGCAGGCCGGCGAATTGAAGATCACGGTGCTGCATGGTACTGAGCGCCTGCTGCCGGAGCTGTCGGCCCGGCTTGGAGCGGCTGCCCTGAGTTCGCTGACCCAACGCGGCGTGGCCGTGAGGCTGCAGACGCGGGCGCAGTCCTTGTCGGCCGAGGGCGTGACCTTGAGCACGGGCGAAATCATCGAAGGCCACACCTTGATCTGCACCATTGGCACCGAGGCCAACCCCTTGGCCAGGCAGCTGGACTTGCCGATGAAGCAAGGCCGCATCGCGACCAACCCCGATCTGTCGGTGCCGGGCCACCCCACGGTGTGGGCCTTGGGCGATTGCGCCGCGGTGCCCAACCAGCACGATGACAGCATCTCGCCGCCCACGGCGCAGTTCGCGGTGCGGCAGGCCTTGCACCTGGCCAGGAACCTGATGGCCCGCAGCCGTGGCCAGGCGGGGCAACCCTTCAGCCACCGCTCACGCGGGATGATGGCCTCGATCGGGCGGCTCAAAGGCGTGGCCGAGGTGGGCGGTGTGGCCCTGACAGGCTGGCCAGCCTGGCTGGTGTGGCGCGCCTACTACCTGTCGCAGATGCCCTCGTTCGGGCGGCGGCTGCGCATCTTTTTGGAATGGAGCTGGGGGATGTTTTTTCCGCCGGACATCACGCACTTGCGCTTCACGCGCAGCCATGAACAGCGGGAGGATGAAGCGCGCCGCACGGCGCAGGCTGAGCAAGCCCAACCCTGGCCAATGCAGGCGCCTCGGTCCACGGGGACCGACGGGGCATGAGGCCCCCGCTGGTCTGGTACAGCTTAGAAGTTGTACTGAGCGCCGATGGAGAGCATGCGCACGCCCATCGATTCACCCACCACTTCCGCAGTGGTGAAATCGGCCGACACCACACCCTTCACGTTCTTGGTGAAGGCATAGTCCAGCGACAGTCCAAAGTAAACCTTGCCTTTGGTGTCTGACTCGCCCAAGACCACGCCAACGCTGCTCGCGCCGGCCCTGCCCGAAGTTTTCACACTCGCCACGCCCAAGCGCAAGGTGCCGCCCAAATCTGGCGTGAACTCACCACGCGCAGCAGCGGCCACGAACACGGCCTGGGTCTTGAAATCAAGGTTGGCCACGCCGACGCTGGCCGTGTTCTGCCCCAGGTCCAGGTAACCGGCTTCCACCGCGAAACCTTCGGTCACCGTGTAACCGCCGTACAGCTTGAAACCGGTGTCGGTCTTGTCGCACTTGGTGGTGCCAGCGCAGGGAATGTTCGCGTTCGTGACGCCCAAGGCGCCGCCCACGTAGGCCTGGGCACTGGCGCCGCCCACGGCCAGCGTCAAGAGCGCGGCCGAAATGATTTTCTTCATGGTGTTTCGTCTCTGTATGA
Organism: uncultured Aquabacterium sp.; assembly: GCA_964554655.1. Lineage (GTDB taxonomy): Bacteria > Pseudomonadota > Gammaproteobacteria > Burkholderiales > Burkholderiaceae_C > Aquabacterium. Next base: position 41,650 of record CAZKPN010000028.1, on the reverse strand, counting down.
AAAATTAGAAGCCGTACTGGGCGCCAATGGACAGCAGGCCCACCGTGGCCGAGGGCAGATTGGCGGAACCGGTGCCTGCGGGGCATTTGGCCCGGGTGATGTCCAGCGACAGCACGCCCTTGAGCTGAGGCGTGAACGCGTAGTCCAGATTGCCGCCTGCGTAGACCGCCATGTGGGTGTCGTCGACAGAGCCGCTCGATGCACCGATGGTGCCGGTGCAGGTGGTCTTCACGTAGGCCGATCCAAGACGAACGCCACCGCCAAACGACTGGGTGAAGTTGGTTTGCAATGCGCCGGCCAGGTACACGGCCCGGGCCTTGACATCCAGGCCGATGCTTGAGCCGATGACATCAAGTTTGGCCTTGCCCAGGTCCAGGTAGCCCACTTCGAAACCAAACACTTTGTTGGCGGGATCGCGGTATCCGGCATAGGCCTTGTAGCCTACGTCACTGGTGTCGCAATGGAGCCCCGCTTCACAGTCGATGTCCGCTTTGGCCAAACCCAAACCGCCGCCCACGTAAAACTGCGCGTGCGCGCCTCCCACGAGCAGCGTCAGAACCGCTGCCGACATGATTTTTTTCATAACCGTCCCGATGGCATACCGTCGAATATTCGACCGGCGCGATTGTAAATGTCCGTTACCCGCACGCTGGGGCATCCCTAGGGAATGCGATAGGGCATGAAAAAGCCCCGCCACGGCGAACCCTGGCGAGGCTTTCATCCATCACAGCAACTCAGAAGTTGTACTGAGCGCCGAGGGTGAACATGCGCACCGCAGCGGAGTCGTCATAGATGTCCGTTGTGGTGAAGTCAGCTGCGGCGACACCTTTCAGATTTTTCGTGAAGGCATAGTCCAAGCTCAGGCCCAAGTAGGCTTTGCCGGCGGACGAAGATCTCTCCGAACGTCCTAACCCGATGACATTGCCCGTCACCTTGGTTTTGACTGCAGCCACACCCAGGCGCGCAGCACCGCCAAACGAAGGCGTGAAATCACCGCGCACTGCAGCTGCAACAAAGACAGCATTGGTCTTGATGTCAAGGTCGACCAGATAGCCATAGCCGTAAGCACTTCCGCTGGCCTTGCCAAAGTCCAGATACCCAGCCTCGATCGCAAAGGCAGGGTTAAAGGCATAACCGCCATACAGCTTGAATCCGCTACCGTTGTTGTCACAACTCACGGCGCCAGCGCAGTCCAGATTGAGGTTGCTGACCCCAGCCGTGGCGCCCATGTACGCCTGGGCATTGACGCCCCCCACAGCCAGCGTCAAGAGCGCGGCCGAAATGATTTTTTTCATAACATCCCAAATAATTCGTCGGACAGTCGACGGGCCGAATTGTAAGTCTTGGTAACTCACGCGTTGGGGCCCTGCCCCCCTCATTGCGATGGCGGGGCTTACCCCCAAGCGCTCCTGGCGATGGCCAACAGTCAAGGCCATATCGCCAGGCACACCGATTGCCCAATGAAGGTGGCCCCCACGACGGAACCACCTCCATGCGACCGACCGACTTCAGTTTCCGCGTTCTCACGGTGAACACCCACAAGGGCTTCACCGCCCTGAACCGGCGATTCATCCTGCCGGAGTTGCGCGACGCGGTGCGCACCGTGCAAGCCGACGTGGTGTTTCTGCAAGAAGTACACGGCAGCCATGACCACCACGCCGCCCAACACTCGCTGTGGCCGCAGATGCCCCAATACGAATTCATGGCCGACGAAATCTGGTCGGACTTTGCCTATGGCCGCAACGCGGTCTACCCGCACGGCGACCACGGCAATGCGGTCTTGTCAAAATTCCCGATTCACCGCTTTGAAAACCACGATGTGACGGTGCCCTCGGTGAACGGCGCCGAGAAACGCGGCCTGCTGCACTGCGTGCTGGACGTGCCGCCCCTGGGCCAGCAGGTGCATGCCATCTGCGTGCACCTGGGCCTGCGCGAGAAGCACCGCCAGCAACAGCTCGATTTGCTGTGCCAATTGATCGACCGCGAAGTGCCTGACGACGCCCCCTTGATCATCGCGGGCGACTTCAACGACTGGCGCCTGCGCGCCCACGAGCGCCTGACCCGCTGCGCCGGCCTGCACGACTGCTTCGTCGACACCTTCGGCAGCCCGCCCCGCACCTTCCCGGCGCGCTTTCCCTGCCTGCAACTGGACCGCATCTATGCGCGTGGCGTGCAGGTCCACGAGCCACAGGTGCTGTCCTCGCGCCCCTGGTCACACCTGTCCGACCATGCCCCCTTGACCGCAGAGATCCGACTGTGAAGCCCAGCTGGAAACCCCTCGACCACATCGAGCTGCTGGAGAACGGCGAGGCCTTCTTTCCCAGCGTGTTCGAGGCCATTGGCCAGGCGCAACGCGAGGTGCTGGTCGAGACTTTCATCCTGTTCATGGACAAGGTGGGCTGGGGCCTGCACGCGGCCTTGCTGGGCGCGGCTCAACGCGGTGTGAGCGTCACGCTGACGGTGGACGGATTCGGCTCGCCCGACCTCAGCGACGACTTCATCGGCCCCCTGACGGCGGCCGGCGTGCACGTGCAGATCTTCGACGCCCAACCGCGCCTGATGGGCATGCGCCTGAACATGTTCCGACGCCTGCACCGCAAGCTGGTGGTGGTGGATGCGCAGCAGGCCTTCGTCGGCGGCATCAACTTTTCAGCCGACCACCTGGCGGACTTTGGCCCGCAAGCCAAGCAGGACTATGCAGTGATGGTGCGCGGCCCCATCGTGGAAGACATCCACCGCTTTGCCTTGGCTGCGGCCAGGCCTGGCCGCCCACGACATCGCTGGTGGCCACGCGCCCCCAAGTCTCAAGGCATGAACCGTCCGGACGCCAGCGTGCCCTCGTGGGCTTCGTTTGTCTCGCGCGACAACCGCCACCATCAGAACGACATCGAGCGCCAGTACCGCCTGGCCATCCGCGCCGCCAAACACGAGCTGATCGTGGCCAACGCCTATTTCTTTCCCGGCTACCGTTTGCTGCGTGACCTGCGCAATGCGGCGCGGCGCGGCGTCAAAGTCACCTTGATCCTGCAGGGTGAGCCCGACATGCCCATCGTCAAACTGGCCGCCCGCATCCTGTACAACTATCTGCTGGGCGCAGGGGTGCGCATCCACGAGTATTGCGAGCGGCCCTTGCACGGCAAGGTCGCGCTGGCGGATGACGAATGGTCCACCGTGGGCTCCAGCAACCTGGATCCGCTCAGCCTGTCCTTGAACCTGGAAGCGAACCTGTTCATCTGGGACAAGCGCTTCAACCAGCACCTGCGTGAGCGCCTGCAGTACCTGATCCAACACCACTGCCAGCATGTGAAGGAGCCCGAGGCCGGCCACCGCCTCGCGTGGCGCCTGGGTTTGAGCGTGCTGGTGTTCCACGTCCTGCGCCGCTTCCCCGCCTGGGCGGCCTGGTTGCCCAGGCACCGCCCGGCGCTGGCCACGGCCACCACCACGGGGCAAGCCAGCGACGTGACCCGGGTCAACGAAGCCGTGCTCGACCCCGAGCAAAGGCGCGCATGAAATCAGCCACCAGGGCCTGGGCGCAGATGTCCGCTGCGGGTTGGTGGCCGGTGGTCAAGCGCATCCTGATCAGCGCCTTCACCTTGGGCGTGATCACGCTGATCGTCTGGAAAGCACGGGACATCGACTGGCCCGCCGTGGGCCAGGCCCTGCGCGACATCTCGCCCACCACCTTGGCCACGGCCGCCGGTTTTGCGCTGCTGAGCTACACCATCTATGGCAGCTTCGAGCTGTTCGGATGGCACTACCTGGGCCACCCTTTGCCACGGTGGCGCATGTCGGGCGTGGCCACGTCCAGCTATGCGGTCAACCTGAACCTGGGCACCTTGGTGGGGGGCGTCGGCTTTCGCTACCGCCTCTATGCACGGCTGGGGCTGAAAGTGCCCCAGGTGGTCAAGTTGGTGGGCCTGAGCATGCTGGTCAACTGGCTGGCCTACCCCTTGCTGCTGGGCATCTGCCTGGTCTTTCCCGTGGTGGCATTGCCGAGCGACTGGAGCGTGACCTCCGCGTCCTTGCGGTGGGTCGGTCTGGTGCTGTGCCTGGTGCCCCTGGCTTACGTGGCGGCGTGCTTCTGGTCAACCCGCCGACGCTGGACCGTCCGAGGTCAGAAGGTGGCCCTGCCTTCCGGACGCATGGCCTGTTTGCAACTGGCCCTGTCATCGGCCAACTGGCTGGCCAATGCCGCGGCCATCCACGCCTTGATGCCCGACAGTGTGTCCTACCTGGCGGTGATCTCGGCCTTGATGGTCAGCGCGGTGGCGGGCGTGTTGGCCCACATCCCCGGCGGGCTGGGGGTGCTGGAAGGGGTGTTCATTGCATTGCTGGGCAGCACCGTGCCCCATGCCGAGTTGATTGGCGGCCTGCTGGCCTACCGCGCCATCTATTACCTGGGGCCGCTGCTGCTGGCCTTGCTGGCCTACCTGTGCTTCGAGGCCACCATCAAGCGCGAAGCAGCGGCCGCCTGATTTCGGCCTACGATCCGGGGGTTGTCAACCTTCGGACCTGGCCATGCCCCATGCCTTGTATCCCCACCTGCTCGCACCGCTCGACCTGGGCTTCACCACCCTGAAGAACCGCGTGCTGATGGGCTCCATGCACACCGGACTGGAAGACGGGCGTGACCTGCGCAAACTGGCCGCGTATTTCCGCGAGCGGGCCGAAGGCGATGTGGGGCTGATGGTGACGGGCGGTTTTTCGCCCAACCTGGCCGGTTGGGTCAAGCCTTTCGCGGGCACGCTGGCCACCTCGGGCGCGGCCAAACGGCACCAGGTGGTGACGCAGGCCGTGCACGAGGCCGGCGGCAAGATCGCGCTGCAGATCCTGCACACCGGGCGCTATGCCTACCACCCGCTGGCGGTGGCGCCCTCGCGCATCCAGTCGCCCATCTCGCCGTTCACACCCTTTGCCTTGTCGGCACGTGGGGTAGAGCGCCAGATCCGCGCCTTCGTGAACTGCGCGCAAAAAGCCCGTGAGGCAGGCTACGACGGCGTCGAGATCATGGGCTCCGAGGGCTACCTGATCAATCAATTCTTGGCCCAACACACCAACCAGCGCACCGACCAGTGGGGCGGCGACTACAGCCACCGCATGCGCCTGCCGGTCGAGATCATGCAGCGCACGCGCGAGGCGGTGGGCCGCGACTTCATCATCATCTACCGCCTGTCCATGATCGACCTGGTGCCCAATGGCAGCAGCTGGGACGAGGTGGTGATGCTGGGCAAGGCCATCGCCCAATCAGGCGCCAGCATCATCAACACCGGCATCGGCTGGCATGAAGCGCGTGTGCCCACGATCGCCACCAGCGTGCCGCGCGCGGCCTTCGCCTGGATCACGCGGAAGATGAAGGCTGAGCTGAGCAGCGCCGGCATCGACATCCCGCTGGTGGCCACCAACCGCATCAACACGCCCGAGGTGGCCGAGCAGATCCTGGCCGATGGCAGCGCCGACATGGTCTCGATGGCGCGGCCCTTGTTGGCCGATCCGCACTTCGTCAAGAAGGCCGCGCAAGGCCGTGCCGACGAAATCAACACCTGCATCGCCTGCAACCAGGCCTGCCTGGACCACGTCTTCAAGAACAAGGTGAGCTCGTGCCTGGTGAACCCGCGCGCTTGCCATGAGACCGAGCTGGTCTACACGCCCACCACCGCCAAACGTCGCTTTGCCGTGGTGGGCGCAGGCCCGGCCGGCCTGACCGCCGCCACCGTGCTGGCCGAGCGTGGCCACGAGGTGCATTTGTTCGAAGCCGCCAGCCAGATTGGCGGGCAACTGAACATGGCGCGGCAGGTGCCCGGCAAGGAAGAGTTCCACGAGATGCTGCGTTACTTGCGCAAGCGGGTAGAGGTCACCGGGGTCGAGCTGCACCTGGACACCACCGTGCACGCGGCCGATCTGCAGGGCTTCGACGAGGTCATCGTGGCCACGGGGGTGATCCCGCGCAACCCACGCATCCCCGGCCAGGACCACCCCAAGGTGCTGAGCTACATCGACGTGCTGCGCCACAAAAAACCCGTGGGCCACCGCGTGGCCGTGGTCGGCGCGGGCGGCATCGGTTTTGACGTGGCCGAGTACCTGGTGGGTGATGGCCATTCACCCACGCTGGATTTGGCCGTCTGGCAGGCAGAGTGGGGCGTGACCGACCCGGCCCTGTCGCCGGGCGGCCTCAGCCCCGGCAAACCCGTCGTCAGCCCACCCGCGCGCGAGGTGACGCTGCTGCAACGCAAAAAAGGCACGCTGGGCAAAGGCCTGGGCAAAACCACCGGCTGGATCCACCGCAGCGCTTTGAAGATGAAGAACGTGCAGATGGTGGGCGGCGTCAACTACGAACGCATCGGCGACGAGGGTCTGATGGTGTCCTACGGTGAAAAGCGCGTGGACCCGACCTGGATCCCTTGCGACACCGTGGTGCTGTGCGCGGGCCAGGAGCCGCTGCGCGAACTGGCCGATGCCCTGGCAGGCTCGGGCCAGAAGGTGCACGTGATCGGCGGGGCTTTTGAAGCGGGCGAGTTGGACGCCAAGAAAGCGATAGATCAGGCGGCGCGGCTGGCCGCCTCGCTGTGAACCAGCCAGTCTAAGTGTTCATCAGTGCACGGTGCCCGCCACCGCACCGCAACACTTTTTGTACTTCAAGCCACTGCCGCACGGGCAAGGCTCGTTGCGCGCCACCTTGTCTTCGTTGCGCACCGGCACAGACTTGGGCGGGTGCTGCATCCAGAACAGGCGCAGGTCTTGAACCGACAGCATGGCTTGGGCGATCAGGTCGTCGCGCGACAAGTCGGCCTCGTTGTAGGCCTCTTCGCAGAATTGGCGCAGGGCCTCGCGCTCGGTCAAGGTCAGGGCCAGCACGGCCTGCACATTGAAGTCCACCATCTCGTACTCGGGCGAACCAGGTGCAAAGACTTCCCAATCGTCTTCGAAATCGAGCAGGGCCTGGCCAAACCCACGAGCCCAACCGCCACCGGTTTGCAGGCTCATGGCTTGCTCGTCATTGATCAGCCCTTCGGCCAGCTTCTCGGCGATCTCGTCCTGCGGGTACTCCGACATCAGCGGGTTCAGGTGCACCTCGTCGGGCGCGTCCAGCAGGCGATCAGGGTGCAACTCACTGGCCAGGGCGTTCCAGCGGCGCATCAGCAGGGCCATGACTTCCTCGAAGTCTTCGGCCTTGCTCAGCACGTGCATCAGCGATTCGCCGAACATCAGGGTCAGGTACTCGCTGGGAGCCACAACGCGCGGGCCGCAGATCAGGGCGGTCAGGTAACCATCGACCCAGTCAGGCGCCACCTCGGGCTGATGCTGGCTCAGTCGCTCGCACCAATCCTCCAGGGCGGCAATGTCTTCGTCGGTGAAATCGTGGGCGATGGGCTGCATAAAAGAAGGTGTCCGGTTTCAGGCATCTTAGGATACCTTGGCCACCCAGCTCAAGGGCGCGAAGCGCATGTACCACGCGATCAGCGCCCACGGCCAGCGTGGCACACAGGCGGTGGCCGGTTCACGCTCGATGGCGGCCACCAGCGCGCGGCAACCCGATTGCGTGTCCACCATCAACGGCGTCTTGGCCGATTGGCTGCTCAACTCGGTTTCGATGTAGCCGGGGAAGATGGTGGTGACCACGATGGGCGTGCGGCCCATCACGTCGGCGCGGATGCCTTCGAGCAGCGCCGCGAAGCCCGCCTTGGTGGCCGCGTAGGTGGTGAGGTTGCGGCCCAGGCCGCGCATCGCGCTCATCGACGAGATGCCCACCAGGTGGCCGCTATTCTGCGCACGGAAAATCTCCATCGCCGCTTCGCACTGCGCCAGCGCGGCGATGAAGTTGGTCTGCGCGGTCTGCAGGTTGGCATCGAAGCGGCCCTTGCCGATGGGCTGGCCCTTGCCCAGGCCGGCGTTGACGATGACGCGGTCCAGCGCGCCGAACTCGTCCTTGAAGGCGCGGAAGACCTCGAAGACCTGAGCGTGGTCGTTCACGTCCAGCGCACGCACGGAGATTCGCACGCCGGGGTGCTGAGCCTCCAGCTCGGCCTTGAGCGCCAGCAAGCGATCAGTGCGGCGCGCGCACAGGGCCAGGTGGCGGCCCTTGGCGGCAAATTCACGGGCCATGCCCTCGCCCAGGCCGGAGCTGGCGCCGGTGATCAGGATGGTCTGTCGTGTGGGCATGGCGCGTGTCCTTGAGGTTTTACTTGAGGGTCAGGAAGGTTTTCAGCGCCGCCACGGTGCGCGCCGGGTCTTCCTCCTGCGGCACATGGCCCAGGCCCTCGAACATCACCAGCTGGCTGCCAGCGATGTCCTGCTTGAAGTGCGCAGCGTTGTCGGGCGGGATCAGACCGTCCTTGCTGCCCCACAGGATCAGCGTGGGTTGACGCAACTGCTTGATCAGTTCGGCATGCTCGCCGCCGGGCGATTGCTTGAAACGGGCGCTGAGCGCATCGCGGTTGCCCTCGCGCAGCGTGAGCTCGTAGTAACGATCCACCAGTTCGGGCGTCACCTTGGTCGGATCGCCATACACGCTGCGCACACTCGATTCGATCATGCTGCGCGGCAGCACATTGGCGATGACGGGGCGCAGCGCCGGGATCTGCGCCAGCTTGAAGCCGATGGGCACGGAGGTGGCTTGGTAGGGGTAGCCGCCCGCATCCACCAGCACCAGCTTCGACACCCGATCCGGGTAAGCCTGCGCCGTCATCCACGACACGGTGCCCCCGAAGGAGTTACCAGCCAGCACGACCTGCTTGAGGCCCAACTGGTCGAACACGTCCTTCATGAAGCCGGTGTAGCGCGTGAGGTGGTAATCGCCATCCGGCGCGGGGCCGGTGAGCCCGAAGCCGGGCAGGTCAAGCCGGATCACGCGGCGCTGGCCCTTGAGGGCCTCAGCCCAGCCGTCCCAGGTGTGCAGGCTGGCCGAGGTGCCGTGCAGCAGCACGATGGGCTCCGGGTCATCCTTGGGGCCTTCGTCGCGCAGGTGCACTTGCATGCCCTGCACCGTGATGAACTGCGAAGGCGCGGGCGCCCAGCGCGCCTTGAGGGCCTCAACCGGGCGGTCGGGCGCCCAGGTCAGGGCCACGCCGCCTGCGGTCAGCACCACGGCCAACAACAACAGGCCGAGCACGGCCTTCAAGAATGTCTTCATGAGTTTTTTCCCAGCGCTTGTTTTGAACAAGCCTCAACGATAGGTCAAAAGACCCTTGTCGCCACCTTCCAGGTGCGCATGTTCATTGATCGAGATGAGGTGCAAGCCGTCGCGGCCGGCCAGCAACTTGGTCACGCCAGCGTTGGCCAGCGTCCAGTTGATGGTGAAGGCTTGGGCGTCGCTCAGCCCCAACAGGTGGGCGCAGATCACGCTGATGGTGCCGCCGGAGGTGAACACCAGTGTCGTGCCCTTCGGGCTGCTCTGGCGCACGATGTCCTCCAGCGCGGCCACGCAGCGAGCGCGGAAATCGGCCCAGGTCTCGGCATACTCGTGCGCATACTCGCCCTCCACCCAACGCGTGACCGCGCCTTTGAAGAAGCTTTGAAAAGCGCGGCGCGGATCGCCCGAGGTGGCCATCTCGCCCATCATCACCAGCTTGTCGACGTAGCGCGGCTCGGCCACCTCGATCACGTTCTCGTGGTTGAACTCGTTGACGCCCTGGTGCAGTTCCAGGCCCAGCGTGCAGCCCAAGGTTTCCAGGCAGTTGATGGCCGTCTGTTGATGGCGCTTCATGCTGCCGCTGATGAGCAGGTCAGGCACCACGCCCCGCGCCTTGAGCGCCTTGCCCAACACGCGCCCCTGCTCGTGGCCGATGGGCGAGAGCTGGTCGTAGTCGTTGCTGCCGAACGAGGCCTGGCCGTGGCGGATGAGGTAGATAGCGCCCATGCTTTAAATGCCGCTCCGCTTGATCATGCCCTTGCAGCGCCAGTCCAGGTAGTTGGCCAGCAGCCAGAAGTTCTTGAAGGCCGGGTTGCGCGTCTGCTTGTGGTGGTAGCGGTAGTAGATCTGCTGCACGATGGCAGCCAGGCGAAACAGGCCGTACACCTCGTAGAACACCCAGTTTTCGGGCTTGAGCTTCATGCGGTCCAGGTAGTAATCGACCACCTCTTCACGGCGCAGCATGCCCGGCAGGTGCGTAGGCTGGCGGCGGGTCGACATCAAAAACTTGCTGTCGTCGGCATGCACCCAGTAGGCCAGGCTGTTGCCCAGGTCCATCAGCGGGTCGCCCAGCGTGGCCATTTCCCAGTCGAGCACGCCAATCACGCGCGTCGGGTCATCTTCGGCCAGCACCACGTTGTCAAAGCGCCAATCGTTGTGGATGACGCAGCTGGCCACGTCTTCGGGGATGTGTTCTTTCAGCCAGGCGATGACGTAGCTGTACGAGGGCACGTTCCAGGTCTTGGCCTTGGTGTAGCGGTCGCTCCAGCCCTCGATCTGGCGGCGGCAGTAGCCACTGCCCTTGCCCAATGATTCAAGCCCCGTGGCTTTCACATCCACCTTGTGCAGGTCCACCAGCTTGTCCAGCACATTGGTGCAAAGCTGGCGCGTGGTGGCTTGATCCAGGTTCAAACCGCGCGGCATGTTCTTGCGCGGGATGATGCCGGCGATGCGCTCCATCACGTAAAACTCCGAGCCAATGAGGGACTCGTCACTGCAATGCCCGACCATGGTCGGCACCACCGGGTAGACGGGTTTGAGCGCGCTCTGCACACGGAACTCGCGGCCCATGTCGTGCGCGCCCTTGGCCTTGGTGCCGGCGGGCGGGCGGCGCAGGATGTAGTCGGCGTTCGGGTACTTCAGGCGGTAGGTCCAGTTGGAGGCGCCGCCCGAAAACTGCGTGACCTCGGGCTGGCCTTGCAGACCAGATACCTTCGCCTTCAACCAGGCGTCCACCGCCGGGATCTTGAGCTCTTCACCCGAGCGAACGGCGCCGCCCTGGTCCTGCACGCCCTTCACCCGCGGGTTCACGGCCACCGCGTCGCTCATCGAGACACTCCGTACTTCATCAATTCCAGGCGGGCGATCATGCCCTTGTGCACTTCATCCGGGCCATCGGCCAGGCGCAGGCTGCGGGCCTGGTTGAAGAAGGCGCTCAAGGGGGTGTCGTGCGACACGCCCATGCCCCCGTGGATCTGGATGGCGAAGTCCACCACCTGTTGCAGCACATTGGGCGCCACCACCTTGATCGCGGCCACGTCGGTCAGCGCGGCCATCACGCCCAGGGTGTCGATCTTCCAGGCGGCTTGCAGGGTCAGCAGTCGGGCCTGGTCGATGGCCACGCGGCATTCGGCGATGCGTTCGCGGTTGCCACCCAGGTTGATGATGGGCTTGCCAAACGCCACGCGCTTGAGGCCACGTTGGATCGCCAGTTCCAGCGATTTTTCAGCGGCACCCAGCATGCGCATGCAGTGGTGGATGCGGCCCGGGCCCAGGCGGCCTTGGGCGATCTCGAAACCACGGCCCGGGCCGGCGATGAAATTGCACACCGGCACGCGCACATTGGTGAAGTGCACCTCGCCGTGGCCGTGCGGCTCGTCGTATTCACCGAACACCGGCAACATGCGCTTGATCTCGACACCAGGCGTGTTCATGGGCACCAGCACCATCGAGTGCTGACCATGGCGGCCTGCATCGGCATTGGGCGTGCGCGCCATGAAGATGCCGATGGCACAGCGCGGATCGCCCACACCGGACGACCACCACTTCTTGCCGTTGAGCACGATGTGGTCACCGTCGACCACCGCAGTCGCTTCCATGTTGGTCGCGTCGGACGAGGCCACGTCGGGCTCGGTCATGAAGAAGACGGAGCGGATCTCACCGGCCAGCAAGGGCGTCAGCCATTGGGCCTTTTGCTCGGCGTTGCCGTACTTCCACAGCACTTCCATGTTGCCGGTGTCGGGCGCGGCGCAGTTGAAGATCTCGGGCGCCATCATGCTGCGGCCGGTTTCCTCGCAACTGAAGGCGTACTCCAGCACGCTCAGCCCCGCGCCCAGTTCGGCGTCGGGCAGGAAGAGGTTCCACAGGCCTTCGGCCTTGGCCTTGGCTTTGAGTTCTTCCACGCGGGGCGGGATCGTCCACTGGGTCCAGTCACCACCGTGACGTTGGCCCAGGATGCCTTGCCAGTGCTCAGCCTCGATCGGCTCGATGTGGGTTTTGATGAAGGCTCGAACGGCATCCGCCGTCTTCTTGGCGCGGTCGCTGGGCTGGAAGTTCATGGTCGTGTCTCCTGTGGGGGAATGCGCGGATGCTACGCCCGCTGGGTTCTAGTCGCAAATGATGAATTTGCATCGCAAGTCATGCACAAAATGAATGACTGCATGCGGTTGTTCAAACAGTCGGGGCTTTGACCTCACCCCAGGCAGCCCCCGACATCGCCTGCCTCGCCCCGGCGCACACACTGGCCCGCAACCACCGGTGCACCGGATCATCGTCCCGGTCGGCATGCCAATACATCCAGATGGTGATGGGAGGCACCGGCAGCGGCAGATCGCGCACCACCAGCGGCATGCTGCGGGCCAGCTCCTCCGCGTAGGTGCGCGGCAAGGTCAGCAGGGCATCGCTGTGCAGCACCACGTTGGCGGCTGAAAAGTAATGCTGGCAGCGCAGGATCACATCCCGCTCGCCTTGCCCCAAGGCCGCCCACACCGTCTGCAAAGGGTCGGCCTGATCCGGTTGCATCGACACCATCACGTGCTTGGCCAAAAAGTAGGCACTCACCTCCAATGGGCTTGATGCCCAAGGATGATCCCGCCGCATGATCACTGCCAGGCTTTCATCGGCCAGGCGTTCGCCCTTGATGCGCCCATCCACCCGCCGTTGCCGGTCGATGATCAGGTCGACTTCGCCCAAGGTGAGCGATTGGGCCAAGGCATCACGCGGCACCCGCACGCTCGCCAGTTTCACGCCCGGCGCCACCTCGGCCAAGCGCGCCATCAGCGGTGGCAAGGTGATCGCCTCCAGCACATCGCGCATGCCCAGCCGCACCGTCATGTTCAAGGAGCCCGGGTCAAACTTCTCAGCCTGGGCCATCACCGACTGCAAACCACGCAGATGTGCCTGCACTTCGCCAATCACCCGCCGCGTCAATTCCGTGGGCACCATGTGGTTGCCCTGGCGCACAAACAAAGGATCGCCCCACAGCCTGCGCAGCCGCGCCAGCGCATGGCTCACCGCCGGCTGGCTCAGGTGCAGGTGGCGAGCCGCGCCAGAGATGCCGCCATGCTCGAAAACAGCGTCCATCACGCGGAACAAATTGAGGTCAAGTCGGGACGAAGGAAGGGCCATGGGGCCTTTTTACACGACAATACGGGCTTACCGATTTCGGAGCTTTTCGGAGCGATCACCTTGGACACACCGCCTCGGTGACCGCCCCTCCAGCTGACTGGCGCATCGGCCTCGATTAGCAGGCGCGGCGCCCAGGTTTCAAGCGCGGAGCGGGCGGTCTACCTTCATCACCACCCCCTCATCCGCGCGCGCCGCTGTTTGGCGCTGGAGATCGCATGCTCAACGTCTTCACGCTGGCCAATGGCCGGCTTTTCCAAGAAGAAATCGACAGCCAGGACGAACTGACCCCGGTCGCCCCGGTGTGGGTCGATCTGGAAGACCCCACGCCCGAAGAAAAAGGCTGGATCGCGGTCCGCTTCGGCCTGGTCATCCCCCAAGACATCATCGACGACGACCTGGAAGAATCCGCCCGCTTCTACGAAGAAGACGGTGCCATCCACATCCGCTCCGACTTCCTGATCGACGACGACGAAGCGCCCCGCAACGTCCGCGTGGCCTTCATCCTGCACAACAACGTGCTGTTCTCGATCCACCGCGAAGACCTGCCGGTGTTCCGCCTGCTGCGCATGCGCGCGCGCCGCATCCCCGCCCTGATCGAAGACGCCAAGGACGTGCTGCTCAAGCTCTACGACGCCGACGCCGAGTATTCCGCCGACACGCTCGAAGGCATCTACGACGGCCTGGAAAAAGTCAGCCACCGCGTGCTCAAGTCCGAGGTCAACGACCAGGCCGCTGGCGAAGCGCTGGCCGCCATTGCCCGCCAGGAAGACTTGAACGGCCGCATCCGCCGCAACGTGATGGACACGCGCCGCGCCGTCAGCTTCATGATGCGCGCCCGCATGCTCAGCGCCGAGCAGTTCGAAGAAGCCCGCCAGATTCTGCGTGACATCGACTCGCTGGACAGCCACACGGCCTTCCTCTTCGACAAGATCAACTTCCTGATGGACGCCACCGTCGGCTTCATCAACATCAACCAGAACAAGATCATCAAGATCTTCTCGGTGGCCTCGGTGGCGCTGCTGCCACCCACCCTGGTCGCCAGCGTCTACGGCATGAACCTGAAGTTCCCCGAGATGGCCTTCCTGGGCGAATGGAGCTACCCCTACACCGTGGCCCTGATGATCGCCAGCGCGGTGGTGCCCATGTGGTACTTCCACCGGCGAGGGTGGCTGAGCTGAGTGTGAAGGCCTTGAAACTGCCCGCCGGCCTGTGGCGCGTGATGCTGGGGACCACGATGGTGGTGCTCAGCTACAGCCTGCTCAACCCCGTGCTGGCGGTGCGATTGCAAACGGCGGGGGTCAGCGCCACGGCCATTGGCGGCTTTGCCATGCTGGCCTTTGTCAGTGTGGCCTTGCTGGTGCCGGTGGTGCCGCACGTCTTTGCCCGCATCGGCGTGGGCCGGGCCTACCGCATCGGCCTGGGGATGGAACTGCTGTCCTGCCTGGGCTACCTGCTGACCGACGACTACGCGGCCTGGTGCGGCCTGGCCCTGATGGCCGGCATCGGCGCCGCCGCCGCCTGGAACGCCACCGAAGCCCTCATCGCCCACAACGTGCCCGCCACCCACCGCGGTCGCCTGACGGGCCTCTACCAAACCGTGTTGGGTTGCGCGATGGCGGTGGGGCCCATGTTGCCCAGCCTGCTCGGCCTGGACCCACGTCAGGCCAATGGTGTGGCCGCGGGCGGCTTGGCCTTGGGTTTGGCCGTGGCCCTGGCGCCCTCCGTGACCAGGCTCAAAGCCGCCCACGAAGGCGCGCAGACCATGGGCTTGGCGGCGGCCTGGCGCCACCGCCCCCTGCTGGTGTGGGCGGCACTGGTTGGCGGTGTGTTTGAAGTGGGCCTGGGCTCCGTCACCACCGCCTATGGATCGCAACTGGGCATGAGCCTGGCGGCGGCCACCTCCATCGCCGGCGCCTTGGGCATGGGCAGCTTCCTGCTGCAATACCCCACGGGCTGGCTGGCCGACCACGTGGCCACGCAGCGCCTGTTCACCGGCGCGGCGATCATCCTCGTGCTGGCCTCGCTGGCCTTTGGGCAAGCCCACCAGTGGCCGCAATTGATCTGGCTGTGCGCTGCGGCCTGGGGCGCCGTGGGTGGCGCGCTGTACACCCTGGCCATGATCCGCGTCGCGCACGATTTCGCCGACACCTCGGCCGTGGCCGGCACCTCCGCCATGATCGCGGGTTACACCGCCGGTGGCGCCCTGGGGCCCTTGGTCAGCGGCGTGGTGATCGACCACTTCGGGGCCCTCGGCCAAAGCTGGTGGTTGGCCGCGCTGGCCAGCAGCCTGATCCTGATGCAGTGGCGCCGAACTCAGGCGCTGGGCGCGTCGGCCTGATCCGAGGCGGGCTTTGCCGCTGATGTGAGCGCCTGGGCCAAGGCTCTTTGCAACAGCACCGACCCCACCGGTTTGTGCAACAAGGTCATGCCACTGCCCACGGCCGTGCGCAGCCGGTCAGCCGCCGTGTCCCCAGTGACGATGATCGCGGGCACGGCCCGCCCCAACCGGGCCCGCACCGCTTCGATCGCTTGCGGGCCAGTGCGGTGATCGCGCAAGCGGAAATCGGCCAGCACCACGTCCGGGGCGAAGCGGTCCAGCAGCTTCACGGCCTCAGCTTCGGCGCCCGCCACTTCACAAGCGCACCCCCAGGCCATCAACAGCTCGGCCATGGCCACACGCACGGCCTCGTCGTCGTCGATCAACAGCACCCGCACGCCCGCCAGTTGGGCATCCACCTGGGGCGCGGGCGCCTCCTCCTGCACCGCCTCCTCCTGGCTCAAAGGCAAACCCAGCCGGAACACTGAACCCCGCCCCGGCCTGGACACCAGGCTGACCGTCGCCCCCATGGCGCGCGCCAAGCCCTGCACGATGGCCAAACCCAGGCCCAAACCTTTGGTGCGATCCCGCTCCGGGTTGCCCAGTTGGTGAAACTCCTGAAAGATGGTCTGGTGCTGTGCTGGCTCGATGCCGATGCCGGTGTCCCACACCTCCAGCACCGCTTGATCGTCACGGCGCCGGCAGCCCACCAGCACGCCCCCGCGCTCGGTGTAGCGGATGGCATTGGTCAACAGGTTGCGCAACACCTGCTCCACCAGCCTGGGGTCGGCCCGCACCACCAGGTCCGTATCACGCACCCGGAACACCAGCCCTTTTTCATTGGCCTGGGGCGCGAAATGCCGCTCCAGCTTGTGCAGCAGGGATTGCATCGGGAACACCTGCGGCTGCGGCGTGATGACCCCCGCGTCCACCTTGGAAAAATCCAGCAAGGTGTTGAGCATCTCGCTGGCCGCCGCCGACGAGGCCTCGACATGGCCCCACATCTGGCGTTGCCGGGCATCCAGCTGGGTGTGGCCCAAGGCGGTCAGGAACAGGCCCAAGGCATGCAAAGGCTGGCGCAAATCGTGGCTGGCCGATGCCAGGAACACCGACTTGGCGCGGTTGGCCTCTTCAGCATCGCGCAAGGCTTCCTCCGCCATCTGGCGGGCCTCAAACGCACGGTGAGTCTGCTCCCGCAGGCGCTCCACCAGGTCCGCATTCTCAAAGCGCAGGTGGATGGATCGCCGCGTCACCTGGACCGCGTGGAAAGAGAACACCCCCATCACCAGCAGATAGATCAGGGACGCCAGCCCCATGGTTTGGCTGACCGGATCATCGGCCGGCAACAGCACCAGCACCGAAGGCAGCAGGCAAGGCAAACCATAGGCCACCGACACCGGCCAGCTCGATGAAAAGACCACCAGCCCGCCCGCGCTCATGCCCGATAGCATCGTGATCACCAAGGTCAAGGTGATCGGCCACTCCGGCTTCATGAACAGCAGCGCGAACAAGCCCCAGGTCACCCCCAGCAGCATCGCCATCAAGCGAACCGCCTGGGCATAGACCAGGACCTTGTCGGGATCACCCGGCAGCGGCAAGAGCCGGCGGCCGGTGAAACACGCGATGCCCAACAGCGTGGAGGCCACGCCCCACCACAGCACGCTGGCATCACCGATGGTGGACCAATAGGCCCAGGTGGCCATGATGGCCACCAAGGTGTACGTGACGAAGGCCGCAGGCAGGTTGCGGTCCAGCAACTCCATCTCGGCGGTCAAACCAGGGCCCTTGTCAAAGCGCCAAGCCTGCGACAGCAAGCCCGCCCAAGAACTCATGGCGCCAGCCACCCTCGCTGCACCGCCACATCGTAGGCCTGCTGGCGGCTGGTGGCGTCCAGCATCTCGGTCAGCCAGGACACCTCGGCCCGCACATCGTTTTCGCTCAAACCCACCTGGCGCGCGATGGCCTTGTTGGGTGCCCCTTGCCCCAACAAGCGCAAGATGGACAGCTGCCGCTCATTCGGCCTGACAGGATCCTGGCGGGCCACCAACACGGTGGCGGCGGGTGCCTGCGCATAGTCGGCAAAGGGAAACGCCTGGCCGCCCGACAGGCACTCGCGCAAGGTACCCACCATCTGCGCGCCACTGGCGGACTTGGACAAGTACCCCACGGCACCGGCGTCTCGCGCCTGCATGATCTGGGCCGCATCATCGCTGCCCGAAACCATCAACACCGGCACTGGCCCAAAGCGGTCCTGCAAGACCTGGATCAGGGATAGCCCATTCGCATCGGGCAAATGCACGTCCAGCAGGATCAGGTCCAGCGAGGGCGTGGCGCCCACCTTCATGGCATCGGCCAGGCTGGGCGCTTCCAGCAAGGTTGATCCTGGAAATGCTTCGCGCAGGATCATGCCCAGGCCGGTACGGAACAAGGCATGGTCATCCACCAGCAAGATGCGGGGATTGGGCGTCGAAGGCATGAGAAAGGCAGGGTTGAACGACAACAAACTGCAGTATCCCCCGGCCTTGCTTCAACACGCTACCAAGATACCCCGCAAGCCGGTGCTTCCCCCCTTAAGGGTGTACCCCGGCCTGCAACGCTCAACGCGCGCGACGAGCCTTCACGGCGGTCGACAGGATCTCCAGCACATTGGTCGAGTCGGCCCAACCAATGCAGGCATCGGTGATGCTCTTGCCGTACTCCAGATCCGAGGGCTGATCCTTGCCCGGCGTGAACTTCTGGTTGCCCGGCTGCAAGTGGCTTTCCACCATCACACCGAAGATGCGGCGCGAGCCCGAGCCGACCTGCGCGCCAATGTCCTTGGCCACGTCGATCTGCTTCTCGTGCTGCTTGGAGCTGTTGGCGTGCGAGCAGTCCACCATCAAGGTGGTGGGCAACTTGGCCGCCGCAAGATCCTTGCAGGCCGCCTCCACATTGGCCGCATCGTAATTGGGCGCCTTGCCGCCACGCAGGATCACGTGGCAATCGGGATTGCCCGCCGTCTCGACAATCGCCACTTGTCCGTTCTTGTGCACCGACAAAAAGTGGTGCGCACCCGCCGCCGCCTGGATCGCATCCGTGGCGATCTTGATGTTGCCATCGGTGCCATTCTTGAAACCGATGGGGGCGCTCAGGCCCGAGGCCAGTTCACGGTGCACCTGGCTTTCGGTCGTGCGCGCACCAATCGCGCCCCAGCTGATCAGGTCGCCAATGTATTGCGGCGAGACCACGTCCAGGAACTCGCTGCCGGCCGGCACGCCCAGGCGGTTGATCTCCAGCAGCAGGTGCCGCGCCATGCGCAGGCCTTCGTCGATGCGGTAGCTCTCGTCCAGGTAAGGGTCGTTGATCAGGCCCTTCCAGCCCACCGTCGTGCGCGGCTTTTCAAAGTACACCCGCATGACGATTTCCAGCGTGTCCGCATAGCGCTCACGTTCCACCAGCAATTTGCGCGCGTACTCCAGCGCCGCCGCCGGATCGTGGATCGAGCAGGGACCAATGACCACCAGCAAGCGGTCATCCTTGCCTTGCATGATCTCGCGGATCTTTTGACGCGTGCCCGACACCAGCGTCTCCACCGGCGTCCCCCGGATCGGGAAGAAGCGGATCAAGTGCTCCGGTGGCGGCAGCGGCGTCACGTTGAGGATGCGTTCGTCATCGGTTTGCGAAGTCTTGTCGGCGGGCGGAACCCAGCCGGATGAGGCGCTGGAATTGGCGTTCATGAAAAGCGTCCTGAGGCGTGGTGCGGGTTGAAAACGTCGAAAAAAAACCGCCGGAGGGTGATCCGGCGGTTTTCAGGAATGTGGTGGTGGCTGCTTACGCGCTCTCCACTCCTGCGCCGGTTGCGGGCGAGAAGTAAAAGTGCCAAAAATAAAAGCGGGCCATGTTCATGCTCGGCAATGTAGCACGCCTGAACGCACCGTGGGGAAATCCGTCGCCCGGCTGACAGTCCGCCCCATCGCCAATGCACTACGATTCACGCAAAGGACCCCCGCCATGAACAAGCTCACCGACCTCCTGGCCCAATACGCCAGCTACCACCGAGACCGCCGCAACATCCTGACGCACCTGGTCGGCATCCCCATGATCGTGCTGTCGCTGATGGTGTTGTTGGCCCGGCCCACCCTGGCCACCGTGGGCGGCCTGCCCATCAACCCTGGCATGGTCATCGCAGCCCTGCTGGCGCTCTATTACCTGAAGCTGGACCTGCGCATGGGCGCGGTCATGGCCGCCGTGTTCGCCCTGGGCCTGGACGTCGCACTCCACACGGCGCCCCTGGCCACGGGGGCCTGGCTGGCATGGGGGCTGGGCTTGTTCCTCGTGGGTTGGGCCATCCAGTTCCTGGGGCACTACTTCGAAGGTCGCAAACCCGCATTTGTCGATGACATCATCGGCTTGGTCATCGGGCCCCTGTTCGTGCTCGCCGAAGTGGCCTTCTTGCTGGGCTTGCGCAAAGACGTCGAAGCCGCCATCGAGCAAAAGGCCGGCACGGTCCGCTGAAACTCAACGAACCTGGGGCCGGCCAGCGGTCGGTCGATCAGGCCTTCAAGGCCTTGGCTTGAGTCAGCAAGGTATCGGCATCGCTGACCTTGAAGCCACCGCCTTCCTCCACGTTCAGCGCCTTGACGACACCATTCACGGCCAGCAGCGAATAGCGCTGCGAGCGCAGCCCCAAACCCTTGTCCGTCAGGTCCAATGTCAACCCGGTCGCCTTGGCGAAAGCCGCGCTGCCATCGGCAATCATGCGAACCTTGCCCGCAGCCTTCAGATCACGGCCCCAAGCCCCCATCACAAAGGGGTCGTTCACCGACACGCACCAGATTTCGTCCACGCCTGCGGCCTTGAAAGCCTCGACCTGGTCGATGTAACCGGGCGCGTGCTTGGCCGAACAGGTGGGCGTGAATGCGCCCGGCAACCCAAAGATGGCAATCGTCTTGCCTGCCGTGATCTTGGCGATGTCAAAGGTGTTGGGCCCCAGGCTGCAGCCTTCACCCTCCACATCAAAGTACTCGGACAAAGAACCGCTGGGCAGCGTGTCGCCAATTTTGATCATGATGGGGAAACCTCAAGTGGTCAAAGCAAAGGGAAACAGAAACGAAAAAACCGGACGCCAGTATAAAACTGGACATCCGGTTCTCATGCAGGCCACGACAGGATCACCCTGCCACGACCATGCCTGGCTTGCGCCAGCGATCAGTCAGTGACCAATCAGACCGCGCGAGCCTTTTCCACCAAGCGGGTCACAGCCCAGGCCTTGGTCTTGGAAACGGGACGCGTTTCGCTGATTTCGACCACGTCGCCGATGTGGAACTCATTGTTCTCATCGTGGGCGTGGTACTTGCGCGAGTGGGCCACGATCTTGCCGTAGAGCTCGTGCTTGGCACGGCGCTCCACGAGCACGGTCACGGTCTTGGCGCGCGCATCGCTGACCACACGACCAACGAGGGTGCGTGTGTTCTTGACTGCTGGCGTTGCTGCTACTGCAGCTTGAGCTTGAGCTTGCGTCATTTCGCAGCTCCTTTCTTCTCGGTCAGAATCGTCTTGACACGGGCAATGTCACGACGGGTCTTCTTCAGAGCCGAGTGGTCATTGAGTTGCTGAGTAGCCTTTTGCATGCGCATGTTGAAATGCGCTTTCAGCAATTCTTTGACTTCGGTTTCGAGTGCGGCCACATCTTTGGCGCGCAGTTCAGAGGCGTTCATGTGCTTCTTTTCCTTTGCGACCAATTAAGAGCCGATCATGCGCGTGACGAATGTCGTGCGCAGAGGCAGTTTGGCTGACGCGAGCTGGAAGGCTTCGCGGGCCAGTTCCTCGGGAACCCCGTGGATTTCGTAGAGCACCTTGCCGGGCTGAATTTCAGCGACGTAGTACTCAACGCTACCCTTACCATTACCCATCCGCACTTCTGCGGGCTTTTGGGAAATTGGCTTGTCCGGGAAGATGCGGATCCAAATGCGGCCACCACGCTTGACACAACGCGAAATGGCACGACGGGCTGCTTCGATCTGACGGGCCGTCAGGCGACCACGTTCAGTGGCCTTCAGACCGAATTCGCCGAACGCAACGGTGGCGCCACGGGTGGCGACACCCGTGTTGCGACCCTTGTGTTCCTTGCGGAACTTGCGACGATTAGGTTGCAACATTGATTATTCTCCTTTCGCGTCAGCGGCGGCGACCACCGGAGCGACGACCTTGCGGACGCGCTTGGCAGCACCAGCATCAGCGGGCTTGTCACCACCTTCGGGGGCAGCAGCAGCACCCGGCGCGCCATCAGCGCGAGGGGCACCACGTGTTGTTGCACCACGGGCAGGCGGACGACGGTCGTTGGGGCGGTCACTGCGGGGACGGCGGTTGCGGCGGTCGTCTTCACGATCCTCACCCTTGACCACCGGTGCGTCGCCATTCGGCAGACGGTCACCCTTGTAAACCCACACCTTCACACCGATCACACCGTAGGTGGTCTGTGCTTCAGAGAAGCCGTAGTCGATGTCAGCACGCAGGGTGTGAAGCGGCACGCGACCTTCGCGGTACCACTCGGTCCGTGCGATTTCGATGCCGTTCAGACGACCTGCCGACATGATCTTGATGCCCAGGGCACCCAGACGCATGGCATTTTGCATGGCGCGCTTCATGGCACGGCGGAACATGATCCGCTTTTCCAATTGCTGCGTGATCGAATCCGAGATCAGTTGAGCATCGATTTCAGGCTTGCGCACTTCTTCGATGTTCACTGCCACAGGACAGCCCAGGCGCTTGGCCAGTTCAATCTTGAGGTTCTCGATGTCTTCGCCCTTCTTGCCGATCACCACACCCGGACGAGCCGAGAAAATGGTGATGCGTGCGCTCTTGGCGGGACGCTCGATCAGGATGCGCGACACGGCGGCATTCTTCAGTTTCTTCTTGAGGTACTCACGCACGCCCAAGTCTTCAGCCAACATTTTGCTGAAGTTGCGGTTACTCGCATACCAGCGTGATGACCAATTGCGGGTCACCGCCAGGCGGAAACCGGTTGGATGGATTTTTTGTCCCATGGTTTGCCTTTTAGTTACCCACGGTCACATAGATGTGGCAAGTTGGCTTGCTGATGCGGTTACCGCGGCCTTTGGCCCGTGCGGTGAAACGCTTCAGCGTGGTGCCTTGCTCCACATAAATGGTCTTGACCTTCAGTTCATCGATGTCAGCACCGTCGTTGTGCTCGGCGTTCGCGATTGCGGACTCCAGAGCCTTCTTGATGATGCCAGCGGCCTTCTTTTGAGTGAAGGTCAGGATGTTCAGGGCGTGATCGACTTTCTTGCCGCGAATCAGGTCAGCCACCAGGCGACCTTTGTCGCATGAGAGCCGAACGCCGCGAACGATTGCTTTGGTTTCCATCGTCGGGCTCCTTACTTCTTGGCTTTCTTGTCGCCTGGGTGACCCTTGAACGTACGGGTCAGGGCGAACTCGCCGAGCTTGTGGCCAACCATCTGGTCGGTCACGTACACAGGCACGTGTTGTTTGCCGTTGTGCACGGCAATCGTCAAGCCAATGAACTCGGGCAGGATCGTGGAACGACGCGACCAAGTCTTGATGGGCTTCTTGTCCTTGATGGCAGCAGCTCTGTCGACTTTTGCAGACAGGTGGTGGTCAACGAAGGGACCTTTTTTAAGAGAACGAGCCATGTCAGCCTACCTCTTACTTCTTGCGACGCGAAACGATGAACGTTTGCGTGCGCTTGTTGTTGCGGGTGCGATAGCCCTTGGTCATCGTGTTCCATGGGGACACTGGGACCTGGCCTTCGCCCGTGCGGCCTTCGCCACCACCGTGCGGGTGATCCACCGGGTTCATGGCAACGCCACGAACCGTTGGGCGGATGCCCTTCCAGCGAATGGCACCGGCCTTGCCGTAACGGCGCAGGCTGTGCTCTTCGTTGCTCACTTCACCCAAGGTGGCGCGGCATTCGACGTGGATCCGGCGAACTTCACCCGAGCGCAGGCGGACCTGAGCATAGGTGCCTTCGCGGGCCATCAACACAGCGGAGGTGCCAGCCGAGCGCGCAATTTGCGCACCCTTGCCAGGCATCATCTCGATGCAATGGATGGTGGAACCCACGGGGATGTTGCGGATGGGCAGCGTGTTGCCAGCCTTGATCGGGGCGTCAGAGCCACTGATCACGGTCGCGCCAGCCACCAAGCCACGGGGAGCAATGATGTAACGACGTTCGCCGTCGGCATAGCACACCAGTGCGATGTGAGCCGTGCGGTTTGGATCGTACTCAATGGTCTCGACCTTCGCGGGGATGCCATCCTTGTTGCGGACGAAATCCACCAAGCGGTAGTGTTGCTTGTGGCCACCGCCACGATGGCGAATGGTGATGTGACCGTTGTTGTTACGGCCAGCATTCTGGATTTGCGGTTCCAGCAAAGGCGCATGGGGCTTGCCCTTGTGCAGATGCTTGTGAACCACCTTGACGACGCCACGGCGACCGGGCGAGGTTGGTTTGACTTTAACGACAGCCATGATTACGCAGCCTCCCCGGAGAAGTTCAGCTCTTGACCGTCCTTGAGGGCCACATAGGCCTTCTTGACATGGTCACGGCGACCGACACGGCCACCGAAGCGCTTGGTCTTGCCCTTCTGGTTGAGCACTTGCACCGACTTGACTTCGACCTTGAACAGCAGCTCAACAGCGGCTTTGATCTCGGGCTTGGTCGCATCGCGCACGACTTTGAACAGCACCTGGCCACGTTCTTCAGCAGCAGCCGTGGCCTTTTCAGACACGATTGGTGCAACCAGAACCTTCAGCAGGCGGCTTTCATCGAATTTGAGGATGCTCATGCGAACATCTCCTTGAGCTTGTCGATCGCGCCCTTGGTCACGAGCACCTTTTTGTAGTGCACCAATGACAGGGGATCGGCGTAACGCGGCTCGACCACCAGCACGTTGGGCAGATTGCGCGCGGCGAGGAACAAGTTCTCGTCGATTTCGTCGGCAATCACCAGCACGTGGTCGAGGTTCAGGGCCTTCAGCTTGGCAGCCAGCAGCTTGGTCTTGGGGGCATCGATCGAGATCGAGTCCACCACGGACAGGCGGCCTTCGCGTGCCAACTGCGAGAAGATGGCGGCCATGCCGGCGCGGTACATCTTCTTGTTGACTTTGTGGCTGAAGTTTTCGTCAGGGCTGTTCGGGAAAATCCGACCACCGCCACGCCACAGGGGCGAGGAGGACATACCAGCACGAGCGCGACCGGTGCCTTTTTGGCGCCAGGGCTTCTTGGTGGTGTGCTTGACGACGGCGCGGTCCTTCTGGGCACGGGTGCCTTGGCGGGCGTTGGCTTGATAAGCCACGACCACCTGGTGCACCAGGGCTTCGTTGTATTCGCGGCCGAACACGGTGTCAGGAGCGTCCACTTTGGAAGTGGCCTGACCTTGTTCGTTCAGGAGCTCGAGCTGCATCAGTTGGCTCCTTTCTTGACCTTGACCTTGACGGCAGGACGAACGGTGACAAAGCCACCCTTCGAGCCCGGCACGGCGCCTCGGACCAGCAGCAGTTGACGGGCTTCGTCAACGCGCACGATGTCGAGGTTTTGCGTGGTCACGGTGTCGTCGCCGAGGTGGCCCGACATCTTCTTGCCTGGGAACACGCGGCCAGGATCTTGCGCCATCGAGATCGAGCCGGGCACGTTGTGCGAACGGCTGTTACCGTGCGACGCGCGCTGCGAACCGAAGTGGTGACGCTTGATGGTGCCGGTGAAGCCTTTACCGATCGAGGTGCCTTGCACATCGATTTTTTGGCCGACCTGGAACAGGGCGGACACAGCAATGGCTGCGCCAGCCTTGTATTCGGCGGCAACTTCCGGGGTGACGGGGAACTCTTTGATGACTTCCACACCTTCCACACCTGCCTTGGCAAGGTGGCCAGCTTCTGGCTTGGTCACGCGCGATGCTTTGCGCGAGCCGTATGCCAGTTGCAAGGCGGTGTAGCCGTCAGTCTCAACGGTTTTGATCTGGGTCACGCGGTTGTTGGACACATCAAGCACTGTCACAGGAACGGCATCGCCGTCGTCTGTGTAAATGCGCATCATGCCCACCTTGCGGCCCAGCAATCCGAGGCGATTGCTAAGACTCATGGTTTTTCTCCAGCCCCACATAGGGGCCTTTTACACAAGCCCGACATCGATTGGCCGGGCTGACTTAGGTAGTGGCCGGGCAGAAAATCTGCCAAACCACCATTAATTCTCTCCACCAACAAGGGCGGAAAAGCCTGCGACTATAACAAAACCCGCTGAGCACCGCAAGTACTTGCGATTCGTCAGCGGGTTGAAGGGCCTTTAACAGCCCAGCGCAGCTTATTGCAGCTTGATTTCGACGTCCACGCCAGCCGGCAGGTCGAGCTTCATCAGGGCGTCAACCGTCTTGTCGGTTGGGTCCACGATGTCCATCAAACGCTGGTGGGTGCGGATTTCGAACTGGTCGCGCGACGTCTTGTTGACGTGTGGCGAACGCAGAATGTCGAAGCGTTGCAGGCGGGTCGGCAGGGGCACGGGGCCCTTGACGATCGCGCCAGTGCGCTTGGCGGTTTCCACGATTTCAGCCGACGACTGGTCAATCAGCTTGTAGTCAAACGCCTTCAGGCGGATGCGGATCTTTTGTTGTGCCATGACGGCTCCTTAAACAGAGAGATGACGCCCGTCACCAGCCGCGAGGCCGAGACGGGCACACGTCATGAATTACGCGAGGATCTTGGCAACCACGCCGGCGCCGACGGTGCGGCCACCTTCACGGATGGCGAAACGCAGACCTTCTTCCATGGCGATGGGGTTGATCAACTTGACGGTGATCGACACGTTGTCGCCGGGCATGACCATTTCCTTGTCGGCGGGCAGCTCGATGGAGCCAGTCACGTCGGTGGTGCGGAAATAGAACTGCGGGCGGTAGTTGTTGAAGAACGGCGTGTGACGGCCACCTTCATCTTTGCTCAGCACGTAGATCTCGCCGGTGAAGTGCGTGTGCGGCTTGATGGAGCCGGGCTTGCACAGCACTTGGCCGCGCTGCACGTCTTCACGCTTGGTGCCGCGCAGCAGGATGCCGACGTTGTCGCCTGCTTGACCTTGGTCCAGCAGCTTGCGGAACATTTCCACGCCCGTGCAGGTGGTCTTTTGCGTGTCAGCGATGCCGACGATTTCGATTTCTTCGCCGACCTTGACGATGCCGCGCTCAATCCGGCCGGTCACCACGGTGCCGCGACCCGAGATCGAGAACACGTCTTCCACAGGCATCAGGAACGTGCCGTCGATGGCGCGCTCTGGCGTGGGGATGTAGTTGTCCAGTGCATCGGCCAGCTTCATGATGGCCATCTCGCCCAATTCGCCCTTGTCGCCTTCCAGCGCCAGTTTGGCCGAACCGTGGATGATGGGGGTGTCATCGCCAGGGAACTCGTACTTGTCGAGCAGCTCGCGCACTTCCATTTCGACCAGCTCGAGCAACTCGGCGTCGTCGACCATGTCGCACTTGTTCAGGAACACGATGATGTAAGGCACGCCAACTTGGCGGGCCAACAGGATGTGTTCGCGCGTTTGGGGCATCGGGCCGTCAGCGGCCGAGCACACCAAAATGGCGCCGTCCATCTGGGCCGCGCCAGTGATCATGTTCTTGACATAGTCGGCGTGGCCAGGGCAGTCAACGTGCGCGTAGTGACGATTCTTCGTTTCGTACTCGACGTGCGCGGTGTTGATGGTGATGCCGCGGGCCTTTTCTTCGGGCGCTGCGTCAATCTGGTCGTACGCCTTGGCTTCGCCACCGAAGGCCTTGGACAGCACCGTGGTGATCGCTGCCGTCAGCGTGGTCTTGCCGTGGTCAACGTGACCAATCGTGCCGACGTTGACGTGCGGCTTGGTCCGCTCAAATTTGCCTTTTGCCATGTTTCGCGCTCCTAGCGGCTTTCATCAGCCGAGAGAATTGAAGAAGAAAGGTGTGGTGCCCATGGGCAGGATCGAACTGCCGACCTCCCCCTTACCAAGGGGGTGCTCTACCACTGAGCCACATGGGCATCGACACGGGTCTGGGCGCTGCTTGATGACTGCTGTAACAGCCACCACAACACCCACACCAGTGCCGACCACGGCAACCCAATTTGGGAAGACCGCGAGTTTAGCACGCGAACCATGACAGAACCGCGACTTGGAGCGGGAGACGGGGATCGAACCCGCATCATTAGCTTGGAAGGCTAAGGTTCTACCATTGAACTACTCCCGCCCGGGAGTGATTCACGATCACGTGATTTGGTTTGCCTTGGTGGAGGGGACAGGATTCGAACCTGTGTACGCGTAAGCGGGCAGATTTACAGTCTGCTGCCTTTAACCACTCGGCCACCCCTCCGAGGCAAGCCCTAGATTATATCACACAAGCTGGCACTGCATCAAATTGGTGTCGATTTTGTGCAAATCAGGCCGGGGCTGTCTGGAGCGCCGGCTTGCGCCAGAGCATGGGTGCTTCAATGAAATGCCAGCAAAGCCAGGCCAGGGTGGTGACCAGGACCAGCAGCAAAGCCACACCGCCCAGGGGCGAGGCCTTGAACACGCCCAGCTGCACCAGGGTCTGGATGATCGGAAAGTGCAAGATGTAGATGCCGTAGGAAAAATCGCCGTGGCGGGTGACCGACCCGAGGTAGGGCAGGTTGTGCGCCGCCCAGGACACGCAGGCGGACAGGGCCAGGGGATAGAGGAACACGCCGACCGTGGGGCGGGTCTGGTCCCATTGGTAGGCCAGCAGCAGCAGGGCCAGGCCAATGGCACCCAGGCGCCAGCCCAGGCGCCGCAGGGCCTCACGCTCGCAATAGCACCAGGCGCCAGGCAGGAAAAACATCAATTGGCCGGGCATTTGCTTGGCCAATTCAAAAAATCCGCTTTTGCCGGTGCTGTAGGCCAAGTGCATGAAGCCGCCCCACCACAGGCAGGAGGCGATGAAGCCCAGGCCCAGCACCAGGTGGTGGCCAAAACGGCGCGTCAGCCACAGGATGGCGGGCACGACGGCGTAGAACATCAGTTCGACCTTGATGGTCCACAAGGCGCCGTTGACGGGCGCGCCGGGCATCGGATTGTTGACGAACACACCAGGCAGGCTGGGCTGCAGGAAGTTCAGGAAGCTGAGGTTGGCCCCCAGGTACTGCCACCAGGCTTTGCCGAAATAGTCCGAAGCCGGCAGGCTGCTGATCAGGCACCCCAACAGGGCGCAGGCCAGGACCACGGCAGCGTAGGCGGGGACGATGCGGCGCAGTCGCTTGGCCGTGTATTCGCCCAGGGAGGGTGTGCGCTCGCAGCTCATGAACACCAAGTAGCCGCTGATGACGAAGAAGGTCGCCAGGGCGATCTTGGTGTCGGCCCACAGCAGGAAGGACAAGGCCGGCTCGCGGGACAGGTCGACCACGTGCAGGGCCATGACGCCCGCCGCAGCGACCAGGCGCAGGAGGTCAAAGTTGTTATGGCGGTTCATGCGGCGACGGGTTTCCACGGCTTGAGCCAGGCGGCCAAGGCCAGGAGGCAGCACAAGCCAGCGGCAGACGACGCCGCCAGGCGAATCAAGGGAGCGGTGGGCCACCAGGGCAGCAGGAAAACGGCGCTCAGGCCCAGGGACAGGGCCCCGGCCAGCACCAGGGTGGGCAGGCGCACGCTGGTCCACAGGCGGTTGAAGTGCAGCAGCAGGCCGCCGTTGACCAGCACCCCCAGCAACAGCGCCATGGCCATGCCTTGGGCGCCGTACAGCCAGGCCAGCAAAGGCAGAGTGAGCGCCTGCGCGACGTTGCCGGAGGTCTCGCACACGAAGGGCAGGCGGGTGTCGCCGGCGGCGTAGTTGTAGCGGGCCAGGAGGGTGTTCCAGCCGGCCAGCACGAGGGCCACCGCGTACCAGCCCAGCAGGGGCGCCAGGATGGCGGTGCCTTGCACGTTGGGGAAGAGCAGCGCGACGATCGCCTGGGCAGACAGCAACAGGCCCACCGCCGCTGGCGTGGTGACCAGGGTGTTGAGGGCCAGGCCCTGGCGCAACAACGGCAAACGGTCGGCGGCGGCGCCCTTGCTCATCAGGCCCAGCAAGACCTGGTTGACGGACATCAGGGCCACCAGGGGCAGGTTCACCAGCTTGCGGGCCAGGTTCAGCACGGTGACCACGCCTTCGCCCAGGTAGGAGGCGACCATGCGCTCCAGCAGCATCAAGCCCTGGCCCATCAGGGCACTGCCGAGCAGGGGCCCGACGCGGGTCGACAGTTCACGCACCGTGGGCCCATGCCAACGGATCGCCCGCAGCGCCAGGCCATGGGCGCGAACCGCGGGGACCATCAGCAAGGCGGTGGCCACGCTGCCGAGCACGAAGGTCCAGGCCAGTGAAGGCTCCAACGATTGGGCCTGGTGCAGGGCCAGGTAGATGACCACGGGCAGGTTGTAGACCAAGGACGACAGGCCAGCCAGCAGGAAGCGGCCCTGAGCCTGCAAGGGCACGCTCCACAGGGCTTGCAGGAGCAGGCCCGGCAGGGTCCAGGCCAGGATCTGCAAGGCCTCTTGGGTGACGGGCCGAAGCTGCGGCGCCAGGCCAGGGCCAACGAGCCTGACCCACCACTCGGCGCCCAGGGACAGGACCAGGGCCAGCACCAGACCCAGCAAGCCCACACAGAAAGTGACGCGGCCCAGCCAGGCGACGCGCTCGGGTTCGCTGCGTTCTTGGTACAGGGCCATCCAGGCGGACGACAACAGGCCGCCAGCCAGGATGATGCGCAGCGCCTCGGGGATGAACAGGGCGATCAGGAAGCCGTCGGTGCGGGCGCCCGCCCCCCAGGAGGACACGAGCAGCCATTCGCGGCCCAGGCCCGCGATCAGGCCCAGCAGGGTCACCAAGGTGAGGAGTCCGGCCGAGCCGAGCATGGTCAGCGCGCCTTCAACTTCAATGCAGCAAGGTGAACAAGCCTTTGGCGCCCACCTTGTAGTTCAAGCCGCGCGCGCGGGTACCCACGGTCTTGCCGCCCTGCCCGGCCACGATGGCGTAGGGCTCGACCTTCTTGCCCACGGTGGTGTTGGCCGAGACCACGGCGCCTTCGCCGATGTGCGCGCCCGGCAGGATGATGGCGCGCGAGGTGATCCAGGCGTAGTCGTCGATGCGCACAGGGGCGGAGACGGACCAGAACTCGGGTGCGTCCAGGTCGTGCCCACCGGCCACGATCAGCACGTGTGAGGCGATGGCGACGTGGTTGCCGATGGTCAGGCCCGAGCGCGCATCGATCTGGCAATGCCAGCCGATGCAGGTGTCGTCGCCGATGACCAGGCTTTCCACGCCCAGCACCTCGGTGTTGCGCCAGATGCTGGAGCCCTTGCCGATCTTGGCGCCGCCCAGGCGCAACCAGGCCAGGCGCACGTTGTGGCTGGGGATCTTGTTGATGAGGATGTTGTAGATCTGCTCCCAGATGCGGCGCAGGCGATCGACGATGGTGGGCCAGTTGCGGCCGTAGTCGGGCACCTTGCGGCCTGGGACTTCGTCGAACAGCAGCACGAAGAGGTCGCGCGCCAACGGGTTGGGGATGCGCTTGCGGATGTCCAGCGAGCAGATGTGCAGCACCACGTCTTCCGGGCCCTTGCCTTTGGATTCGAAGAAGAGGTCGTTTTGCAGGCCCCACTCGTAGGCCTCATCGAGCTGGGCCGGGTCCACCTTCAGGCGGGCCGCGTACTCGGGCAAGCGGGGGCGCAGGTTCGTGCTGTGGAGGATGCGGTGTTTCATGGGCGGGCAACTGACGTGGGAGACGGCGCGGGCGCTTTGGCCGTTTGCAGGCTGATGGCCAGGATCAACCAGAACAGCGAGATCAGGACCTGGGTGAAGCTGAAATAGTGATCGATGAAACCGGTGGCCAAGGCCGCAAGGACCGTGCCGACGGTGGCGATGCGCATGCCGTTGTCCGCGTTGACGACTGCAAAGGTGCCGGGCATGCGCACCTGGCGCCACCAGGCAGTGGTCACCGCGATGAAGAGCAACATGCCTGGCAGGCCCAGCTTGTACCAATAGTTCAGCCAGAGGTTGGAGATGCCGTAGACGCCATTGGCGGTGGCGGGCGTGTCGGCCTTGAAACCCATGCCCAGCGGGTAGCGGACCACGGCTTCGGGGAAGTGCAGGTACTCCTCGAAGCGCACGCCGGTGCTGACGTCGTTGGACGAGAACAGCGAGGCAAAGCGTTGCTGGGCAGGGGGGTACAGCGCCAGCAGAGCGGCCGCCAGAAGGAGCGACAACAGCAGCCCGCGAACCGCGTAGGGCGTCTTCTTGATCGCCAGCCAGGCCACGAACACGCCCAGGCTGAGCAGCGCGCCGCGGGAACCACTGAACACGATGCCCGCCGCACCACCCACCGCCACGAACAGGCCCAGGGCGCGGCGCCAGCCATGCTGGACCACAGCGTAGAACATGCCCAGCGGCACCGCCAGCAAAAGCGCCCCGCCGGTGGAGTTGGGGTGCACCCACGGCGAGGCCATGCGAGTGGGGTCAGCGGTGAGGATGTCCTGGATGGCGTCAGGGCGGGCGTAGTGCAGCGCGGTCAGGAAGGCGACCATCCTCATGGGATCGCGGCCCATGAGGAAGAAGCTCAGCGAAATGGCCAGCAGGCCTGCGAAGCCCAGCAGCAGGCACAGCAGCAGGCGATCCCGCGTGCGCTGATCGGGCGTGAGCAGCGGCACCAGGAAGACCGGCGAGACGTTGAGCAACCAGCGGACCCAGTTGACCGGGCCGACGCCCTCGGCCTGGACCATGAACTGGCCCGCCACCAAGGGCACGATGCTCCAGGCCACGAAACGCATCATGGCGCGCTCGGTGGGGTTGTCGGGCCAGGGTGGCAACTTGCCGCCCAGCCATTGGAAGAACACGCCGACCCAGGTCAGGGCCAGGATGGCCTCGGAGGTGGTGATTCTGGCGCCCAGGGTGATGGTCATCCAGGGCAGGGCCGGGGCCAGCAGGCAGAACAGCAGCAAGCCGCGCAAAGGCTGGGTGACGATGTAGACCGCGAAGGCCAGGGCACCGGCCGCCAGCATGCCCAAAGGCGCGCCGCCCACCAGCATCAACAAGGCGAACAGCGCGCCAATGGCCGCCGGGAAGACCGTGGACGCACCGATCATGCGGCCACCTTGGCGGCAGTTTGCAGGCTTTGGTACACCGCCTCCAACTGGCTGGCCGAACGCGCCCAATCGAACTGCTGGGTGACGTGGTCGCGGG
This sequence comes from uncultured Aquabacterium sp., assembly GCA_964554655.1. Lineage (GTDB taxonomy): Bacteria > Pseudomonadota > Gammaproteobacteria > Burkholderiales > Burkholderiaceae_C > Aquabacterium. The sequence continues at coordinate 8,881 of CAZKPN010000028.1, read as the reverse complement.
CGGCCAGGCCCATGGTGCGGGCTGGCGCGGGGTTGGCCAGGGTTTGGGCAATCGCCTGCGCGATGGCTTCAGGCGTGTCGGCCACCAGGGCATGGATGCCCGCCGTCGCATTCAAGCCCGAGAGCCCTTCGGCGGTGCTGATGAGCGGCAGGCTGGCGGCCATGGCTTCCAGCACCTTGAGCTTGGAGCCGCCACCGTAGCGCAAGGGCGCCAGGAAAGCGGCCGAGCGCGACTGCACCTCGGTCAGGTCGGGCACGTAGCCCAGCCATTCGATGCGGGGGTCGGTGAAGCGCTGGCGCCAGGCGTCGGGCAGGCCGTGACCACAGATGCGAAAGCGGGCGTCTGGCACCCGTTGCCAGACGAGGGGCCAGACCTCGGTGAGCGCCCATTCGACCGCATCAACATTGGGCGCGTACTCGTAGTTGCCGACGAAGAGCACGGTGCGCGAGGCGGCATCCGGCTGCACGTGGGCAAAGCCGCGCGTGTCCACACCATTGCTGACCACATGCGCGGGGCGGCCGCTGAGCGCGGACAAAGTCTGGGCATCCGATTCGGTGACGGCCACGATGGCCGCCGCCTTGGACAAGACCTGGCGCTCCCACCGGCGGGCGCGGAACTGGTCGTAGCGGGCCAGGCCGCGCAAGGGGGCGGGCCATTTGCCATAGGTGGCGGCGCCCAGTTCAGACTCGACGTTGTGCTCGGTGATGATGAAGGGCTGGGCCGTGCGGGCCAGCTCGGCGCCAAAGGGCTCGAAGCCATAGCTGTGCTCGACCTGGATGGCATCCCAATGGCCTTGCCGCAGCAGTTGCGCAAAGCGCTGCGCCAGGGCGGGCGCGTGGCCATTGACCGTGGCCAGCAAGGGCAGGGACGACGTGGCCGCATGCCACAGGGTGAGCGGGTGGCGCAGGGGCCGCCGTGGCAGCACGATGAGCTCTTCCAGCAGCGGCGCCAGGGTCTTGCGCACCTCGTCGTCGGCGGGCGTTTTGGACTGGACCAGCAAGGTGATGCGGTGGCCGCGCCCGGCCAGCTCGCGCAGCAGGTGGAACTGGCGCGCCTTGCCGCCGCTGGTGATGGGCCAGGGCAAATAGGGCAAGGTCCACAGCAGGCGCAGCGGCTTCATGCGTGGCTCAGGATCTGCAGGGCGGTGCTCACGGGCACGCGCAGCTCGCCATTGGCATCGGCCTTCAAAGCCTGTTGGCCGCCTTTGAGCGGGTGGTGCAAGGTGGCTTTTGAAATGCCTTTGAGCCGCAAGGTACCGGGCTTGTCGGCCCAGACCATCCACAGCTTTTGCCCATCCGGTTGGCGCCAGGCGATGCTGATCAAGCCTTCGGGCTGCTCGCCGACGATGGCAGGCGGTGTGCCGGGTTCGATGCGCGGGCCGCAGATCTTCAGGAAGCGCTGCAGTGCGAAGTACACCGGCTTGGGTTCGCCGTTCTCGCGCAGCAAGCCGTAGCGTTGATCCCGAACGCTGGCGCGCTTGTCCAGGTCGGACAGGGTGAACAAAAAGACGCGGTCGTAGTCCAGCGCGGCCATCAGGGCCAGGCGGCGCAGAGTCAGGTCGGCCTGACCTTGCTCGCCCACGATGGGTTGCTCTTCTTTCGGGCCGTCGTAGCTGGACCAGCCCCATTCTGTGGCCCAGATTTGCTTGACCTTGGCGCCGCGCAACCACTGGTGGGCGGGCACCACGCGCTTGACGAAATCGCGGCCATCCTGCTCGGAGCCTTCGGCCGTGGCGGTGTAGGGGTGGTAAGCGATGATCAGGTCAAGGTTGAAGGCGCCCAGCTTGCCCATGGCCTCGATCATCAAACCGTTCTGGCCGGTCATCTCGCTGAAGTAGGCCATGCCCGCCATCGCGATGGGCTTGGCGGGCACCGTGGCGCGCAGGCCCTGCACACTGGCCAGCAGCAGGCGGCCATAGCCTTCGGGGTCGGTCTTGGGCGCCCAGAAGCCGGGGATGTTCGGCTCGTTCCAGACCTGCCAGACATCGACCTGCGGATAGCGCTTGGCCAGCATCACCATGCGCTGCGCGAACAGCACCGGGTCTTTCGGCGGGAACTTGTCGAAGTACTGCTCGTAGCGGTCGCCCTTGGCCACCACCGAGGCAAAGCGCGGTGTGCCCACCACGCTGGTGATGTTGCGCAGGCCAGCGTCTTTCACCAGGGCCATCATGCGGTCGATGGCCTCCAGCTCGAACTGGCCTTCCTTGGGCTCCATCAGCATCCAGTGCAGGCCCAGGCGCACCCAGTTCAGGCCCAGGTCTTTCAGGCGTTCGACCTGCTTGCGGGCCATGGCGGGCTCGAACCACTGCAGTTGGGCATTGACGCCGAGGAAGTCACGCCAGACCACCGCGCGCACGGGTGTGAGCGCCATGGCGGGATGGCTTTTCTGACCCCACAGGCTCAAGGCCTGCGCAGGCAGGGCCGCCAGCGCCCCGCTGCTCAACAGCAAGGCACGGCGCAAGGCGGATGGGTTCGTCATGGCCGTTTGCCGCCCGACACCAGGGACGCCGCTTCGCCGCGCACGCTGCCGCTTCGGGCGCTGCGCGCGCCCCAGGGATTCAGCGTTTCAAAGTAGTGGACAAAAGCCTGACCCGTGCGGGACCACAGGCGCTGCTCGCTCAGAACAGTCGCGGCCTTGGCCCACTGCTTGACCTTGTCGGGCTCTTTCAAGACCGCGCCGATGGCCTCGCTCAGGGCCGCCACCTGGCCTTGCGGGTACGACACGCCATTGCCATGGCTGATCTCTTCGGCGAAGGCGCGCGCATCGGAGGTGATGGCGCCGCGGCCCGCTGCGATGGCCCAGGACAGGGCGCCACTGGTGCCACGCATCTGCCCCATCAGCGACAGCTTGCGGGACTCGCGGTAGGGCAGCACCATCAGGTGATGCCGCTGGATCAGGCCAGGGATGTCGTGCTCGTCGATGTCGAACTCCCACTCGACCTGGCCGCTCAGGCCTTGCGCTTCAACGCGCTGGCGCAAGCCATCCAGGTAGCTGCCGCCCCCGCCAAAGGCGATGTCGGGCGCGGTGCCACCGGCGATCGTCAGGCGGACCTGGCTGGCCAGCTCGGGCTCTTGTTTGAGCAGCGTGCCCAAGGCGTCCACCAGGTCTTCGATGCCTTTGCCGCTGTAGATGAAACCGAAGTACAGCAAGCGAAGCGATGACAGGTCGGGCAAGGGTTGGGTGGGCAAGCCGGGCGTGCCATGCGGGATGACACGGACCTTGGCCGCCGGCACCTTCATGCGCCGGGCCAGCCGCTGCGCACCGGTCTGCGTCAAGGCCACCAGGCCATCCAACTGTCGGGCCAGCGCGCGCTCGGCCCACAGCGTGTGCGGATCAAACAGCACCGCGAGAATCTTGCTGACCAGCGCAGGCACCCACGATGCGTTGTCCAGCGCGCGCCACAGGGCGCTCACGGGCCGCCACACGATGCGTTCCGGGTCGTGGATGGTGGCGGACAGGGCCGGCCGGTCGGGCAGCATGGCCAGGGCGCTGAGCACGAAGAACTCGCCATGCCGCCCGCCGCCCAGTTCGGCGTGCACCACGTCGACCTTGGACCAGTCGCGCTCGGCCACCCAGCGTTGCGCGTCTTCCATCGACAGGATGGGGCGCTGCCCTTGCAAGGGCGTGAGCACTTCGACACCGGCCGCGTTCACGGCACGGCGCCATTGCACGGCGTAGTCGGCAATGCCGGTTTGTTCAGGGGGCAGCGGGGACAGCAGGGCCAGTCTCAATCAGGCCTCCTTCAGCTCTGGAAGAAGCGCATGACGCGGCTCGGCACCTCGAAGCGCCGACGATTCAGGATGACGCCATCGACCTTGCGGAACGCGGTGCGCAACACGCCCAGCGCGTTGTCCACCACCGGCACCACGCTGGCGCGGGCCTCGACCACCATCACGATCAGGTCGGCCTTGCCCAGCGACAAGAACGCCTGGCGGTTGCTCAGCAGGTTGGAGGCCTGCAGCAAGGCCACTTCGCCCGGCTGTGCCTTGCCCGAGGCCGGATCCACCACCACGGCCAGCCCCTGGGCCTGCAGCACCTGCCGCAAATGTTGGGTGATGAAGCTGACGCCCTCGCCGGACCGCGACGAGGCCAGGCCCACCGTCAAGCCCTTGTCGGCCACGTCGGTCAAAGGCAAGGTGCCGTAGATGCGGTGCAGGCTGGCGTGGAAATCGTTGTCTTCACCCGTGCCGGCGATGTCCTTGACGGTGCTCCACAAGGGCACGCCAAAGCGCGCCTCGATGCGGCCACCATCGTGGATGCGCTGGTCCATGACCGAGCACAGGTACAGCACCAGCAGGCCCACGATGGCCCCAGCGGGCAAGGCCAAGGCCAGCAACACCAGGCTCTTGGGCGAGGCGCGCGAGGGGTTCAAGGTGGCGTCCTCGATCACCGCGATGTTGTTGATGCGGTTGTCGTCCAGGGCCTGGTCAATGCGGGCTTTCTCCAGGCTGTCCAGGTAGAGCAGGCGGCTGCGCTCGGCCACCGTCAGGGCCTGTTCCAGGCGGGCCAGTTCCGGCTCGCTGGACAGCACTTGCTGGCGGGCCTGGGTTAGCTCGTCGCGCTCTTTATTGAAGGCGGAAGTCAGCGACAGGATCTCGCGCAGGCGCACGGCTTTTTCCAGCTCGCTCTTGGCCAGCAAGGTGCTCAGCTCATTGGGCGCACGCTTTTCGCCGCGCTGCATGGGCCGGTCTTCCACCTTCAACTGGGCTTCCAGGGAGGTGATGCTTTCGTTGAGCGCCACGATGGCCGGTGCGCCATCCTTGAACACGCGCAGGGCCTCGGCGCGCTGGCGCTTCAGTTCAGCCAACTGGTTGCTCAGGGCCAGCCACGCCGGGCCGTAACCCACGTCGCGCTCGGCCACGGTTTCCTTGGCGATGCCCTTGGCACGCCCTGCCGCGTACGCCGCGCCCTCTTCCAGCGCCGAGCGCTCGGCCAGCAACTCGGATTGGCGCGTGCGCAGATCGTTCAGGCGCTTGGTGATGGCCGTCAGGCGCTCTTCCGCGCTGATGCCGTTGATCTGGGTCAGGCGGCCGCGCAATTGGCCTTTGATCGATTCAATCTGCTGGTCGGTGTCGCGCACCTTGTTGTCGTAGAAGACCACCAAGGTCTTGCGGCCCAACACCGTCGTGCGCTCGTCGGTGTAGACCTTGATCCAGGTCTTCATGATGCGCTGAGCCAGTACCGCATCGCCCCACGCGAAGCGCAACTCCATCACGCTGGAGCCTGGCCCGTGCGTGACCGTGAAGGCGTCTTCGAGCCGGTTGGCCAGGCGGTCTTCCTCGCTCTGCGCCTCGGACAGACCCAGCATGGCCGTGAACGAGCGAATGCCATCGCGCACCGCATTCACCGTCTTCTTGAGGTGGTACTTCAGCGCGTTCTTGAAGCCCGGTGGCGCCTCGGCCGGCAGTGACAACTCCGGCAGGTACAGGCGTGCCACCTGCGTGACCACGGGGCGGCCGGTCAGCATCTTCTCTTCGTCGATGATGGGGTCGCGCTGGCTGCTTTGGGGGGCATAGGTAGCGCGGTCGGTGACATCGATCGGCACCGTCAGGTTTTCACGCCCGGGCTTGACCAGCAAGCGCGCCTCGGACGCGTACTTGGGCGTCCACAAAAAGGCCCCCAGCACGATCAACACGACGGTGACCCACAGCCCGAGGAAGAACTGGCGGCGGAAGATGTAGAACAGCCGGACGATGTCCCGGAAAGAACGGATATCGATCATGATGCTTGGCGGACTGCTTTCTTCACTTGACCTTGGTTTCGCCCCAGCTGTAGCTCAAACCCATGGACCGGGTAAAAGGCAACAACTGATTGATGTAAGCATCGACGCTATCGCCCATGCGCCCCACGGCCGACTTGGGAACGAACAAAACGTCGCCACGCTGGAAGGCCAACGTAGGCCGGCCCGCGGCAGAATCTTCTGGCCGCAAGAGGCGGGTGAAATCCAGGAAATACAACTGGTAGCGCGCCTGTTCATCCAGACGCAGCAATGCCACGTAGCGTGTGTCCGCAGTCGGGGTGAATCCACCAGCGGCGAAAATACCCTGCTCCAGGGTGGCCACGGCCGACATGTCCAGCGGACCAGGCGCATTCACCGAACCGCCGATCACCACCTTGCTGCTGGGCGATGACACGATGTTGATCGTCACGCCGGGCTCGCGGTAATAGGCATCCAGGCGCGAGCGCATGAACTGCGCAACCTCGTCGGGCGTTTTACCGGCGGCTTCCACGCGGCCAGCGTAGCGGTAAGAAAAACTGCCGTCCGAACGCACCGAGTAGATCTGCGACTGGCTGTCTTCCACCAGGTTTCGCAGGTCCAGCGACACCGCATCTTGCGAATCACGCACGATGCGCAAGGTGTCACCCGGATAGATGCGTGTTGGCAACTTGGCCATGCGGGCAATTTCACTGTCGTTCAATTGCCTGGCGTTAACCACACTGCCGTGGGACGCCCTCAGGTTACCCAAAGGCGAGCAGGCGGCAAGGAACAGGCTGAAAAGCAGGACAAAGAGCTTCATGGCAGACGGCGCAGGGCCTTGCAAGCGATGGACAAATCGGGGGAGAGACCAAGCGAGAGCCGCCTGGCGACGGCGCGTGACCGCATCATAAGAGGGCCCACGCCGGAAATACCGCCCGCCCTCGTCATGCCGACGCGTCGGGCTGCTTGATGCGTGGTGTTTCGACGAATTGGCTCCGCCACTGCAGGTAGGCCTTGCCCATCGCGGAGCGGCTCGGGCGCCAGATCCAGGGCACGCCAAATTTGACGAAGAAGCGCAACATGCTGCGCAGGTGCGTCTTGCCCGAGGTGGACCAGATGCCGGCCTGACTGTGTCGCTGGTGCTCGTGCACCAGCTCGACCTCGGGCACAGCCATGACCGACCACCCGTTCACCCACATGCGCGCGCACAGATCCACCTCTTCGAAATAGAGGAAGTAACCCTCGTCCATGCAGCCCACCTGATCAAAGGCGGTGCGGCGCACGACAAAACCGGTGCCCATCACCCAATCGGCCTCGAACGGCCCTTCGCGCCAGTTGCGCTTGAGGAGGTGAGACTTGACCAGGCGGCGCAGCGGCGCCAGTTTGCCCAGGGCGGTGCGCCGGGCCAGGATGTCGGGCAGGGAATAAAAACGCCTCGCCGAATACTGCAGGCTGCCATCCGGGTTGATCAGCTTCAGGCCCGCCACGCCCACTTTGGGCTGCTGGTCGAACAGGCGCTGGATGACCTGAACGGTGTTGCTCAGGAAATAAGTGTCGGGGTTGAGCACCAGGACCAGGTCGGTGCGGGAGGCCGCCACACCCAGGTTCACGCCAGCGCCGAATCCACCGTTGCGGCCCGAGAGGATCACCCGCACGCCATTGGTCAGTGCCGCTTTCAAGCGCTCACCGGAGCCATCGGGCGAGTGGTTGTCCACCACCACGATGTCCGATGGCGTGGCGATCTGGTGCGCCAGCAGGGAGCGAACGCACTGCATGGTCAGGTCAAACGTCCGGTAATTGACGATGACCACCCCGAGAGTGCTGACTGGTGACGAAGGCTCGCCTGCGGCGGTTGGAGACATGACGGCTTTCTTACCCAGTTAGCATGGATGGCCCAAAAACCCAAGGCCGCCTGAATCTGACAACACCAGTAATCTGATTTCAGATCATAACGGACTTCGTTCTGATTGTCGGGGAAACCCCAGTATTACGGCCCCCCTCATCTAGGCGGATAATCAATCATCCGTTGCCATATGTAACATGGTCCATCGCGCGCGCAGGCGCCCTGGGCGCCGATTTTTCGCCACTCCGGGAGTATTTCTTGAAGAAGATTTTTTTGGCTGTGCTGGCCGCCTCAGGCGTCATGGGCTCTTGCTGGGCCAGCGAATGGAGCCCGTTCCTGGGTGGTGGCCTCACGGCGGGGGGCGACAAGCTGAACCGGGACCCATTGGTCTACGTGAACGGCAACAGTGAGAATCTGCACGGTGGCGGTTTGATCGACTTGCGCGCAGGCCTGGACTTCCGCATGGTCAATTCAGACATCTCGCTGCAAGGCGTGGTCGCCTACCACACCGACCGCTCCAACGCGGACAACGGCTCGGTCGATTTCACCCGCATGCCGATTGAGTTCCTCGTGCAATGGCACGCCAACCCGAAATGGGCGTTTGCCGGCGGCATCCGCAAGGCCCTGGAGGCGAAATACAACGGCTCCGGCGCCGGCACCCAGTTCGGGAGCGACCAGAAATACAAAAGCTCAATGGGCTGGATCCTCGAAGGCGAGTACGCCATCACCCCCAGCGTGGGCCTGAAGGCGCGCTACGTGAAAGAAGACTACACCTCACGCGCCACCGGCGAGAAAGCCGACGGCAGCCACTTCGGCCTGCTGGGCGTGTACTACTTCCGCTGAAGCAGCCGGCGCCACTCTCCCTCAGAGCAAGCGCCAGTCCAAGGCCACCCCATGGCGCGCCCAGAAATCCTGCGCCGCCCGGAAATGGCCGCACCCAATGAAGGGCACGGGCCCCCGGGTGGCCGACAAGGGCGAAGGGTGGTTGCTCAGCAGCAACTCATGCCGCTGGGCATGCCCTTCGATCAGGGCCCGTTTGCGCTGAGCGTGGGCGCCCCACAGCATGAAGACCTTGGGCCCCATGTCCTGGGCCACGGCGGCGATGAGCAGGTCGGTCAACACATCCCAACCCCAGCCCGCGTGGCTCGCCGCCTGGGCATCAGCCACCGTCAGGGTGGTGTTGAGCAACAGCACCCCTTGTTCAGCCCAGCTTTGCAGGCAACCGTGGGTGGGCGGCGCGATGGCCAGATCACGCTGGATCTCTTTGTAGATGTTGCGCAAACTCGGCGGCACCTTCACGCCCGGCAGCACTGAAAACGCCAGGCCATGCGCCTGGTTGG
>CAZKPN010000027.1:0-46315 GCA_964554655.1 uncultured Aquabacterium sp. | reverse complement strand
ATCATGAAGATCGCCAAAGAGCCGATCTCCATGGAAACGCCGATCGGGGACGACGACGACAGCCACCTGGGCGACTTCATCGAGGACACCAACAACACGGCGCCCATCGAAGCGGCCATGCAGGCTGGCCTGCGCGACGTGGTCAAGGACATCCTCGACAGCCTGACGCCGCGCGAAGCCAAGGTGCTGCGCATGCGTTTCGGCATCGAGATGAGCACGGACCACACGCTGGAAGAAGTCGGTAAGCAGTTCGACGTCACCCGCGAGCGCATCCGCCAGATCGAAGCCAAGGCCATCCGCAAGCTCAAGCACCCGAGCCGTTCGGACAAGCTGCGCACGTACCTGGACAACCTGTGATTCACTTGGGTTTCAAACCAACCCAGTGACAGAATGCCCGGCGCCGTCCGGGCATTTTTCATGGTGCCCCAGCATTTGAGAAAAAGACATCGACTGATGACCACTTGGCAAGACGTGCTGCGCCCCGGCGACGCCACCGATTTTTTCACCCGCGTGGCCTTGCCCACCTTCGACCCTACGACCAGCGCCTATACCGAAGGCAACGCCCTGTGGCTGGCGGAACTGAGCCGCCTGGTTTACCGCCACGACATCGAGGAGAGCAATCCACCGCCCCGGCCCACGCGGCGCAGTTTCCTGGACAAGGTCGGCCTGCAGCAGCGGCGCTTTTTTCTGTGCTCGGACACCGACACCCAGGCCATGCTGGTGACGTCGGGTTCGCCGCCCAGGTTCGCGGTCTTGGCGTTCCGCGGCACGGACACACCTCGCGACCGCCTCACCGACATCACCTTGGGCCTGCAGTTCTTGAGATGCCGCCAACCCGGCCTGCACCGGGGCTTTCGGTGGGCACTCGATTCCATCTGGCCGCAGGTCGACGCCGAACTGGCCACCTTGAACTGCCCCGTTTTTTTCACCGGCCACAGCCTGGGTGGTGCCCTGGCCACTTTGGCCGCCGCCCGGCGTGCACCCTTGGCGGTCTACAACTTCGGGGCGCCCCGCGTGGGCAATTCAGCCTTCGCACGATCACTGCGGCACCTGCCCATCCACCGGGTGGTGGATGACATCGACGTGGTGACCATGATTCCACCGGCTTTCATGGGATTCCGCCACGTGGGCCGGGAAATTCGGCTCAAAGCTCCTCGCGGCACCAGCGCCCTCGTCAATCCGTTGGCCTGGCGCACCACCCCACCAGCTCTGCTGGCGGATCACGCGCCAGTCAACTACATTGATCGGATGCCGAGCGCAAGGCATGCCACCGAATAGGCCTCAAAAACCGTGTGATTTTTCACACCACCGCCTGAGCACCTGAGCCAACATACCGAGCTATGGGAACCACCAAGGAATGTGCCGTCATGTTCGCCGACCTGCGCGGCAGCACGGCCCTGTATCTGCGCCTTGGCAACAAGGAAGCGGCCACGGTGGTCACGCACAGCCTGGCCATGCTCGGGCAGATCGTGGCCAAGGGTGGCGGGCGCGTCGTCAAAACCCTGGGCGATGGGCTGATGGCGGTGTTTGACGACGCCGAGCGCTCCGTCGAAGCCGCCGCCAGCGCCCAAGACTCGCTGGAACGCCTGGCCCCTTTGCCCCGAGACGGCCTGCCCAGCAAAGCCACCGCCCTGAAGATGAAAGTGGCCCTGGCCTGGGGTGAGATCGTGGAAGTGGACAGCGACTGCTTTGGCGACGCCGTCAACGTGGCCGCCCGCCTGATCGACCTGGCCGGCGACAACGAAACCCTGGCCACCGGCCCCCTGATCCGCGAGCTGCCCTCTGATCAGCAGGAGCGCTTCCGCAGCATTGACCGCCTGCATTTGCGGGGCCGCAAAGAGCCCGTGCCCGTGCTGCGCATGGAAAGCCGCAAGTTTGGCGACACCGAATCAACCATGATGATGGGCGCTGAGAGCACCGACATGCCCGATGGCGTGCGCCTGACCTGGCTGGGCACCGAGCGCATTTTTTCGACCGCCAGCATGCCCTTGACCCTGGGTCGCAGCCCGCAGGCCTCGTTCTGCGTCAGCGATGCGCGCGTGTCCCGCTCGCACGTGCGCATCGAATCTCACAGTGGCCACATTTACCTGAGCGACCTCAGCTACAACGGCACGCACGTCAAGTTTGACCACGACGACCAGATCCTGACCTTACGCCGGGGCACCTGCACCTTGCACGGCAGCGGGGTGATCTGCATGGGATCACCGCCCACGGATGCCACCGCAACCCAAATTCATTTTGAAGTGTTGAGCTTTTCTGACACTTTGCCTCAGTGCTGACGCTTAGACACATCTGAGCACGCATGGGTTAGAGTGATTCGTTGCCGTCCCACCCATGACGACCGCATGACCCTCAATGCAGTTCCACCCGATGAATCCGCGCGACTAGCGCTGTTGAGCGCCAGCAAGCTGCTGGACTCCGAGGTCGACCCTGCGTTCGACGCTTTGGTGCGCCTGCTGGTCACCCAGATGGACTGCCCCGTGGCCATGATCAACCTGATCGACAGCCACCGCCTGTGGGCCATGGCCCGCATCGGGATTGAGCAACGGCAGTTCTCGCGGCTGGACGCCTTTTGCGCCGCCACCATTTGCCAAGGCGATGTGTTGATCGTCCCTGATGCCCAGGATGACCCGCGCTTCAAGAACAACGCCTGGATCACCGGACCACCACACGCCCGCTTCTACGCGGGCGTTCCTTTGATGGTGCAAGGCCAAGCCCTGGGCACCGTCTGCGTGCTGGCCCCACAGCCGCGCGCGCTGTCGGCGCCGCAGCTGCAAAGCCTGCGTGACCTGGCCCTGACCGCCAGCGCCCTGGTCGAGGCCCGGCTGAGCACCCAGCGCTTTCGCAAGCTGGAGGCCCGGGTCCGCACCGCCAGCCTGGCCGGCAGCGACTGGCTTTGGGAGACCAATGACCAGGGCGTCATCCAGTGGGTCTCGGCCAGCCTGATGCAGCACACGGGCCTGAACCCATCGACCGAGGTCGGACTCAAGGCGAAAGACCTGTACACCCCGCGCGACGACGACACCCGCGCCTCATGGGATCGCTTCCTGGCCGCCCGGGCTCGCCGCGAGCCTTTCAGCCATGCCATCGCCGACCGCATGACCCCGCGCGGCCAGATCACCGTCAGCATCAGTGGAACGCCGGTGTTCAACCATGCCGGCCGGTTCATGGGTTACCGGGGCGCCAGCAGCAACATCACCCGTCAGATCAATGAAGAGCAGCACAGCCGCCAGGCCGACCTGCTGCTCAGGCAAGCCATCGAGTCGTTCAACGCCGGCGTGATGATCCGGGGGCCGGACGGGCGCATCCTGCTGAGCAACAGCAGTTGGCGTCGGCGCATGGGCACTGATGCCGTCGAAGGCATGCTGTGGGCGGACTTGCTGCGCAAGCGCATCGCCGAGGGACTCTACCCGGACGCCATGGGGCGCGAGGACGCCTTCTTCGACTGGCGCATGCGCCTGGTCGATCAGCCGGAGCCACAGGAAATCCGCCTGGACAACGGGTGGGTCCTGTCCAAGGAGAAACGTCTGCCAGATGGCAGCGTTGTGCATTTCTCGATCGGCATCAGCGAAACCAAGCGCCATGCGGCGGCCCTGGCCGTGCAGCAGAAAGCGCTGGAAGAATCCCAGGCACGGCTGACCTCGGTGCTGCGGGCCCTGCCCGACCTCTGGTTTGTCATCGACGATGAAGGCCGCTACGAGTCGGCCCATGAAGAGCACGCCTTGCTGGTCCGCCCCTTCAGTGAATTGAAGGGCAAGCCCTTTGGTGCTGCCGTGCCCCCAGAGCTGGCCGAACGCGAGGCCCAGGCCATCGCCAAAGCCCATGCCACCGGCCTGCCGCAACGACTGGACTACAGCCTGGAACTGAACGGCGGACTAAGGCACTTCGAGGCGCGCCTGACGCCCATGCCCGACCACCACACGCTCTTCCTGACACGGGACATGACCGAGCGCATGGTCGCGGCCGAAAAGCTGCGGGTCAGCGAAGAGCTGTACCGCTCGGTGGCCTCGTCCATCAGCGATGGCTTGATCGTGGTGCAATTGGATGGACGCGTGGTGGCCATCAACCAGGCCGGTTGCCGGATACTGGGTGTGCAATCCAACGAACTGGTCAACCTCAACACCAGCGACGTCTTGGCCTACGAGCTGTTGACGGATGACTTGTTGCAACCTTTGCCGCGCGAACAATGGCCGGTGATCGAAACCATCCGGACCGGACAGCGCCAGGACGATCGTACTCACCCCTTGCGCCGCCGCGATGGCGTGGTGGTCTGGGTTCAAATCAGCAGCCACATGCTGCGCGTCAACACGCAGGCACAACCCTTCGCCGTGGTGGCCACCTTCCGGGACATCACCCAGGAACGCCAGGCAGCCCAGGCGTTGGCCTTGAGCGAAGAACGCTGGAAGTTCGCGCTGGATGGCGCAGGCGACGGTGTGTGGGACTGGGACGCCAGCGCGGACCGCATTTTTTACTCGCAGCGCTGGAAGGCGATGTTGGGGTATGAAGACCACGAGATCAGCGACCTGGTCAGCGAACTGACCGACCGCATCCACCCCGATGATCGCCCTCCCGTGGTGGCGGCCTTGAGCGCCTACCTGGAGCACGACCAAGGCCTGTTTCAAGCCGAGTTCCGCATGCGCCACAAGCTGGGCCACGACGTGTGGATCCTGTCGCGCGGCAAGATCGTCAGCCGCGATGCGCTGGGCCACCCGGTGCGCGTGGTGGGCACCCATTCGGACATCACCCCCATCAAGCGGGCAGAACAGGTCTTGCGCGAAAAGCAGTCGGCCGAAGCGGCCAGCGCGGCCAAGAGTGAGTTCCTGTCTCGCATGAGCCATGAGATCCGCACGCCGCTGAATGCGGTGAATGGCTTCGCGCAATTGCTGAAGCTGCAACTGGCCAACACCCCGACCGCCGCCCAACACATCAGCTTCGTCGACCAGATCCTGCACGGCAGCCAACACTTGATGGCCTTGGTCAACGACGTGCTGGACCTGCAAAAAGTGGAAGCCGGCATCCTGACCCTCAAGACCGAGCGCCTGACCTTGCTGGGCGAGGTGCAGCAATGCGCCGCGATGCTGGGTCCGCTGGCCTCGCAACGCAGCATCACGCTGCAGGTCAACGTGGAACCAGGCTACCAGGTCGATGCCGATCGCCAGCGTCTGCGGCAAATTCTGATGAACATCGGCTCGAACGCCATCAAGTACAACCAGGCTGGCGGTTCGGTCTGGTTCGACACCGAAGCCCGCAGCGACGGTGGCATGGCCCTGGTCATCCGTGACACGGGGCCGGGTATGAGCCCGCAACAGCTGGGCAAGTTGTTTCAGCCCTTCGAACGGCTGGGTCGAGAAACCTCGTCCATTGAAGGTTCCGGACTTGGACTTATCATCACGCGTTCGCTGATCGAAGCCATGGGGGGTAGCATGGAAATTCGAAGTCAACCAGGCTCGGGTACACGGGTCAACATCGTCATGCCAGCGGCGGCCAATGGCCTCTTGCCAAGTGCTGGTGACATACCAAATACACACATGGACAAACCCGATGGCGACCACCGTGTCGCCAACCAAACCCGCGAAACCCCCTGCGCGGAGCAAGCGCCCCTTCACGTGCTGTACGTTGAAGACAACCGCATCAACGCGATGTTGTTCGAGGAGGCCTTGCGCCCCTACCCGCAGCTCAGCCTGGAGATCGCCGAGGACGGCCAGATGGCTTTGTCCATGGCCCGGGACAAGGCACCCGACGTGCTGGTGCTGGATGCGCACCTCCCTGGCATGTCCGGATTTGACGTGCTGCGCGCGCTGCGCACCCTGCCCTTGCTGGAAAGCACGCCGGCCTTCATGTGCTCGGCCGACGCCATGCCCGACGACGTGGCCCGCGCCACGGCGGCTGGCTTTGCAGGCTATTGGACCAAGCCCATCGACATCCAACAGGTAACGTCGGTTTTGTGCCAGTTGGCCGACAGGGGTGACAATGCTTCCCCATGACGTTTGCCACTGAACCCCGTTTTCAACACGGACAAGCTCCCCGGACCGGCATTTTGCTGGTCAACCTGGGCACCCCTGAATCACCCACGCCTGCGGCCTTGCGCCGCTACCTCGGCCAGTTCCTGAGCGACCCGCGTGTGGTGGAAATCCCGCGTGCAATCTGGTGGCTCATCCTGCACGGCATCGTGCTGCGCGTGCGCCCAGCCAAGTCGGCGGCCAAGTACGCCAGCATCTGGATGAAAGAAGGCTCGCCCTTGCGTGTGTGGACTGAAAAGCAGACCACCTTGCTGGCAGGTTTCCTGGGCGAGCAAGGTCACCAGTTGATCGTCAAGCACGCCATGCGCTATGGGCAACCCAGCATCGCCAGCCAGTTGGATGCCTTCAAGGCCGAAGGCGCCAACCGCATCCTGATCGTGCCGCTGTACCCACAATACTCGGGCGCCACCACGGCCAGCGTGATGGACGATGTGTTCAGTTGGGGCCAGCGCGTGCGCCACTTGCCCGAGCTGCGCACCATCGCGCGGTTTCATGATGACGCGGGCTACATCGAAGCCTTGGCCGCCAGCGTGCGGGCCCACTGGGCCAGCCATGGCCGTGCCGGCAAGCTGGTGATGAGCTTTCACGGCATGCCCGAGCGCACCTTGCACCTGGGCGACCCCTACCACTGCGAATGCCTGAAGACCGGCCGCCTGCTGGCCGAACGCCTGAACCTGAAAGCCGACGAGTACGCCGTCACCTTCCAGAGTCGCTTTGGCAAGGCCAAGTGGCTGGAGCCTTACACCGAGCCCACCTTGCGCGCACTGGCCAAGGCTGGTACCCAACGCGTGGATGTGATCTGCCCCGGCTTTGTGGGCGATTGCATTGAGACGCTGGAAGAGATCGCCATGGAGGGCAAGGATGCTTTCTTGACGAGCGGGGGCCAGGAGTTCAACTACATCCCCTGCCTGAACGACCGACTGGAATGGATACGGGCGCTCAGCGGACTGGTGGAGAAGCACCTGCAAGGCTGGCCCACGCAGCGCGCCGAGCAACCTTCAGCCGCCGTTCTGGCCGCCCAGCGCGACCGGGCCAAGGCCTCAGGCGCTCAGCAGTGAACGCTGGCGCGTGAAGTGCAGCATGCGGCCCCGGTAGGGCTCGCTGGCGGACAAGGCGCTGTCCAGGTTGGTCATGCGGTGCTCAAACCCCAGCGCCTGCATGTGCTGGGTGAAGCGTGAGCGATGCCCCCGGTTGGGATCGACGATGACGATCTCGACCACGTCGGCCGAGTGCCGATCGATGAAGTCGGACAACTGCTGCGGATGGTTGCGCTCATAGAGCACATCGCTGCCGATGATGAGGTCGAACTCGCCCAAGCCCGCGTTGGCGGTGGTCCATTGTCCCGTGAGGTACTTCATCACGGGCAAGGCGTTGAGCAACAAATTGGCTTGCAGGAAGGTTTCGGCCAAAGGGTGGCAGTCGCTGGCCGTGACATCGGCCAGGCGGCGGTGGGCCACCAAGCTGGCCAGGCCCAGGCCACAACCGATTTCAAGGATGCGCTTGCCCGCCAGGTCATCGCGTTGCTGCATGGCGCCGGCCAAACGCTGGGCCGAGGGCCACAGCATGCCGAACAAGGGCCAGGTGGCCGCCGAAATGCCTTGCGCCTGCGCCGCGCCGTCCGGGTCGAAGAACTGCTGGCGGTCCAGCAAAGACCTGATCTGCAGGTCGTCACCACCTTCAATGGAGACGGACTGGAACTTGACCTGGTAACCCAGGTCGGGGATGGCGGCGGCAGTCATGCAAGGCTCCAGACACGGCACGGTGGCCGCTGACGTCGGATACCCATCGTTCGGATCGAACAGGCACGACGCCACAAGGGGCAATGCAGGACGAGGCGTAGGAGAGGGAGGAAGGGATTTGTGGACTCTACACCCGGCGCTGGCGCTGCCGGTAGGCCGCTGGCGTCATGCCGGTGATCTTCTTGAACAGGCGGCCAAATGCGACACGGTCCTGGTAGCCCACCTGGGCCGCGATGTCCTGCACCGGCAGCTTGTCGGCCTCCAGCAAGTCCTTGCCGCGCTCGATGCGCACGGCCTGCTGGTATTGAATGGGCGTCATGCCGGTGGCCGCCAGAAAGCGGCGCTGCAGGGTCCGCACGCTGACATGGATCTGGCTGGCCAGGTCGTCCAAGGTCAGGCTTTGGGCGTGGTGGTCGGCGATGTAGGCCTGCAGTTTGCGCACATCGGCATCGGCGTGTTGGCTCCACCCTTGGGGCGGGGCGTACAGGGTTTGGGGGCCACGCTGCACTTCGGTCACCAACAGCCGGGCCAGTTCCCGCGCGGTGTCTCGCCCCGCCAGCAACTGCACCACGTACAGACAAGCATCCACCGCCGCCAATGAGCCGCCCGAGCAGATGAAGTTGCCATCGTGGGTGAGGTTCTCCGATGGCTTCAGCTGCACCTCCGGAAAACGTTCGTGAAAGCCATCGGCGAGCATCCAGTGGGTGGTGGCTCTGCGCTCGTTCAAGCGTCCGCTGGCGGCCAGCAGGTAGGCGCCGGTGCACATGGTGGCCACCAGCACCTGGGGCGGCAAGGCTTCAAGTGCCTTGATCAACAGAGGGTTGTCGGCCACGGCCGCGTCGCCGTGCGCCCACAGCGAGGGAATCACGATCAGATCCATGCTGGCCATGGCCGTCAGGTCGCCATCCATGGTCAGCGCGCCATCGGGATGCGGCACAGGCTGGCCATCCTGGCTGATGCGGCTCAAGGCAAAGCGGTGGGTGCCGGGCACCTGGTTCGCCATGCGAAAGGTGTCGAGCACCAGGCCCACGCTGGCCAGGCTGTGGTGGCGACACACGTAAACGCCCACACGGTGAACTTGCTTCGTCAGGTTGACCATATCAGCATCAAAGATGTCCAAAACGACAATTCTAGAGAGGCGAGCGACCGGCCACAATGCCCCCAACCCGAGAAAGACACCCCATGAGCGACATCGTTCTGCACCACTACACCGAATCCCCCTACGCCGAGAAGATCCGCGCCCTGTTGGGCTACAAGGGTTTGAGCTGGCGCTCGGTCATGGTGCCGCGCATCGCGCCCAAGCCGGACATGGTGGCGCTGACCGGCGGCTACCGCAAAGTGCCCGTGCTGCAGGTTGGCGCCGATGTGTTTTGCGACACCCGGCTGATCGCCTGGGAGCTGGAGCGCCTGGCGCCCACCCCTGCAGCCAAGACGGGTGCGGGCTGGAATGACGTGGTCGAGCACTGGGTGGATCTGAACTTGTTCGGCAAAGCCGTGGCCTACACCTTCGGCAAGAATGTGGACCATCTGCCCGACGAGTTCCTGGCCGACCGGGCAGCCTTGCGGGGTGCGCCGCTGGACCGCGAAGCGCTCAAACGCGCCGTGCCTTTGGCCGAGCAGGAGCTGGCGATCAACGTGGCCTGGGTCGAAAGCGGCCTGGGCGCTCAGCCTTTCGTGAACGGCAGCGCACCTGGCAGTGGCGACTTCACGCTCTATTCCACCTTGTGGTTCGCGCGCAATGGCCGTTTCGACTTCAGCCGCTTTCCCGCTACCACCGCCTGGTTGGAGCGCATGAAAGCCTTTGGGCATGGCGAACGCACGGACATGACGGCTGATGAGGCCCTGGCCGTGGCAGCCGCCCATGAGCCTGCTGCCCTGACCTACGACAGCGTGTCACCCGACGCATCGGGCCTGAGCCTGGGCCAATGCGTCAGCGTCGCCCCGGAATTGCTGGGCCATGGCACCGCCGTGCAAGGCGAGCTGGTGGGCATCAACGCACAGCGCCTGACCCTGGTGCAGCACAGCGAACGTGCCGGCCTCGTCCACATCCATTTCCCCCGCCTGGGCTACCGCATCCGTGAAGTGAAACCATCATGAGCTGGACTTTGTACACCTTCGCCATGTCCCACTACAGCGAGAAGATCCGCTGGACGCTGGACCTGTCGCGCATCGACTACCAGGAAGTGCGCATGACACCGGTCTTCCACATCGCGCCTGCCTTGATCATGGGCAAGCGCGGTCAGACCACCCTGCCCATCCTGAAAACGCCCCAGGCCACGATCCAGGACAGCAGCCGCATCCTGCTCTGGCTGGAAAAGAACCAGGCGCCCCTGGCCTTGATCCCCAAAGTAGCCAGTCAGGACATCCACGCGGTTGAAAGGCACTTCGATGCCATCGGCAAAGACGTGGCGCGCTTTCTGTACGCCGCCAGCTTTGGCACGGGCGATGCCCACATCATCAAGCTGTGGACGGATGACGCCACGCCGGCCAAGGCGGCCTTTGTGCGCGCGGCCTATCCCTTCATCCGCTGGGCCTTCAGGCGCAAGCTGAACATCACGCCGAAGGGGGCTGCCCGCGCTCAAAAGCGCATCACCGAGGTGATCGATTGGTTGGAGGCGCAACTCAGTGATGGGCGCACTTACCTGGTGGGTCAAACCTTCACGGCGGCCGACATCACGGCGGCCTCATTGCTGGCGCCGATTGCTTGCCCCAGCCAGCACCCGGTGTATGGCGACACGGCTTATCAGCGCACGATGGTGGGGGCCACCGAACCCTGGCGTGATCGCCCCGCCTTGCAATGGGTGCGCAAGATGTACGAGCTGCACCGGGGCGTCATTCAGACCGAGACCACGTCGCGCAAGGCGGCCTGAGCACTGTCGATCCGGGGCTGTTGATCCTGCAGCCACTGCCGGGCGACATGTGCCTCCAGTGGCCGGCTGAACACAAAGCCCTGGATCACGTCGCAGTCGTGCTGGGCCAGCCAGGTCACGCTGTCTTCGTGCTCGACGCCCTCGATGGTCACGGTCAGGCCCAATCGGTGGCCCACGTCGATCATGGCCTTGAGCACCTCCTGCTTGCGCTCGGAAACGACCAGGTCGGTCACGAAGCTGCGGTCCACCTTCATCTCGTCCAAAGGCAACTCTTGCAAGATGGCCAATGAAGAGTAACCAGTGCCGAAGTCGTCCAAGGCGATCTGCACGCCATGGCGGCGCAAGGCCGACAAGATGCCCAGAGCACGCTCGCGGTCGCTCAGGGCGGCCGACTCGGTCACTTCCAGAATCAGGCGTTCAGGCGTGCAGTTTTCTTCGCGCAGGATCGCCAGCACCTGCTCCACGAAACGGGGCGTGGCCAAGTCAAAGGCCGAGATGTTGACCGACACGCGCACCGTGGGATCGGGCAAGGTCAGCAGGAACTGGGCGGTCTCGCGGATGGCCCACATGGTCAGGCGGTTGATGGCGCCCGTGGCCTCAGCCTCGGCGATGAAGGCACCGGGCGGGATCATGCCCCGGGTGGGATGCCGCCACCGCACCAGCGCTTCAAACGACTTGGTCTTGCGCGAAGGCAGGTCCACTTTAGGCTGGTAGTGCAGCAGCAGTTCGCCGCGCACGATGGCACCTTCCAGGTCCAGCGTCAGGCCATACGACAACTGCTCGCGCTTCATGCGTTCGGCATCGAACATCACCACACGCTGGTGGGCGGTGCTCCATTGCAAGGCCACCCGGGCCTCGTCAATCATGTCGTGCGCCAGAGTCTGGTCGGACGGTGTGCAGGAAACACCGACATGCGGATCCCAGGCGATGAACAGGCCATCTTGCTCGTAGCGGTGCGTGAGGAAAGCCGTCAGCTCAACCATGACCGCCTTGGATGCAGGGCCCAGCGACGCAAAGGCCAATGTGCCGTCGTCCAACGCGACCACGTGAAGTGACTCCTCCACGGCCAGCAAGTTCAGGTCGTCCCGGCCCTTCAGCCACAGGGCGATGTCCTGGGCATAACCTTCCACCAACCTGGCCAGGCGCTCGCGCGGCAAGATCGACTCCAGGAACGACAGCCGGTTGAGCCTGATCACCCACAGCGACAACACCACGGACGGTGAAGACAGCGCCGTGCGCCGAATGGCCTCGTCCAGCAAGGCCTGGTTGGGCAAGCCATAGCGCAGGTGGTGCGTGGCCACATGGCGCAGCTGTGACTCAAAGGCCAGGCGCTGCTCCAACTCACGGGTGTGCGCCTCTTGCGTGCGAAGGCCTTGCTCCCGCTCCACGCGCATGCGGTAGGCCAGGGCCACGGCCAGGCTCATGGCCTTGACCACGCTGGCGAACAAGGCGGTCAAGCGGGCACTGGGGCCCAACCAACCCAGAACCCCGGCCAACACACCCATCAAGCCCAAAGCTTGCGCGCCCACGCCCACAGCCAGGATCCGCGGCAAATGCCCCCCACCCCAATGCCGCAAGCACAAGGTCATCAGCATCAGCAGGTAGACCAGCGGCACGACATTCACCGCGACGCCCAGGGGCTGTCCCACCGGGATCGTCACGGCCAGGAGCATCAAAGTCGCCGAGGTCCCGATCATCAACCTGACCACGATTTTTTCAAAGCGAGCCAGCGGCAGGATGTGGGTGACGACCACCGTGCCCGCGATGCAGGCGGTCAAGGTCCACATGAACGGCGGAAAGTTGAATTCGGGGTGCGTGGGCCACAAGAATTCAAAGGCATCGCCCTCGCCGGCCAAGGTCCCCATCACCACGGGCACCAGCTCGATCACCAGCAGGATGGCTGCAGGGATGCGGTTGACCACCAGGCCGACGAAGCCGCACACGACAACCAGCAGCACCGCGCCATAGCCCAGGAACTTGGTCATGGCCACCGTGCGTTCGATGGCCCAGAAATTGTCGGGCTGCCAGTACTCAAAGGCCACCAAGTTGGCCCCTTTGTTTCGGAGGTAGCAGTGCACGTCCAGGGTTTCGCCAGCCTGCCAATTCAATGGCAGGATGAAACGGGGATGGAGCACAGGCCGCTCTGCATAGGGCCGATGGTCGCCCAGGCGGTAGGTGATGGGTGCGCTGTTGGGGGAGCTGACCACGCAGTCCAACCAGTCGGTGAACGGCTCGGCGACTGCCAACCAGCCGGACCTGGCCTGTGGCGAAGGGTTGGACAGCCGAGCCCAAGTCCACACGCCCTCCCCTCGGAACCCCAGAGGGCGGATGCCCAGACGTTGTGGCAGCCAGGCTTCAGAAGCTGGCGGCACCTGGACGGGCTGGGTTTCAGACGCGGCCTGGGCTGGACGCCAGATGGCAATGGGCACCTGCTCGCCACGGCCCGGTAGCGCCGACACATCGGCGACACCAGGACCTGGCTGCGCGGCATGGGCCATGATGGCCATGCCGCACCACAAAAAAACCACCCAAAGAATCCGTGCCACCGAGCACCTTGTTGGTTGAACGCAACCCTGGTTATCGGCGGTTTTGCACTGAACTTGATCAGGGTAGCTCGGGGGTGCCTTCGTCGGCGTCCAGCGGGTTCTCGATCGGCAGCAAGGCCTGGGCTTGCGCCTCGGGCATGGACTCCACGCTCTTGAGCGCGCGCCCCATCATGCGGGTGCGTGTTTCAACTGACGAAATGGTGTTGCCCGCCTCTTCCAGCTTCTTCTTGGTCCTGGCCAGCACGTCGCCGAACTTGGCGAATTCGGTCTTGACCGCGCCCAGCACCTGCCAAACCTCGGATGATCGTTGCTCCAGAGCCAAGGTGCGGAAACCCATCTGCAGGCTGTTAAGCGTGGCCAGCAAGGTGGTGGGGCCCGCCAGCATCACCCGGTGCTCGCGCTGCAAGGCTTCGAACAGGCCGGGACGGCGCAGTGCTTCGGCGTAGAGGCCTTCGGTCGGTAAGAACAGGATGGCGAAGTCGGCGGTGTGCGGCGGCGCCAGGTACTTTTCGGCAATGGTGCGGGCCTCGATGCGCAGGCGTTGCTCGATGGCCTTGCCGGCGGCCTCGACGGCGGGCACGTCGGCACGGTCTTGCGCGTCCAGCAGGCGTTCGTAGTCTTCGCGCGGGAACTTGGCGTCCAAGGGCAGCCACAAGGGTGCGGAACCTGGCGCGCCACGTCCAGGCAGGCGGATTGCGAACTCGACCCGGGCGCCGCTGCCCGGCACCGTCTCCACGTTGACCGCATATTGCTCAGGCGTGAAGACCTGCTCCAGCAAGCCCGCCAGTTGCACCTCACCAAAAATGCCACGCGTCTTGACGTTGTTCAGCACGCGGTTGAGCGAGCCCACGTCGCTGGCCAGGCGCTGCATCTCGCCCAGGCCCTTGTGCACCTGCTCCAGCCGATCGGCCACTTGCTTGAAGCTTTCGCCCAGGCGGGCCTCCAAGGTGGCGTGGAGCTTTTCGTCCACCGTCTGGCGCATCTGCTCCAGCTTCTTTTCGTTGTCGGCTTGCAAGGCCTGCAGGCGCGTGTCCACCGTGGTTCGCACCTCGATCAGGCGGCGCTCGTTGGTGTCGGACAGTTGGCGCAACTGCTCGTTGAGCGTGTCGGAGAAGCGCTTGAAGGCCGAGTCTTGCGCCTCACGCGTGGCATGCGCCTGCTCGGCCAAGGTGGTGGTGGTTTGCCGCAAGGTGTCGCTCAGCGATTGCTGCATCTGCGCCAGTTGCACGCGGAAGCTGTCCAGCTGTTCGTTCTGCGTGCGGATCACATCGCCCTGCTGCGCCAACAAGATTTGCTGGAAATTGGCCAGGGTGGAGCCCAACTCCTGGCGCGTGCCGGCGGCGCTGCGCGACACTTCATCGCGCAGGTTGCGGTCCAGTTGATCGGTCTGATTGCGCAGGTCTTGCTTGAGTTCGTCGGCCGCGCGTTTCAAGGGCTCGTCGTCACCCCGTTGCGTGGCCAGCCACAGTAACAACAAGGCGTTCAAAACGGCCAGGGCCAGCAAAATCCAGGAGATCCAGTTCATGGCGGCATTGTCTCAGAGGCGCCCATGTATCCATTCATGCGCCCATGACAAAGGCCGCCCGAAGGCGGCCTTTGTCATCCCGGTGGATCAAGCCACCAGATGGGACAAGTGCACGTGTGCCCCCGTCTTGAGGCGCACTTCTTCCAGCGTCACACCGGGCGCCAGCTCAACGCACTTGAAACCGTCCGGCTCCACATCGAGCACGCACAGGTCCGTGATGATGCGGTTCACCACGCCCAAGCCCGTCAATGGCAGTGTGCAATTTTGCAGCAGCTTGTGCTCGCCACTCTTGGCGCAATGCTCCATCAACACGATCACGCGCTTGACGCCCGCCACCAGGTCCATGGCCCCGCCCATGCCCTTGACCATCTTGCCGGGGATCATCCAGTTGGCCAGGTCACCCTTGTCGGACACCTGCATCGCCCCCAGGATCGACAGGTTGATCTTGCCGCCACGGATCATGGCGAAGCTGTCGTGCGAGCCAAAGATGGACGAGCCGGGAATCGTCGTCACGGTCTGCTTGCCCGCGTTGATCAGGTCGGCATCCACCTGGTCTTCGGTCGGGAATGGGCCAATGCCCAGCATGCCGTTCTCGCTTTGCAGCCAGACATCGATGTCAGGGCTCACGTGGTTGGCCACCATCGTGGGCAAGCCGATGCCCAGGTTGACATAGAAACCGTCTTGCAGTTCCTGGGCGGCGCGGGCCGCCATTTGATCGTGCGTCCAGGCCATGGTCAGACTCCTGCCTTTTCGGTGATGGTGCGCTTCTCGATGCGCTTTTCAGGGTGGGCGTTCACCACGATGCGGTGCACGTAGATGCCCGGCAGGTGCACGCTGTCCGGGTCCAGCTCGCCGATTTCCAGCAACTCTTCCACTTCGACGATGGTGACCTTGCCGGCCATGGCCACCGCCGGGTTGAAATTACGCGCCGTGCGGCGAAAAACGAGGTTACCCGACTTGTCGGCCTTGTACGCCTTGACCAGGGACACCTCGGGCAGCAGCGCCCGCTCCATGACATAGACGCTGCCATCGAACTCGCGCGTTTCCTTGCCTTCGGCCACCAGCGTGCCCACACCCGTCTTGGTGAAAAAAGCCGGGATGCCCGCACCGCCCGCCCGCAGCTTTTCAGCCAGGGTGCCTTGAGGCGTGAACTCAAGCTGCAACTCGCCGCTGAGATACTGGCGCTCGAACTCCTTGTTCTCGCCCACGTAGCTCGAAATCATCTTCGTGATCTGGCGGGTGTTGAGCAGCTTGCCCAAACCGAATCCATCAACGCCCGCGTTGTTGGAAATCACCGTCAAATCCTTGACGCCAGAGGCCGCCAAAGCATCGATCAACGCTTCGGGGATGCCGCACAGGCCGAAGCCACCGACCGCCATCAACTGGCCGTCTTTGACGATGCCCGCCAAAGCGCTGGCCGCATCGGGATAGACCTTGTTCATCCAATCACTCCTTGTGCATGGTCCACCAGTGCAGGCCCGGCCGACCGGTTTCGCTGCACTGCAACATTGCCAGCGTACACCGGGTGACCCGCAAAAATCCAGAGAATTGGACGAAAAACCACCCCGACGGCCACTTACCCCGGCAAAGCGGGTGGCACCTCGGCACCAGGCAAAGCCGGTGCCGGCCCCACGATGGCCCGCAAGAACGGCGGCAAAGGAATCGGCCGCCTTTCCGCCGAGCTGACCCACACCAAGGTGGCGCCGCCCGCCGCGCAGATCTCACCGGGCTGATCAGCCCGCTCGATGGTCACGTAGGTGTCAAAGCTGGTGCGGCCAGGATTGGCCACGTACAGCTTGGCAATCACCTGCGCCGGAAACTCCAGCTCGCGGTAGAAGTTGCAGAAGGTGTTGGCAATCACCGGCCCCTCAACCCCGTGGGTGACGGGGCCGCTCATGGAGGCAATCCACGACACCCGCACCTGCTCCATGTAGCGGAAGTAGACGGTGTTGTTGACGTGCCCCAGGGCGTCCATGTCACCCCAGTAAATGGGCAGGGTCACATCGTGGACCAGGATCTTGTGTTCAGGAATGTCGAGTCGCATGGTGCTTCAAATGGGGCCAAGGCCCCGCGTTTCAAGCCGCTGTCATGCCATCGTCGGCCGAGATGATCGCCCCGTTGATGAAGTCGCTTTGCGGTGCGCACAAGGTCACCAGCAAGGCGTCCAGATCCTTGGCCTGGCCCAGGCGCTTGCGCGGCAGCATTTTGATCAGCTTCTGACCGGCTTCACTGTTGAAGTGCCGCGAGTTCAACTCGGTCTCGATGTAGCCCGGGCAAATCGCGTTGGTGGTGATGCCGAAACGGCCCCACTCCGCCGCCATCACCTTGGTCATGTGGACGACGGCCGCCTTGCTCATGCAGTACACGCCGATCATGGGCATGGTGCGCAAGCCACCGGCCGAGGCGATGTTGACGATGCGGCCACCCGTGAAGGTGCCAGGCGCCGAACCCTCGGCACGGGCCAGCATGCGCTTGGCCACTTCTTGCGCGGTAAAAAAAGCGCCACGCGTGTTGGTGTTGAACACGAAGTCGTAGCTGTCGGCCGTGACGTCTTGCAGGCGCTCAGTGGTGCTGACGCCGGAGTTGTTGATCAGGATGTCGATGGCGCCGACCTCGGTCTCGGCGTGGGCCACGGCGGCGCGGATGCTGTCGATGTCGGTCACGTCCATGCCCACCACGTGCGCGTCACCGCCTGCGGCTTCGATCTCGGCGCGCAAGGTCTTGAGGCGCTCGATGCGGCGACCGGCCAACACCACGGCAGCGCCAGCCTGCGCCAAGGTCAGCGCGAATTGGGTACCCAGGCCGCTGGAGGCGCCGGTGATCAGGGCCACGCGGCCAGCCAGGTCAATGTTGTAGCTCATGCTGTGGCAATTCCTCTGCAAATCTCTCTTGGGGTTTTGGTGGGTTCACTGCGCAGAACCTTAGCACGCGACATGGCGTTTGGACTCGAAATGCAGATTTTCGAACGATCGTGCTTTTTTCCGGCAAAATGGAAACGCATCCCGTTTTAGAATCGCGGACTTGAGTCCAGAACAGCAACAACATTCATCCGCCCAGTAGAAGGAAGCACGATGACGCCCCAGGAAATCCTTGAGCAGTTTGGTCCACGCGAATCGATGGAATACGACGTGGTCGTCATCGGCGCCGGCCCTGGTGGTTTGGCCACGGCCATTCGCCTGAAGCAACTGGCCGCCTCAAGTGGAAAAGAAGTCTCGGTTTGCGTGCTTGAAAAGGGCTCCGAGCCTGGCGCGCACATCCTGTCGGGCGCCGTGATGGACCCCCGCGCCATCACTGAGCTCTTTCCCAACTGGAAGGAACTCGGCGCGCCCTTGAACCAGGCCGTCACCGCTGACGAAGTGCTGTTCATGACCAGCGAAACCGGCGCCTTCAAGACTCCGCAGGCGCTGATCCCCAACAACTTCCACAACGAAGGCAACTACGTCATCAGCTTGGGCAATGTGGTGCGCTGGCTGGGCCAACAGGCCGAAAGCCTGGGCGTGGAAATCTTCCCTGGTTTTGCCGCCGCTGAAGTGCTCTACAACGACGATGGCAGCGTCAAGGGCGTGGCCACGGGCAACCTGGGCATCAACAAGGCGGGCGAACCCACCGACAACTTCCAGCTGGGCATGGAACTGCTGGCCAAGTACACCATCTTCGCCGAAGGCGCGCGTGGCCACCTGGGCAAGCAACTGATCAGCAAGTTCAAGCTGGACGATGGCAAAGCGCCGCCCAGCTTCGGCCTCGGCATCAAAGAGCTGTGGGAAATTGACCCGGCCAAGGCCCAACCAGGCCTGGTGGTGCACACCGCCGGTTGGCCCATGGATTCCGAAACCTTCGGTGGCGGCTTTTTGTACCACCTGGAAGACAACAAGGTCACCCTCGGCTTGGTGGTCGGCCTGGACTACAAGAACCCCTGGCTGAGCCCGTTCGAAGAAATGCAGCGCTGGAAGAAGCACCCCAGCATCCTCAAGCACATCGAAGGCGGCAAGCGCATCAGCTATGGCGCGCGCGCCATCAACAATGGCGGCCTGCCCAGCCTGCCCAAGACCGTGTTCCCCGGTGGCGCCCTCATCGGTTGCGACGCGGGCTACATGAATGCCTCGCGCATCAAGGGCAGCCACGCGGCCATCAAGTCGGGCATGCTGTGCGCTGAAGCGGCTTTCGCCGCGGTCACGTCTGGCCGCCAGTACGACGAGCTGCACGCCTACCCCGTCGCCTTCGAGAAGAGCTGGCTGCACGAAGAGCTGAACGGCGCCAAGAACTTCAAGACCTGGTTCAAGAAGGGCCTGTACATCGGCTCGATCATGACCGGCGTCGAGCATTGGGTGCTGCCCAAGCTGGGCATCAAGGTGCCACCGTGGACTTTGCCCAACCCCGCGGCCGACCACACCTTCCTCAAGCCAGCGGCGGAGTGCGCCAAGATCGACTACCCCAAGCCCGATGGCAAGATCACCTTTGATCGCCTGAGCTCGGTGTTCGTCTCCAACACCAACCACGAAGAGCACCAACCCGCTCACCTGACGCTGAGGAACAATTCGGTGCCGGTGGACATCAACCTGGCCAAGTACGCTGGCCCCGAGTCGCGCTATTGCCCGGCTGGGGTGTACGAATTCGTCAAGAACGAAGACAACACCGACCGCCTGCAGATCAACGCGCAAAACTGCGTGCACTGCAAGACCTGCGACATCAAGGACCCCACCCAGAACATCGTCTGGGTCACGCCTGAAGGCGGTGGTGGCCCCAACTACGCAGGCATGTAAGCAGTCCACAGGAACCCACCATGACCAAAGTTGTTATCAGCGGCACCGGGCTGTTCAAGCCCTCCCAGACCATCACCAACGCTGAACTGGTCGAGTCCTTCAACGCCTACGTCGAACTGCAGAACACGCAATTCGCCGAAGATATCGCGGCGGGGACCCGCGAGCCGCTGCAGCCATCCAGCGTCGAATTCATTGAGCGGGCGTCGGGCATCAAGCAGCGTTACGTGATGGACAAGAGCGGCGTGCTGGACCCCCAGCGCATGTTCCCGCGTCTGGCCCCGCGCGCTGATGACGAACTGTCCTTGATGGCAGAAATCGCTGTCCACGCATCACGCCAGGCCATGGAGCAGGCGGGCAAGGAAGGCAAAGACATCGACGCCGTGATCTGCGCGGCCTCGAACATGCAGCGCGGCTACCCCGCCATGGCCGTCGAGATCCAGCAGGCGCTGGGCGCGGGTGGTTATGGTTTCGACATGAACGTGGCCTGCTCTTCGGCCACCTTCGGCATCGAGCAGGCCGTCAATGCCGTGCGCGCGGGCACGGCCCGTTGCGTTCTGGTGATCAACCCCGAGATCACCTCGGGCCACCAGGAATGGCGCGACCGCGATTGCCATTTCATTTTTGGCGATGCCTGCACCGCGGTCATCGTGGAGCGGGCAGAGACGGCCACCAGCCAGGACCAGTGGGAAATACTGGGCACCAAGCTGGCCACGCAGTTCTCCAACGCCATCCGCAACAACTTCGGCTACATGAACCGTTGCGAAGACACGGACCCCAACGCCCGCGACAAAACTTTCCGCCAAGAGGGCCGCAAGGTGTTCAAGGAAGTCGTGCCCATGGCCGCGGCCCACATTGATGCTCACCTCAAGGATCTGGGCATGGCACCCTCGGAAGTGCGCCGCTTCTGGCTGCACCAGGCCAACCTGAGCATGAACCAGTTGGTGATCAAGAAGCTGGTGGGCGGCGAGGCCACGCCCGACATCGCGCCGCTCATCCTGGATGAGTTTGCCAACACGTCGTCAGCGGGCTCGGTGATTGCCTTCCACGTTCACCATGCCGACCTGAAGCGTGATGACCTGGGCGTGATCTGCTCGTTTGGCGCAGGCTACTCCATCGGCAGCGTGGTGGTGCGCAAGCTCTAAGCTGCGTTGCCCTCGTCGATGGGCAGCTCGATGACCTGCCCGACCGGGATGGGCTCGTCAAGCTCCCTGGCGGCATCGCGCTCGGCCTTGAGCTGGGCGCGGCGCTCCGCAAAAAACTCTTTCAGCAATTTGGACGCCGGTTCGGCCAGCAGCCCGCCCACGATCTGCGTGTGGTGGTTCAACTGCCGGTGGCTGAACAGGTCAAGCACCGAACCGGCCACGCCAGTCTTGGGATCGGGCGCGGCAAACACCACCCGCTTGAACCGCGCGTGCATCAAGGCCATGGCGCACATGGCGCAGGGCTCCAGCGTCACGTACAGTTCGCAATCGGGCAGGCGGTAGTTCTCCATCAACTGAGCGGCGTGGCGCAAGGCCACGATCTCGGCGTGCGCGGTCGGGTCGTGCGTGGTGATGGGGCGGTTGTAGCCAGTGGCAATGACCTGGCCCTCGCGCATGATCACGGCGCCCACGGGCACCTCGCCGGCCAGCCAAGCGTTGTGAGCCTGGTCCAGCGCGATGCGCATGGCACTTTCGTCGGCGGGTGTGAACTCGATCTCGTCAGCACTCACGGTTTGGGCTCGATTTCCTGATCGATGTTGACAGGGCGGCTTTGCATCAGCTTGTTGACGTCATCCTGGACTTGCTTTTGAAGCTGCTGGGCCTGCTGAGGCGTGTCCACGACGGGCGATGATGCCGCTGAGGCGACCGGAGCCTTGCGGGCGCTGGCGGTCAATTGTTGCTTGGCCACCAAGCCGATGACCACCAGGACCAACAACAAACCCAACAGTGAAAACAGACCTCGCATCTTGCTCAACCTTTGGATGGCTTCATGGTGCGATTATCGCCTCGGCCACCTTCGGCTTGAAAAGCGAACACGGCCGACACATGGCGTGGCGCGCATGGCAGTTAATTGAATACGAATGATTCGTATGTACAATACCATTCATTCCATCAACGCCTCACGTCTCTGGCATCTGCCAAAGGCGGCGCCCGCCCCTTGTCCTTCTCACTTGCCGCCGCGGTTGGCCTGCTTCTGGCCGCCATCACAGCGAACCTCTCGACCGAACGCGCCCAACCACGGCTGAACCCGGCCCTGGGCTGGCCACTGACGTTCGCCTTGTTTGCACTTGCCGTTGCCGCGCTCACGCGCCACCTTGGCATGGCGGTGGCCATGGCCGTTGCACTGGCCGGCCTGATGGTCTGCATCCCCGGCGTGTCGGCCTGGATGGGGTGGCGTCAGCGGCAAGGAAAGGCCCGCCATGGCGCGTAACACTTCTTCGTCGTGGCCACTGCTGCACCACGGTCTGGTGAGCGCGGTGTTGGGCTTTCCGCTGGCGATCTGGCTCAGTGGCTTGCTGGTTTACCACCTCACAAGCGGCCATGACGACCCTGCCAAGTACCAGGTCGCGATGTGGAGCGTCGTGCCGTTTTGGGCTGCCATTGTTGGCCTGTCTTTCATGGCGCGCAGCAAGGTGGTGTGCTGGGTTGGGCTGCTCGTGGCCAACGCCGTCGCCGCCGGCCTCGTTCATCTGGTGGCCCGATGAAAGCCGACACCCTTCGCAAGTACCTCGTGGTTCACACCTGGACCGGCATCCTCTCCAGCCTGATGCTGTTCGTGGCTTTCTACGCTGGCGGGATCTCGATGTTCGCGCCGGAGATCACGCACTGGGCCCGAATTGAGCCTGCGCGCGTTGGCGCCAGCGCCGATGCAGACGCGCTGGCTGCGGCCTTCTTCGCCGCACAGCCCAAGACGGCGCGCGCCACGCTGGTGCTACCCAGCGAGGACAACGCCGCGCCGTTCATGCGCTACAAGCAGGATGGACGCGAACACCGTGAGGAACTCGACACCGCAGGCCAACTGCGTCCGCTGGCCGACGGTGGCGGCGAGACCGGTGGTTTCGTCGATCACCTGCACCGCAAGGGTGGTCTGCCACTGCCGCTGGACATCGCCGAGCCCATCATTGGCATCGTGTCGCTGGTGTACGCGGTGGCCTTGATCTCGGGCGTGGTGGTGCTATTGCCCTCGCTGCTCAAGGACTTGTTCGTGCTGCGCATTGGCCGCAACGTCAAGCGCATGTGGCTGGATCTGCACAACCTGCTGGGTTTGGCCAGCCTGCCCTTCCACATCGTCATGGCCCTGTCGGCGGCGGTGTTCGGCTTGCACGACTGGATCTACGCCACGCAAAACGCGCTGGTCTACCCACAGGGTCTGAAGGGGGTGGAGGCCC
The DNA here is from genome assembly GCA_964554655.1 of uncultured Aquabacterium sp. Taxonomy (GTDB): domain Bacteria; phylum Pseudomonadota; class Gammaproteobacteria; order Burkholderiales; family Burkholderiaceae_C; genus Aquabacterium. The sequence continues at coordinate 23,485 of CAZKPN010000027.1, read as the reverse complement.
AGTCGGCACCCAAGCGGGCCCCGGTGACCAAGGACACGAGCGCCTGGCTGCCCCCATCACAACTGGTGGCGCAGGCCAAAGCGGCCGCGCCTGGCTTCGAGCCCACGGCGCTGGACTACCGTGGTGTGGGCACGCCCAAGGCGATGGCGCACGTGGCCGGCACCGATGACCAGCACTTCAAGCGCAGTGCGCGTGTGGGCTTCGCCTTGATGGATCCGGCCACCGGCCAGGTGTTCCAGTCCAGCTACCTGCCGGGGCAGCAAAACTCCGGCTGGGCGGCGATGCTGTCGAGCTTTTTCTCGCTGCACTTCGGCAGCTATGGGGGCGAACCGCTGCGGGTGCTGTATGCCGTGCTGGGCATGATGGGCGCCCTGCTTTTCTACACCGGCAATGTGCTGTGGATCGAGACGCGCACCAAGCGTCTGCGCGAATCGGGTGCAGCACCGCAGCAGCCGCGCCATGTGCGCTGGGTGGCGTCGCTGAACATTGGCGTCTGCCTGGGTTGCGTGGCTGGGCTGTCAACCGCCATTGCCAGCAGCCGCTGGCTGGCGGCTGGGCCCATCTCGCACGAGGTGCTCATCCACGGGGCTTACTACCTGGTGTTCGTGGCCTGCCTGGCCTATGCCTTCGCGCGTGGTGCGGCGGGTTCCACATCCGGGCTGCTGGCCGTGGCCGCTGCGGCCACCGCCTTGATCCCGGCCACCAGCGTGCTGGCCTCGGCAGGCTGGTGGCCCGGGCTGGCCAAGCCGTATGTGCACGGCTTCGCCTTTGTCGACGTGCTGTCGGCCGGCGGCGCGGCGCTGCTCGCCTTCCTGGCCCTGCGCGCGCAAGCCAAGCAAACACCCCTTCGTTCTTCCAATTCAACTTCGTCTCACCACCATGCCTAAGCTTCCATTGCCACGCCACCCCTTGTCGCTGGCCTGCCTTGCAACCCTGTGCTCGCTTTCCTGGCCTGCCCTCGCCCAGCAGAATCAGCCGGCCCCTGCAGAGGCTGCACAAGCCTTGCCCGAAATCGTCGTGACCGCAAAAAAAGACGCGAACACGCTGCCCCCGGCGGCCCCTGGTGGGCAGGCGGCCACTGGCGTGCGCCTGGGCATTCTGGGCAACACCGAGTTGCTCAATGCGCCATTCAGTGCCAGCGGCTACACACAGCAGACGATCAAGGACCAGCAGGCCCGAACACTGGCCGACGTGCTTCAGAACGACCCATCGGTGCGGTTCACCACCAACAGCGGCCACATGCTGGAGCACTTCCGCATCCGCGGCCTGGACGTCAACGGTCCCGACGTGGCCTTCAACGGGCTGTATGGCGTGGCGCCCACCGGCCACGTGCCCACCGAGTTCCTGGAACGTGTTGAAGTGCTGCGCGGCCCCAACGCGCTTCTGTCGGGCATGTCTCCAAGCGCCGCGCTGGGCGGCATGATCAACCTGGTGCCCAAGCGTGCTGGCGTCCGCCCGCTGACCGAGCTCACCACTTCCTACTCCTCGAAGTCTTATGGCCAGGTCCACCTCGACGTGGGTCGCCGATTCGGTGACGACGAGCGCCTGGGCGTGCGCTTCAACGGCGCTTACGGCACGGGCGACACGGGCGTGGCCGACCAAAAGAAAGGCCGCGAACTGGGCGCCATCGCGCTCGATTACCAAGGGGACCGCTGGAACGTGACGCTGGACGCCTACTCCAGCCACGAAACGATCGACAACGGCAGCCCGGCCATGTATGGCCTGGCCACCCGCCGGGGTGGCGTGGTGGGCGTGGGCCAGTTGGTGTCCGTGCCAGACAGTGACACCAACCTGTTCCGCGGGACTCACGGCACCTACCAAGACCAGGGCCTTGCCGTGCGTGGCGAGATGGAGATCAACAATGACTGGAGCACCTATGTCAGCCTGGGGGCCTCCAACAGCCACGGCAAGGGCTTGATGTTCGGCACACGCGTCATCGTCACGGGCACCGACGGTACCGCCAGGGGCTATGTGTACAACGTGGACACCATCTCGCGCGGCCGCGTGGGCGAGGTCGGCCTGCGGGGGCGCTTCGCGACCGGGAGCGTGACGCACCAGCTCAATGTGTCGGCCACGTCGCTGAACATCAAGGACGGCTCGGCAAACACGGCCAACGAGAACTGGGCGCAGAACATTTACAACCCGGTGGCACCCGTATTGCCCGCAGCACCCGGCCCCATCCCACTCAGCAACGACAACGTGATGAGCTCGCTCGGGGTGGCCGACACGCTGACCATGGCGGACGGCAAGGTGCTGCTCACGCTGGGCACCCGCCTGCAGCGCATCGAGCAAAAGCTCAAGAAGTACGCGGAGTCAAAGCTGTCGCCCTCTCTGGGCGTGGTGCTCAAGCCCTGGGGCGCTGAAACCTCGCTGTACGCCAACTACATGGAAGGCCTGTCGCCCGGCGAGACGGTGGCCGTCGGCTTCGCCAATGCCAATGACACTTTCAAGCCGATCCAGACCGGCCAAGCCGAGGTCGGGCTGAAGTGGCGCCAAAGCAGCTTCACGCACACCTTCAGCGCCTTCCAGATCAAACGGCCCACGCTGATCACCAACACGGCCAGCAACACCCGGGTCGAAGGCGGCAAGCAGCGCGTGCAAGGCCTTGAATGGATCACTTTTGGCAAGCCAGCGACCACGCTGAGCCTGCTCGGCGGCGTGACCTACCAGCAGGCCGAGCAACGCAACACCGGCCTGGACAGCTGGGGCGTGCCCGATTGGACAGCCAACGTCGGTGCCGAATGGACCACACCATTGAGCAACCTGAGCCTGAACGGTCGCGTGGTCTACAACGGCAAGCAATGGGTGGATTCCGCCAACACACTGCGTCTGCCTTCCTCGACTCGACTGGATGTGGGGGCGAAGTACGTCACGGCCCTGGCCAGCACGCCAGTGACACTGAATGCCTTCGTCGAGAACGTGACCGGCCGCGACTACTGGTCGGGCATGTTCTCTGACGGCTACGTGATGTCCGGCCCACCGCGCACGCTGCGCCTGGCAGCCACCTTTTCGTTCTGATCCGCCAGGCCCCGCAGCAAACCATGCACAGACACTGGCTCGCCCTGCTGGGCGTCATGTGGCTGTGTGCCGCAGCCGCTTGAGCCCATGACCGCGCCACAGGCCCTGCACACCTTGCAGGCAGGCAGCGCTCTGCAGGGCCGGGTGTCCCCAGCGATCAGCCACGGACTTACCGCCTGGATGTCCCGGCAAGCCATGTGGTGCAGGGGTGTTCGATGGCCACGGTGCCGTGCTGGACCTGTAAGATGCGCAGGGCCGCCACCTGCGCCGGCTTGGCCAGGCCGATGCCACACCGCAGAGCGTCATGTGGGTGGCACGTGAGACGCCAGACCGCCTCGTCGTGAGCGCCACCGGCCACGAAGGCCGCTTCGGCCTGAGCCTGGCGCGCACCCTGGCCCCTGCGCCCAAGGAACTGGCCGAGCCGCTGTCGGCCACGGAATCGCTGGTCACCTTTCTGTGGCGCGGCGAGCACGACAACGTGCGCCTCTTCGGCAGTCCTTCAGGCAACCACGATCCACTGGTGCGGCTGGCTGGCAGCGATGTCTGGTGGGCGAGCTTTCGCATGCCACACCGCAGGCGCTGCTGGTGCTCTTCAGCGCACACGCCTATGTCGACCAAGTGCCCACGCCCACCATCGTTGACAACCTGCAGGCCGACGGCCTGATCCCGTCCACGGCCATGGTGCTGATCGGCAACCCCAGCCCCCAGGCGCGCGGCGTGGAACTGCCGCCCAAGCGCACGGTGATTCGCGGCTCCAGCTACGGCGGGCGGGCTGCGGCGTACGCCGAGCTGGTCAATCCGCAATGGTTCGGCCACGTACCGAGCCTGTCGGGCTCGTACTGGTGGTCGCCGCCGAACAGCCTAGCCGGCTGGCTGATGCGCCAGTACGCCACCACGCCATCGCACGATCTGCGCTTCTACCTCGACGCGGGCCGCTGCGAAAGCGCGCGGCGGTCAGGACGGGATCCTCGAGACGAACCGCCACCTTGGCGACGTGCTGCGCGCCAAGGGCCACGCGGTGACGCAGGTGGAACACGACACTGGCCACGACTATTTGCACTGGCAGGGCTCTTTGGGCTGCGACTTGGTGACCTTGCTGAACCCCTCGCGGCTCGCGGGCCTGACGGCATGCCACGGGCAGGCGCCGGCAACGGGAGAACTGCCCTAGACTGCGCAGACGTCCACCCCGCACCGAGTGATGCCTGCCGCCTCATCGCCGTTAATCGATACGCTCACGGAGATCAACATCGTTGATTTGCTGGATTCGATCGGCCTGTTGCGCTTTCAAGGCACGCCTTTGCGCCGGCTGTTTCGGCCTGTGGCACGCCGCTTTGCCCGCACAGCGAATGAGTTTGACAACCGCGTGGGCGACCATGGCCTGGCGCAAGGCAGCGCCTGGTTGATGAGCCAGATGACAGCTGGCGTGCACACCTCTGGCCTGGAGCACATCCCGGCTCAGGGCCCGGTGTTCATCCTGGCCAACCACCCCGGCATGACCGACACGGTGGCACTGTTTGCCAGCTTGGCATCGCGCCCTGATTTGCGGGTGATTGCGCTGGATCGCCCCTTCCTGCGCGCCTTGCCACACGTTGCACGGCAATTGATCTTCTTGCCGGACGAAAAAGCCGAGCGCATGGCCGTGGTCCGTGCTGGCGCCAAACACCTCAAGGAAGGCGGCGCCTTGCTGACCTTCCCGGCCGGAGAGATCGAGCCCGACCCCGCCACCTTCGGCTCGCGACGTGCAGTGGCCTCTTTGCAGAACTGGTCCAGCAGTTATGCCCTGTTCGCCCGCCTGGCGCCCCAAACGCAGTTTGTGCCGGCGCTGGTGAGCCACGTCATCTCACCTGCGGCCCAGCGGCATCCGCTCACCCTGTTGCGCCGCACGGCGCAACACAAAGAAAAGCTGGCGGCAGCATTGCAGGTGGCCTTGCCACGCTACCGTGACCTGGTCGCCAGGGTGACATTCGGCGCGCCACTGGAAGTCGATCAAGGCGATGCGGGGGCGCTTTGCGCCAGCGTCTCAGCGCAGATGCGGCAACTCATCCTGGCACATGGATCGGTGGCCTGAATGATTGAGATCCTTGCCCAAGCCTGTTGGCTGACCGAACCCGGCCACGCCGAGTTGCGCACAGAAACCTTGCCGCCGCCGGGCCCCGATCAAGTGCTGGTCAGGACACTGCACAGCGGTATCAGCCGAGGCACTGAAACCTTGGTGTTTCGCGGCGAAGTGCCCTCCAGCGAGTTTGAACGCATGCGCGCGCCGTTTCAGGCAGGCGACTTCCCAGCGCCGGTGAAGTATGGCTACAACAGCGTCGGCCTGGTCGAGCAAGGCCCCGCTCACTTGTTGGGTCAAACGGTGTTCTGCCTGTACCCGCATCAGACACACTATGTGGTGCCCGCCACCGCCGTTCACCTGCTGCCCGAAGGCGTGCCCCCGGCGCGGGCCGTGTTGGCGGCCAATGTGGAAACGGCCGTCAATGCCCTGTGGGATGCCGCCCCGCGTGTGGGCGACCGCATCGCCGTGGTCGGGGGGGGCGCCGTGGGCCTGCTGGTGGCTTGGCTGGCGGCGCGATTGCCCGGCTGCCAAGTTCAACTGGTGGACACCCAGGAGGCCAGGCGCGCCATCGCCGAGCGGCTCCATGTGGACTTTGCTTTACCGGATGCTGCACGCCACGAGGCCGACCTCGTGATCCATGCCAGCGGCCAATCCGAAGGCCTGGCCACGGCCCTGGAGCTGGCCGCCTTCGAGGCCACCGTGCTGGAGCTGAGCTGGTATGGCGAGCGCCCAGTCACGGTACCGCTGGGCGGCGCCTTTCACGCACGCAGGCTCACCCTCCAGAGTTCGCAAGTGGGCCAGGTGGCCACCGCACAGCGCGCTCGCTGGAGTCACCGCCGGCGCTTCGAGCTGGCCCTGTCCCTGCTGAGCGACCCCGTGCTGGATGCATTGATCACCGATGCCTCGCCCTTTGCCACCTTGCCTGAAGTGCTTGCACGATTGTCGGTATCCAGGCTTGATACCACCTTGTGTCACCGCATTGACTACGCCTAGTCAATTGAGATCCACCTCGCGTTTCTTCTCCATGCCCAACCGTCCTTTGCCTCACCGTCACTCCGAATGACGACCACGACCTCACCACGGGTGGACGAAGCCGACTGGCAGGCCCTGCTTCGGGGTGAAGGCAGCATCGCGGTCGATGCGGACTCCCTCCTCCACAGGCTTTACGGCCCGCTCTGCGCGATGCGGCAGCAGGGCCCATGCGCGGTGGGCCACCTGGCACAAAGCCTCGATGGACGCATTGCCACCACCTGCGGCGTCTCCCGCTGGCTCAGCGGTGAGGAAGACCTGCTGCACACGCACCGCATGCGGGCCATCGCGGATGCTGTCGTCGTGGGTGTCAACACAATCCTGCATGACGACCCCCAACTCACGGTGCGCTTGTGCACGGGCGACAACCCGGTGCGGGTGATCCTTGACCCTGAACACCGGCTTGATGGCAGTCAGCGCGTCTTTCGCGATGGCGGTGCGCCCACCCTCCTCCTCGTTGCCGCCGACCGCGCCGGGACCGAGCACCAATGGGGCCAGGCCGAGGTGATCCCGGTGCCACGCGGCCACCATGGCCTCGACCCTTTCGAAATCCGCCGGATCCTGGCCCTGCGCGGGCTGTCATGGCTGTTCGTGGAAGGCGGCGGTATCACGGTGTCTCGCTTCCTCGCCGCAGGTGCCCTCGATCGCCTGCAGATCACCGTCGCACCGGTCATCCTCGGCTCCGGCCGTCCCAGCCTGGTGCTGCCGGAAATCCACGATCTGGCGCACAGCCTGCGCCCGCGCACGCGCCGCTTCCTGCTGGGCGACGACACCATGATCGAATGCGACTTCAACCTCTCATCATAGATAGCTCAAAACCAACATGTACAGCCTTGCCGTCTCGGATCATTTCATGATCGCCCACAGCTTCCGGGGCGAAATTTTCGGCCCCGCCCAGCAACTCCACGGCGCCACCTACAACGTCGAGATTGATTTCCGCCGCCCGACGCTGGATCAGAACGGTCTGGTGTGCGACATCGGCCTGGCCTTGCAGGTGCTGCGAGAAGTTCTGGGCGAATTCAATTACAAGAACCTCGACGAGCTGCCGCAGTTCAAGGGCCGCAACACGACCACCGAATGGCTCGCCGGTGAGATCTTTGCCCGCGTGAAGACCCGCGTGGCCGAAGGCGCGGTGGGGCCAGGCACCGCTGGCGAGTTGGCATCACTGCGGGTCGTTCTGCGTGAATCGCCGGTTGCCTGGGCGAGCTTCGAAGGCGCGCTACGCTGATGGCTTTGGTTTTTCTGGTTCCCGGGCGGCTCGATCAGCTCACCGGTGGCTACCTGTACGACCGGCACATCATTGAAGGGCTGCGCGCGCGTGGTCAAGCGGTCGATGTGGTGGAGTTGGCCGGGCGGTATCCGCAAGCTGATGAGCCCACACGAGCACTTGCCGCCGCCGCACTCGCCCGTTTGCCGGACCACAGCACAGTCATCATCGACGGACTGGCGCTGCCTGGCTTGGCCGACTGCCTGAAAGACCAAGCAACCCGTTTGAACCTGGTCGGCCTCATCCATCATCCGCTGTCGCTGGAAACCGGACTGGATTCTGCGAATGCCCGCCACTACGCACAGCTTGAGGCCGAGCTTTGGCCATGCCTGAAGGGCGTCATCTGCCCCAGCGAACAAACAGCCCGAGCGCTCCTGGCAGCAGGCCTGCAAGCGGATCGTGTGGCCGTGGTCACCCCCGGTACCCGTCGCCCCGCAACCATCCGCCAAGCCCGCAGCGTGGGGCCGCTGCAACTGCTGGCGGTGGGCGCCATCACACCGCGCAAAGGCCACCTGCTGCTGGTCGAAGCCCTGGCCCATCTGCGTCACCTCGACTGGCAGCTGACCTGCATCGGCAGCCTGACGAGAGACCCTGCCGCTTCAGCTGCGCTTCAAGAGCGCATGGCCGCCCATGGCCTGACCGACCGCATCGTCCTACTGGGAGAGCAGCCCGAGCAGCGACTGACGGAGGCCTACCAACGTACCGACGTCTTCGTCATGCCGTCCTACCATGAGGGCTACGGCATGGTCTTCGCTGAGGCGCTGGCACACGCGCTCCCGGTCATTGCCAGCACGGCCTGCGCCATCGCGGACACGCTGCCCGCTGGCGCCGCGCTGCTCGTTGCGCCGGGTGACATGCCCGCCCTGCGAGATGCCCTTCAGCGGGCCCTGACCGACGGCGCCCTGCGCGCTCGGCTCGCGGTCGCAGCAGAGCAGGCTGCCAGCGCCCTTCCCGACTGGGACGGCGCAGTGCAGGGCTGGATGGTGGCCCTGGACAAGGTGACCCGATGACTGACGCGGCGAACACCGGGTTCAGCGCAGACTGGCTGCGCCAGCGCGAACCCTTCGACCTGGCCGCGCGCAGCCAATCGCTCGCCATCGGCTTCCGGGCAGCACTGAGGCAACAGCCCTCTTCCACCCTGCGCATCGTTGACCTGGCCTCGGGTTCGGGCGCGAACTTCCGGGCTTTGGCGCCGTTGCTGGAAGCCGACCAGGAATGGCGCCTGGTCGATCATGACCCTCGGCTACTCGCAGCCCAGCGCACCGAGATCACCAGGTGGGCGAGCGGGCACGGGTGGCACTGCCATGATCACGAAGGTGCCCTTGCCATCCACGCGGGCACAGCCCGCTGGCTGGTTCGCGGCCAGCAGCTTGATCTGGCGCGCGACCTCGAAGACATCGATCTGGCCTCATGCGACGGCCTTGTCACCACCGCGTTTCTGGACCTCGTTGCCACCGCCTGGCTGGATCGGCTGAGCGCACTGCTGTCGCGAACCCGCCGGCCCCTGCTGGCCACCTTGACCGTGGATGGCAGGCGCACCTGGTGTCCCGGCAGGCCAGCTGACCAGCTCATTGCCGATGCCTTCTTGTCCCATCAAGACGGCGACAAGGGCTTTGGCCCATCACTGGGCGTGCGGGCAACGCCCTATCTGGCGGCCAATCTCGCCGCTGCGGGCTACGAGGTCAGCACACAAGCGAGCGATTGGCACATCGGCCAGGAACACAGCAACATGCTCCTAAGCATGGCCAAGGAAGCGGCCGCCGTGACCACCGAAACGGATCCCTCCCGAGAGCCCGCCGTGTCCAACTGGCTGGCCGACCGAGCGACCGACATCCGCCATGGTTTGCTGTCTCTGGAGGTTGGGCACCTGGATTTGCTGGCCGTGCCGATTCGATAACATTGATGTGAATCAATGCCACAGGACAAGATCAGCGCCACGCTAAGCTAACGCCAACCACCCATCCAGTGGGCGGATTCAATCAAATTCGTCAAAGGATCAAGATGCGCCTCGCTTTCTATGGAGCCACAGACACCGTCACTGGCTCGCGCTATCTGCTGTCAGGGCAACACGGCGGTCACCTGCTGGTCGACTGCGGCATGTTCCAAGGCCTCAAGCAGTTGCGTCTTCGCAATTGGGACCGCCTGCCCTTCGATGTGTCCAAGATCGACGCCGTGCTGCTGACCCACGCGCACATTGATCACAGCGGCTTTCTGCCCAGGCTGATCAAAGAAGGCTTCAAGGGGCGCGTGTACTGCACGCATTCGACATTGGCGCTGTGCGAATTACTTCTGCCCGACTCCGGCCGCCTGCAGGAGGAGCAGGCCGAGTTTGAGAACCGCCACAAGCTGTCCAAGCACGCGCAGGCTTTGCCTTTGTACACCGAGGATGACGCCAGGCAAGCCCTCAAGCACCTGGACCCCGTGCCCTTCGACGAAACGTTTTCACCTCTTGATGGCTGGTCCGTGCGCTTCCGCCATGCCGGCCACATTTTGGGTGCTGCCAGTGTGAGGGTCTCGAACGAGGGTCGCAGCGTGCTTTTCTCAGGCGACCTGGGGCGCAGCGATGACTTGGTGATGAAGCCGCCTGAACCGCCTGAAGAGGCGGACGTGCTGGTCGTCGAGTCCACCTATGGTGACCGGCTGCACCCTGATGGCGATGCACTGGCCCAGCTTGCCGATGTCATCAACCGCACGGCCGCGCGAGGCGGCCAGGTCGTGATTCCCTCCTTTGCAGTCGGGCGGGCGCAGACGCTGCTCCATTGCATCTCGCAACTCAAGCAGGCCCGCCGCATCCCCGACCTCCCGGTCTACCTCAACAGCCCCATGGCGGTCGACGCAACACGGATCTACAGCCATCATGCTGGCGAGCATCGCCTCAGCAAGCAAGAATGCAGCGAACTGGGACACGTCGCAAAGTTTGCCCAGACCGTGGAGGAATCCATGGCACTCAACCGCTTGAGCTGGCCCTCCATCATCATCTCTGCCAGCGGCATGGCGACGGGGGGCCGCGTTCTGCACCACCTGAAGGCCTATGCGCCGAATCCCAGGTGCACGATCCTCTTCACCGGCCACCAGGCTGCGGGCACACGTGGTGCCACGCTGGTGGGTGGCGCCAAGACGGTGAAAATCTTCGGCGAGTATGTGCCCGTGCGCGCGGAGGTGGCCAACCTCGACATGCTGTCCGCCCATGCCGACCGCGATGACTTGCTGGACTGGATGGCCGCCATGCCCAAACCGCCCAGCAGGGTGTACATCACACACGGCGAGCCTGTGGCAGCCGATGCCTTGCGGCTGGCCATCCAGGATCGCCTGGGCTGGCCGTGCGAAGTGCCGGAGTACCGGCAATCGGTGAGGGTTTGAGGCGACGGGATGAGTGCGCAGGTCAGGCGGGCTGTCAACGCTCACACCTTGTACTGTAGCGCGCCATTTAGTTTGATCCAGCAATGTAGGTCTTGGAGCCCTGGCCCACGCTCGGCTGCCTGGGCTCGCGTGGGAAGAGCCTCACAGCCGCATCTGAAGGTCGTCAAATAAGTGATGCACCATGAATCCCACTACCCCCTTTGCCCAACGTGCTGCGATTGCCAACGCGGTGTTCATCCAGATTGAATGGCGCCTCATCAAGAACAGCAGAGGCAAGGTCGACAGCCAACCGATGATCAGGTGCTGGGCAACCAAGAAAGCTGGACCCGGGCTGGACCCGATCAACTCGGCCAGCTTGGGACCGCAGTGCCCCACACGCATGCCGAGCACCTTGAACGCAAATCCCACGGGCATCCTCATTAAGGAAGCGATCAAGCCCGAGCGGAAGGTTTTCAATCCAAACATGCCGAACCGCGTTCACGCTCGACACCAGCGCTTGGCCACGTCGCGCAGCACATGTCCCAGCCTTGGTGCCCCGGGCCCTCATCGAGTTGAACGACCCCTTCCCAGGCGAGCGCCCCTTGTCCAGGCCCACCTGAGACTGGTCCATCCCAAATACTCATGCTTGCACCGGCGTGAGCAAGGTGCCATACGCGTCACGAACCTAGATGGTGATCGGGATGCCCTGCCCCACGCTTAGCGTCACGGTGCAGTAGGCCTCGAACTGCCCCCGCACACGGTCCAGATGCGCCAAGGCCCCAGCCAAACCAGGGCGCCAACCCAACGATTGCGCCACCCGCACCCAAGACGAAGTCCAAGGCCAAAGTCCGCGGCTAGGAGTTCAAGCCCGATGAGGCAGGGCGATGACGGGCGTGACAAAACGGCAGCCAAACGGGGCCAATCGGGACTTATTGAGACGCGGGCATGCGCGGAGCTCGCCCGATTGATTGAGGCGTCTGGCGGCGGCTATCCCACTTTCCCACCATGCTGCAGCGTCCAGTAGCCCCCCTTGAGCGCCATCAAGGCGTCGTGGGTGCCTGTCTCGCGCACATTGCCCGCCTCCATGTAGACGATCAGGTCCGCATCGCGGATGGTGGAGAGCCTGTGCGCGATCACAAAGCTCGTGCGGCCCTGACGCAGCTCGGACATCGCCTGTTGAATCAGCATCTCGGTGCGGGTGTCGACCGAACTCGTCGCCTCGTCGAGGATCAGTATGGGCGTGTCCAGAAGGAAGGCGCGGGCAATGGTCATGAGCTGGCGTTGGCCCTGTGACAGCGCGGCGCCCGCGTTCTCCAGCACCGTGTCGTAGCCCTTTGGCAGCGTCCGCACGAAATCATCGACGTGGCAGCGTTGTGCGGCGGCGATCACGTCTTCGCGGCTGCTCTTCGGGCGGCCATAGGCCAGGTTGTCGTGGACCGTGCCGGTGAACAGCCAGGTGTCCTGCAGCACCATGGCGATCACGCTGCGCAGCGCCGACCGTGAGAGGTCCCGGATGTCGGTGCCGTCGAGCCGGATCGCACCCTGATCGATTTCATAAAACCGCATCAGTAGATTGACCAATGTGGTCTTGCCGGCACCGGTTGGGCCGACGATGGCGATCGTCTGGCCGGGCTGTGCTTCGAGGCTCACGTCCTCGAACAAGGGCCGATCGGGCTGATAACGAAAGCGGACATGCTCGAAAACAACGTGACCGGAGACCAAACGTTTTGCGGGCCCTTCGCCGGCTTCGTCCAAGGGCAGCTCGGGTGCGTCGAGCAGCTCAAAGACCCGCTCCGCCGAAGCCAGCGCGGATTGCACCTGCGCCGCCATGCTGCCCAACTGTGAGACCGGCTGCCCAATTTGACGGATGTACTGGATGAAGGCCTGCAGCTCGCCCAGCGACAGCCCGCCGGCCAGCACGCGGAAGGCGCCCGCGACCACCACCACGACATAAGCGAGGTTGGTCACAAACATGGTCACGGGCTGGATCAGGCTGGCCAGGATCTGCGCGCTCTGGCTGGCCTTCGTCAGCGCCGCATTCTGCTCGGCGAAGAGCGCCTCGATCCTGCTGCGCGCGCCGAACACCCGGATCAGGGTCTGGCCGGTGAAGCTCTCTTCCACCGTCGCGTTCACATGCCCCGTTTCGCGCCATTGGGCGGCGAACTGCGGCCCGGATGCGCGCGTGAGCAGCCGCGTCAGCACCAGCGAGATGCCGATCGCCGTGACCGAGACGATGGCCAGCGGCAGGGACAGCACGAGCATCATCGCCAGAACGCCGAGGATCGTCAGCAGCATCAGGAGGACCTGGCTGGCGACCTGCTGCAGGTTCTGGATCACGTTGTCGATGTCATTGGTGAAGCGCGACAACACCTCGCCACGCATCTGCGCGTCGAACCAGCTCAAGGGCACACGCGACAGCTTCGCCTGCGCCCGGCCACGCAAATCCCGGCCCAGCTTCTGCACCAGCTCGTTGACCAGCCAGGCCTGCGCCAGGTTGAGCAAGGAGGCGGCCAAGTAGATGGCCGCGACGATCAGCAGTTGGCGCACCAGAGCGGCCATGCTGAAGCCCTCGCTGACCAGCAGGTCCGTGGCCTTGCCGAGCTGCCACGGCCCGATCGTGCTGGCCACCACGCTGGCGATGCTCAGGAGCACCGTGACGATGAGCACCCGCCGGCTGGCGCCCAGCGCCTGCCAGATCGCCAGTGCCGTCTTGCGGGTGTCTTTCGGCTTTTTTCCGCCTAGCGCGGCGCCTGGGTTGCCTATCTTGTTCATGCGGCGTCCTCCGCCACACCCTGCTGTGAACGCACGATGTCGGCATAGACCGGGCAAGCTGCCAGCAGGGCTTGATGGGACCCCAGCCCGACGATCTTGCCGCGGTCCAGCACAAGGATGCGGTCGGCATCCTGGATCGATGCCACACGCTGGCTGACGGTCACCGTGGCCGCATGCGCGGTCGCGCGGCGAAGCTCGGCCCGTAAGCGCGCATCGGTGACCTGATCGAGCGCCGAGAAGCTGTCGTCGAAGAGGTAGAGGTCAGCGTCGCAGACCAGCGCCCTGGCGATGGCGAGCCGCTGCCGCTGACCACCGGAGAAATTCGTCCCGCCCTGGGCCACGGGGGCCGCCAGTTGCTCGGGCAGCGCGCGGATGAAATCGGCGGCCTGCGCGATCTCAAGCGCGCGCCAGAGCGCGGCATCGTCGGCCTTAGGATTGCCGAGCCGCAAGCTGTCTGCCACGGTGCCCGAGAAGAGGTAGGTCTTTTGTGGAACGTAGCCGATCCGGCCGTTCAACGCCTCCCGCGCGATCTCCCGCAGGTCGACGCCGCCGAGCAAGACGCGGCCCGTGTTCGGATCGTCCAGCCGGGCGATGAGGTTGACGATGGTGGATTTGCCCGAGCCGGTGGCGCCGATGATGCCCAGCACCTCGCCAGGGGCGAGCGCAAAGTCGATGTTTTCAAGGACCAGGGCTTGCGCACCCGGATAACCAAAGCTGACCGCCTCGAAGCGCAAGGGCAGCCCGGCCCCTTTTTCCGGCAGCGATCGCGGATGGGCGGGCGGCCCCAACATGACCGGGCTCTGCAGAAGTTCGTTGATCCGCCTGGCGCTGACCAGCGCACGCGGCAAGAGCACGACCAGCATGCCCAACATCATCACCGAGATCAGGATCAGCGAAATGTAGGAAAGAAAGGCGATCAGCGCACCAATCTGCAGATCGCCAGAGACGATCCGGCCCGCACCCGCCCACACCAGGGCGACAGAGGCCAGCTGCATCACGGTGGTCAGGGCCGGGCTGATCGTCGCCATCAGCCGCCCGGCATGGAGCGCGGTGTCGGTCAGCGCCGTGTTGGCCGCCCCGAAGCGCTGGCCCTCGCGCGCTTCCTGCAAATAGGCGCGGATAACCCGGATGCCGTCGATCTGCTCGCGCAGGATGGTGTTGACCCCATCAAGTTGCTTTTGCATCCGCTGGAACAGGGGTGTAGCACGCAAGGTCAAAAACCCGATGATCAGCGCGAGGATCGGCACCGCAATCAGCAAGAGCTTGGACAACTGCACATCTTGGCGCAAAGCCATGATGGCGCCGCCCACCCCCATGATCGGTGCGATCACGATCATGGTCAGAATCAGGGTCAGCATGGTCTGCACTTGCAGCACGTCATTCGTGCAGCGGGTGATGAGGGAGCCGATGCTGAATTCCTGGGCCTGCGCAAGGGCCAGGTTGTGAACCCTGGCAAAGACGTCGGCACGCAGCGCCTGGCCCACGCGGAAAGCGATCTGCGCGCCGAGCACGGCCGCCGCGACGCTGAGCACGAGTTGCACCAGCGAGGCAGCCCCCATCCATGCGCCGTAGCTCAGGATCGTGTCAGAAGACTTGGCGGCAATGCCTTGGTCGATGACATCGGCACTGAACCCGGGCAGCAGCAGCGATGCCAAAACTTGTCCCAATTGGCACAGCATCAAGCCCAGCAGGGCCCAGCCATGCGGTCGAAGCCGGGCGGCCCAGGCTTGGGCAGGGGCGCCTTCTCTCTCATTTGGATCACTTGGCGGACTCAAGACGGCGAACTCACGCATGAAGACTTTGGCAAGACCATCGTCAAAGTCAGCCCTCCACCCTGGCGCAATTGCGCATCGATGCGCCCACCGTGCAGCGCGATCGCACGCCGGCATATGGCCAGGCCCAGTCCCACCCCCTGCACGCCTTCGGATCCAGCCACCCGTGCAAAAGGCTCGAAAATGGTTTCAAGCATGTCGGCAGGCACACCTGGCCCACGGTCTTCAACGGCACAGGTCCATTGCGCCTGATCGTCGGAAACACGCGCGGTGATTTCCACCTGACCGCCCACATGCGTGAACTTCACCGCGTTGCGGATCACATTTTCCAACCCCCGATAGATCAACTCGCCGTGCACCTCGGACACGAACTGGCCGGGTGCATTGATGACCACCGTCTTGCCACTGGCCAAGGCCTCGAACTGGGCGTCCTCCGCGATCGCGTGAAGCAGCTCAATGACGTCCAGGCGGGATGTTGGCGGAATCGCTGCGCCGGCTTCCAGGCGATGCCAGGTCAGCAGCTCTTCGATCAGCGCATCCAGGCGCCCACTTTCCCGCTCGATGCGCTCCAGCATCTGCTCCAGTTGCAAGGGCTGTTGCTTGAGAAGCCCGATGGCCACCTGCAATCGGGCCAGCGGTGACCGCAGCTCATGGGAGATGTCATGCAGCAAGACGCTTCTGGACTGGGTCAGCACCTGCAGTTGCCGAGCCATGCGGTCAAAATCATCGGCAAGGTCCACCACATCATTGCTGCGAAACCCGGCGCGGCCGGCAACCCGTGTGTCCAGGTGCCCCGCAGACACACGACCCAAGGCCCAGCTGAGCTGGATCAGTGGGCGCGACAGATACCATGCCAGTGCCAGACTGCTCGCCATCATCGTGAAGGCCACAGCAATCAACGGCGCCAGCGGCAGCAGCCCGAACAGCACCAACTGATCGCCGGGCGGCGGCTTCACACCGATCAGGTGGAGGTAAAGCGCCAGACCGACCATGGTCACCGCCATGCTCAGCCACTGCACCAGGAAGAACTTCCAAAACAGGCGACCAAGACGCCGCGAGCGTGCCATGGTCAGTCCTCCAACAACTGGTAGCCCTGGCCTCGCACGCTTTGAATCCACGACTGTCCATCGCTGCGCACGCCAAGCTTCTGCCGGATGCTGCTGATGTGCACATCAATGCGCCGGTCAAAGGGCCCCAAGGGTTGGCCGAAGGCTTGCACGGAAATCTCCTGTTTGCTGATCAACTGCCCTGCATGGCGCGCCAGCACCTCCAGCAAGGTGTACTCGGTGCCAGTCAACTCCAGCGGCTGGCCCTGCCACTGAGCGCGCCTGCTGCCCAGCCACAGCGTGAGCCCGCCTGCCTGAAGCACCCGCGCACCGCGGCTCGTGGCGGCCTCGCGACCTTCGACACGCCTGAGGATGGCGCGAATGCGGGCGACCAGCTCCCCAGGGTTGAAGGGTTTGGGCACATAGTCGTCGGCGCCCATGTCAAGGCCGACGATGCGGTCGATGTTGTCGCCCCGGGCCGTGAGCATCAGCACCGGCACATTGGACGCGCCGCGGATGCGCCGGAGCGCTTCGATGCCCGAGATCCTGGGCATCATGATGTCCATGACGACAACGCTGTAATCCCCGCCCAGCGCTTGTGCGACCCCCGTTTCGCCGTCGTGCACGGCATGCACCTGAAATCCCTCTCGGATGAGGAACTGCGACAGCATGACGGTCAGATCGACATCGTCATCGACGATCAGTACCTTGCTCATGCGATTTTTTCCATGCCAAAGATTTGAGTATCGAGCCCAATCGTGGGCAACGATGAGCGATTCCAGGACGTTTTACCCACCTTAACCCACGCTCCGCCGCACAAGGCGCAGGGCTGGATAGCATGGCATGAACAGGTGAGTTCAATGTTCACAACACAGTTTCGTTCAATGGGTCGGCCATGCGCCTCAGTTCTGCTTGTGGTGACGGTCACTGTCATGGTCACGGGTTTTGGAGGATGCGCCGTCGGCCCGACCTATCAAGCACCCGTGCCCAAAGCTGCCGTGCAGTGGTATTCGCCCTTGCCTCATGGCGGCAGCGAAGCGGCTCTGGCCGACTGGTGGGCGCAGTTTGATGATCCGGCGCTGACGCAGTTGGTGGCCTGGGCGCAAGCCGAAAGCACCTCACTCGCCCAGGCATGGGCGAACATCGAGAAGGCACGCGCCACGCTGAGCACGGATCGCTCCGGCGGGCTCCCCAACGTGGGCGCGTCCGCCAGCTCGACACGCAGCCGGCAGCAGCTCACCGCTGACCAGGCCACGCTGTCCACGGTCAGCAGCGCGGGCCTGGACGCCTCCTGGGAAATCGACCTGTTCGGCAAGCTGCGCCGCAATGCCGAAGCCGCGAGCGCCCGCATCGATGCGCGCGTCGCCGACTGGCACGATGCGCGGGTGTCGCTGGCGGCCGAGGTGGCCGACACCTATGTGCAGTACCGCGCCTGCAAGCTGCTGGCAGATGTCTACAACCGCGAGCTTCAGTCTCAGACCGCCACGCAGCAGGCCACGGCGTCCATGGTCATGGCAGGCCTCAGCGCGCCCGCAGACGGCGCACTGGTACGCGCCAGTCTTGCCGGCAGCCGCTCGTCGGCGCTCAGGCAGCGCGCCAGTTGCACGGTGCTGCTGCAATCGCTTGTGTACCTGACCGGGCATGAGCAGCCCGATCTGCTCACTGCCCTGGCGGCATCGGGCCCCGCCATGCCCAGCCCCAAGGGCTTGCGCGTGGCCAAGGTGCCAGCGCAGGTGCTGCGCCAGCGCCCCGACCTGGCCTCATTGGAGCGCGAGCTGGCCGCCACCAGCGCGGAGATCGGCGCCGCGCAGGCCGACCGCTACCCCAGCGTCTCCTTGAGCGGCTCCATTGCCCGCGCCTCTACCGGCAGCAGCGGCAGCGCCTACACGCGCTGGTCGTTCGGGCCGCAGCTGTCGCTGCCGCTGTTCGAAGCAGGCAAGCGCCAGGCGGCAGTTGACAGCGCCCAGGCCAGCTACCGCAGCGCGCTGGCTGGCTATCAGGCGGGCGTGCGCCTGGCAGTCAAAGAGGTCGAACAGGCACTGGTGAACCTGGACAGCAGTGTGAATCGATCAGATGAATCGCGCCGGGCTGCACAGGCCTACCGCGAATACTTCACTGCCTCCGAAGCCAACTGGCGCGCTGGCAGCACCAGCCTGCTGAACCTGGAGGAAGCGCGGCGTTCGGCGCTGTCCGCCGACATCGACGACATCAACCTTCAGCAGGGCCAGATCAGCCACTGGATCGCCTTGTACAAGGCGCTTGGCGGCGGCTGGACGCCCGATGCCTCCGCCGAGCTCTCGACCAACGCTGCACCGCGGCCCCCAAAGAACACCCCATGAGTCACACCTCGAACCGGCCTTTCCGCCCCCTGGCAGCGATCACCGCCACGCTGCTGATCCTGGCGGCCTGCTCAGACAAGCCAGCGGCGACGGGCGACAAAGCCACCGCCGCTCAAGCGGCGCAGACACCCAGCGTCCTCACCGTTGAGGTCGTCACGCCGACCACCTTGCCCTGGCCACAGACCATCCAGGCCAACGGCACGCTGGCCGCCTGGCAGGAGGTCATCGTCAGCCCGGAAACCGGCGGCCTGCGGATCGCGGAACTGCTTGTCGATGTGGGCAGCCAGGTCAAACGTGGCCAGTTGCTCGCCCGCCTGGCCGATGAGAGCCTTCAGAACGATCTGCACAAACAGCAAGCGGTGCTGGCACAGGCGCAGGCTTCTTTGGACAAGGCCGCGTCGAACCTGCGGCGCGCCCGCATGGTCGAGACCACCGGCGGCCTGTCGGCGCAGAGCATCGAGGAATCAAAGATCAACGAAGCCTCGGCGCGCGCCAGCCTGGCATCTGCGAAGGCTGACCTGGCCGCCGCCGAACTGAAGCTGCGGCAGTCACGCATCGTCGCGCCGGACGATGGGCTCGTGTCCTCGCGCTCAGGCGTGCTGGGCCATGTCGTCGGCGCCGGTACGGAACTGTTCAGGCTGGTGCGCCAAGGCCGCATCGAGTGGCAAGGCGAAGTCGATGCGCGCCAGCTCTCCGAGGTTCGCGCTGGTCAGCGCACTTTGGTCACGCTGCCCGATGGCCAAGCCATTGATGGGCGCGTGCGCCTCGTTGGGCCGGTGCTGAGCACCAGCACCGGCCGCGCCTTGGTGTACGTGAGCCTGCCCGCTGACAGCCCGGCCAAGGTCGGCATGTTCGGCAAGGGCTCGATCGAGCTGCCCGCGCAGTTGGCGGTGACGCTGCCGCAGACGGCCCTCGTCGCCCGCGATGGCCGCGACCATGTCTACCTGGTCGACAAGGACAGCAAGGTCCAGAGCATGGTGGTCACCGTGGGTCGCCGCCAGCAACAGCGGGTGGAGGTCACCTCCGGCCTGGCGCCGAACGCCCGCGTCGTCGCCAGCGGTGGGGCCTTCCTGTCTGATGGGGCCAAGGTGACGGTGGCCACCCCCCGCCCGCCGCCCCAGCGGCTTCCGGCAACTCGCATTGAGCAGGAAAAACCGTGAACGTCTCCTCCTGGTCCATTCGGAACCCCGTCCCGTCCGTCCTGCTCTTCGTCCTGCTGACCGTCATCGGCTTGATCGGCTTCGGCAAGCTGCAGATCCAGGATTTCCCGGACACGGATCTGCCCACCATCCAGATTGCCGCCTCGCTGGAAGGCGCCGCCCCGTCGCAGTTGGAGACCGAGGTCGCGCGCAAGATCGAGGACAAGCTGGCCTCGCTGACCAAGCTGGACCACATCACCACGACCATCACCGATGGCTCGGTGAGCATCAGCGCCAGTTTCGACATCGACAAGGATGCCGAGCAAGCGCTCAATGAAGTGCGCAACGCGGTCGACAGCGCCAAGTCAGAGCTGCCCTCGGGCATGAACTCGCCGACGGTGTCCAAGGCCACAGCGGCCGCATCCTCCTTGCTGACCTACACGATTGCATCGGGCCAGCTGGACGAGCAAGACCTCTCCTGGTTTGTCGACAACGACGTGACCAAGGCCATGTTGTCCGTCAAGGGCGTCGCCCAGGTGTCGCGCGTGGGCGGTGTGGACCGCGAGGTGCATGTGGACCTGCAACCGGCGCTGATGGCAGGCCTGGGTGTCACGCCCTCGGATGTGTCCACCCAGCTGAAGGCGGTGCAGAAGGAAAGCTCCGGCGGCCAGGGTCAGCTCGGCGGCATGCGGCAATCGGTGCGCACCATCGCCACCGTCGGCAGCCCGGCCGAGATCGGCGCCATCACCCTGCCGCTGGCCGACGGGCGCACCGTGAGGCTGGACCAGATCGCCCGCATCACCGACAACTTTGCGGACCGCTCGACGCTGGCCTTCAGGGATGGCAAGCGCGTCATCGGGTTTCAGATCACCCGCTCCAAAGGCGTCTCGGACGTCGGTGTGGCCGAAGGCGTCAGGCAAGCCATTGAGGCCTTCCGCCAGGCCCATCCGGACGTGGAAATCGTTGAGGCCACGAACACGGTCACGCCGATCCAGGATAACTACGAAGGCTCGATGCATCTGCTGCTTGAGGGCGCGGCGCTGGCCGTGATCGTGGTGTGGTGGTTTCTGCGTGACTGGCGGGCCACCCTGGTCTGTGCCGCCGCCCTGCCCCTGTCCATCGTGCCGACCTTCCTGGCCATGTGGCTGCTGGACTACTCCCTCAACACCATCACCTTGCTGGCGCTGTCGTTGGTGGTGGGCGTGCTGGTGGACGATGCGATCGTCGAGATCGAGAACATCGAGCGCCACTTGCTGATGGGCAAGTCGCCCTACCAGGCCGCGATGGAGGCGGCCGACGAGATCGGCATGGCCGTGATTGCCACCACGTTCACCTTGGTCGCGGTGTTCCTGCCGACCGCCTTCATGGGCGGCATCCCCGGCAAGTTTTTCCGGCAGTTCGGGATCGTCGCCTCTGTGGCCGTGCTGGCGTCCTTGCTGGTGGCCCGCTTGCTGACGCCGATGATGGCCGCCTACCTGCTCAAGCCCAAAAATCCCCAAAAGCCTGGGCACCATGAGGTGTCCGCCGACGGCCCAACGATGACGCGCTACCTGGGCTGGGTGCGCACCGGCCAGCGCAGCCGCAAGATGACAATCCTGGGCACGCTGGTCTTCTTTGTACTGGCGATGACGGTCGTTCCCTTCATCCCGACCGGTTTCCTCCCCGCGCAGGACAAGGCACAAAGCAGCGTGACCATCAAGATGCAGCCGGGCTCGACGCTGGAAACCACCTCGGCCACCGGGCTGCGCGCAGCCGAACTGCTCAAGCAACTGCCGGAAGTCAAAAGCGTGCTGGTCTCCGCTGGCATGGCCTCCACCGGCAGCGGCATGGGTGCCACCTCGTCCACCGACCTCACCAGCGCGACGCTGACGGTGGATCTGGTGGACCGCGGTGACCGCCACCTGAAACAATCCGGGGTCGAGGCCCAGATGCGGGATGTGCTGCGCGGTCTGCCCGGCGCTCGCATCTCGGTTGGCGGTGGCAACAGCGGCGAATCGCTGGATTTGACGCTGGCCAGCGACGACCCCGATGCCCTGGCCCGGGCGGCGGCGCAGGCAGAACCCCAACTGCGCACCCTCAAGGGCATTGGCAACGTCACCTCCAGCGCCGCCCTGCAGCGGCCCGAGATCCAGGTGCGGCCCGACAGCGCGCGCGCCGCTGCGCTGGGCGTGACATCGGAATCGCTCGCCACCGCCGTGCGGCTGGCCACCTACGGCGACTACGCGATCGCGCTGCCCAAGCTGAACCTGCCGCAGCGGCAGATCAGCATCCGCGTGCGGCTGGACCCCAGCGTGCGGGAAGACCTGGCCGCGCTAGGGCAGTTGCGCGTGGCCGGAACGAAAGGCTCGGTCAACCTGGCCTCGGTGGCCGACATCTCGATCGGCAGTGGCCCGTCGCAAATCGACCGCATCGATCGCTCCCGCAACGTCACGCTGAAGGTCGAGTTGAACGGCCGCACCATCGGCGAGGTGCAGCGCGAGGCCATGGCCTTGCCAGCGCTCCAGTCACTGCCCGCCGGCGTGCATTTCGTCGACCAGGGCGAACTGCAGCGGATGTCGGAACTCTTCACGAGCTTCGGTACCGCGATGGCCATCGGCATCTTCTGCATTTACGCCGTGCTGGTGCTGCTGTTCCACGACTTCCTGCAGCCTGCCACCATCCTCAGCGCCCTGCCCTTGGCCATGGGAGGCGCGCTCATCTCGCTGTGGCTGACCGACCAAGCATTCTCGATGCCCGTGGTCATCGGCGTGCTGATGCTGATGGGCATCGTGACGAAGAACTCGATCTTGCTGGTCGAGTACGCGATCATGGCCCGGCGTGAGCTGGGCATGGCCCGGTTCGACGCGATCGTCGACGCCTGCCACAAGCGTGCCCGCCCCATCGTGATGACGACCATCGCGATGGGCGCCGGCATGATGCCCAATGCGCTGGGCCTCGGTGCCGAGCCCAGCTTCCGTCAGCCCATGGCCATCGTCGTGATCGGGGGGCTCTTGACCTCAACCGCACTGAGCTTGCTGGTCGTCCCCGTGGTCTTCACGTATGTCGATGATCTGCTGGTATGGGGGCGCCAGCGCCTGGGCTTGCGCCAGCGCGCCGAACCGGCGGCGATCGCCACGGCATCTGGTCTATGAAACACAGCGTGTCATCGAGCCTGGATTCAGGCCATCCAATTTGGGCACTCCGCCGGGGAGATATTGATCAACACTTTCGAATCTTCCAAAACTGTCCTTGCCAAACTGGCATCGTGGCAGTTGCTCGTGGCCCCCACAGGCGGCATGTCCGTGCACATGCCTTTCGCGGCCTCGGCTCAAAGGCCAACGCGTCAACGGTGCGGGTCTTCACCCAGATGTGTTCGAATTTGGCGGTGTTCTTCTTTTGCCAAGCTCCCAACCCGCCGGTCAGCCTGCCAACGATCTTGTTCTTATGCTGCCGAAGCGCATCAAGGTCGACCCTTGGCGCATCGTAGACGATGCCGGCGCGGGCCAGATGCGTCACCTCGCTCATGATGAAGACGACATGCAGCAACGCCTTCGACGGGATACCGCCAACGTTCAAGCACACGCCACCCAGTTGTCGAAGCGCTCGATGAGCATGGTGTCGAGACACACAACACGGATTCAGCAGTCGTTGTAAGCAATCAAAGATCAATTGACTTCAGTAGTGTCCGGTTTATTTGGCGCCGACAAGCGGCAATGCCAATGCTGATGG
>CAZKPN010000026.1:20788-46688 GCA_964554655.1 uncultured Aquabacterium sp. | reverse complement strand
TGCCCGTGCTGGACGGCATCGAGGCCACGCGGCGCCTGCGCTGCCTGGAGCAGGACCAAGGCCGCCCCAGCCTGCCCGTGATCGCGCTGACCGCCAACGTGATGAGCCAGGACCGCGACCGTTGCCGGGCCGCGGGCATGGATGATCACCTGGCCAAGCCCTTCACGCAGGAAGACCTGAGCGCGATGCTCAAGGCCCACCTGCACACCGAGCGTCAGGCGTCGTTCATGGCTTGATGCGCAGGCGATGCGCGCCGGCGAGATGCCAGCGCCACGCCGCCCAGGCCCAGCGCGAACAGGGCCACCGATGTGGGTTCGGGCACGGAGGTCACGCTGAACCCGGTGATTTGCGCGTGCAAACTGGGTTCGAATTCCGACGCGGCGTTGTACACAGCGAAAGAAGAGAACTGCGTGTCGCCCGGTCGCCACTGCGAAATGAAGGCGCTGGCGTCGGACAGGTTCGCCACCGAAAACGACGACGCGGAGGTTCCCATGAAATACAGGAAGTAGCTGACGCCATTCACCTTGGTGCCCAAGGACACCATGTCCATCGGGGGCCCGCTGATGGAGGCCATGCCCACGCCAACCATCGACGAGGTGATCTCCGTGCCGCCAAGGTTCACCGCGAATTGGCTGGGCGCGGTATTGAATTCGTAGCCGGCACAGGCGATGAACGGGCTACATGCCGAGGGGGGCGGCAATTCGATGCTGGACGGAACGTCACCGAAGGTCACCGTGCCTTCGATGAGCGAGCCCACGGCTGGCAAGCCGTTGCCCGTGATTGTGACCACGGCCGAGAAATTGACGGTGACGGGTGCGGCATGGCTGAATTGAGCGGTGCCCATGGCCAGGATGGCCAATGCGATGGTTTTTTTCATGTGTTGGTCATGGCGGCCAGACCCGGCCGGTGCCTTGGGCTTCTGGGCCTGCCTCCCTTGATTGCTCAGGCGCTCATGATACCGGGGCCCATCGGGACCCGAAACCACCTGAATCAAGGGTGGGACAGGCCCGTAGCATCACTGCTTGATCGCTTCGACCTGGATCACCAGCTTGACGTTGTCCGGCAAGGCGGGCACACCGTAGGTCATGCCGAAAGCGCTGCGCTGGATGGTGGTTTCAAAATCGCCACCGCACACCTCGCGCTTCAGGCGCGGGTTCTCGTAGCAGCCATAGTGGCTGGCCGTCAGCACGGCGGGCTGGCTCTTGCCCAGCAGTGTCAGCGTGCCGGCCACCGAGGTCACCTTGTCACCGTCGAAGGTGAACTTGTCACCCGTGAAGGTGGCAGTCGGGAAGGCTTCCACGTTGAAGAAATCCTTGCTCTTGAGGTGGCCGTCAAACGGGCCGGTGCCGGTGCTGATCGAGGCAGTCTCCAGCGTGATGTCGACCTTGCCCGTCTTGGCGGCCTTGTCCAGCGAGATGCTGCCCGACTTCTTGTCGAAGCGGCCGCGGTTGGTCGAGGTGCCGAAGTGCTTGGCCTCAAAGGTCACGAAGGTGTGCGTGGGGTCGATGGCGTAGGTGGCCGGTTCAGCGTGAACGGCGGCTGCCGCCAGGGCGGCCGTGGCGGCCAACAGGGTCAGGGAAAGTGTCTTCATGGTGGGGCTCCTCAGGGGGTGAAAAAAGTGATCAAAGTGCGGGAACACCTTGCAGGGTCAGCTTGAATTTGACTTGCACGTCGTTGGCCACGACGGAGGGGTCGGCCCAGTCGCCATCGCCCACCTTGAAGTCCAGGCGCTTGATGGCAAAGGTGCCAGTGGCCGTGGTCAGCGCGCCGGCCTGGGTCAACTGCACGGGCACGACCAGATCCTTCACGTTGCCCTTGATGGCCAGTTTGCCCGCCACTTCAAAACGCCCGCCACCCAGGGCCTTGATGGCGCTGGACTGGAAGGTGGCCTTGGGGAACTTGGCGGTATTGAACCACTCGGGCTTGACCAGCTCGGCGTCCGAATCGGCGTTGACGGCCACGCTGCCCAGCTCGATCTGGAAGGCGATCTTGGCTGAGGGCAGTTGCTTGGGATCGAAGGCCACCTGGGCGGCGAAGCGCTTGAAGCGCCCGTCCAGCGGCACGCCCAATTGCTTGGCCACGAAGGTGATCTCGCTTTGCGCGGGCACCAGGGCCTGGTCGGCGTGGGCCAGTTGCGGCACGGCGGCGGAGGCCAGGGCCAAAGCGGTGGCGGCAGAGGCAAACAGTCGTTTCATGTCAAAAATATCCTCGGGGTGAAAGTGGGGCTCAGCGGCCAGGGCGCATGCGCAGCAGCAGCCCATCGCGGTCAATGAAGTGGTGCTTGAGCGCGGCGGCCACGTGCAGGCAAACCAGGCCGATCAGGGCAAAGGCCGAAACCTCGTGCCAGGGCTTGATGGCCTCGGCCAGGGCCTTGTCCACCGGCACGAAATCAGGCAGCGGCAACACGCCAAACCACACGATGGGATAGCCGTGCGCCGAGCTGTAGGCCCAGCCAATCAGCGGCACCGCGAAGAACAGCACGTACATCAGCCAATGGGTGCCGTGGTGGGCCACTTTTTGCCAGGCGGGCATGCCACGCTCGATGCTGGCCGGCAGCGCGGGCGGGCGGTGGCTCAAGCGCCACAGCAATCGCACCGCCGACAGGAACAGGATGGAGACCCCCGCCCACTTGTGCCAGTTGATCAACTTGAGCTTGGTGGGCGACATGCCCAGCCCCGTCATGTACAGCCCCACGCCAAAAGCCGTGAGGATGGCCACGGCCAGCAACCAGTGCAGGGTGATGGCAAAGCCGGTGTAGCGTCCCTTGGCATTCATGTTCATGGCCCTGTGTGTGAGATAGGAGGCAATGACGACAGCTTAGCGTCTGATCAATCACCGGGGTTGAACCCGGTTAACGCGCCATTTCAAGAAATTTGAACCTTCACATTGCCCTTAAGCTGGCCCAATTGCTGCCGAAACCCCTTACATACAACATGTAAACCCCATGAGATCACCTGCACTCAAGTGGCTCTTCATCGCAGCGTTCGGCGCCGACCCCAAGCAGCGCCTGCGCATCAAGCGTTCGCTCATGGCCGCCACGGTTTACCTCCTGTGCATCGGCCTGCAGGTCTACGCTTACTACGTCGGCTACATGCACCTGGACGACGCCTTGCTGCTGTCGGCCGCCTGCGTGGGCAACATCGCGTTCTGGTACGCCGTGCTTCGCTCGGGCGTCAACCTGCGCTTCCAGGATCCCTCGCTCACCTTGCCGCAGATCCTGTCATCCCTGACGATCATCGTCGGGGCGTATTCGCTGACCGGGCCCGTGCATGGCTCCACCATGATGCTGCTGGCCCTGGTGCTGGTGTTCGGCATCTTCAACCTCAAGGCCAAGGGCGCCATGATCGCTGGGGCCTACACCGTGGTGGTCATGGGCCTCGCCATGTCCATCAAGATCCAGACTGACCCGGTCCACTACCCCTTCAAGCTGGAGTTTGCCCACTTCTGGATGACCGTGGCCATCGTGCCCACCATCTCGTCGCTGGCGGTGCAACTGAGCAACATGCGCGAGAAGTTGAAAGCGCAAAAGAACGAGCTGGCCGAGGCCCTGACCCGCATCCAGGTACTGGCCACCCGCGACGAGCTGACCGGCTTGGTCAACCGCCGCCACATGCTGGACGTGCTGGACCAGCATCAAAAGCGCCTGGAGCGCTCGGGCCACCACCGCTTCTGCCTGGCCATTCTGGACATCGACCACTTCAAGCGCGTGAACGACACCTACGGCCACGGGGTGGGCGACGAAGTGCTGCGCCACTTCGCCGAGGGTGCGCAAGCCGTGATGCGTGACACCGACGTGCTGGCCCGCTGGGGTGGTGAAGAATTCCTGCTGCTGCTCAACGACACCTCGCCCGCGCTGGCCAACATCGGCCTGGAGCGCATTCGCACCCACCTGGCCTCCATCGTCATGGCGCCCAGCCAGCCCGGCCTGACCGCGACCTTCTCGGCCGGCCTGACCGGGTACTGCGACAACGAGCGGCTGGACGTGTGCATCGAGCGGGCCGACAAGGCGCTCTACAAAGCCAAGCGCGACGGTCGCAACCGCACCGTCATCCAGGCCAGCCCCGTCGATGTGCAAGACATCCAGACCGCCACGGAAACCCTCTCGCAGCCCAGCGCCTCCGACACCGTGAGCTGAAGCGGGGCGCGACGACCCACCCATGCACCCCGCCCTGACCCGCCTCGGCGACCTCGTTCTGGGCACCGAACGCAAGGTCCGCATGCGCGTGACCTTGGCGATGATCGCCTTCTATGGCTACAGCATCAGCTCGCTGTTGCTGCTGTTCGCCATCGACATCGGCCTGGTGGCGCGCCAGCCGGGCCTGTGGCTGATGGCTTACATGTGGGTGGGCATGACCACCTTTTACGTCCTGGTGCGCACGGACTGGTCATCGCGGCTGGGCAACCCGGGCATGGACCTGCCGCAATGCCTGTACGCCACCGCGGCCATCCTGTGGGCCTACATGATCGCGGGCGAGGTGCGCAGCTCGGTGCTGATGCTGGTGGCCCTGGTGCTGGTGTTCGGCATGTTCTCGCTGAAGGCGTTCGAGGTGGTGATCCTGGGCATCTTCACCGTCGTCAGCCTGGGCATCATCATGGCCGGCATGGCCCTGCACGACCCCAAGCTCGACACTCGCCTGGAGTTCATCCGCTTTGTGCTGGCCGCCGGCACCCTGCCCGCCGTGTCGGGCGTGGCCTACTACGTCAGCCAGATGCGCGCGCGGCTCATCGAGCAAAAGGGCGAGTTGGCCCACGCCTTCGCCCTGCTGCAGGAGGTCGCCTCGCGTGACGACCTGACCCGCCTGGTCAACCGCCGCCACATGCAGCAGCGCATCGATGAAGAAGCCTCGATGCAGTTGCGCAGCGGCGAGCCTTTCTGCCTGGCCCTGATCGACCTGGACCACTTCAAGCGCGTCAACGACCAGCATGGCCACGCTGTGGGCGACCAGGTGCTCAAGGAGTTCGCCGAGGCCGCCCTGCAAGCCCTGCGCAAGACCGATGTGCTGGCCCGCTGGGGCGGTGAGGAGTTTTTGCTCCTGCTGCCCAACGAGCACCCCGACAGCGCCCAGGCCGCGCTCATGCGCATCGCCAAGTGCCTGAGAACCCACCAGCACGGCCCGGGCGCCAGCGGCCTGCCCGTGACCTTCTCGGCCGGGCTCACCGATCACCCCAGTGGCGAGCCCCTGCGCGAAACGCTGGAACGCGCTGACGAGGCCCTGTACGCCGCCAAGGCGCAGGGCCGCAACCGCACCGAGGTCCGACTCGCCCCCTCCACGGCCCAGGCAAACACGCTGGCCGATGCCCGCCAAGTGTGCGACAGTTGAGCCTGAGTCCCGGGGTACACCACCTCCCGGGGCCCGGCTGTCAAACTCCGGTGGTGTCTGTCCTACAGATCCATGCACAGCCCTTCTGCCATTGCCATTGACGACGCCATCGTCCACCTGCTCAACCGCCTGTCCACCGTGGACGGCCGGGGCATGACCAGCTGGGAGCTGGTCCAGGCTCAGCTGACCGAGTTGATGGTCTTCACCGGCAGCCCCTGCGGCTTCATCGGTGACATCGTCGATGCGGCCTGCGGCCAACTGCAATTGCACAGCGCAGGCCCGCTGATCTGGCCCAACGACCCTCGCCAGGCCCCCTCCACCCTGTGGGCCAGCGTGCTGGACACCGGCAGCCCGGTGGTGAACAACCAGGTGAATGCCCAGGTCATCGAGGGCGTGCAAAGCCTCATGGCCCTGCCACTGATGCGCGGCGGCCAGGTGATCGGCATCCTGGGTCTGGCCAACCGCCCGGGTGGTTACAGCGACCTGCTCCCCCTGCAACTGACCACCGCCGTGGCCTTGCTCGCCAGCAGCATCGCAGCCTGGCAGGCCGAGTACCGCCAACGCGAGGCGCTGACCGCCCTGGCCCTCGCGCGTGAGGCCGTGCGCAGCACCGAAACGCAATACCGCCAGTTGTTCGACGCGGCCGGCGTCGGCATCGCCCGTTTGGCGTTGAACGGCCGCTTCCTGGACGTCAATCACCGCTTCACCGAGATCACCCGCCGCACGCACGACCAGCTGCTGCAGCTGAACCACCACGACATCACCCACCCCGAAGACCAGGCCACCGACGAAGCCCTGGAGGCCTCCGCGCTGGATGGGCAACGCCAGCGCTACAGCCTGGAGAAACGCTACGTGCGGCCTGATGGGCAGGTGGTCTGGGTGATGCTGTCGGCCACCCTGGTGCGCGATGCGCAAGGCCAGCCCCTGCACTTCGTGGCCGTGAGCGAGGACATCACCGAGCGCCGCCAGTACGCAGAAGCCATGAACTCGGCCAAGGCTGCCGAACGCGCCAACAAGGAAAAAACCGATTTCCTCTCGCGCATGAGCCATGAGCTGCGCACGCCGCTGAATGCCATGCTGGGCTTTGCGCAATTGCTGCGCGTCGATCCCACCAACCCGATCAACGACGTCCAGCGCAAGAAGGTCAGCCACATCGAGCGCGCAGGCGCCCACCTGCTGGCCATGCTGACCGATGTGCTGGACCTGTCCCGCATCGAGGCCGGCGGCCTGCCCCTGGTCCTGGAGCCGCAGCGCCTGTCCGCCGTGCTGGAAGAGGCCGTGGCCCTGGTCAGCAACCAGGTCACCCAAAGCGATGTGCAACTGCTGCTGACCCCGCCCGCCGAAGACCTCTTCGTCAAGGCCGACCAGGTCCGCCTGCGCCAGATCCTGGTCAACCTGATGACCAACGCCGTCAAGTACAACAAGCCGGGCGGGCGCGTCATGATCGAGGCCCAGGGCGTGCGTTCCTACGTGGTCATCACGGTCAGCGACACCGGGCGCGGCTTGAGCGAAGAGCAGCAAACCCACCTGTTCGAGCCCTTCAACCGCCTGGGCGCCGAGCGCACGTCGGTCGAGGGTACCGGCATTGGCCTGGTCATCGTCAAGCGCCTGATCGACCTGATGCGCGGCCGCCTTGAGATCAGCAGCCAGGTGGGCATCGGCTCCAGCTTCCGGGTGTGGTTGCCCGCCGCGCTCGACCCCCAACCGCAGGCGGTCGATTCCATCGCAGGTCGCCTGGGCGGCCGTTCGGGCTTCGGCGCTTTTGACGCGCTCAACCCCGGCACCCTGACCCTGCTCTACGCCGAGGACAACGTGGTCAACGTGGAGCTGGTGCGCCAGGTCATGCACATGCGGCCCAAGTGGCACATGGAGGTGGCGCGCAACGGCGCCGAGGCCATCCAGATGGCCCGCGCCTGCCCACCCGACCTGCTGCTGCTGGACATGCACCTGGGCGACATGAGCGGCCTGGACGTCTCCGATGTGCTGGCGCGCCGGGCCGAAACCGCCGGCATCCCGCGCGTGGGCCTGTCGGCCGATGCCATGCCCGACCAGATCGCCGCAGCCCGCGAGCGTGGTTTCCTGGACTACCTGACCAAGCCGCTGGACGTGGCGCGCCTGCTGACCT
The DNA here is from genome assembly GCA_964554655.1 of uncultured Aquabacterium sp. Lineage (GTDB taxonomy): Bacteria > Pseudomonadota > Gammaproteobacteria > Burkholderiales > Burkholderiaceae_C > Aquabacterium. The sequence goes on along the minus strand of CAZKPN010000026.1, from coordinate 39,242 downwards.
TGCTGGACCGCTATGCCGAGCAGTTGATCGCGCAAAGCGACGAGGAATCGGCCGACGAAGAAGGCTGAGCGGCAAGCGCCCAGCTCGGGCGGATCACCAGTTCAGGTCGCTGAAAAACCGCCCGCCGTGAAACACCAAAGGCGCCGCGCCAATGCGGCGGTTGCAATGCGCCACCTGGCTGACGAAGATGACGTGGTCGCCCGCGTCGTGGTGGCTGCGGTGCGCACACTCGAACACCGCCACCGCCCCGGGAATCACCGGCGCGCCGGTCAGGCCTTCGCGCCATTGAACGCCCTCGAAACGGTCGATGCCCTTGCGCGCGAAGCGCTCGGCCAATTGCCGCTGGTCGGCCGCCAACACGTTGATGGCGTAGTGCGTGGCCGACAAAAAGGCCGGCAGCGACGACGATTGCCGGGCCAGGCTCCACAGCACCAGGGGTGGTGACAGCGACACCGAGTTGAAGGAGTTGGCCGTCAAGCCCACCAACACGCCTTCGGGCGTGCGGGCCGTGACGATGGTCACCCCGGTGGTGAACTGGCCCAGGGCCGCGCGGAACTCTTCGGGCGTGAACGGCGTGGTCAAGGGCTCGGGCGCAGGCGTGTCAGCGGCGGCGGGGTCGGAAGGCAGGGACATCGGGGCGTTGATCGGGTCATTTGGCAGGGCAAGACCACAGTGTAGACGCCCACCCGGCGCCGCGTCACAGCGTGGGTCGGTACATCCACACAGGTCGCCCGCCTTGCAGCGTCAAACGGGCCTCCGGCTTGAGGGGCACACCCTGGGCATCCACCGCTTCGAACTCCAGGCTGACCAGCCAGGCGCCGGGCTTGAGTTCGCGGCGGGCCTTGTCCACCGCGCGGGGCATGGACTCGGGGCGCTGGAACAGGTAGACCATGTCGAAGCCCGACCAGTCGGCGGCCCACATGTCGGCGCGACGCACGTGGGCCCAGGGGCAGCGCAGGCCACACACCAGGCGCCAGGGCCAGCTCCATTCGATGCCATGCAGTTCGGCGCCCGGGTAGGCGCGGTGCAACTCGGCCAGGCCATCGCCCATGCCGCAACCGGCGTCGAGGATGCGGGCGTTCGCAGGCAAGGCCGCGTGCGTTGGCAGGTCGGTCAGGGCACCACGCGGGGTGGGGAACACCGGCGCATCGCGCCAGGCGTTGACGGGGTAGGCCAGCAGCAGCAGGCCCAAAGGCGCCAACCAGGCCCAGGCGGGCAGGCCACTGCCCTGCCCCAAGGCCAAGGCCGACAGGGGGAAGCCACCGGCCACGAACACGCGCCGCCAGGGCGTGATGGCCACCTTCGGCAGCAAGGTGAGCAAGGCGCCCAGGGCCGTCGGCAGGGCCAGCACCGCCCACAGCGGAGCACCGGCCCAGCGCATGGCAAAGCACAAGCCCCAGGCCAGGGCCCAGCTCAGCAAGGCGGGCAGTGGCCAGGGCCCCATGCTGCTCGTGTCTTGGCGTGCGCGCGCGTCAGGCGGGCGGGCCGCCACGCAGCTTGTCGATCAAGCCGTTGAGCTCTTCCAGGCTGCCGAACTGGATGGCCAACTCGCCCTGCTCACCACGCTTGGTGCGCTTCTTGACGCGGATCTCCAGCTGCGCGGTCAGCAGGTCGGACAGCTCCTCTTCCAGGCGCAGCACGTCGCGCGACTTGTCGCCCTTGATGCGCATCAGCGGCGTCTGCCGCCCGGCACCGATCTGCTTGTTGACGAGTTTTTCAGCGTCGCGCACGCTCAGCTTCTTGCCCGCGATCTCGTGCGCGGTGGTGACCTGCTGGGCTTTGTCGAGCGACAGCAAGGCACGGGCGTGGCCCATGTCGATGTCACCGGCCATCAGCATGCCCTGCACCGCGTCGGCCAGGTTCAGCAGGCGCAGCAGGTTGCTGGCGGCGCTGCGCGAGCGGCCCACCGACTGGGCGGCCTGCTCGTGCGTCATGCCAAATTCCTGCGTCAGGCGTTGCAGGCCTTGCGCCTCTTCCAGCGGGTTCAGGTCTTCGCGCTGGATGTTCTCGATCAGCGCCATCACGGCGGCCGATTCATCGGGCACGTCCTTGACCAGCACCGGCACCTCGGTCAGGCCGGCCAGCTTGGCGGCGCGCGAGCGGCGTTCACCCGCGATGATTTCGTAGCGCCCCTCGCCAATGGGCCGCACCAGGATCGGCTGCATGATGCCCTGGGTGCGGATGCTCTCGGCCAACTCGTACAGCGAGCCTTCGTCCATGCGCGTGCGCGGCTGGTACTTGCCGGCCTGCATCAGCGACAGCTTCAAGGTCGTGGGGGGGCCTTCAGCCGCGGGAGCTGCGGGGGTGTCGCTGACTTTGGGGCCCAGCAGGGCCTCCAGGCCCAGACCCAGGCCTTTGGATTTTTTGGTCGCCATAGGGCGAGATTGTCCGTCAGTTTCAGAGCCGACCGCGTCAGCCGCTGCAACTCACCAGCCGGACACCGCCGCTTGCAGGTCGCCCCATCCCTCTGGCCAGTCGCCATGCCCCGAGGCTTCATTGACGTGACCAGCCTCGCCCAGGTCCCGCAAGTCCGCCCCCCAATCCTGGGCGAGCGCGTGACTGCGCTCAAAGGCGGCATAGGGGTCGGTGCGCGACGCCAGCACCGTGGCGGGAAAAGGCAGCCGCTGCCGCACCACATTGCGCCAGCCCTGCAACTGCGGCGCGGCGGTGGCGGCATTGGGCGGGCCATCCAGATCGGGCGGCGCCACCAGCCAGGCCCCTTTGACGCGGCGCGTGTGTTGGGAATGCGCCGCCCAAGCCGCCACCAGGTGACAGCCCAGGCTGTGGGCCACCAGGATGGCCGGGGCTTGCTCGAAGGTCGGATCGGCCAGCAAAACCTCGTCCAGGTTCATCATCCAGTCGCCGCGCTTGGGCCAAGCCCAATCGTCCTGCTCCACCTTCAAGAAGCGGGCGGGTTCCCCGTGAAGCTGAGGCCAGCGGCTTTGCCAATGCCCCGGGCCAGAATCGTTCCAACCGGGAAGCAGTAACAGCCGCATCACGCCAGCGACTTGTTCGCCACCCGCTCGACCACTTCCTGGGCAAAGGCCACGAAAGCCTGGGCGCCCTTGGAGCTGGGATCAAACACCACCCCTGGCACACCATAGCTGGGCGCCTCGGCCAGCCGCACATTGCGCGGAATCACCGTGTCAAACACCTTGTCGCCAAAGTGCGCCTTGAGCTGGTCGCTCACCTGCTGCTGCAAAGTGATGCGCGGGTCGTACATCACCCGCAGCAATCCGATCAGTTGCAAATCGCGGTTCAAGTTAGCGTGCACTTGCTTGACGGTGTTGACCAGGTCGGTCAGCCCTTCGAGCGCGAAGTATTCGCACTGCATGGGCACGATCACGCCATGGGCGCAGGTCAGGCCATTCAGGGTCAACAGGCTCAGCGAGGGTGGGCAGTCGATCAAGACAAAGTCGTACTCTGCGGCCACGGCTTCGAGCGCGGTTTTAAGGCGCCGGTCACGCCGCTCCAGGGGCACCAGTTCGATCTCGGCCCCGGCCAGATCGCGGTTGGCGCCCAGCACGTCGTAGCCCCCCTTGGGACTGCGTTGACGCGCCTCGGCGATGGTCACGTCTTCCAGCAACACGTCGTAAACGGTGTTCGCCAAGGTGCGCTTGTCCACCCCCGAGCCCATGGTGGCGTTGCCCTGGGGGTCCAGATCGACGATCAGAACGCGCTGGCCGACTTGGGCCAAGCCGGCCGCCAGGTTGACGGTGGTGGTGGTCTTGCCGACCCCGCCCTTTTGGTTGGCAATGCAGAAGATGTGCGGCATGCCGCCATTATCCCTGCTGCTGACGCATCCACACCAGGCAACGCTCTGCGTCCAGGCCAGGCACCTGCAGTTGTTCCACGTGGAACACACTCACGCCCTCGGGCAAGGCCGTGATTTCATCGGCAGGATGTTTGCCCTTCATGGCCACCCACACGCCTTGCGGCGCCAGCAGGTTTTGGGTCAAAGCCACGAAATCGTGCAGGGAAGCAAAGGCCCGGGATGTGATCACCTGCCAGGGTTTGGGCTTGAGGCCTTCCACGCGCGAGTGCTCGGCCTTCAGGTTGGGCAGGCGCAACTCGGCCGCCACCTGGCGGACAAAGGCGGCCTTTTTGGCCACGGCATCCACGCACACCACCTCCAGTTGCGGCATGGTGATGGCCAGCACCACGCCGGGCAAACCGCCGCCACTGCCCACGTCCAACACGGCTGCCGGTTGGCCTTGCAGGTGCTGCCAAAGCGGCGCGCGCACCACCAGGCTGTCCAGCAAATGCAGGCTCAGCATCTCGACCGGGTTGCGCACCGCCGTCAGGTTGTAGGTCTTGCCCCACTGCCCCAGCATGGCCACATAGGCCAGCAACTGCTCGATCTGGTGGTCGGTGAGCGCGGGGGCGGCGCCCGGGTCCAGGCCTGCCAAGGCACGGCGAAGCTCGGCGGCCAAGTCTGATCCCGAATTGGCCGCGGGTGAAGGTCGGATGATGTTGTTCATGGGCATGGGGCTGTGCGCCAGGCTGCGGCGCACGCGGTTGTCAGGTCAGGCTGGCTTCTTCAGGCACACGGTCGAAGCCTTTGAAGCGCCCTTTTTTAAGGTGAATCAGCAACAGCGAGATCGCCGCCGGCGTCACCCCAGAGATGCGCGAAGCCTGGCCCAGGGTCTCGGGCCGGTGCTTGCTCAGCTTGTGCCGCACTTCAAAACTCAAGGCGGGCACCTGCTGGTAGTCCAGTTCGGCGGGCAGCTGCAGATTCTCAAAATGGGCCGATCGCTCCACTTCGTCATTCTGCTTGTTGATGTAGCCGGCGTATTTGATGCTGATCTCAACCTGCTCGATCACGGCATCGGCCAAGGTCTTGCCCAGTTCGGCCTGCAGCGCGGCGCGTGACACCGGTACTGTTTCACGTGAAACAGTACCCTGCCCTGACGCCACCTTGTCGGCATTCAGCGCTGCTTGCGCCTGGTGCGCGATGGCACTGACTTCGGCGACCACGTCAAAATGCACCGCTGGGCGGCGCAACAGATCGGCCAAACTGTACTCGCGCTCCAACGCCTTGCCCACCAGACGCTCGGCCTCGGCCGCCGGCAAAGTTGCGGGGCGAACCCATTGGGCCTGCAGGCGCTCTGTTTCACGTGAAACAGCGTCGCGTTTGCGGTTGAAAGCCGCCCAGCGGACATCGTCCACCAGACCCAGTTCGCGGCCGGCCTCGGTCAAGCGCATGTCGGCGTTGTCTTCCCGCAGTTGCAGTCGGAACTCGGCGCGGCTGGTGAACATGCGGTAAGGCTCGGTCACACCCTTGGTGATCAGGTCATCCACCAGCACACCCAGGTAAGCCTGGTCGCGGCGGGGCAACCAAGGCCCCTGGCCCTTGGCCTGCAAGGCGGCATTCAGACCCGCGAACAAGCCCTGGGCCCCCGCCTCCTCGTAGCCGGTCGTGCCATTGATCTGGCCCGCGAAGTACAGCCCCTGGATGGACTTGGTCTCAAAACTGGATTTGAGTTCACGCGGGTCAAAGTAGTCGTACTCAATGGCATAGCCGGGGCGCAGGATGTGCGCATTGGCCAAGCCGGGCATGGACTGCAGCGCGGCCAGCTGGATGTCGAAGGGCAGCGAGGTGCTGATGCCGTTCGGGTAGAACTCGTGCGTGGTCAGGCCTTCGGGCTCCAGAAAGATCTGGTGCGTGTCCTTGTCGGCGAAACGGTTGATCTTGTCTTCAATGCTGGGGCAGTAGCGCGGCCCCACGCCCTCGATCACGCCGGTGAACATGGGGCTGCGGTCAAAGCCCGAACGGATGATGTCGTGGGTCTGCTGGTTGGTGTGCGTGATCCAACACGGCAGTTGTGCGGGATGCTGGTCGGCCGTGCCCAAAAAGCTGAACACGGGCACCGGGCTGTGGCCGTCCATGCCGTCGCCGGGCTGTTCGGTCAATTGGCTGAAGTCGATGCTGCGGCCGTCAATGCGCGGCGGCGTGCCGGTTTTCAAGCGGCCTTGTGGCAGCTTCAATTCTTTCAAGCGCGCTGACAGGGACACCGCCGGCGGATCGCCCGCCCGCCCGGCGCTGTAGTTCTGCAGCCCCACGTGGATCTTGCCGTCCAGGAAGGTGCCCGCCGTCAACACCACCGTCTTGGCCCGAAAGCGGATGCCCACCTGGGTGACGGCACCCACCACGCGCTCATTCACCCCATCCGACTCCACCATCAGGTCGTCCACCGCTTGCTGGAAGAGCCACAGATTGGGCTGGTTCTCCAGGCGCGTGCGGATGGCGGCTTTGTAGAGGATGCGATCGGCCTGAGCCCGGGTGGCGCGCACCGCCGGCCCCTTGGATGAATTCAGGATGCGAAACTGGATGCCGGCCTCGTCGGTGGCAGCGGCCATGGCACCGCCCAGCGCGTCAATCTCCTTGACCAGGTGCCCCTTGCCAATGCCACCAATGGACGGGTTGCAGCTCATCTGGCCCAACGTCTCGATGTTGTGGCTCAGCAGCAAGGTGGCGCAGCCCATCCGGGCAGCGGCCAGGGCGGCTTCGGTGCCGGCATGGCCGCCACCCACCACGATGACGTCGAATTCTTTGGGGTACAGCATGGGCCACCTCGCGCAAGTCAGGACAGTTGCCACATTTTTGGGCAACCGGGGATTGTACTGAAATCGCCTCTTCAGCGGGGTGAATCCCTAAGGGGACGGCCGCGCCCTGCCAGCCGAAGTTTCGATCAGTTACCGCGTGAAATATTCCCGCCGATTAAGCTTGGGCAGGGCCATTTCATTCAGCAAATGGCGCCCATACATCAAATTCAAGGAGGAACTCATGAAACCAATGATCATCAAACTCGCACTAACGCTGATCACGTTGGCCGCCACCCAAGCCCATGCGGTGGTCGAAGCGGGCCATGTGCGCCTGGACACCACGCTGCGCAACGACCCGTTCTCTTTCCCCATCAATTTCTCGCTGAGCATCGATCAAACACCGGCTGGTGACGAGGCAGGCGTGCTGCTGTACTTCGCGTCTGGGTCGCTCAAAGGCATCACCTACACCGTTGATGAAGGTGCCGACGTTTTCCTGGTCAAGGAAGGTGATGTGTTCAAAAACGAGGCCATTGGCAGCAATCCAGCGGCGACCTTCATCCATGGCGCATCCGCCACCGGCGGTTTCGGTGCCTCGGTCTACGTGGGCCAGGACTTCTACCTGGGTATTCGCACGCGCAGCTACTCTGACCCCGGTTTCGAGCAAGCCGTCAACGACAACACCCTCGACACCTTCTTCACCACTTTTGGCTGGGCCCATTTCGGCGTCAACCCTCAGGGCGAAGTGCAGTTGCTGGACAGCGCCATGGCTTTCCGTGAGGGCGGCATCATCGTCGGCACCTTGCAAGCCGTGCCCGAACCCGGCACCTGGGCCTTGATGGGCGTCGGCTTGGCCGCACTGGCCTGGCGCACGAGGTCAGCCCGTCGCCAAACCAGAGCGTGAAACTAGGGGGTTTGCAAATGCGGCCCCCTTCGTTAGGATCCCTATCCAACAAGCGCTGTCATCGCGAAGAATATTAAAACAGGGCTTTTTTTCCAAACCAGCGCGGTGACAGGCCGACAATGCAGGCCATGAACTGCCGCCCAGGCTGCGCCGCGTGCTGCATTGCCCCCTCCATTTCATCGCCCATGCCGGGCTTGCCACAAGGCAAGCCCGCAGGCATGCCTTGTCCGCACCTGGCGGCTGATTGGCGCTGTCAATTGTTTGGCCTGCCCGAGCGTCCTACCGTGTGTGGGTCGCTTCAACCATCAGCCGAGATGTGCGGCACCGATCGGCAGCACGCCATGCGGTGGCTGAGCCGGCTGGAGGCCGACACCGCCTGATCACTGCCGCCAAAACACCAGGGAAAAGAGCTCAGCGGACGGATTTGAATGCCAGGTCGGCATCGTCATCAGCCGCCCCGGCTCCCCGGGTCATGGGCCGACGGTCCAGCAACTCTTCAGGGGGCACGCCCGTGGGCGAGCCAGTCAGGGCCTTCATCTCGCGGCGCAAATCTTCGGTGGTCAGGCCCCGGCCATCGGGCGCCCAGCCTGGCGGCATGAACATGTAGCCCAGGGCATCACGCACGCGCCGCGCGCGGAACACATCCTTGAAAATGGCGATCCATTCACTGAACAGGATCTTGAGCGCGCTGTGGGTGGTCACCTGCTTGACCAGGCCGTAGCGAATGGGCACGCCGGCCTTCTCGGGCACATAGGTGCCGAACAGCCGGTCGAAGATCATGATGGTGCCGCCGTAGTTGGCATCCAGGTATTCCACGTTCGCGGCGTGGTGCACGCGGTGGGCCGACGGCGTGTTCAGCCAGCCTTCCATCCAGCCCATCTTGTCGATCAGGTCGGTGTGGATCCAGAACTGGTAGGCCAGGTTCACCCCGTAAGAAATCAACACCGCGTCGGGCGAAAAACCGAAGAAGCACTGCGGCGCGAAGAAGATGAAGCCGCCCGAGATCTTGCCCGTGACCGACTGGCGGAAGGCCGCCGACAGGTTGTACTGGTTGCCCGAGTGGTGGATCGAGTGCGAGGCCCAGTACCAGCGCACCCGGTGGCCGGTGCGGTGCAGCCAGTAATAGAAGAACTCGGTGCAGAAGAACATGGCCACCCAGCCCCACCAGGTGTCCATCGGCACGGTGAACAGGCGGTGCTCATAGGCCCAGGCGCCGAAAGGCAAGGCCACGCCAATCACCACGCCCATGGGGATGGCTTCCACGATGGCCCGGCACAGGTTGATGCGGATGGTGGTCCAGAACGCCTTCCAGTCGTAAGCCTCGGGGCCACGAGCACGTGCGATCAGCACGCCTTCCATCGCGGTGAGGAACACGGCCGATCCGCCGAGGATCACCATCATGGTCTGAACGGGGGTGAGTGAGGGCAACATGTGATGCGCTTCGTCTAATGCGTGGACTACAACTCCCAACCATACGGACTTGCCCATGGTTTGTCTTCGGGGGAAGCCCTTTCAGTCCGGCATTAACCCCGCATTCAAGGGGCGTCCACGTAATACCACCGCCCACCTTCGAGGACAAATGTGCTGACCTCGTGCAAACGGTGCGCACGGCCACCCAACTTGCTGCGCGCCACGAAGTCCACCGTGCCCCGGTCGTCGCCCTCCATGGTGGCTTGGCGAACCTCCAGACCCAGCCATTTCAAGCCAGGCTCGGGCGCCTCGATCAGGGGCGGGCGGGTGGAGGGGTGCCAGGTGCTCAAAAGGTAATCGCGCAAATCTTTGACAAAGGCGCTGTACCGCGAACGCATCAAGGCCTCCGGCGTGGGCGCCTGCCCGGCCAAAGGGCCCTGGTGATAACGCCCGCAGCACGCCAGGTAGGGGGCGGGCAATCCGCAAGGGCAAGGCTCGGGCGTCGTCATGGCAAAAGGCGTGGCAAAAAGCCCTATCGTATCGGTCATGTCCCTCGCCCACACCCCGCCCCACCCTTTTCGCCTGGATGGCCGCCTGGCCCTGGTCACCGGTTCAGCCCGGGGCCTGGGCCTGAACATGGCCCACGCCCTGGCCCAGGCTGGCGCTCAGGTGCTGGTCAATGGCCGCAACGCAGACACCGTCAACGCAGCGGTCCAGGGCATCCAGGCTTTGGGCGGCCAGGCTCATTCCGCCGTGTTCGACATCGGCAACGCCGACGCCGTGGCCAGCGCGATGGACCAATTGCACCAACGCCATGGCGCCCTGCACATTTTGGTCAACAACGTGGGCCAGCGCGACCGGCGGGCCCTGGACGATTTCGCCTTGGCCGATGTGCGCCGCCTGCTGGAGGTCAACCTGATTGCCCCGCTGGAGCTGGCCCGACGGGCCGCCCACCTCATGCCGGCAGGCCACGACACCACCGCTGGCGGCCGCATCATCAACATCACCTCGATCGCCGGGCCGATCTCGCGCGCGGGCGACGTGGTCTACACCACGGCCAAAGGCGGGCTGGACGCCCTGACCCGCGCTTTGGCCGCCGAGCTGGGGCCACGCGGGATCACGGTCAACGCCGTGGCGCCGGGTTACTTCGCCACCGAAGCCAACCGCGAGATGGTGGCCGATGCCACCGTGGCAGACTGGCTGGGCCAACGCACCTCGCTGGGCCGCTGGGGCCGCCCGGATGAAATTGCCGGAGCCGTGGTCTTTTTGGCGTCAGGCGCCGCCAGCTACATCACCGGCCAGACCCTGGCGGTCGATGGCGGTTACCTGGCTCACTTTTAAGCGGTCATGGTGCGCGTCGGTCTCCAGCATGCGCTCGCGCAAGGTCACGTAGATTTCGCAAACCCCCCGCAGGTAGACCAGGGTGGGCAGCACCAGGCCCAGCGCGAACACCACGCCACCGCCCACCGACGCCGCTGAGATGTAAGGCACCGCATCGGCCGGCACACTGGCCACCGGCACGCCGCGCAGGCTGTGGCCAAACAGGCCCGCCATGAACAGCTCGGGCGCCACGTCCACGTCCAGCAGCCAGATCGACAGCAGGGCCATGACACGCCCGCCGGCGATCACCACGAAACTGGCGCCCGCCCCGACCAGGGCGGTGACCACGCTCAGGGACGCCATCAGCACCGCCGCCTGCAACAGCTGCTCACGGATCAGGCGCCATAAGATGCGCGGACTTTCGAGCGACGAGGCCCCAGCCCAGACCGAGGGCCCGGCCAACGGCCCGACGATGGACGCCCCCGCCACCAGGGCCAGCCCGAGCACCACCACCGTCAGGGGCACGACCACCACAAACAGCCAGGGCCCGACCTTGGGCAAGGAGCACAGCCAGAACAAGCCCAGCACCGCGCCCGCCAGCACGGCGGCCGCCAACAAGATCACCACCAGGGACACCAGCAGGCGGTGGGCAATGCCCAGGGCGTCTTCCAGCGCCTGGCCCACGTCACGGTCAGGCCGGCCCATGGCGCGGTCCATCAGCATCAGGCCGGCGGCATTGCTGCCGTAAAACGCGATGAACAAGGCGGCAGCGCCCTGCCCGATGGCCCAGGGCAACTCGCTGCGGGCCATCGAGGCCTGGGCACTGGCCACCGCCAAACCGGTCGCCGCGAAGCTGGCCAGCAGCACGTACATGGCGCGGCCATCGCGGATCGCCTCGACGCTGGCCAGCACCCGGACCAGGGCGCGCCACCAGTCAAACCGCTGGGCAAAGGACGACCCTTGCGGGTGATGAAAAGAGGTGGTGGGCATGGGGCAAATGATAGGGGCAAGCCCTTAGCCAGGATTGAGGGAGAAGCACAACAGCTGGGTCAGTGGGTTGACATATGCCCACAAATAAGGGTTGAAAACGCTTGAAAATGTTGGCCAGACAATAAAGTCTCACCCATAATGTGCGAGTCTGTGTCTGGAAGCGGCACCTTCGATGGAATGGGTCCTGATGGGTTGAAGCTCCACATGGTTACTTTGAAAGGAGCTCTCTCGTGGGCAACAAACTTTACGTGGGCAATCTGGCCTACAGCGTGCGCGATCAGGATCTGCAAGATGCTTTCTCGCAATTTGGAGCAGTCAGCTCCGCCAAGGTCATGATGGACCGCGACACCGGTCGCTCCAAGGGCTTTGGTTTCGTTGAAATGGGCACCGACCCAGAAGCACAAGCTGCTGTCAACGGCATGAATGGCCAGTCCCTGGCCGGCCGCGCCATCGTGGTGAACGAGGCCCGTCCTCGTGAAGAACGTCCCAGCGGTTTCCGCAGCCCCTACGGCGGCGGCGGTAGCGGTGGTGGCGCCGGCGGCGGCGGTGGTGGTGGCGGCTACGGTGGTGGCGGCGGCGGCGGTGGCCGTCGTGAAGGTGGTGGCGGCGGCTACGGCGGCGGCGGTGGCGGCGGTGGTCGTTCCGGCGGCGGCGGCGGTGGCGGCTACGGTGGTGGCGGCGGTGGCCGCTCCGGTGGCGGCGGCGGCTACGGCGGCGGCGGCGGCGGTTACTAAAAATCTCTTCGTGGCCCGCAAGGGTCACTGAGATGCGCAAAAAGGCGGTGCTTCAAGGCGTCGCCTTTTTTCATGGCCGCCCGCCAATCATCAATCCATCAGCGGCGGCGCTTTTTGCGGTGCTTTTGAGCGCCCACCACCGCGTCGAACAACCATCGCGGCATGAAACGCAACACCGTGGCGACGATGCCCATGGGCCAGGGGATGACGCGAAAGCGCACGCCCGCTTCAATGGCCTTGAAGGCGCGGTCGGCAAAGGCCTGGGGCGTCATCAAAAAGGGCATGGGGTAGTCGTTGCCCTGGGTCAGCGGCGTGTCGATGTAGCCCGGTGCGATGGTGACCACTTTCAGGCCAAAGGGCTTGAGCTCGCCGCGCAGGGTTTCACACAAGTGCACCACGGCGGCCTTGGCACCGCAGTAACCGGCGTGTCCCGGCAAGCCGCGCATGGCCGCCACGCTGGCCACGCCCACCAAGGTGCCCGAGCCACGCTCGCGCATCGGGGCGATGAAGGGCTGAAACGTTGAGGCCACGCCCATCACATTGGTCTCCAACAGGTCGCGCAGCACCGGCAGATCTTCGGCCAAGGACAGGTCCACCCCCACGCTGATGCCGGCGTTGGCGATCACCACATCGGGCAAACCTTGCGTGCGCAGGCACGCGCTGGCAGCGGCCAGCACCTGGGCGTCATCGCGCACATCGGCGCCATGCACGGCCCAGCGGTCGGCAGGCCAGCCTTGCTGCGCGGCCCAGTCGCGCATGGGCTGGGCACGCCGCGCCACCAGCGCCACCCGCCAACCCGCTTGCACATAGCGCGCGGCCAGGGCCTGACCGATGCCGCTGGACGCCCCCGTGATGAAGGCCAGAGGCCGCTGCAGAGCGGGATGATCGGTCACCGGCGGGCCGGCGCGTCGTACCGCCCATGAACTCGGTTGCCCAGCTGGCCCACCCGGGTACTTTCCTCGTACCGCAGGTTGCCGCCCAGGATCTGACCCTGAGCGTGCGTGATCTTGACGGGCAAATCCGAACTCACCACCCGCTCACGCGTGTTGAAGCGCAGCATTTCACCTTCAATGACCACGGGCGACTGGTCCACACGCTGACCCTTGACGGCGGCGCCGGAAGCCGGTGTGGCCACCACCCGCGCACCACCGTGCAAGGTCACCGTGTCCTGGCTGCCATTGGCCTCGCCCTGGCGAGCCACCCCCTGCACCAGTTGGCCCTGCAGGTCGCGGGCCGACAACTGCACGGCATCGATCTCAAGGCGGTCGCCGTCGGCATAGTGGCGCATGGCCTGGCCGTCCAGGATGGCGATCAAGCGGCCTTCAGGGTTGTAGCGCTCAATCCGCGCTTTCTGCAATTCGTAGTCGGGGCTGGACGAGGCCCTGGCGGGAGGCCTGGCGCCCTCCAGCGACGGTGCCGATTGCACCAACCACCAGGTGAAGGCGGCCAGGCCGGACAGCACCACCATGGGCACGGCGGAGCGCGCGTGGTCCAGGGCCGTGAGCCAGCGCTGGTGGCTGCTCATGGCGTGGTGCCACCAGACGTGGTGTCCAGGGTTTCCAGGTGGCCGCGCAGCAAGGCCTCGTAACGGCCGGTGGCCCACAACAGCAGATCACAGCATTCGCGCGCCGCGCCTTCGCCACCGCGCAAGGTGGTCACGTGGCGGGCCACGGCTTTCACCTCGGCATGGGCATTGAGCGGCGCGCAGGCAAAACCGGCGCGCACCATCAGGGGCAGGTCGGGCCAGTCGTCGCCCATCACGGCCACATCGCGCCAGGGCAAGCCCAGCGAGGCCAGCAGGGGTTCCGCGGCGGCCAGTTTGTCGTGCGCGCCAAACACGGCGTGGACCAGGCCCAGATCCTTCAAGCGGCGGCGCACGGCGGGCGAGTCGCGCCCGGTGATGACGATGGGAGTGATGCCGCCTTGGGCCAGCAGCTTGAGGCCATGGCCGTCCAGCGCGTTGAAGGCCTTGAGCGTTTCACCCGCTTCGCTGATGAACAGGGTGCCATCGGTCAGCACGCCATCCACATCGAAGATGGCGGCGCGGATGCCGCGGGCAAAGGGCCTCAGGTCGGCCGAGAACGACAGGGTGGGGGTGAGGGTTCGCATGTCAGATCACCTTCGCGCGCATCAAGTCGTTGGTGGTGATGGCGCCGGTCAGCACGCCATCGGCATCGACCACCAGCAGGGTGTTGACGCGGTGGGCTTCCATCAGCGCCACGGCCTCGGCGGCCAGCACGTCGTCGCGGATGGTGCGCGGGCCCGGGGTCATCAGTTGCTCGGCGGTGGCGCTGCGCAGCTCCACGCCGGCTTCGATCTTGCGGCGCAGGTCGCCGTCGGTGAACACGCCCAGCACCTTGCCGGCCGCATCGACCACGATGGCGGCGCCCAGGCCCTTGGCGCTCATCTCGCGCATCACGTCGCTGAACGCGGCTTGCGGCAAGACGCGGGGCAAGGCATCGCCCGAGCGCATCACGTCGCGCAGGTGCGTCAGCAGTTTGCGGCCCAGCGAACCGCCGGGGTGCGAGCGGGCAAAGTCTTCGGCCTTGAAGCCACGCGCATCCAGCAAGGTCACGGCGAGGGCATCGCCCAGGGCCATTTGCGCGGTGGTGCTGGCGGTGGGGGCCAGGTTCAGCGGGCAGGCCTCCACGGCAACAAAGCAGTCCAGCACGATGTCGGCGTGGCGCGCCAGGGACGATTGGGGGCGTCCCGTCATGGCCAGCAGGACCACGCCTTGTCGTTTGAGCAAAGGCAACAAGGCGGTCAGCTCTTCGCTTTCGCCCGAGTTGGAGATGGCCAGCACCACGTCGCCGGGCGTGACCATGCCCAGGTCACCGTGGTGGGCCTCGGCCGGGTGCACGAACATGGCCGGGGTGCCGGTGGAGGCCAGGGTGGCCACGATCTTGCGTCCCACATGGCCACTCTTGCCCATGCCCATCACAACCACGCGGCCCTGGCAATTCAGGACGGCCTGCACGGCGCGCACGAAGGCCTCGCCAGCTTCGCCATTCAAGCGATCGCGCAGGCCCAGCAAGGCCTGGGACTCGATGTCGAGCGCCTGCTGGGCCATCGCGACGAAGGCAGCGGCATCAAGCACCGGAGAGTGGGAGGAAGGGGACAATTGCGTCATGAATGCACCGGGTAGGATCAGAGGATTCTAGGGACAAGATGGCCTCCACGCTCGACCTCACCTTGCTGTACCTGTTGGCCGCCGTGCTGGGTGTGGTCTTGTGCCGTCTGATGAAGTTGCCACCGATGCTGGGCTACCTGGCGGTGGGCGTGGTGATCGGGCCCAATGCGCTGGCGCTGGCCAAGGATTCGGCCGGCGTGCGCCACCTGGCCGAGTTCGGCGTGGTGTTCCTGATGTTCGTGATCGGGCTGGAGTTCAACCTGCCCAAGCTCAAGAGCATGCGCTCGCTGGTGTTCGGGCTGGGCTTCAGCCAGGTGGGCGTGACCATGCTGGCCACCCTGGCCGGCTATTTCGCGCTCGATGCCGTACTGCCTTATTTCAACATCGAGCATGGCCTGCTGGGCTGGTCTTTGAACTGGCAAAGCGCGGTGGCCCTGGGCGGCGCACTGGCCATGAGCAGCACCGCCATCGTGGTCAAGATGATGGCCGAGCGTCTGGAGCTGGACAGCCAGCATGGCCGCCGCGTCATGGGCATCTTGTTGTTCCAGGATCTGGCCGTGGTGCCGCTGCTGGTGCTGATTCCCGCCTTGGGCGACAGCGGTGGCGACCTGGTCAAAACCCTGGCAATCGCCGCAGGCAAGGCTGTGGTGGTGTTGACCCTGCTGCTGGTGGGCGGGCAAAAAATGATGCACTGGTGGCTGACCCTGGTGGCGCGCCGCAAGAGCGAAGAGCTGTTCATGCTCAACCTGCTGCTGGTCACCTTGGGCCTGTCGTGGCTGACCGAGCACGCCGGTTTGTCGATGGCGCTGGGCGCCTTCCTGGCCGGCATGCTGATCGCCGAAACCGAATACAAGCACCAGGTGGAGACCGACATCCGCCCCTTCCACGACGTGCTGCTGGGGCTGTTCTTCATCACCATCGGCATGAAGCTGGACTGGCACATCGTGGTCGACAGCTGGGCCCTGGTGATCGTGCTGACGACCTTGCCCGTGCTGTTCAAGTTCGGTCTGATCGCCGCGCTGGCGCGCCAGGTGTTCGGGGCCGACACCGGCGTGGCCCTGCGCACCGGCCTGTACCTGGCGCAAGCGGGTGAATTCGGCTTCGTGCTGCTGTCCCTGGCCACCGACAACCACCTGCTGCCCGAGCGCGCGCAAAGCCCGGTGCTGGCCGCGATGGTGCTGTCCATGCTGGCCACGCCCTTCATGATCCTGGGCAGCAACCGACTGGTGATGAAGCTGTCGTCCAGCGACTGGCTGCTGCAATCGCTGGCCATGACCAAGATCGCTTCCAAAGCCCTCAACATAGAAAAGCACGTGGTGATCTGCGGCTACGGGCGCAGCGGCCAGAACCTGGCGCGCCTGTTGGCGCAAGAAGGCATCCCCTACATGGCGCTGGACCTGGACCCCGACCGCGTGCAGCAAGCGGCCGCCGCTGGCCAGAACGTGGTCTTTGGCGATGCCACCCGCCCGCAAAGCCTGGTGGCTGCCGGCCTGGCGCGGGCCAGCGCGGTCGTCATCACCTACCCCAACACGCCCTCGGCCAAGAAGATCCTGCACCTGGTGCACGAACACGCGCCCGAGGTGCCCGTGGTGGTCCGCACCATCGACGACAGCAGCCTGGACGAGTTGCAAAACGCCGGCGCCACCGTGGTCGTGCCCGAGGCCATCGAAGGCTCGCTGATGCTGGCCTCACAGGCCCTGGCCCTGGTGGGGGTGCCCATGCGCCGCGTGATCCGCCTGGTGCAAACCCAGCGGCAGGCGCGCTACGGCATCATGCGCGACTATTTCCACGGTGGCGATGACGACACCGTCGACGAGATCGAGCTGCAGCGCCTGCAATCGGTCACCCTGGGGGCCAACGCGGCCTGCGTGGGCCACACCCTGGCCCAGTCCCTGGCTGCCGAGGAAATGCGCGTGGCGGTGGTCTCGGTGCGGCGCGCGCATGGCGCGGTGGTGGCGCCCGACCATGGCCTGGTCCTGGAGTCGGGCGACACCCTGGTGCTGTCTGGCAGGCCACAAAACCTGGCGCGGGCCGAAAGTATGTTGCTCAAAGGCTGAAAGCGCGGGCCAACTCCCTGTCTGCTGGGCACCAAGAGAGGGCACACTGGCCGAACTAAAAACCCGGAGAGCATGCCCATGGAGGCTTCGGCAACACCCCTGCAGGGCAGATCCGCCAGCGCCAACCAACGGTGGGGCGTTCTGGCCCTGCTTTGGACAGCACTGGTGGGCGGTGGAGCGTTCTGGCTGATCCAGCAAGACATCGACGACCACCGCGCCGAGCAGTTGCAAAGCTCACGGCACCGCCTGGACAGCCTGAGCGATTCGCTCACCTTCACCTTCCAGCAACTGCAGGCCCTGCCCCGCGCCCTGGGTCGGCAGATCGCCGTCCACCAGTTCCTGCAGTACTCGGTGGTCGAGAACTCGGCCACCCTGACCGAAGACGACCGCCCGGCTCTGCAGGCCTCGCTGTCCAAGCGCAACGACGTTCGCGAGATTTCGCAACTCATGCGCCAGACCGCCGACGACTTCCACATCCACGACATCTACCTGATCGACCGCTTCGGCACCGTGGTGGCCAATGCGCGCCTGAAAGAAGCCGTCAACGTGCTGGGCGCCAACTTCAAAACCCGACGCTACTTCAACGACACCCTGGAAAGCGGCAGCGGCACCCAGTTCGCCGTGGGCCGCATCACCCGCATCCCCGGATTTTTCTTTGCAGCCCGAGTCGACCAGCACGACGAGACCGCCGGTGTCATCGCCATCAAGCAGCACCCCGAAGCCCTGCAACGCCTGTTCGACGACCCACAGCGCCTGCTGTTCATCACCGACGCGCAAGGCGTGGTCCTGGTGGGCAACCCCACCATAGAAACGCTCAAGCGGGTGCCCATGCAAGGGCCCATGACCATGGACCCTGTCCAGGCCGAACGCCTTTACATGCGCAAGCTGCAAGCACTGCCATGGACAGCGCAAGCCCTGAAGGTCAACAACCAGGACATCACCCAGGTCACCATCCAAGGGCAGCATTACCTGGCCCAGCAACAAACCCTGGCGTATGGCGGGCTCACTGCCTGGGCGCTGACACCCCTGCAGAGCGAAAACGCCACCGTGCTGAGCGGCTTGGCCGCCGCCGCGCTGGTGCTGGTGTCCGGCTTCTGGGCCATCGCCCACCTGCGCCAGCGCTCACACCGGCTGCACGAGCTGACCCAAGCCCAGACCGCCCTGAACAGCATGGCGCACGCCCTGCCCCTGGTGGTGTTCCGCTACGAACAACCCGCCCAGGGCCGCGGCCACTTCACCTTCATTGGCCAGGGCCTCAAGTCGGTGCTGGGCGTGGACGCGGCCGCCCTGCAAGACGACCCCGAACTGCCCTGGCGCCTGGCCGGGCAAGCCTCCCTGCTCCCGCCCACCGACTGCATCGAATTCC
>CAZKPN010000026.1:0-20688 GCA_964554655.1 uncultured Aquabacterium sp. | reverse complement strand
TGGCGCCTGGCCGGGCAAGCCTCCCTGCTCCCGCCCACCGACTGCATCGAATTCCCCATCACCCTGTCGGGCAAGAACGGCTGGGTGCGCTGCGAAGGCACGCCCACGCGCCATGACAACGGCGACACCACCTACAACGGCTACTGGCAGGACGCCACCGATCAAAAGCAGGCGCAGGCCCGCTCGGAGGCCGTGTTCAACCACGCGCCGCTGGGCTTCCTGTTCTTTGACGAGCAGCAGCACATCATCCGCGCCAACGCCGCCGCCATCGCCATGTTCGGCGCCAGCAGCGAGCAGGCCCTGCTGGGCTTGCAGCCCTCGGCCCCGCCCCTGAGCCCCCCCATCGCCAAGGATGACCTCGCCTTGCAGCAAAGCACCAGCGCCATCCTGCAAAAGATCAGCCAGCGCGAGATCTTCCGCTTCGAATGGCGACACACCCGGCTGGACGGCGAACAGTTCGACGCCGAGATGGTCGTCATCCCCTTTGAAGACCGGGGCCAGCGCCAACTGTGCACCATCATGCAAGACATCACCCCGCGCAAACAGGTCGAGACCGCCATGCGCGAAGCCAAGCTGGCCGCCGAGGCCGCCATGCACGCCAAGTCGCGCTTTCTGGCCAACATGTCGCACGAGATCCGCACCCCCATGAACGCCGTGATGGGCATGACCCACCTGGCCTTGATGGAAGACCTGTCCAGCCGCGCCCGCAACTACGTCGAGAAAGCGCACCGCGCTGCGGGCAACCTGCTGCAGGTGCTCAACGACATCCTCGATGTGTCCAAGATCGAATCGGGCAAGCTCACCCTGGAGTCGGCCGACTTCCAGCTCGAACAAGTGATCAACAACATGGCCGACGTGCTGGGTGTGCGCGCCGAAGAAAAAGGCCTGGAGCTGCTCTTCACGGCCGACCCCGACATCCCCACCTCCCTGGTGGGCGACCCCATGCGCCTGGGCCAGATCCTCATCAACCTGGGCACCAACGCCATCAAGTTCACCGAGCGCGGCGAGGTGCTGATCGGCGTCGAAGTGCGCCGCCTGGAGGCCGACCGCGTCGAGCTGCACTTCTGGGTGCGCGACAGCGGCATCGGCATGTCACCCGAATTGCTCGATCGCCTCTTCCAGCCCTTCACACAAGGCGACAGCTCGACCACGCGGCAGTACGGCGGCACCGGCCTGGGCCTGACCATTTCGCGCCAGCTGGTCGAGATGATGGGCGGCAAGATCTGGGTCGACAGCCAGGTGGGGCGCGGCTCCACCTTCCACTTCACCACGCGCTTCGGCCTGCAATCGCAACCCCTGCCGCGCCGCGCCCTGCTGGCCAGCGAGTTGCAAGGCCGCCGCGTGCTGCTGGTGGACGACAACCCCACGGCGCGCGAAGTGCTGGGCGACATGATGCGCCGCCTGGGCTTGAACGTGGAAGTGGCCAGCGATGGCGAACAAGCCCTGGACAGCATGCGCCAGGCACAGCGAACCGGCCAGTCCCACCACCTGCTGCTGACCGACTGGAAGATGCCCGGCATGGACGGCATCGCCTTCGCCCGCGAGGCCCTGAGTCTGCCGCCCGAGCACCGCCCTTGCGTGCTGCTGGTCACCGCCTTTTCCCGCGATGAAGCCCTGCGCGCCGCTGAAGGCGTGGGCCTGGCCGGTGTGCTGAACAAACCCGTCACCCCCTCCACCCTGCACGACAGCATCTCGCGCGCCCTGGGCCAGCACGTGGACGTGCCCACCACCGCCCACCACACCAGCAAGGTGTTGGAAGTGGCGCAACGCCAATTGGCCGGCGCCCGCCTGCTGCTGGTGGAAGACCAGCCCCTGAACCAGGAGCTGGCCTGCGACCTGCTGGAGCGCGCCGGCATCCAGGTGGTCACCGCGTTGAACGGCCGCGAGGCCCTGGACAAGCTGGAACACGGCGGCCAGTTCGACGGCGTGTTGATGGACTGCCAGATGCCCGTGATGGACGGCTACACCGCCACCGAACGCATCCGCGCCCGGCCCGAATGGCAGAACCTGCCCATCATCGCCATGACCGCCAGCGCCATGGCCTCAGACCGCGACCGCGTGCTGCAAAGCGGCATGAACGACCACATCACCAAGCCCCTGGACCTGGGCCAGATGTTCAACATCATGGCCCGCTGGATCATCCCCGCGCACCCGGCCGTCAACCCCAAGGCCAGCAACCAGCTGCACCTTGAAAAAGCCCATGGCCTGAACCCCGAAGCCGCGCTCACCACGCTGGACACCGCCGATGGCATCGCCCGCTGCATGGGCAACCTCGACCTGTACCGCCGCCTGCTCAAAGGCTTCGACAAAACCCAACAGGACTTTGGCCAGCAGTTCTCACAAGCCCTGCGCGAACAGGACCACGAGGTCGCTCTGCGGCTGGCCCACACCCTCAAGGGCCTGGCCGGCAACATCGGCGCCATGGCCTTGCAGCACGCCTGCGGCGAGCTGGAAAGCGCCTGCCAGCCCGGGGCCGACACCACGGGTGTGGAAGCCGCCCTGGCCCAAACCCTGGCGGCCCTGAGCGCCGTGCGCATCGACATCCGCGCCCTGGTCCAGCCCGCCCAAGCCGACACGGTGGACGCCAGCCAGATGCTGCGTGACCCAGCCATCCAGGGCCAATGGCTGAAGCTGTCCCAACTGATCGACGACAACGACGCCCAGGCGCAAGACCTGATCCAGGACCTGGTCGATGGCTGGCCAGGCCTGGTGCAACTGTCCACTGTCCGCGAGTTGTGCGAGGCCCTGGGCCGCTACGATTTTGATGCCGCCGGCACGGTGCTCAAAGCCTTGCGGCAAGAGGCCTGAAGCCGATCACTGGTCCGTCATCGCCCCACGGTCATCGGAGTACAACTCCATGACCTTGAGGATCTCGAACTGCTGCTGGAAGAAGCACGCCAGCAGCGTCGGGTCAAAGTGCGTGCCCTTCTGCTCGGCCATGATGGCCAGCGACTCGGCGGCCGGCAGCGGCGGCTTGTAAGGCCGGCGCGTCATCAGCGCATCGAACACATCGGCGATGGCCACGATGCGCCCATACAAGGGGATCTGCTCACCCTTCAGCCCTTGCGGGTAGCCGGTGCCATCCCACTTCTCATGGTGGGTCAGCGCGATGGCGCGGGCCGTGGCCAGCAACTCGTTGTCGTGCCGCCCGATGATGTCGGCGCCGATCTGCGCGTGCTGGCGCATCACGATCCACTCCTCATCGGTCAAGGGGCCGGGCTTGAGCAGGATGCGGTCGGGCACGCCGATCTTGCCCAGGTCATGCATGGCCGCCGTCTGGAACACCAGTTGCACGGCCTCCGGGCCCAGGCCCGCCTGCTGCGCCACCAGGCGCGCGATGTGGCTCATGCGCACCACGTGGTTGCCGGTCTCGTTGTCCTTGAACTCGGCGGCGCGGCCCAGGCGGCGGATGATCTGCTGGCGCGTGGCCACCAGCTCGGCCGTGCGCTGCGCCACCATGCGCTCCAGCTCGCGGGATTGGTCATACAAGGCCAAATGCGTGCGCACCCGCGCCTGCACCAACGGCGGGCTGATCGGCTTGGAGATGTAGTCGACCGCGCCCATGGCCAGGCCCAGGCTTTCGTCTTCCACCGTGGTCATCGCGGTGACGAAGATGATGGGAATGCGGCGGCGGTCTGGGTTGGCCTTGATGCGCTGGCACACCTGCAGCCCGCTCAGGTCGGGCATCATGATGTCCAGCAGGATCAAATCCGGCGGCTCGTCTGAATAGGCGATCTTCAGGGCTTTTTCGCCCGAGGTGGCCACCTTGATCCGGTACTCTTGTCCCAGCACCCGCGACAGCAACTCGATGTTCTGGGGTGAATCGTCAGCCACCAAAATTGTGGGGCGGCGTAACTCTTGGCTGATCAACATCCTGACCCAACTCCCTCATTTTTTGAGGCGCTTCAGGCAGACGGCACCTGGCGCTGTAGATTGGCCCGCATGCGCGTGGCCATGACACCCCCGGCCGCGCGCATCACTTCCACGGCCACGCCCGGCACCCGGGCGATCAACTCTTCAAAACGCTGCAGGCGCAAGGCGAAAATCACGCAAGCCGTCATGGCCTCGATGTTGGCCATGCGCGGCGTGTCGGCAAACATGCCCGGCTCGCCGCACATGGAGCCCGGCCGCAAGATGGCGATGCGCGCCGCGCCCGGCACCCCGCCGGTGACGAACACCTGCAAAGAGCCCTGCCCCAGGAAGTACACGGTGCGGTCGTGGTCACCTTGTTTGACCAGCAAATCGCCCGAGCGCAATTCGTGGCGGGTCAGGTATTGGCCAAACGTGCGCCATTGCTGAGCATCCAGACGGGGCCGAAACACATCTTCGGTGTTCAACGTCTGGATGGCCTGAACCAGTTCAGTGACTTCCATCTTTTCCTCAAATTGCGCTGCAGCGCACAATCGCCCAAATTTATACGATCCGGCCGGGCTCGTGGTGGCTATTTAGCAGCAGCCCAGCGTGGCTCACGCCACGCATTTCACTTGCCGATGCAGAAGCGGGTAAAGATCTCGCCCAGCAGGTCGTCCGCTGAAAACGCCCCGGTGATCGTGCCCAGGGCGTTGTGTGCCAAGCGCAACTCCTCGGCCAGCAAATCCAGGGCGCCATCGGCCAGGGCCGCGTGGCCTTGCGCCCCTTCCAGGTGTTCACGCGCCAGGCGCAAGGCCTGCACATGGCGCTGCCGGGCGATGAACACGCCCTCGGGCGCGGCCTGCCAGCCGGCCTGCTCCAGCAACAGGCGCCGCAAAGCCTCCAGCCCATCGCCGGTCTTGGCCGACAAGGCCAGCATCGGCCCCTCGGGTTCGTGCGCCAGGGCCTGCAAGTCGGCCACCACCACGCTGTCGGCCTTGTTGAACACGTGGATCACCGGCACGCCCCCCGGCAGCTTGCCCGCGATCTGCACATCGGCCGCCACATAGGCCGCGTCCTCGCTGCGGGTCAGGTCGTGCAGAAACAGCACCGCGTCGGCCTGGGCGATGGCCTCCCAGCTGCGCGCCATGCCGATGCGCTCGACCTCGTCGCTGGCCTCGTGCTCCGCGCGCAGCCCGGCGGTGTCCACCACGTGCAGCGGCACGCCTTCGATCTGGATGGTCTGGCTGACCTTGTCGCGCGTGGTGCCCGCGATCGCCGTGACGATGGCCAGCTCAGCCCCCGCCAGCGCGTTGAGCAGCGAGCTTTTGCCCGCGTTGGGTTGGCCGGCCAGCACCACCTGCAGGCCTTCGCGCAGCAAGGCACCCTGTTTGGCCTGCTGCAACACCTGGTCCAGGGTGGCCGCCACGCGGTTCAGGCGGCCGCGCGCATCGGCTTTTTCCAAAAAGTCGATTTCTTCTTCCGGAAAATCCAGCGTGGCCTCGACCAGCATGCGCAGGTTGATCAACTGGTCGCGCAGCAACTCGATCTGTTTGGAAAACGCCCCGCCCAACGACCGCGTGGCCGAACGGGCGGCCGCCTCGGTGCTGGCGTCGATCAGGTCGGCGATGGCCTCGGCCTGGGCCAAGTCGATCTTGTCATTCAAAAAAGCCCGCTGGGTGAACTCGCCGGGCTCGGCCACGCGCAGGCCGGGCAGGCGTTCGCGGCCAGTCCCCCCGTCCAACTCGCGAGACGCTTCCAGGCAGCGCGCCAGCAGCAGCTGCAGCACCACCGGGCCGCCATGGGCCTGCAATTCCAGCACATCCTCGCCGGTGAAGCTGTGCGGCCCCGGGAAGTAAATCGCCAGGCCGTGGTCAATCGCCTCGCCTTGTCCATCGCGGATGGGCCCGTAAGTGGCCAACCTGGGCGTCAATGCGCGGCCGCACAAGGCTTGGGCCAAAGGCGCCAAACCCTGGCCCGACACCCGCACGATCCCCACGGCGCCCCGGCCAGGCGCGGTGGCCACCGCCACGATCGGACTGCTGCGATCCATCCACGACATGCTGCTGTTCACTTTCTTTCACCCGGGAAAAGACCGATTGTCCCCCCTGGGGAAGCCCCTCTGCGCATGAAACGCGCTCCGTCATAAACTCGGCGGGTCTATCACGAGCAGTTCATGGAGTCGTCGTGTTCAAACTCCTCGCCAGTTGGGGCTTTCTTGTCGGTTCAGTGCTCGGTGGCATCGCCGCCGTGCTGCACTTTGGCTTCGACCCCGGCCGGGTCTTTTTGTACTACCTGGGGCCCTATTACCTGGTCTGCACCCTGATGCAGTACGTGTGGCCCGAGCAGCCCAACCAGTTCGAGAAGGGCGAAGTGCTGACCGACGCCATCAACAATGGCGCCATGGTGGCCGTGGGCAGCATTCAGAATTTCCTGACCCACGCCCTGATCGCCGCCACCGGCTCGGGCTTGCTGTTTCACTTCGGCGTGCTGGATGACAGCCTGGCCGCGCGCCACCTGCCCCTGGCCGTGCAGGTGCTGATCTCCTTCCTGACGTTTGACTTCATGTTCTACGTCACGCACCGCCTGGCGCACGAGGTCGACTTTTTCTGGCGCATGCACAGCGTGCACCACTGCGCGCACCGGCTGAGCGTGCTCAACGCCAGCCGCGCCCACCCGATCGACCTGATCTGGCGCCGCATCGTGCCCGCCTTCGTGGTGTTCCAGACCGGCGTCAGCCAAGAGGCCTTCATCATGAGTGGCGTGATCGGCAGCGTGCTGGCCACCATCACCCACATGAACGTGAACTTCAAGTTCGGCATCCTGAACTACGTCATCGGCACGAACGAAGTGCACCGCTGGCACCACTCCAACAACATCGACGAGGCCAAGAACTTCAGCGTCTTCATGCTGTGGGACCACCTCTTCGGCACCTTCGTGTTGCCCAAGGGCAAGAGCCGACCTGCCCACTTGGGCCTGTTCAACGAGAACTTCTACCCACTGCACAACTTCTGGGGCCAGTTGCTCGTGCCCTGGAACTGGAAGCGCATGAAGGCCCGGCAACTGGCGGCCGAAACGGCCCAGGCCTCCCCCGCCAATCCTCGTCCGGCCAGCCCGCCATCGTCCACGACGACATCAAACACGCCGGACGGTGAAGGTGTGATCGCCTGAAATGGCCCTGGGGCGCGTCATGCGCCTGTCATGCTCAAACATGACCATGCTGGTTCACGCCCATGGGCGACAAACCAGGAGCTTGGTCATGATCCACACCCTCAACGACTGGCTGATGTTCAACAGCCAGTCGCTGTCCGACCCACCACTGTGGCCGCTGGCCCTGGCCGCCCTCTGCGCCGCCGCCATGATCCTCAGCCGCCGCATTGGCGACTGACTCGCTCACTGACTGACTGAAAACACCCGCGCACAAAAAAGCCGCCTGGTCGCAAGACCAAGGCGGCTTTTTCAAACTCAGGGCCTTTCAGCCCCGTGCCTGCTCACTTGGCAGCCGTGGCCGCCTCGATCTTGCGATTGATCGTCCATTGCTGGGCGATCGACAAGATGTTGTTGGTCAGCCAGTACAGCACCAGCCCTGAGGGGAAGAAGAAGAACATCACCGAGAACAGCATCGGCATGATCCACATCATCTTGGCCTGAATCGGATCCGGTGGCGTTGGGTTCAACCAAGTCTGCAGCAGGGTCGAGGCCGTCATCAGCGCAGGCAGCACGAAGAACGGGTCTTTCACCGACAGGTCATGGATCCAGCCAATCCAGGGCGCGTTGCGCATCTCGACGCTGGACAGCAGCACCGAGTACAGCGAGATGAACACCGGGATCTGGATCACGATGGGCAGGCAGCCGCCAATGGGGTTGACCTTCTCTTCGCGGTAGATCTTCAGCATCTCCTGCTGCATCTGCTGCGGGTTGTCCTTCAAACTTTCGCGCATGACCTGGATGCGAGGGTTCAGCGCCTTCATCTTGGCCATCGATTGGTAAGCCTTGGCGTTCAGCCAGTAGAAGGCCGCCTTGAGCAGCACCACCAGCGCCACGATCGCCCAGCCCCAGTTGCCGATCAGCTTGTGCAACTGGTCCAGCAGCCAGAACAGCGGCTCGGCCAGCACGCGCTGCCAGCCGTAGTCCTTCACCAGCTCCAGGCCCGGGGCCAGAGCCGACAGCTTGTTTTCTTCCTGCGGGCCCACAAACAGGATCGCGTCAAAGGATTTGCTCTGGCCAGCGGCCAGGTCGCCCAGCGGGAACAACATGCCGGTGCGGTACAGGTTGGGGCCGGTCTTGTCGACAAAGAAGGTGCGGGGCGCGGCATCGTTGTGCAACCAAGCCGAGGCAAAATAATGCTGCACCATGGCCACCCAGCCGTGGGTGTCGTTCTTCTCGAAGTCGGCGGTGTTCTCGTTCAGGTGCGTGAAGTCCACCTTCTGGTACTTGGCCTTGGCCGAGTAAATGGCCGGGCCGGTGTAAGCCGTCGGGCCCATCAGGAAGGCGGGGCCGGCCTGCACAGGCTGCGTGCCGTCACGCGTCAACTGCAGGTAGAGCTGCGGGTGCACCGTGGCAGCAGAACCGTTGACCACGTCCTGCTTGACGCCAATCGCGTAGTCGCCACGCTTGAAGGTGTAGGTCTTGATCAGCTTCACCCCATCGACCGGGGCCGATTCCAGCTTGACCACCAGCGTGTCGGCGCCATTGGCCAGCGCGCGCTCGGGCGTCACGATCGTCATCGGCGTCAGGTGGTTGGGCAGGCGCTCGGCGCTGCCGGCACCGATCAGGCCGGTCTGGGCCACATAGGTGTGGTTGGCCGTCTGGTTGAGCACGACCATGTTTTTGGTCGCGTCGTCCTGGTCCAGGTGCTTGAGCAGCTCAACCTTGACCACATCGCCGCCCTGCGTGTTCAAGGTGATCTTGGCCACGTCGGTGGTGAAGGTCACCAACTCATGCGCGGCAGGTGCCGAAGCCGCGGCGGCGGCCGCAGCAGGGGCGGTGGCGGAGCCGCCTGTGGCGACAGCGGTGGGCAGGCTGGCCGCACCACTGCCCGCGCCCTGAGGCTCTGCGGCGGCCGTGGCTTGAGGCGCCGGTGGCGCGAACAGGGAAGGTTGGCCGGTGTGGCGCAACCAACCATCCCACATCATCAACAGTGAGACGGCAAACACCGACCACAACAGGGTGCGACGCAAATCATTCATGGGTGAGCTTGGTCTGACGGAGTGTTGGAAGAAGAATCGAAAGAGAACAGCCCCACGCGCCGGTCTGGCACGGGGTCATGCCCACCGGGACACCCCGGGTGGCAGCGCACAAGGCGCCGCGCCGCCAGGTAAGTGCCCGCCGCAGGGCCATGGCGCTCGAGCGCTTGCAAAGCGTACAGAGAACAGGTGGGGGTGAAACGGCAGGCCGAGCCCAACCAGGGGCTCAGGAAAAACCGGTAGCCCTTGACCAGGGCCACGAGCACCGCGAGTATCCCAGACCTGAGCCACCGAATCGGGGTCATGGCCGGGATTTGGCGCACAGCGCCGCCCACAGGGTGTCCAGCTCCAGGCGCACCACGCGGTTGAGCGCCTCGGAGGCGGCGCTGGGAAACTGCTGGCGGTCAAAGGGCGCACGCAGGCGAAGCACCCAGGCATCTGCCTGGTGCTGTTGGGCCCAAGCAGTGGCCGCCACACCCGGGGCGTGGCGAACCACCGCCGCACGCGCCTGGTGGCGCAGCAAAGACCGCGTCACCGAACGCCTTGCCAGTTTTTTGGGCAGCACCAAGCCGAGTCGCCAGCCTGGCAACTCGGTCGATGTGGAAGACTCATCCACACACACGGCATCCTCCAAAGCCAGGGCTGTTGACAACTCTGGCTCAAAGGACGTGGAAGGTGCGGCAGTGGCCGCCAACTTTGCGTCGGTGTGTGGCAAGTGGTGCAGCACAAAATGGGTTGTGCGTGCCACCGGGCGGGTGCCCAGAGCCTTTTGGAAGTCGGCCGCTTTCAGGCTGGCGCTGCGCACGGCGGTCTAACAGACAAGCCAACGGGCCTGCATGCACGCATGCCGCCCAGGTGTCGGATCAGTTGCCTGGATCAGACCAGCGAACTCAGACGGCCAAACGAGCGCGGCCCTTGGCGCGGCGTGAGTTGATGACCTTGCGGCCACCCTTGGTCTTCATGCGGACCAGGAAACCGTGGGTGCGGGCGCGGCGGGTCTTGGAGGGCTGGTAAGTACGCTTCATGATCAATCCTTCTTCTGCAATTATTTTGCAAGTTATCTACCTTGGCGATGCAATTGCCGCGCAAGGATTTCCAGCCTGTGGCCGGTCGAACCCGCGATTACACCAAAACTTCAGGGATTGGTCAACGCCTCAAGCCAAGGGCCTTGGCCACTCCCTTGGACAACCCTGGGTAAAAATCTGTGGATAACCTGTGTTGCCAGGCCCTGGCCGCCCTTAGAATTGCCGGCCCACTTCAGGACTTGTCCACACCCATGAGTGCGTTTGAATCCAGCGCCGCCAGCCATCCTTCCGCCGACCTGGCCAGCCTGTGGCAACGCAGTTGCGAGCGCCTGGCCACCGAGCTGCCCGAACAGCAGTTCAACACCTGGATCCGCCCCCTGCCGCCCGCCGAAATCAGCCTGCAAGACGGCCACACCGTGGTCAGCGTGCGCGTGGCCAACCGTTTCATGCTGGACTGGATCCGCACCCAATACAGCGCCCGCCTGGAAAACATCGTGGGCGAGCTGACGGGTGGCCCGGTCAAGATCGACCTGGCCTTGGCCGTGCGCGCCGCCGCACCCCGCCCCACCATGACCATGCCCGGCATGGGCAACCCCAACGGTTTGAGCCTGCCCGCCAACGCCCACCCGGGCGGCTACCAGGCCTACAACCAGCCTTCAGCCAACATCCCGCAAGGCCCGGCCAGCTACAGCCCTGGCCAAGGTTATCAACAGCCTCACCGCCCTCAGGAACACCAGCAGGGCCATGGCCACCGTGCCCACCCCCAGGTCATGGGCCTGAACCCCGCCCTCACCTTCGACACACTGGTGCCCGGCCGCGCCAACCAGATGGCCCGCACCGCCGCCCTGCACGTGGCCGGCGCCCCCGGCCACATGTACAACCCGCTGTTCATCTATGGCGGCGTCGGCCTGGGCAAAACGCACTTGATGAACGCCGTGGGCAACGCCCTGCTGGCCGACAAGCCAGACGCGCGCATCCTCTACCTGCACGCCGAGCAGTTCATCTCCGACGTGGTCAAGAACTACCAGCGCAAGACGTTTGACGAGCTCAAGGCCAAGTACCACTCACTCGATCTGCTGCTGATCGACGATGTGCAGTTCTTCGCCGGCAAGGACCGCACACAAGAAGAGTTCTTCAACGCGTTCGAGGCCCTGCTGGCCAAGAAGGCCCACATCATCATGACCAGCGACACCTATCCCAAGGGCCTGGTCAACATCGACGAGCGCCTGACCTCTCGCTTCGACGCCGGCCTCACGGTGGCCATCGAGCCGCCCGAGCTGGAAATGCGCGTGGCCATCCTGATCAAGAAGGCCGAGGTCGAGGCCATCACCATGCCGGAAGACGTGGCCTTTTTCATCGCCAAGAACGTGCGCGCCAATGTGCGCGAGTTAGAGGGCGCGCTGCGCAAGGTGCTGGCCTTCTCCAAGTTCAACCACAAAGAGATCACGATCGCCCTGGCGCGCGAGGCCCTGAAAGACCTGCTCTCCATCCAGAACCGCCAGATCAGCGTCGAGAACATTCAGAAAACCGTGGCCGATTTCTACAAGATCAAGGTGGCCGACATGTACAGCAAGAAGCGCCCGGCCAGCATCGCCCGCCCCCGCCAGATCGCCATGTACCTGGCCAAGGAACTGACGCAAAAAAGCCTGCCCGAGATCGGTGAACTCTTCGGTGGCCGCGACCACACCACGGTGCTGCACGCGGTGCGCAAGATCGGTGGCGAACGTGGCAAAGACTCCGAGTTGAACCAGCAATTGCACGTGCTTGAACAGACACTCAAAGGCTGATTTAAAACGCATGCCGAAGCAGGCGAGAATGTCAAGCCAACAAGGTTGTGGATAAATAAAGGACAAACACCTGCTTATCCACAGGCCCGGGGCTTTTTCCAAAGTTGTTGTCGGTTGTCCCCAAAACGTTGCCGATGCCATCCACAGGCTTGTCATTGGTCTAAACCATTGATGGAACAAGACAAAATAGCGTTGTGCACAAAAAATGCGGCCCTCTACTACGACGACCAATTTGAAAGACTGAAATGATTGTGTTGAAAGCAGCTCAAGAAAAAGTTCTCTCAGCCCTGCAGGTGGTTGCCGGTATCGTCGAACGTCGCCATACTCTGCCCATCTTGGCCAATGTGCTGATTCGCAAAACGGGCGCATCGGTCGAATTCACCACCAGCGATCTCGAAATCCAAGTCCGCACCGCGGCCCAGCTAGACGGCGACGATGGCAACTACGCCGTCACCGTTGGGGCCAAAAAATTGATCGACATCCTCAAGAGCCTGCCCAGCGATCAAACCGTTTCTCTCACCGCCAACCAGGCCAAGTTGACGCTGCAAGCGGGCAAGAGCCGCTTCACGCTGCAGACCCTGCCTGCTGAAGACTTCCCCCTCGTGCAAGAGGCGGTCGATTTCGGACCGGCCTTCAGCGTGCCGCAGAAAACGCTCAAGAGCCTCATCGGCCAGGTGCACTTCTCGATGGCGGTGCACGACATCCGCTACTACCTCAACGGCATCCTGTTTGTCGCCGAAGGTAAGACCCTG
Organism: uncultured Aquabacterium sp.; assembly: GCA_964554655.1. Taxonomy (GTDB): domain Bacteria; phylum Pseudomonadota; class Gammaproteobacteria; order Burkholderiales; family Burkholderiaceae_C; genus Aquabacterium. The sequence continues at coordinate 8,089 of CAZKPN010000026.1, read as the reverse complement.
ACCCTGGTTGCCACCGATGGCCACCGACTCGCCCTGGCGCAAGCCACGCTGGAAGTCGAGATGCCCAAGCAGGAAGTCATCCTGCCGCGCAAGACGGTGCTGGAGTTGCAACGCCTGCTGAAAGACGACCCCAAGGGCGCCGAAGAAGAGCAGCAGATCGAGATGCGCTTTGCCGGCAACCAGGCCAAGTTCAACTTTGGCGGCCTGGAGTTCGTGACCAAGCTGGTCGAGGGCAAGTTCCCCGACTACAACCGCGTCATCCCCAAGAACCACAAGAACCACATCACCTTGGGCCGCGCCACCCTGCTGTCCAGCCTGCAGCGCGCCGCCATCCTGACCAGCGAGAAGTTCAAGGGCGTGCGCCTGAACGTGTCGCCCGGGGCCCTGGGCATCGCCTCCAGCAACGCTGAGCAGGAAGAGGCCAAGGAAGAGCTTGAGATCGACTACGGCGGCGACGCTTTTGAGATCGGCTTCAACGTGGGCTACCTGATGGACGTGCTGGCCAACATGAGCCAGGACATGGTGACGGTGTCGCTGCACGACAGCAACAGCTCGGCCCTGATCACCAATCCGGAGATCGAAGGCTTCAAGTACGTGGTCATGCCGATGCGCATTTAAGACATTCAACGAAGGCCATTCAAACAGGTGATGGCAGCCAAAGGCATTTGAAGTACGCTTCACCCCAATCTATGGGGGAGTACCTTGTCATGAAACGCTCATTCGCCTTGTGCGCTGTATTTTTGGCCTGCTGCGGTGCTGCTTCAGCAGACGTCACCGATGTGGCCAACGCATCGACCTCGTTCTCGGGTTTGAACTACACCCTGGTGGACCTGGACCTGAGTGATGGCATCACGCCCTGGATCCAGTTCAACAACAACCATGTGTTGCAGGGCTTCAATCTCAACTATTCGAACATCCAGTTCAACAGCCAAGCCGGGAGCATTTTCACCGCGCCCGCAGGCACGATGAACGTGGATGGCTTGCAGGCTTCCAGCACACCTGGCGCCAACACCACCAGCAGCCAGCTCAAAGCCGAAAACATCCAGAATCTGCAATACGGCGGTTCGCCCGATCCACAGATTTCCTATCAAGGTGCCGTGGTCATGAGCACGCATGGCACGGGCGTGGATGGCGAAATGAATGTCCCAGTTCCCTTGCCCGGTGAGTTCACCTGGACCCTGTCGCCCCATACCCTGCTGATCATTCAGGGCACGGCCCAAGCCAGCACCAGTGTGGATCTGAGCAAATTGACGCAGGGCTCTTTGCTGCAAGACATCAATAACAACCTCTATGGCGCGAGGCTGGTGTCGTCTGCCGTGATGACAGCGCAGTTGATGACCAATGCTTTGGTCTCACCAGACACGGGGGATCTGATCCCCGAGCGGCTTGATCAAATGGAATTGCTGCTTGATGTGGAACAGACCCTGAGCAGAGACGGCCTGTCCATCCCCGAAGGTGGACTTTTGTCGGACAGCGCCGAGCAAGCCTTCAGCATTCAGATGTCCAACGACACCAGCCAATCCCTGGATGGCAACATGTTCTTCGGAGCCCGCAGTGAGGCGTCTCTCTTTGCCACGGCGCCTTTGGTCACCGAAGTGCCCCAAGTGCCGGGCATTCCCGAGCCTGGCACTTACGCCCTGATGGGCCTGGGGCTGGGTTTGATGGCCTGGCGTGTGCGTGCTGTTCACCACGGCTGATCAAATATGAAATTCTCCATGCAAAACTTCTTCAACCGTGGCCTGGTGGCCGTCTTGTCGGTGCCCGTGTGCTCAGTGGCATTGGCTTTCGACGGGGTCGCTGTCCAGTCGTCGTCCAACTTCAGCAACCTCAGCTATCAGTTGCAGGATCTGAATGTGCTCGATGGCCTCAACCCTTCGTTCACGCCATCGACGAATCCCGCAGACACCAAGACCATGCTGTTTGCGGGGGCCTACCTCGCCCCTGACTATCCGCCGTCGGTGACCTTCACGTCCTTGCCCTTCGACAGCAGCAACGAGATGATCACCGGGCCTGATTTCACGGCATCGTCGAAATCTGGCAACGACCTGGCAGTGAAAACCAACTTGATGCTGCCGACCGTGGCAAACGCCGTGCAGACCGCGACGCAGGGCCAGAACCTGGCCGTGGCCGGGGCATCCTCCACCTCCATCTGGACGCTCGGGGCCTACAGCCAAGTGACCATCCAGGGAACCATCAGCTCGTCCGTCAGTTTCGACATGCCGCAGCTGCTGACCACCAATGCCCCCGCCACGGGGCGCTTGTTGGGCGAAACGAGTTACGCCTACTTTTTCAATTCGCGAGATTCGGGTGGCGATTGGGCCTACCTCAGCGGCAGCAGTGGCAACCTGTACACCTACTGGGACGTTGACGATGGCCCACATTCTGGTGGGCGCGATCTTGCCGATTCCACCGTGTCGTCTGGCGACCTCAGCAAATCCTTCAGCTTCACCGCGATCAATGACAGCGAAACCGCCAAACAGGTCTTCCTGGTGTTTTCCGCGGGATCGAATGTGACCTGGTCACCAGCGAGGGACAACCTGGGCGTGCCAGAGCCTTCTACCTACACGCTGATGGCCCTGGGGCTGGGCTTGATGGCCTGGCGCGTGCGGGCCACCCGCCGAGGCTGATTTCCCAGGGGATGACCCCTGACGACGCCCCGCAAATCAGGGGTGAAAGACGTTAAAATGGGGAGCTCGGACAACCTTGTCCGGGCTCTTTCCTTTTCTGGGCCTCCCATGAGCGACACCCCTCTGAATCCCGAGCAACAACCCGACGTCACGCCCGACCCCATCGTCGTGCCGCAAACCGAGGCGCAAATCTCGGCCGGTTATGGCGAAGGCAGCATCCAGATCCTGGAAGGCCTGGAGGCGGTGCGCAAGCGACCCGGCATGTACATCGGCGACACGTCCGATGGCACCGGCCTGCACCACCTGGTGTTCGAGGTGGTCGACAACTCCATCGACGAGGCCCTGGCTGGCCATTGCGACGACATCGTCGTGACCATCCACACCGACAACTCCATCAGCGTGACCGACAACGGCCGCGGCATCCCCACCGGGGTGAAGATGGACGACAAGCACGAGCCCAAGCGCTCGGCCGCTGAAATCGCCCTGACCGAGCTGCACGCGGGCGGCAAGTTCAACCAGAACAGCTACAAGGTGTCGGGCGGCCTGCACGGCGTGGGCGTGAGCTGCGTGAACGCGCTCAGCAAGTGGTTGCGCCTGACCATCCGGCGCGATGGCAAGGCCCACCTGATCGAGTTCAGGCAAGGCATCCCGCAAGACCGCCTGCTTGAAATGCGCGACGACGGCAAAGGCGGCAAGGTGGAAGTCAGCCCCCTGCGCGTCACCGGCGAGACCGAAAAGCGCGGCACCGAAGTGCACTTCCTGCCCGACGACGAGATCTTCAACAACATCGATTTTCACTACGAGATCCTGGCCAAGCGCCTGCGCGAACTCTCGTTTTTGAACAACGGCGTGAAGATCCGCCTGGTCGACGAGCGCAACAACAAGGAAGACAACTTCGCCTACGTGGGCGGGGTCAAGGGCTTCGTTGAATACATCAACACGGGCAAGAAGATCCTCAACCCCACGGTGTTCCACGCCCAGGGCGACAAGCTGTCCGAGTTCGGCACCAACGTCGGTGTTGAAGTGGCCATGCAGTGGAACGAGAGCTACAACGAGAACGTGCTCTGCTTCACCAACAACATCCCCCAGCGGGATGGCGGCACCCACCTGACCGGCCTGCGCGCCGCGATGACCCGCGTCATCAACAAGTACATCGAAGACAACGACCTGGCCAAGAAGGCCAAGGTGGAAGTGGCCGGCGACGACATGCGCGAAGGCCTGGCCTGCGTGGTGTCGGTGAAGGTGCCCGAGCCCAAGTTCAGCAGCCAGACCAAAGACAAGCTGGTGAGCAGCGAAGTGCGTGCGCCGGTGGAAGACATCGTCAGCCGTTTGCTGACGGACTTTTTGCTTGAAAACCCGATCGACGCCAAGATCATCTGCGGCAAGATCGTGGAAGCCGCGCGGGCGCGTGAAGCGGCCCGCAAGGCCCGTGAAATGACGCGCCGCAAGGGCGTGCTGGACGGCATGGGCCTGCCCGGCAAGCTGGCCGACTGCCAGGAAAAAGACCCGGCGATGTGCGAGATCTACATTGTCGAAGGTGACTCCGCCGGAGGCTCGGCCAAGCAGGGCCGCGACCGCAAGTTCCAGGCAATTTTGCCCCTGCGCGGCAAGATCCTGAACGTGGAAAAAGCGCGCTACGAAAAGCTCTTGACCAGCAATGAAATCATCACGCTGATCACGGCCCTGGGCACGGGCATCGGCAAGGGCGGCGGCACTGACGACTTCAACCCGGACAAGCTGCGCTACCACCGCATCATCATCATGACCGACGCCGACGTGGACGGCGCCCACATCCGCACCCTGCTGCTGACCTTCTTCTTCCGGCAGATGCCCGAGCTGGTGGAGCGTGGCCACATCTACATCGCGCAACCGCCGCTGTACAAGGTCAAGCATGGCAAGCACGAGCAGTACCTGAAAGATGCCCACGACCTGGACACCTACCTGATGAAGGTGGCGCTGGACACGGCCACCGTGGAGCCCGGCGCGGGCAAGCCCGCCATCAGTGGCGAAGCCCTGGTGGATTTGGCCAAGGCTTATGTGCTGGCCAATGACGTGGTCAAGCGCCTGAGCAAGTGGATGGACGTGGACGCCCTGCGCGCCATGGCCAACGGCCTGACTTTGAACCTGGACACCCTGGAGCAAGCCGAGGCCAGCGCCGTCGCCTTGAAGGCCGGGCTGCATGATGCCGAAGTGACCGCCGAGTTCGACGAGCGCACCGACAAGCACGTGCTGCGCATCAGCCGCATTTACCACGGCAACGTGAAGAGCAGCATCATCACGGCCGACTTCATGCACGGTGCCGACTACAACGCGCTGAGCACGGCGGGCACGACCTTCAATGGCCTGCTGGGCGCTGACTCGGTGGTGAAGCGCGGTGAAGGCGAGCGCCAGAAGGAAGCGCGCGTGAAGGACTTCCGCGAGGCGATGGCGTGGTTGATCACACAGGCTGAGAACACCGTGGGCCGCCAGCGCTACAAGGGGCTGGGCGAGATGAACCCGTCGCAGTTGTGGGAGACCACAATGGACCCGACCGTGCGGCGACTGCTGCGCGTGCAGATTGAAGACGCGATCGAGGCTGATCGGGTGTTCGTGATGCTGATGGGGGATGAGGTTGAGCCGCGCAGGGAGTTCATTGAGAGCAATGCGCTGCGGGCGGCGAACATTGACGTTTGACCTTTTAAGGGTGATGTAGTAACGTGACTACATTCTCGAAAGAGGTGTAGGCATGACCATCACAACCTTGTCCAGCCGCGAGTTCAATCAGGACGCCAGCGGCGCCAAAAAAGCGGCTCAAAACGGCCCCGTGATCATCACTGACCGGGGTCGTCCTGCGCATGTTTTGCTGACGATCGAACAGTACCGGCAGCTCACGGGCCAACAAGCCAGCATTGTCGATTTGCTGGCCATGCCAGGCCACGCTGACATCGAGTTCGATGCGCCTCGTGCCAAGGGCCCCTTGTACAAGCCGGCCGATTTCAGCTGATGTATTTGCTGGACACCAATGTCGTTTCCGAATTGCGCAAAGCCAAATCGGGGAAAGCGCATCCACAGGTTGTTGAATGGGCGCAAAGCGTTGCGGCCTCAACCTTATACATATCCGCCATCACGGTGCTGGAGTTGGAAACCGGCATCTTGCTGATGGAACGGAAAGATGCCCATCAAGGCGCTCTGCTCCGGACCTGGATGACCACGCACGTGCTGCCTGCTTTTGCTGATCGCACCTTGCCGGTGGATACGGCGGTGGCGCTGCGCTGTGCCAAGCTGCATGTGCCCAATCCGGGCGCTGAGCGCGACATGCTGATTGCCTCAACGGCCGTGGTCCATGGCTTGACCATGGTGACGCGCAATGTGGCGGACTTTGAAGCGACGGGGGTGGTGTTGTTCAATCCTTGGGCGCCGAGGCAGACAAGCTGAACGCATACAAAAGAGCATTTTCTATACAAGCAGCGGCTATTATGTATAAAAAATCAGTATTTTCTATACATGTCATTGGCTTAAGGCCTGCTCATGCCCCAGCTTGCTCCGCTCGAAAACCTGGACCCGGCCCGCTTCGACACCCCAGCCATCCTCAAAAAGCTGGCCAGCAGCAGCCGCCACCTGGCCGAGCTGAAAGGCATTGCCGCCTCGATACCCAACCAGGGCATCCTGATCAACACCTTGGGGCTGCAAGAGGCCAAGGACAGCTCAGAAATTGAGAACATCGTCACCACGCATGATGAGTTGTTCAAGGACGATGTTCTGCCCGACGCCTTTGGCAACCTAGCGGCCAAAGAGGTCTTGCGATACAGGCAGGCCTTGCGCGTTGGGTTTGACCAAGTGCGCGCGTCTGGCCTGATCACGGCCAATCACATCATCGACATCCAGGCTGAACTGGAGCGCAACAACGCTGGCTTTCGAAAATTGCCCGGCACGGCGCTGAAGGATGGCAACGGCCAGGTGGTTTACACCCCGCCACAAGACCCGGCCGAGATAGTGATGCTGATGCGCGGGCTGGAACGTTTCATGAACGATGCGGACTTGCTTGAGGTCGACCCCTTGATCAAGATGGCGCTGATCCATCATCAGTTTGAAAGCATCCATCCCTTCTACGACGGCAACGGACGAACGGGGCGAATCCTGAACGTGTTGTACCTGGTCAAGGAAGGCCTGTTGGACATCCCCGTGCTGTACTTGAGCAGCCACATTGTGCGCACCAAGGCCGATTACTACCGCTTGCTGCAGACCGTGCGTGAACAGGATCTTTGGGAGGACTGGGTGCTGTACATGCTGGAGGCCGTGGAGCGCACGGCCCAGCAAACCATCACCACCATCCATGCGATCAAGGAAGCACTGTTTGATTACAAGCACCGCATTCGCGCGGCCTACAAGTTCTACAACCAGGACCTGATCAACAATCTGTTCACGCACCCGTATACCAAGATCGAGTTTGTGCAAAAAGACTTGCAGGTGTCACGGCTGACGGCCACCAAGTACCTTGATGCATTGGCGGCGGGCGGCTTTGTCGAGAAGCAGAAGATGGGGCGAAGCAACTACTACGTGAATCTGGCTTTGCACGGGATCCTCATGGGCAAACATGATGGGCAGTGATGCAGGCCGTGTTGCAAACGGAATCAGCAAGCTGAGCCGATGGGCGGTAGACGCCGCCATGGATGAGTTCATCCGGATTGGCCGAGACGCGTTTCTTCAAAAGTACCGATTTGGTCCCGCGCGAGATTTCTTCGTCACGCACGCCATCACGGGCCAGGCATGCGACTCCAAGGCCATTGTTGGTGCCGCTTATGGTCTTCAGTTTCCCAACGAGGGCCCATTGCGGTCACAAGATTTCTCTGGCGGCCAAGCCCCGGTGGTCAAGCTTCTGAGGAGCCTGGGCTTTGAGCTCACGGATGTGGGTGCTGTGCCCGTTTCTAACAAGGACCGAGCATGGACTCGCCACGAGAACGAACTGATCGTTGCTGACTACTTGCAGATGCTGACGAAGGAGTTGGCCGGACAAAAGTACAACAAGGCTGAACGTGCACGATCGTTGATGCCCTTGCTGAATGACCGGAGCAAAGCCTCCATTGAGTTCAAGCGCGCCAACCTGAGTGCCGTGATGATCGAGCTGGGCTTTCCTTCTCTGCACGGCTACAAGCCACGCTCAAATTTTCAAAGGGATGGCCTTGTTGATGTTGTGACCGAACAGGTTGCGTACCTGCCCCTTCTTGAAAAAGCAGCGGGATTGGCCGTTGACAGACCAGCGGAAGTGCCTGAGTCAGTCGCTTATCAGGGCATCCGATTTGAACCGCCCAGGCGGCAGCTAAAAACTGAGGAGGTACGCCCCTCCTATCAACGCCGGGCCATCAAGCGCGACTACTTTGAACGAGAGGCACGCAACCGCTCATTGGGTACGGCTGGTGAGTTGTTCATCGTTCAATATGAGCAATGGCGATTGGCTGAGCTGGGTGTTGGGCAACTGGCGGAGC
>CAZKPN010000025.1:10327-47186 GCA_964554655.1 uncultured Aquabacterium sp. | reverse complement strand
GGCCCACACCTACAATTACTTCATGGCAATTAACCCCCTCTCCTGGATTGGCCCGCTGGCACTGCCGCGGCTTGCACTGCTGCTCAACCACGTGGTGGCCAGCGAGCCCGTGGCCATGGCCAAGCTCAAGGCGCACGTGGGCCGGACCGTCGATATCCGCTGGACTTCTTCTTTCGTGCCCCCCTTCGCCGCTTGGCTGGCACCAGGCAGCACCAGCGCCGATTGGGCGCCCCATCCCGTGCGGCTGACCGTCACGCCGGCCGGCCTGTTTGAGGTGACCACCGCCGATGGTGCAGCCGACACCCCTGTCGGCTTGACCCTGACCGTCCATTTGACCGCGCCGTGGACCATGGCTCGGCGAGCACTGCAAGGTGAGCGCCCCGAGGTCAGCATCGACGGTGATGCCGCACTGGCTGAAACGGCCTCCTGGCTGATGAAAAATCTGCGCTGGGACATCGAAGATGACCTGGCCCGCTGGTTGGGCAACACCCCCAGCCAGGTGCTGCGCTCCGTGGGCGAGAGCCTCAAGGAAACCATGCTGCGCTGGCGCCCGGATGCGGGCCGCCGACCAGGCTTCCACGACGCCAAACGCTGAGAGGCTGCGGGAACCCTGATGCGCGCCTTGTTCATTGGCTTGATCTTTTTGCGATACGGACTGGATGCGCTGGCGCTGGACAGCCTGCGCCGCCCCAGCCTGCACCTGCTGTCCCGCATCATCTCGACGGGACGACGCCTGCATGCCCCACGAGGCGAGCGCCTGCGCCAGGCGCTGGAGAGCCTGGGCCCCGTCTTCATCAAGTTTGGGCAAATGCTGTCCACGCGCCGCGACCTGCTGCCCCCCGACGTGGCCGATGAACTCGCCAAGCTGCAGGATCGGGTGCCGCCTTTCCCTGGCGAAGAATCGATGAAGCTGGTGGAAAAAGCGCTGGGCAAGCCCATTGCCGCCATCTTCAAGCAATTCGACACCGAACCGGTGGCCAGCGCCTCCATTGCGCAAGTGCACTTTGCCGTGCTGCACGACGGGCGCGAGGTGGCCGTCAAGGTGTTGCGCCCCCGCATGTTGCGCGTGATCGAAGATGACCTGGCCCTGATGCGAAAGCTGGCCGGCTGGGTGGAGTTTTTGTGGGCCGATGGTCGCCGCCTCAAGCCGCGCCTGGTGGTGGCGGAGTTCGACAAATACCTGCACGACGAGCTGGACCTGGTGCGCGAAGCTGCCAACGCCGCGCAATTGCGTCGCAACATGAAGAACCTGGACCTGGTCCTGGTGCCGGAGATGATCTGGGACTACTGCACCGGCACCGTGATGGTGATGGAGCGCATGAAAGGCGTGCCGATCAGCCACTTGGCCCGCCTGCGCGATGCCGGCGTCGACATCAAAAAGCTGGCGCGCGATGGCGTCACCATCTTCTTCACCCAGGTGTTCCGCGATGGCTTCTTCCACGCCGACATGCACCCGGGCAACATCCAGGTCAGCCTGGCCCCCGAGACCTTCGGCCGCTACATCGCGCTCGACTTCGGCATCATCGGCACGCTGACCGAGGTCGACAAAGAGTACCTGTCGCAAAACTTCATCGCCTTCTTCCGCCGCGACTACAAACGCGTGGCGGAGCTGCACATCGAAAGCGGCTGGGTGCCAGCCAACACCCGGGTTGACGAACTGGAAGGCGCGGTGCGCACGGTCTGCGAGCCCTATTTCGACCGGCCTTTGAAGGACCTGTCGCTGGGATTGGTCTTGTTGCGCCTGTTTCAAATCTCCCGGCGATTCAATGTGGAGATCCAGCCACAACTGGTGCTGCTGCAAAAGACCTTGCTCAATGTGGAAGGCCTGGGCCGGCAACTCGACCCCGACCTGGACCTGTGGAGCACCGCCAAGCCTTTCCTGGAACGCTGGATGAACGAGCAAGTCGGCTGGCGCGGCCTGCTGGAGCGACTGAAGCAGGAAGCCCCCCGCTACGCCAAACTGCTGCCCGAATTGCCCCGTCTTTTGCACCAGAACCTGGAGCGAAGCGACGTTGGCCTCAGGCGCGACCTGGCCGCCATCCTGAAAGAACAGCGCAAGACCAACCGAACCATGACGGCGGCCCTGTGGGTGGGCATGGGTTTCGTCATGGGCCTGCTGGTGGCGCAACTCTTGCTGAAGCTGCACTTGGCCGGCATCATTTAGGCGAGCAAGGCCTTACACTGCGCGCCGATCCTTCGGTCCGACAGTGAAAGGTTTTTGGCGACATGAACACCACTTTGCTCTGGTTTGTGATCCTGTACCTGGTGGGAACCATGGGCATCGGGGTCTACGCCGGCACACGCATCAAGAACACGACCGACTTCGCCATCGCAGGCCGCAGCCTGCCTCTGGCCATGGTGATCACCACCACCTTCGCGACCTGGTTTGGCGCAGAAACGGTGATGGGCATCCCGGCCAAGTTCGTGCAAGGCGGTTTGAACGCGGTGATTGAAGACCCGTTCGGGGCCTCCATGTGCCTGGTGCTGGTGGGCGCCTTTTTCGCGACCAAGCTGTACAAAATGAAGCTGCTGACCATCGGCGATTACTACCGCGCCCGTTTCGGCGAAGGCGTGGAAATCTTTTGCTCGATCGCCATCATCCTCAGCTATCTGGGCTGGGTGGCCGCGCAGATCACGGCCCTGGGCCTGGTGTTTTCGGTGCTGTCCGGCGGGGCCATCCAGCCCTGGATGGGCATGATCCTCGGCACCAGCCTGGTGCTGGTCTATGTGCTGATCGGCGGCATGCTGGCCGTGGCCTGGACCGACTTCATCCAGATGATCGTGCTGGTCGTCGGCCTGTCGGTGATTGCCGTGATGGCGAGCGAGCAGGCCGGTGGCGCCGACAAAGTCATCGCGCTGGCCCAGTCCAACGACTGGTTCAAGATCTGGCCGGAACACACCCCCTCGGGATGGATCGCCTTCATCGCCGCCGCCGTCACCATGATGTTTGGCTCCATCCCGCAGCAGGACGTTTTCCAGCGCGTGATGTCGGCCAAGGACAGCAAGACCGCCAGCCGCGGCGCCGTGATTGGTGGCTTCAGCTACCTGGCATTTGCCTTTGTGCCGATGTTCATCGTGGCCGCGTCCATGATCATCATGCCCAGCGAGGCCCAGGCCCTGTTGGCCAATGACCCGCAAAAAGTGCTGCCCACCCTGATCCTGACGCACATGCCCCTGGTGGCGCAGATCTTCTTCTTTGGCGCCCTGGTGTCGGCCATCAAATCGACCTCGTCGGCCACCCTGCTGGCGCCCTCGACCAGCTTCGTGGAAAACATCCTCAAAAATATCAGGCCTGGCATGAGCGACAAGCAGGTGCTGCTGGCCCTGCGGATCACGATTTTTGTGTTCACCGCGCTGGTGCTGGCCTATGCCATCGCGATGGAGGGCACCCCGATCTATGACCTGGTGTCCTCGGCTTACCAAGTGCCTTTGGTGGCCGCATTCATCCCCCTGACGATGGGCCTGTACTGGTCGCGCGCCACCACGCAAGGCGCGGTGCTGTCCATCGCCTTGGGGATTGGCGTGTGGGGTGCGTTCCTGCTCCATGCACCGTGGGGCGAGGCGTTTCCCGGTCAGTTGGCGGGCTTGATCGCAGCCTTCGCCGGCATGGTGATCGGTTCATTGGCGCCTCAGTTCATCACGGACCACCGCCACCGAAAGCACCACCAAGCCTGAGCGGGGCACGTAGAATGCTGGTCTTACTGGAAAACCCGAGGGTTTGAGATGCCGATTTACGCCTACCGCTGTGAGTCTTGCGGTCATGCCAAGGACGTTTTGCAAAAAATGTCCGATCCCGTCCTGTCCACCTGCCCGGCCTGCGGGGCCGAAAGCTTCAAGAAGCAACTGACGGCGGCTGGATTTCAATTGAAGGGTTCGGGCTGGTACGTGACCGATTTCCGCGGTGGCGCCAGCACAGCCGCTGCACCGGAATCGAAAGACAAGGCGGCCTCGGGCAGCCCTGACACGGCAACTCCGGCCGCGACGCCATCGACCACCCCGACCACCCCCGCCAGCACCACCACGCCCTCTTCGGGCGGCAGCTCGCCTGCCGGCACAGCCTGAACGACGGTTCATCCACGGACCGCACCCCCTGCGATCACCCGGCCCTTGCGGCCTCATCTTGAAACGCATTTGTGAAGAAATACATCCTGACCGGCTTGCTCGTGTGGCTGCCTTTGACCATCACCATCTGGGTGATGATGCAGGTGCTGGGCGTGCTGGATGGCGTCTTCGCCGGCTTGATCGTCGCCGCGCAGACCGTGCTGCCGGAAAGCCTGCGCCCCGGCCTGCAATCCCTGCGCTCCATCCCGGGGCTGAGCGCCATCGTGATGATTTCGGTGCTGTTGCTGACCGGCCTGGCCGTCACCAACTTCGCGGGCCAGTGGATCCTGGACCAGTCGAACCGGGTGTTTTCCAACATCCCGATCGTCAAATCCATCTACACCTCGGTCAAACAGGTGTCGGACACGCTGTTTTCCAGCAGCGGCCAGGCGTTTCGCCATGCGGTGCTGGTGCAATACCCCCGCGCCGGGTCATGGACCATCGGCTTCGTCACCGGCAAGCCCAGTGGTGAAGTGGCCGCGCACCTGAGCGATGACCACCTCACCCTGTACGTGCCCACCACCCCCAACCCCACTTCAGGTTTCATGCTGATCGTGCCGCGCAGCGACGTGATCGAATTGCAAATGTCGGTGGACGAAGCCCTGAAATACATCATTTCCATGGGCGTGGTGGCCCCGCCGCTCCACGCGGTGACCGTCACCAACCACGTCAAGCCAAGCCGCACGGCCTGACAACCTCAATCCTGAGGGACAATCGAGGGTTGCGAGCGGGCTCGCGCGTTCAGCGCCGGCCGCCCCACGAACACGATCATCCGGAGAACAACGATGCGAACCACTTACTGCGGACTGGTCAGCGAAGCGCTGATGGGCCAGACCGTGACGCTGATGGGCTGGGCCCACCGTCGCCGCGACCACGGCGGCGTGATCTTCATTGACCTGCGCGACCGCGAAGGCCTGGTCCAGGTCGTCTGCGACCCCGACCGCGTCGACACCTTCAAGGTGGCCGAAGGCGTGCGCAACGAGTTCTGCGTGAAGCTGACCGGCCTGGTGCGTGCGCGCCCTGCCGGCACCGAGAACACGGCCCTGACCAGCGGCAAGATCGAAATCCTGGCCCACACCCTGGAAGTGCTGAACCCCAGCGTGACGCCGCCCTTCCCACTGGACGACGAGAACCTGTCGGAAACCACGCGCCTGACGCACCGGGTGCTGGACCTGCGCCGCCCCTACATGCAGAAGAACCTGCGCCTGCGCTACCGCGTGGCCATGGAAGCGCGCAAGTTCCTGGACGAGCACGGCTTCATCGACATCGAAACGCCGATGCTGACCAAGTCGACGCCCGAAGGCGCGCGCGATTACCTCGTGCCCTCGCGCGTGAACGACGGCCAGTTCTTCGCCCTGCCTCAATCGCCCCAGTTGTTCAAGCAGCTGTTGATGGTGGCGGGCTTTGACCGTTACTACCAGATCACCAAGTGCTTCCGCGACGAAGACCTGCGCGCTGACCGCCAGCCCGAATTCACCCAGATCGACATCGAGACATCGTTCCTGGGCGAGCAAGAGATCCGCGACATGTTCGAGGGCATGATCCGCCACGTCTTCAAGACGGCGCTGGACGTGGACCTGGGCGACTACCCCGTCATGAAGTACGCCGACGCGATGCACCTCTACGGCTCGGACAAGCCCGACCTGCGCGTCAAGCTGGAGTTCACCGAGCTGACCGACATCATGGCCGGCGTGGACTTCAAGGTGTTCTCGACGCCCGCCACGACCAAGGGTGGCCGCGTGGCCGCACTGCGCGTGCCCGGCGGCGGCGCCATGTCGCGTGGCGAGATCGACGCCTACACCGAGTTCGTCAAGATCTACGGTGCCAAGGGCCTGGCCTGGATCAAGGTCAACGAGGTCGAGAAGGGCCGCGAGGGCCTGCAATCGCCCATCGTGAAGAACCTGCACGACGAGGCTTTAGCCGAGATTCTGAAGCGCACTGGTGCACAGAATGGCGACCTGATCTTCTTCGGTGCCGACAAGGCCAAGGTGGTCAACGATGGCCTGGGCGCGCTGCGCGTGAAGATCGGCCACAGCGACTTCGGCAAGAAGAGCGGCCTGTTCGAGCACAAGTGGGCCCCGCTGTGGGTGGTCGACTTCCCGATGTTCGAGCACGATGAAGAAGGTGACCGCTGGAACGCGGTGCACCACCCCTTCACGGCCCCTAAAGACGGCCATGAAAACCTCATGGACACCGATCCCGAGAAGTGCATCGCCAAGGCCTACGACATGGTGCTGAACGGCTGGGAGCTGGGTGGCGGCTCGATCCGTATCCACCGCGCCGAAGTGCAAAGCAAGGTGTTCAACGCCTTGAAGATCAGCCCGGAAGATGCGCAGTTGAAGTTCGGCTTCCTGCTGGACGCCTTGCAGTACGGCGCACCTCCGCACGGCGGCCTGGCCTTCGGCCTGGACCGCCTGGTCACGCTGATGACCGGCGCCGAGTCGATCCGCGACGTGATCGCCTTCCCCAAGACGCAGCGCGCTCAATGCCTGCTGACGCATGCACCAAGCCCGGTCGATGAAAAGCAGTTGAAAGAGTTGCACATCCGGTTGCGTAATCCGCAAGCAGGCACGGCCACGGCCTGACTCCATGGGCGAGCGTCCGCCCAAAATTCCCCTGTCGGTGCTGGTGGTGATCCACTCGCCCGACTTGGAGGTGTTGGTGATCGAACGGGCTCAGCAACCCGGGTTCTGGCAGAGCGTGACGGGGTCAAAAGACCTGCAAGACGAACCCTGGGACGTCACGGCCATGCGTGAAGTGGCGGAAGAAACCGGCATCGTCATCGGCAGCCCAACCGTGCCGATGAACGC
Source organism: uncultured Aquabacterium sp. (assembly GCA_964554655.1). Classification (GTDB taxonomy): domain Bacteria; phylum Pseudomonadota; class Gammaproteobacteria; order Burkholderiales; family Burkholderiaceae_C; genus Aquabacterium. The sequence continues at coordinate 40,275 of CAZKPN010000025.1, read as the reverse complement.
TTTGCAGGATTGGGCCATCGAGAATATTTACGAGATTTACCCGGTCTGGCGGCACCGCTACGCCCCGGGCGTGACCCACAACACCGAACGGGTTTTTGGCTTGTGCGTGCCTCGCGACACCCCGGTCACGCTGGCCCCCCGTGAGCACACCGCGTGGGCCTGGCTGCCCTGGAAAGAGGCGGCAGACCGCTGCTTTTCGCCGTCCAACGCCGAGGCGATTTTGCAACTGCCTCGATTTAGCGGGAAAGCCAACCCTTCAACGGCCTGAACGACAGGGTCAGTTGCGGCTATGGTGTCAGGGTGAACGCCTTTGTTCGCGCCGCTGTTGGAATGCTCCGCCGTGCTGAACCCTCTCCAGTCCTCACTGTTGCCGCCTTCGACGCAGTCGTCCACGCACCTGCGGGTGGCCACCTACAACATCCACAAGGGCGTGCGGGGCATGGGCCCCACCAAGCGCCTGGAGATCCACAACCTGAGCCTGGCGGTCGAGGCCTTTGACGCCGACATCGTCTGCCTGCAGGAGGTGCGCCATTTCCACAGGGCCGAGGCCAAACGTTTTTCGCGCACGGACTACGGCCCCATGTGTTGGCCGCAGCAACCCCAGGCCGATTTTCTGGCGCCCGAGGGCTATGACGTGGCGTACCGGACCAACGCCACCACCAAGGATGGCGAACACGGCAACGCCCTGCTGAGCCGCTGGCCGATGGGCAACATCGGCCACCATGACGTGTCTGACCACCGGTTCGAGCAGCGCGGTTTTTTGCACGTGCCCGTGTTCTGGCGCGGCGTCGAGATCCACGTGATCGTGGTGCACCTGGGCCTGATCCACGCCAGCCGTGTGCGGCAAGCCGAACACTTGGCCGCCCTGGTGATCAGAGATTTGCCGCCCGATGCGCTGGTGGTGGTGGCTGGCGACTTCAATGACTGGAATGAGAAGCTCGACCCGGTGTTGCACACCGCCAATCTGAAACGCGCCGGCTTGCCCAAGGCCCCGAACACGCCCACCTTCCCCTCGCGCATCCCGGTGCTGGCACTGGACCGCGTTTACACACGGGGTTTGACCTGCCAATCGGTGATGGTGCCGCGCGGTGGCGCCTGGCCGCGCATGTCGGACCACTTGCCCCTGGTGGTCGAACTGGACATCGACAACACCTGATGAACCCCCTGCCCGAACAGAGTTCGGCGCACGCGCTGCGCGGTCTGGCCTGGTATGGCCAGCGCAAACCCATGTTCACGGGCGGCAACCAGGTCAGTTTGCTGAAGGGCGCAGCAGAACAGTTCCCGGCCTTGTGCGCGAGCATTGACGCCGCCAAACGGTCGGTGTGGATGGCGACCTACATGGTGTCGCCCATCGGACAAAGCCAGTCGGTGCTGCAAGCCTTGATGAAAGCAGCGCAAAGAGGCATCCCCGTGCACTTCGTGGTGGACGGCGTGGGCTCGCGCGATGCCCCGGCCTCGCTGTGGCGGGAGCTGGAGATGGCCGGCATCAAGCTGGTGGTGTATCGGCCTGTGCGCGGTTTGTTGAATCTATTGGACTCATCGCAGTGGCGGCGCATGCACATGAAGCTGTGCGTGATCGACGATGCGGTGGGCTTCGTGGGTGGCATCAACCTGATCGATGACCGCTACGACCTGGCGCTGGGCTGGTCGTCGAACCCTCGATTGGACTATGCCTTGCAGGTGAACGGCCCCGCCGTCTTGCCGATGGCGCACACGGTCAAGGCCATGTGGACCCGGGCCACGGTAGGCCGAGACTGGCGCGATGACATCGTTCACTGGATGGCAGATCACCGCAGCATGAAGCGGCTGCGCGCTTTGTGGTTGAAAGCTCGTTTGCGGCTGTCACCAGGCGAGCAAAGGCATCTGTCGGCGGCCTCGGCCACCAACCTGCCCATGCGCTGCGCTTTTGTCTTGCGCGACAACCTGCTGCAGCGGCGCACCATCGAGCGCACGGCCTTGCAGGCGATCCAGCATGCGCGCACCCGGGTCGACATCGTCACGCCCTATTTTTACCCCGCACGGGCCTTGCGGCATGCGCTGCGCAACGCCGCCAAGCGCGGGGTGGTGGTCAGGCTGCTGTTGCAAGGCAAGGCGGACTACAAGATCGCGGCCATCGCGGCCCAGGTGCTGTACCACGACCTGCAACTTCACGGGGTCCGCATCTTTGAATACCAGCCTGCGCTGCTGCACGCCAAGGTGCTGTGCGTGGACGACGAGTGGGCCACCATTGGCTCGTCCAACCTGGACCCGTTGTCGCTGGTGCTGAACCTGGAAGCCAACCTGGTCGTGCGCGACCGGGGCTTTGTGCGCACGCTGTCGGCCGCGTTGTTGCACGACTTTGAGCAGAGCGTTGAAATCCCGCCGCCGTTGCTTCGGCAACGCAGTTGGATGACCAGGGTCCGGCGCTCAACCATCGCCTGGATGGCCAAAACTTACCTTCGATTGGCGGGCGTCACCGGGCGGTATTGAGGCGGGACAGTGCTCGGCTCAGGGCAAACGCCACAAAGTGCCGTAGGGTGGCGAGGCGGGCCACTGAGCCGCCTGTTGCGGTGATTGCTGCGGGTGGTCATGGGCCCAGCGTCTGGCCAGCATCCAGCCGGCATGTGCCACCAGCACGGCGTTGTGTCTGATGGGCTTCCAGGACGCTGCCCTGGCCAGCAAGGACTGCAGAGCTTCGCCACCACCGGGGGCATGGGTGGCAAAAGCCTCACACCATTGATCGATGTGATCGTGCGGGATGTCGCGCCAGGGCAGTCCATCCCAGGTGCCAAAGTCCAACTCCAGCAAGGCGGGATCTTGCACGTGGGTCCAGCCCCAGCGGCGCAAGTAGCGGCCCACCGAGGCGCAGCGCTGCAAGGGCGAGGTGTGCACCACCTTCGCCAGGCCATGCCGACGAGCGGCCTTCTGGATGCGCCGGGCCAGTCGCTTGGCGCGGCGGGCGGGCACGGCCACATCGGTGCGGCCAATGCACCGACCCGCCACGTTCTCAGGTTGGGGATGGCGCCAGGCCCACAAGGTCACTGGCTTGGCCTGATCGATCATGCGAACCAGGCGGCCACGGTGGCCCCGTGGTGGACCACCGCCAACCACGCGAGCAAAGCCACGACTTCGCTGAACTGCTGTGCGGCACCGAGCGTGTCACCGGTGTAGCCGCCCAGGCGCTGCCGATACCAGCGGGCGCACACCAGGGTCACCACACCGCAGGCCAGCCAGGCCGACAACATGGCAGGCAGAAGGACCGAGAGGGGGTCATTGAAAGGCGAGACCAAGAGCAGGCCCCAGGTGGCCAGCAGCACCCAACACCAGGCGATGAACACCGCGCCGGACCGCACGCTCAGGGCAAGCGGCTTGGCCTTGGCATGCTCGATGTCACCCGCGTAGGGCAGCCAGCGCATCAAGGTCACGGCCACGGCACGCGAAGCGGCGTGGGCCCAGATCAAGGCCAAGGCTGGCCACCACAGGCCGTGCTGTGCCAGGCCACTCAAGGTAGCGGCTTTCAGCCCGAGCATCAGGACCAGGCTGATGGCGCCATAAGCACCGATGCGCGAGTCCTTCATGATCAGCAGGGCTTTGTCGCGGCTGACGGTGCCACCCAAGGCATCGCAGGTGTCGCTCAGGCCATCCTCGTGAAAACCACCGGTCAACCACACAGTGGCAGCCATGCTCAACGCTGCCGCGACCATGGGTGGCCACACTTGCGCAGCCGCGCCCCAGATGAGCGCACCAAATGCGCCGATGCCCAGTCCCACCAGCGGCAAGTGGCGCGCGCATTCGTTCAGCCATCGCGGCTCGAAACCCACCCAGCGCGGCACGGGCACGCGGGTGAGGAACTGCACGGCCACCAACAGCAACCGCAGTTCATGCACGAGGCGTTGAACCCCCATCAGGCGCCCTGCCCTGGGCTGGCATCGCCATCGGCAGTGCTGACACCGGCTGACTCGAAGCTGGCCATCTCGGCCAGGATGCGGCAACTGGATTCCAGCAGTGGCCAAGCCAACGCCGCGCCGGAACCTTCACCCAAACGCAGGCCCAGGTTGAGCAGCGGTTGGGCCTTCAGGTGAGACAGCATCCGGGCATGGCCTTGTTCATCGGACTGATGAGCGAACACGCAGCGTTGGAGGACCAGAGGTTGCAGCGCTTGCGCCACCAGGACCGCGCTGCTGGCAATGAAGCCATCGACCACGATGACCCGGTTCTGCGCGGCGGCTTCCAGCACGGCACCGGCCATCATGGCGATCTCGAGACCGCCCATGGCGGCGAGTGCCTGCAAAGGTTCGATGGCTTGCTCGTGGCGGGCCAGCACCTGGCGCAGCACGGTCAGCTTGCGCTGCACGCCAGCGTCGTCCAGGCCTGTGCCGCGCCCCACGCATTGCTCGATGGGCAGGCTGGTCAAGCGTGCCATCAGCAAGGCCGCGCTGGAGGTGTTGCCGATGCCCATCTCGCCCAGCAGCACGGCGTTGCCGGGCAAGGTGCGCAGAACCTCAGCGCCAGCATCCAGGGCCGCCTGGCATTGGGCGGGCGTCATGGCGGGGCCTTGGCTGGCATCCGCCGTACCCCGTGCGATCTTGCGCAGTTGCAGGCCCGGGCGTGGTGCGAAGTCGTGGGCCACACCCGCGTCCACCACGGTCAAGGCCAGGCCATGCTGGCGCGCCAGTACGCTCACAGCGGCACCACCGGCCAGGAAGTTTTCCACCATCTGCCAGGTGACATCGCTGGGGAACAAAGAGATGCCTTGCGCGGTCAGGCCATGGTCGCCCGCAAAGACCACCATCTGCGGCTGCGTCAGTTGGGGCGCCTCAGTGCCCAGGATCAAGCCCAGTTGCAGGGCCAGGGCCTCCAGGCGCCCGAGCGATCCCAGGGGCTTGGTCTTGTGGTCCAGCAAGTGCTGCAGGCGGGCGGCCAAGGCGGTTTGGGCAAGGTCATTCATGTCAGGAAAATTCAGCATGGGGTGTTGTGTTCAACAGGGCTCAACAGGGCGTTCAGCACCTGGGGTTCAAAGTGGCGATCGATGAAATCAGCCAGGCCGTCAAACACCTGCTCCAGCGTGGGCGCGTCGTGTCCGAACAGGGCTTGCAGCACGGGCGCGGACTCCAGCAGGCCGTGGGCATAGAGCCCCAGCACCGGCCCTTGCTGCCAGCCTACGGGCTGATGGTTCTCGTTGTGCATGGCCGTCAGTCCCACGGTCGATTCGGCCTGCGCGACCACAGACTGGCCCTGGTGGATTTCGTAACCCGAGCAGGCGATGCCCGACAAGCGCGCCCAGGCCCCCATCATCTCGCCAAACCGGAAGGTGGCGGCCGTCAGGCGCTTGTGAGGCGACCAAGTGGTGTGCAGCGGCAGCAGGCCCAGGCCAGGTATGGACGGCTGCGGGCTGGGTTGGCCCGACTCCACGCCCAAGGGGTCGCTCAAGGACTCGCCCAGCATCTGCAAGCCACCACACACGCCCAGCACCGCCTTACCTTGCTCGGCATGGCGCATGATCGCGATGTCCAGACCCTGCTGGCGCAACCAGGCCAGATCGCTGATGGTGTTTTTGGAGCCAGGCAAGATGATCCAGTCTGCCTGCTCCAGATCCGCGCATGAGCGCGCCCAGCGCAAGGCCACGCCCGGCAGGTTGCGCAAGGGCTGGAACTCGTCCAGATTGCTGATGCGCGGGTAGGCCACGACGGCGATGCGGCAACGCACGGGCGCGCTCGATGCGCTGCCCATCCACTCGTCCATCACGCCATCCTCTTCAGGCAGGCCATGGCCGCGCCACATGGGCAAGACCGCGACCGTGGGCACGCCGGTCAAAGCTTGCAATTGCTGAGGGCCAGGCGCCAGCAAGGCAGCATCGCCCCTAAAGCGGTTGAGCACGAAGCCTCGGATCAAGGCGCGCTCGTCTTCTTGCAGCAAGTGGTGCGTGCCATACAGATGGGCAAAGGCGCCGCCCCGATCGATGTCGGTCACCAGCAGGCAGGCCGCCTGGGCATGCAGGGCCACGCGCATGTTCACGTAGTCGCTGTGGTGCAGGTTGATCTCAGCGGGCGAGCCCGCGCCTTCGATCACGACCACGTCGTTCTCGGCCATCAGCTCGTCCAGCGCAGCGCGGGCATGCGGCCACAGCAAGGCGCTGCGGTCGTGCCAGGGCATGGCACTCAGGTCAGGGCGCACCTGCCCCATCAAGACCACCTGGCTGCCCGTGTCGCGCTCGGGCTTGAGCAAGACGGGGTTCATGCGCACCTCAGGGGTTGCGCGGGCCGCCAGGGCCTGGAAGTATTGGGCCGACCCGATCTCGCCCCAATCACCCGCCATGCCGGGCACGACCCGGGCGTTGTTGCTCATGTTCTGCGCCTTGAAAGGCGCCACCTTCAGTCCTGCGCGGGCATACCAGCGGCACAGGGCCGTGGCCAACCAACTCTTGCCCGCGCCGCTGGTGGTCCCCAGCACCATGACCGCCTGAGCCCGCCTCATGACAGCGGCTGAAAGATCAGGTCGGTTGGCAGCATCGGGGGCACCGAGGGCACGCGCCTCAGCGGTCCGGGCGTCAAAGGCAATGCCCGCGCAAAGCCCGGTCCGTCAAAGACGAAGGTGTGAAACTCGCCGTCCTCGCCGCAAGGGCACACGCCCTGGGGCAGGCGCGCCAAAAAGGCCGCGTCATAGTCCACGCCGCAGAAGGACGCGTCCAGCCAGCGCGTGTCAACGCACACCACCCGGGCCCTTATGCCCGAGTCCAAAATGGCTTGCGCCAGATCGGCGCGGGGCTGTGCCCACAAGGGGTACACCGCCGTCAAGCCTGCTTGCGCGCAACGCTGCTCGGCCCAATCACGGTGGGCCTGCAAATCGATGTCGCCAAACACCAGGTGGGTGTAGCCCTCCTCGTGCAGGCGCTGCAACTGCGCATCGAACACCTCGGCATACTGCCCTGGCCCGGCCTTGGCACCGCGCCATTGGGCCTTCAAGGCCCGCGCTTGCGTTTCAATGAGCTCGCTGGGCAAGGCATGCGACTTGCTCAAGCCATCGGGCTCCAACATGGTCAGGAACAGATCCACCGGCAGACCTTCGGCGCGCGCCTTCACCAGCGCCAAGCAGGAATCCTTGCCGGCGCTCCAGCTGATGGCGGCGCGATGCGGGCGCGTCGTCATCATCATCAATCCTCGATGCCTCGTTGGGCAGGCACGCCAGCCTCGTAGGCGTGCTTGATTTGCTGCATTTCGGTCACGGTGTCGGCAATGTCGATCAGCTCTTGCGGACAATTCCGCCCGGTGATGACCACGGTCACGCCCTTGGGGCGCTGGGTGAGCGTGTCGAGCACTTCTTGCAGCGGCACCCAGCCGTAGGTGATGGGATAGGTCAGCTCGTCGAGCACCACCATGAAGTGCTCGCCTTTGGTGATCATGGCGGCGGCCTTGGCCCAGCCTTGCCGGGCCAGTTCGGCGGAGTGCTCCAGGTCCTTGCTCTTCCAGCTGAAACCGTCGCCCAGGCCTTCGATGGGCAGGCCCAGTTTTTCAAAGGTGCGGTGTTCGCCAAAGCGCGCGCTGGGCACCTTCATGAACTGGAAGACGTGAACAGATTTGCCACGGCCCTGGGCCCGGATGGCCAGGCCAAACGCCGCCGTGCTTTTGCCCTTGCCGTTGCCCGTGTTGATGATGATCAGGCCGCGGCGTTCGCCCTCGGCCTTTTGTCCGCTCAACTCGGTGGGTGGGTTTTCAATGTCCATGACAAGTCCTTAGATCAAGATCGGTTTCAAATTTGGGGCACCGCCATCCAGCGGTCCTGCACCTGCACGATGGCCAGCGCCTGGTCGAATACCTGCTCGATGGCGCGGTGAACCACCTGGTCATCACGCGTGCCCACCGCCAGCAAGCGGCCTTGCGCCATCACGGCCAAACGATCAGCCGCCAGGGCCAGCGACAGGTCATGCACCACGCTGACCACGGCCCTGCCCTGCGCGGCTTCGCGTCGTAAGACCCGGGTCAGCAGGCGCTGGTGAGGCGCATCAAGGTGCGCATTGGGTTCGTCCAGCAGCAGCACGCTGGCGTGCACGGCCAAGGCCCGCGCCAGCCAGGCGCGTTGCCGCTCGCCGCCAGACAAGGCATTCAAGGGCCGCAGGGCCGACTGCGTCATGTCGGTGTCAGTCAAGGCGGTTTGAATGGCCTGTTCGTCCAACATCGTCCGTGCGCTCAGGCCCATCCAACCTTGATGAGGCAAGCGGCCCAGGGCCACGGTGTCGTACACGGTCATGGGCGTGTCGTCCTGCGCTTGCTGAGACAACCACGACACCTGTCGGGCACGCGCTGACGCCGACCAATGCGGCATCGCCACGCCCTCCAGCAGGACTTGCCCCCGCGAGGGCATGAGCAAACCCGCCATGCAGCGCAGCAAGGTTGACTTGCCCGCACCATTGGGCCCGACCACGGCCAACCACTGCCCCGCGTGACAAGCCAGGTCAATGTTCTGCAACACAGCGGTGTGGCCGAAATGGGCCGACAGCCCTTGCACGCTCAGCAAGGCCGAAGCTGCGTCTGAACTCATACCGCCCTCCGGTGCATGAGCCAAAGCAGATAGGCGCCGCCCAACACCGCCGTCAACACACCCACGGGCAACTCTTCAGGCGCGATGGCCCAGCGGGCCAATACATCGGCCCCTTGCAGCAACACCCCGCCCATGAGCGAGGCCGCCACCAGCAAGCCGCTGTGGCGCGTTTGCGTATGGCGGCGCACCAGGTGCGGCGCGGCCAAGCCAACAAAGGCAATCAAACCCGCCTGCGCCACCGCCGCCCCCGCCGACAGGGCGAGCACCATGACCAGCGCAGCCCGCGCCCAGCCCAAGGGGATGCCCAGGCTGCGCGCCGTCTCGTCGCCCAAGGTCAGCGCATCCAGCACGCGGGCCAGCAACAAGGCCAGCGGTAAGGTCAACACCCAGGCCACCAGCAAGACCACGCAGGCGGACCAGCCCAGCAGACCCGTGTTACCCAGCATGAAGGACTGCATGGTGCGCCACAGCTCTGACGACCACACTGTCATCAATGACGTGAGCGCCCCCAGCACCACGCCCACCACCACCCCCGACAACAACAGGCGCAAGGTATGGCTGGCACCACGGGCCATGAACAAGGTTAGCGCCACGCCGCCCAAAGCGCCCACAAACGCCAGACCTGTCACGCCAAAGCGCCCCGCGATGGAAGACGCCAACGCCGATTGCCCCGAGAACGACAGCACCATCGCCAGCGCCAAGGTCGCCCCAGATGAACTGCCCAGCAAATACGGCTCGGCCAGCGGATTGCGAAACAGCCCCTGCGCTACCGCGCCGGACAGCCCCAGCAAGGCGCCCACCAGCCAAGCCCCCAAGGTGCGGGGCGCCCGGATCTCCAGCAAGATCTGCCGCTCGGTCACGTCCTGCCATGCCGCGAATGGGTTGTGCCAACCCGAACTGCCCGCGCCCAGACCCAGCACGCACAAGGCCACCGACAGCGCGATTAACACGCCGCACACCACCACGACCGACCCATGCGCGGGCCGCCTCATGGCTTGTTCGTCCCATGCTGGCTTGACCCATGAGTGCGCAAGCATTGCGCCAGCACCAGGGCCGCGTCACCCAAGCGCGGCCCCGGCCGGGCCACCATGTTGTAGTCCAGCTTGGACAAGGCACACACGCGGCCCAGGCGCACCGCCTGGAGGCGGCTCCACCCCGGACGATGAGCCAGCCCCGCTGCCGATTCAGCGTCCAGCAGGATCAGCGCAGGATCGGCCCGGACCACGTACTCCGGGTTCAATTTGGGAAACGGCCCCAGGGCTTTCGGCACCACATTGACCGCGCCCAGGCGTGTCAGCAACTGGCCAATGAACGAAGCCTCACCCGCCGCATACGGCGTGGTGCTGACCTCAAAATAAATCCGCACACCCCGCGACTGAAGCGGCACCTGGGCCTGCGCCAGCGACAGCTTTTGCTGCACGGCAGCCCAGGCCAGGCGAGAAGCGTCCGCGCGACCCAGCAAAACCCCGATGCGCGTCAGCACGCGCTCAACCCCAGCCATGTCCTGCGCATCCAGCTCGGCCACGGTCAAACCCAGCCCTCGAAGCCGCTCGGCCACGCGCGAAGACGGCGCGGCCAACACCAGGTCGGGTTTCAAGGCCACGATGCCTTCAACGTTGACGTCGTCCAGCGAGCCCACTTTGGGCAGCCGCTGCACCGATGTCGGCCAGTCCGACCAGCGGTCCACCGCCACCATGCGGTCGCACGCGCCCAGGGTGCACACAGTCTCGGTCAGAGACGGCAGCAGCGACACCACCCTCCGGGCGGGCTGCGCCAGGCGCACCATCGTTCCACGGTCATCCACTACGCTCACGCTTTGCGCGTGAACGGTGGTGGCCATCAATCCAACCATCAACCATGAACAGGCACGCAGGCGCATCATTCGTTCCATACCTGCACCGGCTTAGTCCAGGGCTGCCCGGCTGCCATCAAGGTGATGTTCGCGCAGCACAGGGCCACCGCCTGATTGAGCCGGCCCAGCTCATCGACAAACTGCCGCACCTCGGGCCCCATGGGGATCACCCCCCAGCCAATTTCGTTGGACACCAGCACCACCGGACTGCTGACCGTACTCAAGGCCGCCAGCAGGTCGTCCCGCAATTCGGCACACCGCGCCTCGCCCGGCACCAAGGCATTCACCAGCCACAAGGTCAGGCAGTCCACGATCAGCAAGCGATCGGGCGAAGCCTGCTGACGCAAAGTCTCGCCCAGGTCCATGGGTGACTCGACCATCTCAAAACCGGCAGGCCGCTCCTGGCGATGGCGCTCAATGCGCAGGCGCATTTCGTCGTCCAAAGCCAGGGCCGTGGCCACCACCGTGACCCGGTGATGGCTGGCCTGCTTCAGCCACGCCAAGCCCATGCGCTCGGCCTGTCGCGACTTGCCACTGCGTTGTCCGCCGATGATGAGGTGGTGTGCTGAAGCCATGCGATTCACTCAACCTCAACTCAATGCGAAGGCGTCCAGTGCAGGGTCAGCAGCGCCTTGCGGCCTGTGCCGCCATAGCCATAAGCCGTCTGGTAGTCATTCTGAAAGGCATTGTCAACCTTCAGTTGCACCTTCCAGTCGGGCGACAAAGCGCGCCCGATCATGACATTGAAGGCCGAATAACCATGCAGCGAAACAGGCGCATATTGATCCCAATCGAAGTCGGACCGGCTGCTGGAGCCCAGCCACTGCACGCCCACATCCCACCCTGCCAGGTCGGTGTCGGCCTTCAGGCTGGCATGGCGTCGCGCACGGCGCAGCAACTGTTCTTTGGTGTCCTCGTTGCGCGCCGACAGAAAGTCGAGGGCCCCCGACAAGCGCACGCCAGACACCGTCCAGCCCGCCTGCAAGGTCACGCCCTTGAGGACTGCACGGCCCACGTTCTGATAGCAATTGCAAGCACCGTCATAGTCGATCAGATTGCTGATGCGATTGCGATAGATCGCCATGGAAGACGTCACATTGCCCGTTTTGTAGGATACCCCGACCTCCGCATTGCGCGCTGACTCAGGCTGCAAGCCAACGAACCCATATTGGCTGAAGCGGTGATACAGCGTGGGAGCCCTGAACGCCGTGGCGCCAGACGCCGTCAAACGCAGGCCTTCGACGATTTGCACACCCCCTGCAATGCTGCCGGTGGTGTGCGTGCCGAACTCGCTGTCCCTGTCGGTGCGGGCATTGACCTGCAAGGCATGACCGCCCTTGTGCAAGTCGTAACCCAAGGCCAAACCGTCAATGGCGCGATCGGCGGCCCCCACGGTCTGAGACTGGGTCAGGCCAGAGTTGTCCAGGTCATCTCGGCGGGCCTCCCCCGTGATGTGCAAACCATGGATGCCGAACTGCACATCGTTCTGAAACGTCAGGCCTCGGCTGCGGGTCTCCGTCCCATACAGCGTCGGTCGTGTTTGGTACTGTTGGGTGGCCTCACTCACGATCAGCTGTGAGCGCCAGTGGTCCAGCCACCTGGCTGACCAGGAAGCATTCACTGTGCTCAGCTTGTTGAGGCTGTGGTCATCGCCGGTGCTGGCATAGGCATCGTACTGAGCATCAACTTCACTGCCCAAAGCGCGCACCTCAAGGCGATGGTCAGGACTGATCTGCCACCCCAGTCGCCCTTGGGCGCTGTGGCTGCGGTAGCCATCCTTGTCGGCATTGTATGAAGCGCTGGCCGGATTGACGATGGAAGCGGTCCCCTGGCTGCGATCAGTGTTCATCGCCACCATGTAGTCCACTGCCCCCTGCTTGCCCGAGATCAAAGCGTCCGCCTGGGTCGTGCCATGACTTCCCAGGCCTGTGCCAAGTTCCAAGGTGGGTTTGGCACCGCTTTGGCGCGTGAACACCTGCACCACCCCCGCCACGGCATCCGAGCCGTACACCGCGCTGGCCGGACCCCGCAGAATTTCAATCCGCTCAATCTGGGACAAGGGGATGTTCAACCAGGGCGCGCCGCCATCGCCACTTTGGGCATCCACGCGCACGCCGTCAATCAGCAAGGCCGTGAAGCGGTTGTCCGCGCCCCGGGTGAACACCGAGGACGACCCCCCTGGTCCACCATTGCGGGCCATCTCGATGCCCGGCTGCTGACGCAAAAGGTCCAACAGGTCTGAAGCGACTGACCGCTCGATGTCTTGGCGACTCACCACGGTGACATCGGCCACCAGTTCACTCAGTGGCACAGGCGCACGCGTCGCCGTCACCACCATCGGTTCAAGCCCGACATCGGCCGCCCAAGTTAACTGCGCCGACGACAGCCAAACCAACCCACACGCCACGGCCACGGCCGAACGCACCCCAGGTGCCAGGCGCACCGAATTCAAAGATAACATGATGAAAACAACAGGAAAAAGCAACTCGCGCCAGCGTCCCCGCAGGCAGTGAGCAATATGCGTGCAGCGGTTCACACCACTTCACGCCCTCTGTTGGCCGGTATCCGGGCTAGGCGGTGCAACCCATGCAGCCTTCCCAGATGCAAGAACATCCAGTGGCAAGAGAGCACGAGCGGAAGCGCTTGTTGGGCAACAAACGCTTCGACCGCCGACCGTTGCGGGGGCAGCGCAGGTATGGCTGGCATCTGAAATGCCCGAGCCACCCTGCTTCCCGTTGAACTGCACCGGGGAGAACCCCAGCGCGAGCACCAACGACAGGGATTGTAAGGGCGCCTACAATGGCCGCCATGTCACGAATCGATGATCTCACCGAGCGCGTTGAGCGGTTGCTGCTGCGTCACGAAGAGCTTCAGCGCACCCACGACCTGTTGCAGCAGCAACTGGACGTGACCACGCACGAGCGCGATTCGCTCAAAGCCCGGTTGGCCGCTGCCCGCGCCCGCATCGATGCCCTGATCGACAAGCTGCCCGCGTCCTCCCCCGACACCACCCCGAGTCACACGCCCGACGCATGAAACAAATCGAAGTCTCGATCATGGGCCAGAGCTATTTGCTGGGCTGCCCCGACGGCGGCGAAGTGCGCCTGAAAGAAGCGGTGTCGCACGTGGACCGCGAAATGTGCGCCATCCGTGACAGCGGCAAGCTCAAGGCGCGCGAGCGCATTGCCGTGTTGTCCGCGCTGAACCTGGCTTACGAGCTGACCGAACGGCCTGCTGCGGCCGTGCCTGCAGTGGCGCCGTCGGCTGACTCGGCCGACATGCCATCACCCGAACATGTGGACAAGCTCATCGCCCGCATCGACCAGGTGCTGGGCCAAGATGGTCACTTGATTTAAACCCCTTCGCAACGGGGTATTTCCACACCCGCCAAGGCGCGGCGCAAGTAGAATGAAATCGTTCGTTGCGTTCGTGGAAGCTTTTAATTCCTTGAACCGATGCTCTTAGAGCCAGGGCTTGGAACATTGCCCAGCGGGTGTGATCGTCTCGCGTCAGATGAACCCGAAGCTGTGCTGACCTCGCCCACCTGAATCCCCTGGGTTCAGGAACGCGGCAACCAGTCCGCAACGAACACCTTGTGTGTGCACGCTCAGGTGTGAACGAACTGGATGCTGGCCAAGGCCACACGGTTCCCACCGGTGTCACGGGCACTGGCCATCGCGCGATCCGCGCTGCGCATCATCTCTTCGACCGAGCCCGCGGTGTGCGGAAAGCTCGCCACCCCCATGCTCACCGAAAACGGAATCTGCTGGCCGTTGTGCGGCACGATGTGCCCGGCGCATTGACGGCGCAACTGCTCCATCCTGGAATGGGCCGTGGCCAAGCCCACGCCTGATAGCAGCACCACGAAGCGATCCCCGCCCAGACGGCAGGGAGAATCCATGGCCCGGGTGTTGGCGCGCAGCAAGCGGCCCAGGGCTTCAACCACGCGCTCGCCCCCTTCGGGGCCGTGCAGGCGCAGGATTTCTTCCAGCCCATCAATCGACACCGAGACCAGCGCGAACTCGCGTTGCTCGCGGCTGGACAGGTCGGCCTCGCGGCGCAGTTGTTCTTCAAAGTGAGCGCGGTGGTACAGGCCGGAGGCGCTGTCACGCACCTGGTTATCCTGCATGTCTCGGCGCAAGTTATCGTTGGCTTTTTGCTGGGCTTCCAACTGTTCCAGCGCGGAATGCAATTGGGCTTCGCGGCGCTTTTGCTCGGTCACGTCCTTCCAGACAGACAGCAGCTTTTGTGCGTGTGCGAACCCACCTTCCTGTGCAGGCGCTTGCCGCCACACGGTGAAGTCACGCCGCTCGCCAGACCGCTCCAGGCGGTGCTCGGTCAGGAAGCCTTGGCTCAAAGAAAGCGCCTGTTGATCGGCAGCACGCAAGGCCACAGCCTGCACGGCATCGAACAGATCCGCGTCTTGGGCGCCCACCACCGTGTTGCGCGGGCCGGCCAACAAACTGGAGGCGGCCTCGTTGGCCCACTCGTAACGTCCACTGGCCACATCCTTGACCAGCAAGGCCACGCCCAATTGGTCAAGGGCATGCACCAGGGCGTCTGACAACACGCCTCCGGACAGTGTCTCCACAGCGTTTGAATCGGCCATAACGTTGATTGGTGTGGTCATGAGTTCTTGGAACAACCCGGTGCATTCGAGCCTGCATCGGGCCGAAGGCCTTCAAGGCCAAATCTTGGCTTAAATTAACGCGGCTGACTGCCCTTCAAACATGGGATGTGAGCCACCTTTACAGTACTTGTGTGCGCTTTACCACGGTGCATTGACCTCAATTCCCCCCTCTTGGTGCCAGTCATGACCCAGCTCACTGTTTTAGGTTGCGGACTGATGGGCGCGCCGATGACGCGTCGCCTGCTCGCCGCCGGATTTTCGGTCACCGTTTGGAACCGCACGCGGGCCAAGGCCGATGCCCTTCAATCCGCAGGGGCACTGGTGGCCGATTCGCCAGCGCAAGCCGTGGCGCAGGCCGACATCGTGATCACCATGCTGGAGCACGGCCAGGTGGTGGAAGAAGTGTTGTTTGGGCTGGCCGGGGACAGCGCCGTGGCGGGACTCAAGCCTGGCGCCTTGGTGATCGACATGAGCTCGATCCTGCCCGAGCAGGCCCGGGATCATGCCCAACGCCTGGCCTTGTCAGGGGCCAACAGTCTGGACGCTCCGGTCTCGGGCGGCACCGTGGGCGCCGAGGCGGGTACCCTGGCCATCATGGCTGGCGGCCTGGCCGAAGACTTCGAGCGCGCCAGGCCGGTGTTCGCCGCGTTGGGTCGGCCCGTGCATGTGGGGCCGACAGGCAGCGGGCAACTGGCCAAGCTGGCCAACCAGATGATCGTGGGCATCACCTTGGGCGCGGTGGCCGAGGCCCTGCTGCTGGCCGAGCGCGGGGGCGCTGATCCTGCCCGGGTGCGAGAAGCCCTGCGCGGTGGCTTTGCCGAAAGCCGGATCCTGGAAGTGCACGGCCAGCGCATGGTCGATGGTGATTTCGCCAAACGCGGTTCGCTGGCCATCCAGCTCAAAGACCTAAATAACGCGCTGCACACCGCCACCGGCATGGACTTTGACGCGCCGATCACCCAGCGGCTGGCCGCACTGTATGCCGACGCGGCCAGCCATGGTTTCGATCAGTTGGACCAATCCGGCGTGTTCTGCGAGTTGCAGCGCCGGCAAAAGCCACCTACACTGATTTTGAAGGGCCGGTAGCTCAGTTGGGAGAGCGCTGCGTTCGCAATGCAGAGGTCGTCAGTTCGATCCTGATTCGGTCCACCAGATTCAGTGGTTACGCCGGTCGTAACCTTGCTTCACGTAGTAGCGCCGCTTGGCCTCGTACATGTGCTGGTCGGCCCGGTGCACCAAAGCCTCCATGCGCTCGCCCGCCACGTTGGTCGCCGAGCCAATGGCCAGGCTGATCTGCGAGCTGCCCGCGTTGAACTGGTTGTTCAGCGCCAGCAATTCGTGGATCTGCTCGACCCGGTGCTCGCAGCCACGCGCATCGGTGTTGGGCAGCAGCAAGGCGAACTCGTCCCCACCAATGCGCGACGCCGTGCAAGGCCGGTCCACCGCCTTGCGCAGGATCTCGCCCACACGGCGCAGCATGGCGTCGCCCCCCGCATGGCCGAGCTCATCGTTCACGCCCTTGAGGTTGTTCAAATCAACCACCACCACACTGACCGGCCAAGGGCCGTGCCGCTCCAGCCGATTGATCTCATCGGTGAAGAAGGAGCGGTTGCGCAGGCCGGTCAAGGCGTCGTGCATGCCCAGGTATTCCAGGTAGGCCTCGGCCTTCTTGCGCGCACTGATGTCGGTCAGGGACACCAACACCTTGTCCCAACGCTCCTCGTGGCCAGGCAGCACCGAGAACTGCAAGTACACGTGCACCTTCTCGCCATCCAGCGCGTAGTTCACCACCTCGCGTTGCTGGAACAGCTTCCCATTCCAGAGGTCAACCAGTTGCTCGGCGAAATGCGGGCGCATGTCGTCGCGGAAAACCTTGTCGGTCTGCGCCAGCAAAGACACCTTGTCGGCCGCGCGGAACATGTGCACGGTCTGCTGGTTGATGTCCAGCACGCGGATCTCTTGCAGGCAGCGGGTGACGAACTCCGGGTGGACATCCAGGAAGACCCGAAAATCGGCGATGCCTTGGCCGCGAACCTCTTCAATCAATTGTTTGATGCCGGTGAAATCTTCCAGCCACAAGGAAACCGGCGAGTGCTCGAACAGCCCTTTGGCCTCCAGCTCACTGGTCCGCAAGGCGCGCTCGGTGCGCGAACGTTCGGTGGTGTCCTCGATCGCCAGCAGCACGCGTGACCAGGTGTCTTCGTGGCCGGGCAGGATGTTGGCCTTCAGCGAAATGGACAAGCGCTCGCCGTGCAAGGTGTAGTTCACGGTCTGGCTGGAAAACTGGGTGCGGCCAGCCCACAACTGCGCCAGCTCTTCAATGTGCTGCTCGAACATGTCGTCGCGGAACACCTGGTGCAAACTGGACGACAGCTCGTCAAGATCACGGGCGCCATAGAGCGACAAGGTGCGCTGGTTCACCCTCAAGATGCGCAGGCACTTGGAGCACTCGGCCACACGCTCAGGGTGTTGGTGCAAAAAGGCGCGCAGGTCGGTCACCCCTTGCTCGCGCCATCGCGTGAACAGCGTTTTCAAATCGCTGTAGTCCTCCAGCCAAAGCGACACCGGTGCCAGCTCAAACATGTCGGCATAGAGATCGTCCATCGCGCGGGGTCTTTCCAAGGGCTCAGGTAGGGTGACCAATACGTTAGCAGATGCAAGGCAGGCATGATGGCGTTTTTTCGCTTCTTTGCGCTGCCCTCATGACCTCCAGCTTCATGCGCACGGCCCTGGTTCTGGGCCTGCTGACCGCCATCGGCCCCTTCGCCATCGACATGTACCTGCCCGCTTTGCCAGCCATCGGGCAAAGCCTGCAGGCGAACACGGGCGAGGTGCAATGGAGCCTGATGGCTTTCTTCCTGTCGCTGGGCTTGTGCCAGTTGATCTACGGCCCTTGGTCAGACATGGTCGGGCGCAAGACGCCGCTGTACGTGGGGCTGGTGCTGTTCGCCGTGACCAGCGTGGCCTGCGGCCTGGCGCAAGACATCCACACCCTGACCGTCTGGCGCTTCATCCAGGGCATCGGGGCCTGCGCCACCATGGCCATCCCGCGCGCCATCGTGCGCGACCTGCACACCGGCACCGATGCCGCCCGCTTGATGTCCCTGCTCATGCTGGTGTTCAGCGTGTCGCCCGTGCTGGCGCCCTTGGCTGGCAGCATCGCCATCGAGCTGGCCAGCTGGCGCGCCGTGTTCTGGGCGGTCACGGTGGCGGCGGTGCTGGGCCTGGTGCTCACGGCCACCATGCTGCCTGAAACCCGCCCACCGGCTGACCGCATTGGCAGCAACCTGGCCAGCGCCTGGGCAGGCTACGTCACCCTGATGAAGGACCGGCACTTTCTGGGGCTGACCTTCATTGGCGGCTTCGGCATGGCCAGCTTTTTTGTCTACCTGGCCAATTCATCGTTCGTGTTGATTCAAGGCTACGGGCTGACGCCGACGGTGTACAGCTTCTTCTTTTCGATCAATGCCGTGGCCTTCATCGGCACGGCGCAGCTCACCGGCTGGCTCACCAAGCGGTTTGGTTTGCAGGGCGTCGTCAAGGTGGCGGCCATGGGCTATGTGCTGCCCCTGATCGCGCTCGTGGTCGTGTTCGCGATGGGCGTGCAGCGGCTGGACGTGCTGGCCATCCTGCTGTTCATCGGCTATGGCTTTCTGGGCCTGATCATCCCCACCACCTCGGTGCTGGCGCTGGACAACCATGGTGAGCTCGCGGGCACCGCCTCGGCCTTGCTGGGCACCTTGCAAATGGTGACCGGTGCGGTGGTGGTGGCGCTCATGGGGTTGTTCATGGATGGCTCGGCGCTGGCCATGGTGTCGGGCATCGCGGCTTGCGCCCTGATCACCTGGGCCTTGACCTTCATGACCCTGCGCTCGCATGGGCGTACCGCCTCCTGAACCTTCAAGGTTTTTGCGCCTGGCCTTACCGGAAGACGCTCACCGCCTCGACCAGGCGTGCCGCCTGTTCTTTCAGGCCTTCAGACGCGGCAGCACTCTGCTCCACCAATGCCGCGTTCTGCTGGGTGATCTGGTCCAGGTGGCTGACCGCCTGACCCACTTGCGTGATGCCGCTGCTCTGCTCGCGGGTCGCTGAACTGATCTCTGCGATCAGATCCGACACGCGTTGAACCTGCGTCACCACTTCTTCCATCGTTTTGCCGGCATCGTCCACCTGTTTGGAGCCCGACTCTACTTTCTCGACGCTGGCATTGATCAGGTGCTTGATCTCCTTGGCAGCCTCGGCGCTGCGTTGCGCCAGGCTGCGCACCTCGCCAGCCACCACGGCAAAACCCCGCCCCTGCTCGCCAGCGCGTGCGGCTTCCACCGCCGCGTTCAGGGCCAGAATGTTGGTCTGGAAAGCGATGCCATCGATGACTCCGATGATGTCGGCGATCTTCTTGGAACTGTGGGTGATGTCGTTCATGGTGTTGACCACGTCGGACACGGCACGGCCCCCTTTGCCTGCCGCCTTGCTGGCCGTGCCCGACAGCTCGTTGGCCTGAGTCGCGGTGTCGGCGCTGCTTCTCACGGTGGCCGTCATCTGCGTCATCGTCGATGCGGTTTGCTGAACGCTGGACGCTGCGGCCTCGGTGCGCGAAGCCAGGTCGTTGTTGCCCTGCGCGATCTCGTTGATGGCCGTCTGCACATTGACGACCTGCTCGCTGACGTCATCGATCAACCAGCGGAACATCAGGCCCAGTTGACTGATCGCACGCAAGGTCAGGCCGACCTCGTCGACGCGGTTCATGTGGACGGCGTTTTGCGTTTCGCCCGAGGCCACGCGCAGGGCTTGCTGACACATCTGCTCCACAGGCCGTGACACTTGCGCTTCCAGCCACCAAGCGGCCAGCAGCGACAACACGGTCATGCCCGCGGCGAAGCCCGCCACCGCCATGCCACCCAAGCCCAACGCCCAAGCGCCGATCACGCTGGCCGGCAGCATGGCCAGCAAGGCGGAGCGAATTCGCCACCGAACCGGCATGGTCTGCAGCAGCGAGGTCCAACCCATCAGGCCGGTGCGCACCACCAGCCCTTTGTGGAATTGACGACCCTCGGTCTGGCCATCCTGGAATTTCTTGTAAAGAGTTTGCGCTGCGTCAATTTCTTCGCGAGAAGCCTTGGTGCGCACCGACAGGTAGCCCCTCGTCCGGCCATGGCGAACCACCGGCACAGCGCTGGCACGCACCCAGTAGTGGTCGCCTGTTTTGCGGCGGTTTTTCACGATGCCTGTCCACGGCTGACCAGCCTTGAGCGTGGCCCACATGTCGGCGAACGCCTCCTTGGGCATGTCCGGGTGTCGCACCAGGTTGTGGGCTTGCCCCTGCAACTCCTCGCGGGTGTAGCCACTGATCGACACAAACGCCGCGTTGGCATAGGTGATGTGGCTTTGCAGATCCGTCGTAGACATCAAGGTCGTGTCAGCGGGAAAATCAAACTCTTGTTGGGTGACGGGCTGGTTGTTGCGCATGAGGTCGGGACGGTGATCAAGAAAGCCCCCTTGTTATCGGCTGGAATGCCACCGACTTCATCTCATCATTTCGGTCAGGCTGATGTTTTCAACCGCCCGCGCGCTTGACCGTCCAGCCCTGTTTCTGCAGAAACGCCATGACCGTTTCCACATGGTCACCCTGCACCTCCACCACGCCCTCCTTGACGGTGCCGCCACAACCACAGGCCGCCTTGAGCTGTTTGCCCAATTGGTTGAGCGCCACTTCGTCCAGCGGCACGCCCTTGACCAAGGTCACGCCCTTGCCCTTGCGCCCCTTGGTCTCGCGCGACACCCGCACGATGCCATCTGACGCCGGCAGGTTCAACTTCTTGCCACACACGCATTGCGCCACGGCCTGTCGGCATTCGGGGCAGGTGCGCCCCAGTTCGGTGGAGTAAACCAGCCCACCGCTGGATTTTTGAAATTTCATGGCCTTGATGAATGTCTGTCACAGGGTTGCCACAATACAGCGATACCGTCCACGCCATGAGCCCGACCGACGATGACCTGATCCGCCGCATTCACCGCGACCTGCAAGACAGCTACGACGAAGAGCTGGAACTCGAACTGGACGACGGCGATGACGCCGACAAGGAAACACGCAAGCAGTACTTCAACGAGTTGTTCCGCCTGCAGGGCGAGCTCGTCAAGCTGCAGGACTGGGTGGTCAGCTCGGGCCACAAGGTCGTGATCCTGTTCGAGGGCCGCGATGCCGCTGGCAAAGGCGGCGTCATCAAACGCATCACGCAACGCCTGAACCCGCGCGTGGCCCGCGTGGCCGCCCTGCCCGCTCCCAACGACCGCGAACGCACGCAGTGGTACTTCCAGCGCTACGCATCGCACCTGCCCGCCGCTGGCGAGATGGTGCTGTTCGATCGCAGCTGGTACAACCGCGCCGGCGTCGAACGCGTGATGGGCTTTTGCACCGACGACCAGTACGAAGAGTTCTTCCGCTCGGCACCCGAGTTCGAACGCATGCTGGTGCGTTCGGGCATCCAGCTGATCAAGTACTGGTTCTCCATCTCGGACGAAGAGCAGCAACTGCGCTTCATGGGCCGCATCCACGATCCGCTCAAGCAATGGAAGCTCAGCCCGATGGACCTGGAGTCGCGCCGCCGCTGGGAAGACTACACCCGGGCCAAGGAGGTCATGCTGGAGCGCACCCACATCGCCGAGGCGCCTTGGTGGGTGGTGCAGGCCGACGACAAAAAGAAGGCTCGGCTGAACTGCATCCACCACCTGCTGCAGCAAATGCCCTACCGCGAAATCGAGCGCCCCGCCATCATCCTGCCCCCGCGCGAACGCCACCAGGACTACGCCCGCCAGCCGGTCTCCCCCGACATCGTCGTGCCTGAAATCTACTGAATCCGCCGCGGCTTGACCCAGGGTAGAACGTGGCGCACAGTGTCAAAGTCTTGGCACTGAGGACCCATCATGAAACCCTTCATGCTTGAACCGCGCATGCTGACCATGGGCGGCGTGTTCTACCCCACGGGCTATGTGTTCGCCATGTTCCCCAACCTGGAGGATGCCGACAAAGTCGGCGAGGCCTTGCAGGGCGCCGGATTCCACAGCGACGACATCATGCTGCTGAAACCCGAAGCCATCCTGGACCAGGTCAGCCCCACCGTACCGGCCGTGGCAGGCCCCATGCCTTCTGTTGGCAGCGAAGCGGCCACTGTGCGCCAGTACACCCAGTTGGCGCGCCAGGGCCACTGCGCGCTGCTGGTTCACGCGGCATCTGAACGCAGTACCCAGCGCCTGATGGAGGTCGTGCACACGGTGCCCTTTTCAATGGCCGAGAAGTACCACTTCCTGGCCATGGAGCGGCTGCACTGAAGCAGGCAGAGCGGGTCGGTGCAGATCAGCCCGCTGATAGGGGTACTGCCGTTGTGACAGGGCCAAGGCCACCTTGATGACGGTTTGGTGCGTGTTGAATGGCAGGCTGACAAAAGGCATGGCCGCCAGCCAGGCGGCGGCGGTCAGCCATGCCCAACGCGGAATGCGCAGATGGGCCGGGGCCCTGAAGCCCATGGCGCAAACACTGACCAGGCATCCCAGCCCAAAGCCCAACACCGATTCAGACACCGAATGCGCGTGCGTGGTGACGCGCGAGACCGCGATCAGTGCGGCCAGGCCCAAGCCCATCGCCGCCCCCCACCAGGCGGTCGAGGCTTGGCGACGCCGGGCAAAGGCGTGCCCCAGCACCGGGTAGACGGCGGCCGACACCATGGCGTGCCCCGAAAAACCGGTGAAGTCCAACGCGGCAATGCCCAGCCCCCAACCCATGAAGGCAATCTTGGAGGCCGAGGTCACCACGATGGCCAGCCCCAAGGCCAAGGCCCAGGCGCGCACCACGCGGTGGGCATCAAACGCCATGAACACCAGCACCAAGGCCATGGCGATGGGCAGGACGATGGGCGACTCGCCCAGGCGGGAAATCCAGATCCAGAAGGTATCGCTGTTCAACATGTGCACCATTGCCGCGTGAATGGATGTGAGCACCCTGGGCCGCTTTGGTTCCCAGCGCCTGCGTGATAAAGTCCGCCCGTCATTGGGGAGTAGCCGCCCTGTTTCCCTCAGGGGCATGCGTCAACACACTTGGCCTATCGGCCATGGCGCTTGCAGCTTCACGCCTGGCAAGACCTTTGACCACATCGCCTCCGCTCGGGCCGGGGATGCGTGTGGTCATCGGTATCCGTTTTGCCGGCCCTGGAGAACCCCATGCAAGCTTTCCTCGTGTCCGCCGGTGTCGTGGCCCTGGCCGAAATCGGTGACAAAACCCAACTCCTGTCATTGCTGCTGGCCGCCAAGTTCAAGCGGCCAGTGCCCATCATCCTCGGCATTTTCGTGGCCACCCTGCTGAACCACGGCATGGCCGGACTGGTGGGCGGCTGGGTGTCCGAGCACATGGGGCCCGACGTGCTGCGTTGGGTGCTGGGCGTGTCTTTCCTGGCCATGGCAGTCTGGACACTGATCCCCGACAAGCTGGACGACGGAGAATCCACCGCCATGCAGCGATTCGGCGTGTTCGGCACCACCGTGCTGGCCTTCTTCCTGGCCGAGATGGGCGACAAAACCCAGGTGGCCACGGTGGCCCTGGCCGCGCGCTACAACGATTTGATCGCGGTGGTCATTGGCACCACCATCGGCATGATGCTGGCCAATGTGCCCGCCGTGCTGCTGGGCGACATCGTGGTCAGGAAAGTGTCAATGCGGCTGGTGCATGGCATCGCTGCCTTGATGTTCGCGGTGCTGGGCCTGCTGGCCTTGCTGGACGTGGGCAGCTTTTTCTGAGCCCATGCAGGTGACGCTGCGGCACCACTCGATGTCGCGCAGGGGCGTGCGCACCTCGGCCTGCTCGATGCGCAGGTCAAACGGCGCCTGCAAACCCACCAGGTTGAAATCGGCACGGTTCAGGACATCGGCCTGCAGCTTGGTGTGAACCGGCACCGACAAATGCATGGTCGTGCGCACCGGCACCTTGATGGGATCGCTCACCTGACCCGTCACCTTCACATCCAGCGCCAAAGGCAGTTGCACCTTGATGGGCACCGTGAGGCGCACCGGCACCTTGAAGGTGACCGGCACCATGACGTTCATGGCGGGCAGCCACGACACCACCGGGATCTTCATCTCCACCTCGGTCGACACGGGGATGTCCTGGTCAAAACTGATGCTGGTGTCCACCGGCACGGTGGTGTTGATGAGCGCCTGCGCACTCAGCTTATTCAACAACTGCACGCTCACCAACTGGTCGATGGGCACGGCCACCTTGGACTGGGTGTCCAACCTCAGGAACAAAGGCGTGTGCACTTCAGCCCGCGCGGGCATGCCGGTGGGCAGGCGCAAGGTGATGGTTTGATGGCGCAGGGCCACGACCGACTGCCAATGCTCGCGCACCTGCCAGGCTGCGGCGGCCAGCAGGGCCACCCAGATCAGCGCGGCGCTGGTCATCACCAAAGCCACATCGCGCCGACGCACGGGTCGGTGCCAGCCTCGCCGCGCAGGCACCGCCGCCGTCGTCAAGGTTGGCGCTCCGGCCTGCGCTCAAGCTGCACGGCGTTCAGCGGCAGCTTGATGTCCATGTGGGTCAGGCCGGCCTTCACGTTCTGGCTCGGGAAACTCAAGGTCGCGTTGACGGGCGCGGTCACGGGCAGGCTGAAGGATTCGCGGATGGGCACCACGGTGTCCATCACCGTGTCGATGCGGGCACTCAAGGGCTCGGCCAGGCGGATCAGCGCTGGCGTATTCAAAGACACCGGCACCTGTTTGCGCACCGGGATCACCAGGCTGATGGGCACATCGGCCTTGAGCGGGACCTTGCCCTGGATCGGCAAAGTAACGGCAAATCCCAGGATCCGCGTCTTGACCTTGGTGTCCAGGTCGATCACCTGGTCGATGTGCAAGGTGTGCTCAATGGGCACGTCAAAGTTGATCGGGACCGAGGTTTCCACGCTGACGGTGAGCGGAATGGCGTCGCTGATCGGGATGCTGAGCGTTTCGCGAACAGGCACTTTCAAGCGCAGGCTCTGGTCAATGCGCACCTCGATCTTGTTGCTGACCGAGGCCCGCACCGCCAACTCGGATGGCATGCTGATGCTGGCGACCTGATCGCGCAACACCAGGTGGGCGGCCAGGTTTTGCCAAGCCCAGTGGGCCCCAAAACCGGCCACGGCCGTCATCACGAGCAGCAAAACCAGGGTGCTCAGGAGCAGCGTGCGCCAAGTGAGGGGTGAGGACGAAGGCTCGTGCATATGCGCCCCACTCTACCGCACACCCGCGTGGTCAGATCTTCACGTGAACCACATGAGGGCTGGGCAAACACCGGATCTGCACGGTGGCGCGCAGCGCACCCGCCGCCAGAACGACCTGGTAATCCGACGAAAACCGGCCGTCGGCCATGACGGTCTTGATCGTCCAGGGCCCCACGCTCAGGCGTGACAACAGGCGCGCGGCCCCGTCCCGGGCTGGTGAGACGATGGCACGCCCGTCGGCCGCCTGGATCAGCAAAGCCTCGATGTCCTGGGGCGCTGGCTTGCGGTGAGACACCAGGCGGTGGTGGGCGCCCGGGGCATGGCCGCCCAGGTCCAGCGCCTTGGCGGCCACGCCGGGGGCTGCATGGGTGTCTTCCAGATGGCTCATCACTGCACCTTGAATTTGAACTTGCCGTCCTTGCCCGCGCTGACCTTGATCCTGCTGATGGCCTGGCCCTCGGCCATGCGCGCCAGCACGCTGTCGGCGATCTCGGGCAGCAAGGTGCCGTTCAGGATGTGGTCAACCGCCCGGGCGCCGGTGTCCACCTCGGTGCAGCGGTTGAGCACCGCCTCCATCAAGGCCTCGTCATAGTCCAGAACCGCCTGGTGGTTGGCCGCCACGCGCTGCGCGATGCGGTCCAACTTGAGCCGGATCACGTTGAGCAGCACGTCATCGCTCAAGGGGTAGTAAGGGACCACCTTGGTCCGGCCGATGAAGGCTGGCTTGAAGGTCTTGTACAGGGTGGGCCGCAGCGCCTCGGCCAGGGCCTCGGCATCGGGCAACTCGTCTGCCGCCTTCATCACCGTGCCACCGGCCGCCTCATCGTGCTTGAAGCAGGCCTGCATGATGCCCTGCGAGCCCACGTTGGAGGTCAGGATGATGACCGTGTTGCGGAAGTCGATCTCGCGGCCCTCGGCGTCGTCCATCAAGCCCTTGTCGAACACCTGGAAGAACATCTCCAGCACATCGGGGTGCGCCTTCTCGACCTCGTCCAGCAGGACGACGCTGTAGGGCTTGCGGCGCACGGCTTCGGTCAGCACGCCGCCCTCGCCATAACCCACGTAACCCGGGGGCGAGCCCTTCAGGCCGCTGACGCTGTGCGCCTCCTGGTACTCGCTCATGTTGATGGTGATGAGGTTGCGCTCACCGCCGTACAGGATGTCGGCCAAGGCCAGTGCGGTCTCGGTCTTGCCCACGCCGCTGGGGCCCACGAACAGGAACACGCCCTTGGGCTTGTTGGGATCTTCCAGGCCTGCGCGGGCGGTGCGCACACGTTGGGCGATGGCGGCCAGGGCATGGTCCTGGCCAATCACACGCTCTTGCAAGGTGGTGTGCAGCAGGCGCACGGTCTTGATCTCGTCCTTGACCATCTTGCCCAGTGGGATGCCGGTCCAGGCCGCCACGATCTCGGCGACCACGTGGCCATCGACCTGCATGGGCACCAGTGGTGCCTCGCCTTGCAAGGCGGCCAACTCGGCTTGCTTGAGCGACAAGAGTTCGTGCTCAGGGCTGGCGTGGGTGATCGCGGCTTTCTTTCGGCCCTTGGTGGCTGCAGCCTTGGCGCCGTCGTCCTGAACGGATTCGGCGGCATCTGGTTCGCTGCTGCCAGCATGGGCTTCCAGCTTGGCGCGCAGATCGCGAATGTCGTTCACCAGTTGTTGCTCGAAGGTCCAACGCGCTTCATCGGCGACCAGCACGGCCTGGGTGGCCACACGCTCGGCCTGCAATTCGTCCAGGCGAGCACCATGGTGGCTGGCGCCGCTGGCCACTTCGCGCTTCAAGGCGCTGGATTCGGCGTCCAGGCGCTCCAGGCGTTTGCGGGCATCCTCGATGCGCGCGGGCGTGGCGCTTTGGCCGAGCGCCACCTTGGCGCAGGCCGTGTCCAGCACGCTGATGGCCTTGTCGGGCAACTGGCGGCCACTGATGTAGCGGGCGGACAAGCGCACCGCCTCCAGGATGGCTTCGTCGAACAGGCGCACGCCAAAGTGCTTTTCCATCAAGGGCGCCATGCCGCGCAGCATGGCGCAGGCCAGCTCTTCGCTGGGCTCTTCCACCTTGACCACCTGGAAGCGCCGGGCCAGGGCCGCGTCTTTTTCAAAGTACTTTTTGTACTCACCCCAGGTCGTGGCGGCGATGGTGCGCAGCTCGCCACGGGCCAGTGCGGGCTTGAGCAAATTGGCCGCGTCGTTCTGCCCCGCCTGACCGCCCGCGCCAATCATGGTGTGGGCCTCGTCGATGAACAGGATGATGGGATGGGGGCTTTTCTTGACCTCGTCGATCACGTTCTTGAGGCGGTTCTCGAACTCGCCTTTCACCGAGGCGCCCGCTTGCAGCAGGCCCATGTCCAGCACGTGGATGGCCACGCCTTGCAGTGATGCGGGCACATCGCCCAGAGCCACGCGCAGTGCCAACCCCTCCACCACGGCGGTCTTGCCCACGCCCGCCTCGCCAGTCAGGATGGGGTTGTTCTGCCGACGGCGCATCAGGATGTCGATGGCCTGGCGGATCTCGGCATCGCGGCCAATCACCGGATCAACCTTACCCTCCAGCGCACGCTGCGTGAGGTTGGTGGTGAACTGGTCCAGGGCCGGAGTTTTGCCGGCCAGGGTGTCGCTGGCATGGGCCTCGTCTGCGTCGGTGGGCACCTGCCCGGCGTGCATGGCTTGCGCGGCCTCTTGCGAACCCTGCGTCACCTCGGCCAGTTTGTGCTTGAGCTCATCGAGCTTGAACTGGACAAACAGTTTGGACCCACGGTAAGCCAACTGACTGAGCGACGGCTCGGTCAGCAAGGCCAGCAGCAGGTGGGCACTGCGGATGCCCGAGGCCTGCGATTCCAGCGAGGCGATCAACCAGCCGTGCTCCAGCAGCACGGGCAAGTGATTGGAGAACACCGGCGTGCGGCTGTTGCCAGTTTTGAAACGGCCCAGCTCGGATTCCAGGTCGCGCTGCAACTCGGTGGTCGAGATGCCGAAGCGTCGGCACAGCACCACCAGGTCGCTTTGCGGCTGCTCCAGCAGGGCCAGGAACAGGTGCTCCAGGTCCACCTCGTAGTGACCGCGCCCCATGCACAGGCTGGCGGCCCGCTCCGCCGCGCGGCGGGTGGTGTCATTGAGTTTGGAGATCAGGGTCTTGAGGTTCTGGCTCATGGTGATGACGGCGTTGAATGTTGTTTTGATGACGTGAGGTCAGGCCGCCGCGTGGATGTCGTAACGCACATCGGCGCGGTCTTCGTGGGCGGGCCGTGTTTGCAGGAAGGTGTCCCAGCCCAGTCGGGCTTCGGTGGGCGCGCGGCCGGGGTCCAGCGAACTGCCCCGGACTTCGTCCTGGCGCAAACGCAGGTTGACCTCGAACTCCAGGCTCACCCCGTTCAACAGGGTCAGCAACTCGCGCAAGGCCAAGGCACCCGGCGCACCGGGCAGGAAGCGCCTGAACCGAACATGGTCCAGCGGGCCCAGCACAATGCGCATGCGCAGGTCGCGCTGCCACACCCGCTCGCCCAGCATGGCCGACTGGCCCAAGCCACCATTGCCAGATCGACCCAGGTAGTGGCGCCCGGCTTCGGGCAAGGTGTACCAGCGGCCCACGAACTGCTCAAGCGCCACCGGCACGTCCAGGTAGCCTTGCAGCACCTGCTGCAGTTGGCGTGCCGACAAGGTTCGCTGCTGCAGCGTGCCCGAGTAATAGGCCAGCGCCTCGTCGGCCACACCCGTTCGCTCAGCGTCCAAGCGACCGCGCAGGGACTTTTGCCCGATGCCCGCCAAGGCCAGTGCCATGGGCATGAAGCGCTGGCGGCGATCACCTTCGTACTGGATGTGCAGGCGGTGCTTCTTCCAGGCCTGGTAGAACAGCATCACCGCGCGGTGGCTGAACACGTCCATGAAGGCGCGCGCGGCATGGTCCTTCTGGTACAGCTCTCGCTGGGCCAGAGACTCGGTGTAGTGCAGGGGCAAAGTGCCGGTAACCCCCAGCAGACCCATGAACGCAGGCGTCAAGTCGATGCGTTCGATGTCTTCGGGGCTGAGGACGCGCTCGACACCTGGGCCATCTTCGGCATGCCGGTGCACCAGCAGCGATTCAATCTCGCTGGCAGGAAACGCCAGCGAGATCGAATTGCGGAAGTTCAGCTTGGCCAAACCTTCGGGCGTGACCAGCCAGCGCTCCAGCAGGCGCACCGCCTGGAAGAAGCCAAACCGCTGCGGTTCACGCAGCAGTTGCTCGATCACACCAGCGGTTTGTCGCCGTTGCGGGGCGGGCATGTCAGCACCTCTTCCTGTGTGCGCGCCGACACGATGGTCAACTGCGTGAAACTGTTGACGTGAACGTACAGGCCAAAGAAATGGTCCATCACGGCGGCCAGCAGGCCCAAGCCGGTGCCCACGAAACTGTCTTCGTCCACGGTCAGGCGCACCTGGGTGCCCCGCACGAAGGTCGCGAAAGGCTCACCGGGCAGCCAGGCCGTGGTCGGGCGAAACTCGACCGCCACCAAGCCGTCCACCTGCCGGCGGTTGGAAGCGCTGCGCGGCAGGTCATACAGGCGCAGCATTTCCTTCAGAGCGTCGATGCCGCCTGAAGACAAGGACAAATGGTTCAAGGACAGGTGGGAGATCAGGCGCCACAAAGTGCCACGCCCGCGTTCAAAGCGTTGGCTGGCGGTAGGCTTGCGCAGCATCCTGATCTCACGGGCCAGGCTGCCGCCTTCCAGGGTCA
>CAZKPN010000025.1:0-10227 GCA_964554655.1 uncultured Aquabacterium sp. | reverse complement strand
GTAGGCTTGCGCAGCATCCTGATCTCACGGGCCAGGCTGCCGCCTTCCAGGGTCAAGTCACCGCCTGGCGCGCCAAAGGCCAACAAGCTGGGCAAGTCACGGTTGGTGGCGGTCACCGTCAGCGACAAGGTTTCGGTCTGCGGCAGCGCCGGCTCGAAATCCACATCGACGATGGAGATCTCGGTTTCATAGCCCGGGCTTTGCTCAGCCAGGTCGTCATCGCGACGGGCATGCCAATAGCGACCCGGTGCCCGGCCATCGCCTTGCTGCTTGGATCGTTGCCTGCGCAAAGCGGCCAGGTTGGGTGCCGAGGCACTGATCTCAGCCTCGTCAAACGGCAGCAGATCGTCATGCTTCAATGAAAAGAAGGGGCGAAACTCATCGACCGACTCGCCATGCGGCGTTTGAAGCACGCGGTAGACCCGGTCGATGGAATAGACCTCGTGGCCAAATGCGCGGCGGCTGTCAGGCAAGACCGGGTAGCTCGACGCCGTGTGGGTGACGCGGATCGGGTCGGCAGGCTGGCTGAACAGGTTGACCACCGGCGTGCAACCCAGCACGAAGCTGCGGGCCTGGATGGTCTCCAGTAAGCGGGACTCGTCCGAATCGGTGCGGATGCCCGACATGAGCAGGTGCAAGGTCAATGACCGCACACTGCGCGACTCACCATCGCCACCCTCTGCGGAGGCATGGCGCAAGTTGCGGGGCACAGGGACGGTCAGGTCGACGAAGTTGAATTTGTCGGGGAAGGCGAAATACTCGGTCAGCAGGCGGTAGGCCGCGTGCGATCGGGCATCGAAATCAATCAGCGCTTCCTCGTCGGCAAAGCCCGCCAGTTGGGGCATGGCCTGGTCGATTCCGATGGAGGCGGCCGACAGCCAAGGCTGGTGCGGCGCCACCTGCGTCATCACGCCCACCACCTTCTGGCACAGCGCCTCACGCAACACGCTGACCTGCGAAGACTCGCCATCCAGGTAGACGCGCAAAGGCTGGTCGGACAGAACGCTCCACGAGGCCTGGGGCGACAACAGCTCCAGCGTGATGGACAGCACCGACGTCGCGCCGGTAGGCAGCCGTGTACCTTCGGGCGCCAACACCGAGTTGCGAAACGTGGCATTGGCGATGCGCACCGGCCGCAGCGTGACGGATTGGGTTGTGCGGAACTTGCAGGCCACACCCTTGACCGGCCTAGAATTGAGCATCGTGCCGCGAGCCACCTCGGCGGCCTTGCTCATCTGGCCTGCAGCAGCCCCCAGATCGAACTGGGCGATTGAGCATGCGGGAAAAGGCCGAAGGTAGTGCGGGTACAGCACCTCCAGCATGGATTCGGTGAACAGCGGAAAGTCATCGTCCAGGCGCTTGTGAACGCGCGCCGCCAACAAGGCGAAGGATTCGATCATCCGCTCGACGTGTGGATCCTGAGAAACGTCGTTGGCCAGTTGCAAGCGCCCCGCGATCTTGGGATAGCGCTCGGCAAAGCTCATCGACGATTGCCGCAGCAAAGCCAGCTCGCGTTCGTAATGGGGCAGCAAATTTTCCATGGCTAAGCGTTGCGTCCGCGAGAAACTTGATAGCGTTGACTGACCGGCTGCAAGACCGCATCAAAACTGACGATCTCGTTGGCCTCGTGGGCAATCAACAAGGCCTGGATGGCAAAGTGCAAACGCTGTCCGGGCCCTGCCGTGCTGCTCACTTGCACCACCGGGTTTTGCAGGCGCGGCTCATGCACCAACAAGGCTGATCGGATGTCTTCGCAGATCAAGGCGCGGTCACCCTGGTTGGCCAGCGACAGCGAAACAAAGTCCTTCAAACCAAAGGACAGCAAGGACTGCTGGCAGTGCGTGAAGCCGCCAAAGATGCCTTCGGGCAGGCCACAACGCGAGTTCAACAGCGACTCAACATCGCGTGCCACGCTGTCCTTGAGTTGATCGATCGATGTGTGCCCCCGTTCATCACGGTGGTCATCGGTCAATTTCTCCAGCAGATTCAGTCCAAACAAAGTCATCATGAAAAAAGCGGCGGCACGAGGCCGCCGCTTGTCCGTTCAGTCGATCAAGCGAAGGTCGACGTGTTGGTGGCCAGGTTCCAGGCACCGGTGCCGGTGACTGAACCTTGGCTGCCGTCCAGCTTGGACGCCGAGTAAGCCCAATCCACGGCCGAGTACTTCAGGCCGAAGGTTTCCTTGGGGATGCCTTCTTCCGAGACCGTGGGGGCCACGGACGAGATCAGGACGTTCTTCAACTTGATGACCAGGTACTTGACGCGGTCGTTCTTGGTGCCGCTGTTGAACGAACCCGTTTGGCCGCTGGAGCGGTAGAACGTGATTTCGACTTCAGGCGTGACCAGGCCTTGCGAGGCGGCTTGCCACAGCTTGGGGCTGGACGAGTCGATGTCCTTGACGAACACCATTTCGTCGTGCTCGCAACGCTCGGAGGTGTGGCCACCGGCGGTCGAAGCCGAAGCCGATTTGGGCTGGCGGATCAGGTGGGCCCAGGAGTCCACTTCGATCGTGGGCTTGGCGTTCTGGCCCGTCGCGGCATTGCTGCCATGAACGGCGTCGCGCACGTCACCCTTGATGGCCGAGTTCTTGAACTCGATGTAGATGTCTTTCATTGTTTTTCCTTCCGTGATGTTTTTAAAGAAATGGATGAGCCTTAGGCACCACCGGGCAGTTCTGCAACCAAGCGCAGCGACACCGATAGCTCATCCAACTGGAAGTGCGGACGCACAAAGGCGACCGCACGGTACACCCCAGGTCGTCCAGGGACTTCCTGCACCTCGATGGATGCCTCCCTGAGGGGGTATTTGGCTTTGGCTTCCTGCGACGCGCTGTCGTCGGCCAAAACATACTGAGAGATCCAGTTATTGAGAAAGCTTTCAACATTGCCCGCCGATGCGAAGCTACCCACTTTGTCGCGCATCATCGCCTTGAGGTAGTGCGCAATGCGGCACACCGAGAAGATGTACTGCAGTTGCGACGCCAAGGTGGCATTGGCCGTGGCGGCAGGGTTGTCGTACTTTTTGTGCTTTTGCACCGATTGCGCGCCGAAGAACGCGGCGTAGTCGGTGTTCTTGCAATGGACCAGGGGGATGAAGCCCAGGTCGCTGAGCTCTTTCTCGCGGCGATCGGTGATCGAGATCTCGGTGGGGCACTTCAAGGCCACTTCGCCGTCGTCGGTCTTGAAGGTGTGGGTGGGCAGGTCTTCGACCAGGCCGCCACCTTCCACGCCACGGATGGCCGCGCACCAGCCGTACATCTCGAAAGCCGAGGTCAGGCGGGCACCAAAGGCGTAGGCTGCGTTCACCCACAGGTACTTGCTGTGGTCGGTTCCATCGATGTCTTCGACGAAGTTGAAGCCTTCGGTGGTGTTGCCATCCTTGGGGTCAAAAGGCAGGCGACCCAGGAAGCGCGGCAAGGTCAAAGCCACATAGCGAGAGTCTTCCGATTCGCGGAAGGACTTCCACTTGGCGTATTCCACGGTGTCGAACACCTTGGCCATGTCACGGGGCTTGCCAAGGTCGGTGAAGGTGTCCAGGCCCATCAGCTCGGGCGAGGCGGCCGAGATGAATGGCGCATGGGCGGCAGCCGCCACATGCGACATCTGATCCAGGAAGTACATGTCTTCAGCGCCACGGCCGGCTTCAAAGTCGCCGATCAGGGCCGCAAAAGGTGCACCACCAAAGGTGCCGAACTCTTCTTCGTAGACCTTCTTGAACAAGGCCGATTGGTCGAAGTCAATGGCGGTTTTGAAATCCTTGACGAGCTCTTTCTTGGTGGCATTGAACACCTTGATCTTGAGCTTCTCGCCAGTGGAAGTTTGCTTGCACAGGTAGTGCAGGCCCGTCCACGAGGACTCCAGCTTCTGGAACTCGGCGGCGTGCATCACCTCGCTGAGCTGGTCGGAGATCAGGCGATCAATCTCGGCGATGCGGGCGTCCAGCGTGGCCGACAGGTTGTCGGAGACCACGACGGTGCCTTGCAGGACTTCCTTGACCAACTCACCAATGATGTCCTTGGCGCGGGCATGCTCGGTGTCGGTCTTGGCGACCTTGCTCTTGGCCACGATGTCGTCCAGCAAGCTGAAGGCATCGGCGGCCACGGGCAGGCCATTGGATTGCAGTTGTGCGCTCATGGTGTCACTCCTCGGCTTGGTGGGTTTCTGCGCCCAGTTGCTTGAGCTGCTCGGTGTTGCTCAGGACAGCACCCAGGACGTCTTCCAGCTTCTCGTTGCCGGCCATCTTGTTGCGCAGGTCGGAAAGCTTGGTGCGGGCTTCCAGCAATTTGCGCAGGGGCTCGACCTGCTCAACCACCGACTCGGGGCGGAAGTCGTCGATCTTCTTGAAGTCGAGGTTGACGGCGAACTCGCCGCCATCCGCGCTGAGCTTGTTTTGGACACGGTAGCTGGCGCGGGGCGCCATGCCGGACAGGACTTCATCAAAGTTGTCCAGGTCCACGTTGACGAACTTGCGGTCCTTCAAGCGGGCCACCGGCTTGTCAGGATCAGGCTGACCGGTGAAATCACCCATCACGCCCATCACAAAAGGCAATTCCTTTTGTTCGATCGCATCGCCGATCTCGACGTCGTACGTCAATTGAACACGCGGGGGGCGAACACGCTCCAGACGCTTTTGAACACTGTCGTTTTTGGCCATGACAAAACTCCTCTCTGTGGAAACTGATTACTTCAAAGCACCAAAGGGGTTGTTGCGCCCCCCGGCCGCCGGTGGCGCAGCATTGAGCGCGCTCACCGGATTGGTGGCTGGGGTTCTGGCTGCAGAGGCCACCACCGGTGCGGGAGCGGTGGCCACGGGACGGGGTACAGAGGCAACGCGGCGTGTGGCGCGAGCAGGTTTGGCTTCGGGCGCGGATGCCGCGGCCAGCGGAGGCACGAGGATCGGCTCGCCCAAGGCCTCGCGGATCAGCTTGGCCACGCTTTCAGCTTCGGTGCGGGCCGAGCCATTGACTTCATTGGCCTTGCGCAGTTGCTCCAGTGCCTGAGCACTGACACGCAAGCCACTGACGGCCAGGATGCTCTTGGCGGTGAGGTCGGTGGTGTCGCGCTGCAAGGTCTCTTGGGCCGCCGTGATGGCCTGGCCATACTGGCGCGCATCAAAATAGATCTGGGCTTTGCGCAACCAGGGTGCCTTGCTGGCCGGATCGACCTTAATGGCCGTGTCCAACTCAACGAGTGCGTCTTCGGTCTTGCCCAGCTTCTGGGCTTTGTCGGCGGCGTCAAGGCGCTCGGTCAGCTTCTCGGCGGTGGCGGCACTGGCTGCGGCCGCATCACCTTGTTTGGGCGCGATGCTGCAAGCCGTCAAGGCGCAAAGAAGAGAAGCCATCGCCGCGCTCAACAGGCCGCGGCGCACATGGGTATACAGCAATTTGGGAACTCCCTGAACAGTTTATGTTGACCTCGGCATCACGCTCTCGCTGTGGCCGACAGGGCGAATTAAAGCCGAAAACATCTGGCCGACTTCCCCCCCTTTGGGGTGCGTTACAGACTCTTGCATTCGGTTGCAAATGGTCCACCCCCTCGATGGGGGATGCGTCCAAATCAAGGCGTCTGCCTTCTTACACTAGCGCCATGAACACAGGGATGGAGACACGGTTGGTCGCGCTGTTGAGCGCATGGATGCTGGTGGGCTTGTGTGCGTGCACATCGACGCCACCCGTCAAAGTGGCCCCCACTGAACTTGAGCGGCTGGGCATGCCCAAAGAGGCGCCCAGCGGCTCGGTGATGGAAACGATTGGCGGCTACAAGGACAAGGCGCTGGAGGCCATTGGCTTGAAGAAGCCCGAGTTGCCGCAAGTGCCCGAAGTCCAGTTGCCGGACCGCAAGATCACGTGGCGCATTCATGCCAGCGATTCACTCAACGTCGCCCCCTCGGGTGAGCCTGTCGCACTGCTCACGCGCATCTACAAACTGCGCAGCCCCAATGCTTTCCTGCAAGCGCCTTACGAGGTGTTTGGCAACCCCGCCAAAGAAAAAGCACACATGGGCGATGACGTGATTGAAACGCGCGAGGTCCAGATGATTCCAGGCCAGCACGACGAGGTGCTCGACAAGGTCGCCCGCGAAGTCCGCTACATCGGCATCGTGGCCTTGTTCCGCAAGCCATCCCCGCAACGATGGCGCTATGCCTTTCGCAGCGAATCCGCCGAGAAGAGCGGCCTGTCCATCGGGCTGCACGCCTGCGCCATGAGTGTGCAAGTGGGCGAGCCCATCGGCCAGCCCTTGAACCTGGCGCGCTCCGTGGCCGTGCCCTGCCCTTAGAAAAACATTCAGCGAGCCCACATTGATCCAGTCACCCAAGATCCTTTGGGGCGAAGGCCTGTTCCTTCGCCCGCAGCACTTCCA
Organism: uncultured Aquabacterium sp.; assembly: GCA_964554655.1. Lineage (GTDB taxonomy): Bacteria > Pseudomonadota > Gammaproteobacteria > Burkholderiales > Burkholderiaceae_C > Aquabacterium. Next base: position 3,868 of record CAZKPN010000025.1, on the reverse strand, counting down.
GCAACAAGACGCGTATCACGAGTGGCGCCTGTCACAGATGTCGCGCCTGCTGCACCCTTATGCCTGGGGCGTGCGCCACATCAAGGTCGATCCCGACGCCTTGCAGACTGGCCTTTTGCGTGTGCTTGAACTGCAAGTGGTGTTTCCCGATGGCGAGCTGTTCAACGCACCGGCCGAAGACGAGTTGCCACCGCCGGTCGCCCTGGATTCGCTTCAGGCTTCAAATTTGAATGGCGCCAGCGGGCAGGAGCTGGTCTTCCACCTGGCCCTGGCGCCCGTGCGTGCCAGCGGCACCAACTTCGCCACCTCGCGCGAAGAAGCCGACACCGCCGTGCGCTACTACCGCAGCCACACGCAAGCGGCCGATGCCTATACCGATGCCGTGACCGCCGAAGTCACGGTGCTGCGCAAGTCCGCCAAGCTGTTGTCGGACAGCGAGCCCCGCGCTCACCTAGTGTCCCTGCCCTTGCTGCGCATCAAGCGCACCGCCACCGGCAGCTTCGAGCACGATGGGCGCTTCATCCCTCCCAGTGTCAATGTCCAGGCCTCGGCAGCGTTGGTGCTGCACCTGCGCCGCCTGCTGGATGTCTTGCAGGCCAAGGTCGATGCCCTGTATGGCCTGCACCGCGAGCCCAGCAAGAACATCATCGAGTTCAGGTCGGGCGATGTGGCGTCGTTCTGGTTGTTGCACACGGCCAGCTCGGCGTTTGCCGGCTTGTCGCACCTGGCCCGGCATCCCGGCCTGCACCCAGAGCGCTTGTTTGAGAAGCTGCTGGAGTTGGCGGGGGCCTTGCTCACCTTCTCCAAGTCGTTCACGCTGGCCGACCTGCCCGCCTACGACCATCAAAATCCGGGGCCTGCCTTCGTGCGCCTGGACCACATCGTGCGCGAAATGCTGGAGACGGTCATCTCCACCCGCTATTTCTCGATCGCCTTGACCGAGCACCAGCCGTCGTTCCACCTGGGCCGCCTGGACTCCGAGCAGATCAAGGCAAGCACGCAACTCTACCTGGGCGTGTCGGCCAGCATGTCGCCGTCGGAGCTGGTGGATGTGGTGCCCATGCGCTTCAAGCTCGGGGCACCCGAAGACGTCGACAAGCTGGTGCTGTCGGCCATGCCCGGCGTCAAGCTGGTGCACGCGCCTCAGGTGCCCGCCGCCATCCCGGTCCGGCCTGGCTGCTACTACTTCACGCTGGAGCCTCGCGGATCGCTCTACGAACGCATGCTGCAAGCGCAAGCCCTCACGGTCTATGCACCGTCTGGCCTGAATGAACTCAAGCTGGAGCTCATCGCGGTCAACCCGTGATGCGGTCCATGAATGCCCACAAGGTGATTTGATGTCCACCGCCACCATCCCCACGATGAACGCCGTTCGCCCCAAGGAAGCCAGCAGCCTGCTGGACCTGATGTACGACGGCTTCTACTTGCTGTTCCTGCTCAAGGCCAAACACGCGCCCCTTGAGGCCGAGGTGTTTCGCGAACGGGTCAAACAGTTCCTGACCGCCTTCGAGCGGGGCGCCACCCGCATGCACGCTTCGTCCGAGGACATCTACGCTTGCAAGTACGCGTTCTGCGCCACGGTGGACGAGGCCATGCTGATGTCCTCGTTCAAGGCGCGCGAGTCTTGGCAGCGGCTGCCTTTGCAACTGCAGTTCTTTGGCGAACAGCTGGCTGGCGAACAGTTCTTCATCAAGCTGGAAGACCTGCGATCGCAAGGCGTGGCGCGCGTTGGCACGCTGGAAGTCTTCCACATGTGCCTGCTGCTGGGCTTTCAAGGCAAGTACCTGATCGAAGGCACCGAGAAGCTGGGCTACCTGACCTCACGGCTGGGTGACGAGATCTCGCGCCTGAAAGGCAAACGTGCCGCTTTTGCGCCCAGTTGGGCCGCACCCGACCAAGTGTCACACCAGCTCAAGCATGAGGTGCCGCTGTGGGTGATTGCGTCGGTGTTCGGACTGTTGTCACTCATGGCTTTTGTGGGCTTGCGTTGGAACCTGAATCACTTCACGCAGCAGTCGCTGGCCGAGCACCATGACATTGTGCAACTGGCGCCTCAAGTGGCCAACATCACGATCACCTTGCCTTGACCCGCTGAGCATCAGCCTTTGGTAACGTGCTTGCCGGCCAGTTCGCGCAACTGCGTCAGGCGCTCGCCAATCTTGATCTCCAGGCCGCGGGGCACGGGCTGGTAAAACTCCTGCGGCACCATGCCATCGGGGAAGTAGTTTTCACCAGCGGCCACCGCATCAGGCTCGTCGTGGGCATAGCGGTAGTCCTGGCCAAAGCCCAGGTTCTTCATCAGCTTGGTCGGCGCATTGCGCAGGTGCAGCGGCACGGGGCGTGTCGTGTCCTGCTTGACCCAGGCGCGCACCGCTTTGTAGGCCTTGTAGGCCGCGTTGCTCTTGGGGGCCATGGCCAGGTAGATCACGCATTGGGCCAAGGTCAATTCGCCTTCCGGTGTGCCCAGGCGTTCATAGGTGTCGGCGGCGTCCAGGGCCATGCGCAAGGCACGCGGGTCAGCCAGGCCAATGTCTTCGCTGGCCATGCGGATCAGGCGCCGTGTGATGTAGCGTGGATCGACACCGCCATCGACCATGCGGACGAACCAATACAAGGCGGCATCGGGGTCTGAGCCACGCACGGACTTGTGCAGGGCCGAGATGGTGTCGTAGAACTGATCGCCCCCCTTGTCGTAGCGGCGCAGTTGTTCGCCCAGGGATTTTTCAAGCGCGGCCTCGTCGATCAGCGCGCGGCCCTTGAGCATGCCGGTCAAGGTCTCATAAGTGTTGAGCAAGCGGCGGGCATCGCCGTCTGCATAGGCAATCAGACGCGTGGAAGCCTCTGGCGTCAAGGCCGCACCTTGCAAGGCGTCCTGCCCACGCGCCAGCAATTGCGCCATGGCCTCGTCGCTCATGGACCGCAAGACATGCACCGTGGCCCGGGACAGCAAGGCGGCGTTGACCTCGAAGGAAGGGTTCTCGGTGGTGGCGCCAATGAAGGTGAACAGGCCCGACTCCACATGCGGCAGGAAGGCGTCCTGCTGGGCCTTGTTGAAGCGGTGCACCTCGTCCACGAAAACAATCGTGCGCAGGCCATTGCGCTGGGCCAGCAGGGCTTTTTCCACTGCCTCGCGGATGTCTTTGACCCCCCCCAACACGGCCGAGATGCTGAGGAATTGCGCGTCAAAGGCCTGCGCCATGAGGCGCGCCAGGGTGGTCTTGCCCACGCCGGGTGGACCCCACAGAATCATGGAGTGGGGTTGGCCGGACTCAAAAGCAACTCGCAAAGGTTGGCCCGCGCCCAGCAGGTGGTCCTGCCCAACGACATCGTCCAGGGCCTGGGGCCTCAGGCGTTCAGCCAGGGGCGCGGCCAAAGCCGCCTTGCTCGCCGCCGCATCGCGAGGCATGTCGGGGGGATCCAATGGCAAAGACAGGCTTTCTTGCATAGGGACATTGTCGCCGCAGCCAGCCGTGACCCTTGCATTGAGGGGTGTTCAAACCTTATCCACGATCGTGACTAGACAAATCCCTCAGCCAATGACATAATGCGGGTTGACCCGATAACTGCTCGCCTGGATTTCCAGGCAAAACAGCGACCCGAGTTTTCGTTCATCCCCTCTGACCTTTTCAAGCCGAGTTGCACCGTCGGGTGCCAACTGATAGTCGTGTCTTGAGTCTCGGTTGGCGGCGATGCCGTCGCTTTCACCGACTCAACGTGGTCATCCACCGCAAGGGCTCTTCAGCCCGCGGTCGTCACGAGGTCTGGACACGAATCCCAGCGACTCCACCCTGGCCGCGGCCAGCCGGCAACTTTGCCGCAACCGCGCCATGGCGTTGAAAAGGAGAGTTCAGTTTCTTGAAACAACTTT
>CAZKPN010000024.1:0-47324 GCA_964554655.1 uncultured Aquabacterium sp. | reverse complement strand
CGCGCCAAGGCCGACGTGGAGCAGGTCTTCGAGCGCCTGGCCGATGAGGGTGTAGCCCAGCATCAGGCTCACATCACTGGCCGCGAACGCACCTTTGGTGGCCTGGCTGAGCATGCGGATCAGCACCATGGTCAGGACCACGGTCAACAGCACCACCAGCGTGCCGACAAAGCTTCGCCAGAGTTCTCGGCGCACAGAGGAATCGAATAACATTGCTCAGCTCAAATCAATCCGTCCATTATGGACGCGCACCGCATGGACTATCGCTACACCGTGGCCCAAGGGCCCGCCTTGTCCCAAATCAACGCCGACGCCTTGCTGGTGATCCTGACTGGCGACCACGCTACCACGGGCGATCCGGCCCTGGATGCTGTGGCGGAGCAAGCCCTCAAAGGCAACGATTGGGCGCTCAAAGGTGGCAAGGTGCTTTACGTGCACCGGCCTGTTGGCGTGAAGGCGCCGCGCCTGGTGCTGGTGGCGGCGGCTGATGCGTCTGGCAAGGCCTTCAAGGCGGCCGTGGGCAAGGGCGTGGCCGAGGTCAAAGACCGTGGCGTGGCTCACCTGGCCGTCGCGGTGGGCGCAGGCTGGTCCCTGGAAGCCGGACACGCGCAAAGCCTGGTGCTGGCGGTGGCCGATGCCACCTATGTGTACCGCCACACCAAGCCCAGCGCCCCCAAAGCGTCTGGCCTGAGCAAGGTGACCTTGCTGGGCTCCACCGCGCAGTCGGTGGCTTTGAAGGCAGGCTTGACCCAAGGCCAGGCCGTGGCCGAGGGCGTGACCCTGGCGCGTGAGTGCGGCAACCGCCCCGGCAACTACTGCACACCCACCTACCTGGCCTCCGAGGCCAAGCGCCTGGGCAAGGAGTTCAAGCACCTCAAGGTTCAGGTCCTGGATCGTCCGGCCCTGCAAAAATTGGGCATGGGCTCCTTCCTGTCGGTGGCCAACGGTTCTGACGAGCCGCCCAAATTCATCATCCTGCACTATGAAGGCGCGGCCAAGTCGCAGGCGCCCGTGGTGCTGGTGGGCAAGGGCATCACCTTCGACTCCGGTGGTATCTCGATCAAACCCGGCGCGGGCATGGACGAGATGAAGTTCGACATGGGCGGCGCCGCCAGCGTGCTGGGCACCTTCCGCGCCGTGGCCGAGCTCAAGCCCAAGGTCAACCTGATTGGCCTGATCCCCACCTGCGAGAACATGCCAAGCGGCACCGCCACCCGGCCAGGTGATGTGGTCACCAGCATGTCCGGCCAGACCATCGAGGTGCTCAACACCGATGCCGAAGGCCGCCTGATCCTGTGCGATGCCTTGACCTACGCCGAGCGCTTCAAGCCTGCGGCCGTGGTCGACATCGCCACCTTGACGGGTGCCTGCGTGGTGGCCTTGGGCCACATCCACAGTGGCCTGTTCAGCGCCGACGAAGAACTGGCGCAGTTGCTGCTGTCAGCGGGCCAACAGGCCCAGGACACCGCCTGGCGCTTGCCGCTGGACGACGAGTATGGCGACTCGCTCAAGAGCAACTTTGCCGACCTGGGCAATGTGGGCGGGCGCGAAGGTGGTGCCATCACGGCCGCCGTGTTCCTGAGCAAGTTCACCAAGGCCTACCGCTGGGCCCACCTGGACATCGCCGGCTCGGCCTGGAAGTCGGGCGGTGCCAAGGGTGGCACTGGCCGCCCTGTCGGTTTGCTGACCCAATTCGTGTTGTCGCAAGCGGGTGAGGGCGCCCTCAAGCCGCGAGCGCCTGTGGCCGCGAAGAAAACCACCAAGGTGGCGGGCAAAGCCGCTTGATGACCCTGATGGCTGATCGATGAACACCGTTGAGTTTCACCATGGCATGACCGACAAGCTGTCCTACGCGTGTCGGCTGCTGCGCAAGGCCTACAAAAGCGGTGCGGGTGTTTTGGTCACCGGCGATGCCAACACGCTCAAGGCCCTTGACCGCCAGCTTTGGGTGTTTGACGAGCAAGAGTTTTTGCCGCATGTGCTGGCCATGCCTGGGCAAGACATGCCCGCGCGTTTGCACGACACGCCGGTGTGGCTGGCGCCGCATGGTGTGGACACGCCAGCGCCCGGCCAGCGCAGCATCCTGGTCAACCTGGGCCCAGACATGCCCGATCAACCCGAGCGTTTTGAGCGCTTGTTCGAGATCGTGTCCCTGGAGCCGCACGACCGCCAGCTTGGCCGCCAGCGCTGGAAGCAATACGAGGCCTTGGGCCTGCAGATTCAGCCGCATGAGGTGAAGGAATGAATTTCCCCACCCGGCCCCACCCTGCCAACGTGCCCACGCTCACCGAGGTGATCGAGTTCAATCCCGAAGACGGGCAGCTCTTGCCGGTGCCCGCAGTGGTCGAGTCGCCTTTGCTGGCGCCCGACATTGATTTTTCGCCGATGCCCTTGGCCGAGGTTGCTTCATCTCAGTCCATGGTGCCCTTGGCCTCGATCCCGCATGTCGTGCCCGCCAGGCAGGTGGAAGTCACCGAGCCCGAGGTTTCTGAAGCGCAGTTGTCTCAACGCATCCTGACCGATGTGCAGCGCCAGATCGATTCAATGCTGGAGTTCCGCTTGCGCGAATCCATGCAGCCCCTGCTGGCCCAGTTCACCGAAACCTTGATGCAAGACCTGCGCGATGAACTGTCCCGAACCATGCGCGATGTGGTGACGCGCGCTGTGGCCCAGGAAGTGGCCAAGCTGCGCAACCACAACCGCTGATTTTTTATCTGTAACGCCATTCAATGATTGAGGTGGATATGACCCAACGCTTTGCTTTGTTCCCAGTGGCCGCCGCTGCTGCTGCGATGTTGTCCTCGCTGTGCATGGTCACTGCTGCGCAAGCCCAGACCATGGTGCGCATTGGCCACGTGGCCCCGGTGTCTGGCGCGCAGGCCCACTACGGCCGCGACAACGAAAACGGCGCGCGCATGGCCATCGATGAACTGAACGCCCAGGGCGTCGAGATTGGCGGCAAGAAGGTGAAGTTCGAGCTGGTGGCCGAAGACGATGCTGCCGACCCCAAGCAAGGCACAGCAGCGGCCCAGAAGCTGTGCGATGCCAAGGTCAATGGCGTGGTCGGGCACCTGAATTCCGGCACCACCATCCCGGCGGCCAAGATCTACAGCCAGTGCGGCTTGCCGATGGTCACGCCTTCGGCCACCAACCCTGACCTGACCACCCTGGGTTACAAGAACGTGTACCGCCTGCTGGCCAATGACAAAGCGTTGGGCGCGGGCCTGGCCCAGTACGCGGCCAAGACGCTCAAGCTCAAGAAGGTCGCCATCATTGACGACCGCACCGCTTATGGCCAAGGCGTGGCCGGCGTGTTCCGCCAGACCGCCAAAGAGCTGGGCCTGGAGGTGGTAAGTGAGCAGTACACCAACGACAAGGCGGTGGACTTCATGTCCATCCTGACCTCGATCAAGAGCAAGAAGCCCGATGGCATCTTCTTCGGCGGCATGGACCCGCAAGCCGGCCCCATGCTGCGTCAGATGCAGCAACTGGGTTTGACCAAGGCCTACCTGTTTGGCGGCGATGGCATCTGCACCGACAAGCTGATCGAGCTGTCCAGCGGTGCGAAGACCCTGGGCAATGTGGTGTGCGCCGTGGGCGCGGCCTCGCTGGACAAGCTGCCGGGCGGCAAGGCCTGGCGCGCCAAATACGATGCCAAGTTTCCCAAGCAGTTCCAGGTTTACTCGCCGTACACCTACGATGCCACGATGTTGCTGGTGGACGCGATGAAGCGCGCGGGCTCGGTGGATCCCAAGGTGTATGGCCCCAAGCTGGCGGCCACCGACTACACCGGCATCACGGCGCGCGTGCAGTTCGAGGCCAATGGTGAGCGCAAAACCCCGTCGATGACGCTGTTCGCCTACAAAGATGGCAAGAAGGTGGAGTTGAACTGAGCGAAGCCTTGCTACAATAGCGGGCTTCGGAGAGGTGGATGAGTGGTTTAAGTCGCACGCCTGGAAAGCGTGTGTAGGTTTATCCCTACCGCGGGTTCGAATCCCGCCCTCTCCGCCAAGAAATGGTTTCACAGCGTCCCATAAAGACCCCAGTTACCACGCGAAAGCCCCGTCACCACGGGGCTTTTTGCGTTTTGGCGTCCCATTCGGTTTCTTGACAGCCCAATTCCTTGGGGGTACGTTTAGGGGTACGGATTCCAGGAGGTTTCCATGCCCAAGAAACTCATTGATGCCCTGAGCGATGTTGGCGTGCGTGGAGCCAAGCCTGCATTGCGCGATGGCGTGCCTGTTGACCGCAAGTTGCACGATGGCCGGGGTCTGTACCTGCTGGTGCGCGCCAACGGTGCCAGGCATTGGCGCCTGAAGTTCTACCTGGCAGGGCGCGAACGCTTGCTGGCGCTGGGCGAGTACCCCGACGTGACGCTGGCCCGTGCGCGGCAAAAGGCAGGCGAGGCCCGCAACCTGATCCACGAGGGCATCGACCCCATCCAAAATGGCCGCGAGCAGAAGGCCTTGCGCGTTAACGCGGCGCAGCAGACCTTTGCCGTGATCGCTGAAGAGTGGCTGGGCAAGAAGGCCAAGAAATGGACCGAAGGCCACCTCGAACAAAACCTTCAAAGCCTGCGCGACTACGTGTTGCCCAAGATCGGCACGCGCGCCGTAGCCAGCTTGACCGCGCAAGACATCATGCGTGTGCTGGAGCCATTGGAGACCGCAGGCAAGCTGGAGACATTGCGCCGGGTGCGCCAGCGCATCGGCTCGGTGTTGACCTATGCGGTGCAAACAGGCCGACGCACGGATAACCCGATCCGTGATACGCAGGGCGCCTTCCAGGCCCCTACACGCGAACACTTTGCCAGCATCGGCCCGAAGGGCTTGCCAGCCTTTTTGAATGCGCTGGAGGGCTATGCAGGTCATCCCAACACCCTGGGCATCATCCGCATGATTTTGTGGACGGGCAGTCGCACGGGCGAGGTTCGTGGCGCGACGCCGGATGAATTCGATCTGGATGCCGGGGTGTGGCGCATCCCTGCCGAGCGGATGAAGAAGCGCCGGGTACACGTCGTGCCGTTGCCCCACCAGGCAGTGGCGGTGCTGAAGGAGTTGAAGTCGCTCAATGCCGAGTCGCGCTACATGTTCCCTTCGCCCATGAACCAGTCCATGGCCAGCGAAAACATCGTCTTGCAAGCGCTCAAGAAGATGGGATACGGCGGGAAGCTGACTGGCCACGGTCTGCGGGCCGCAGTGTCCACGGGCTTGGAGGAGATGGGCTACCCCATCGAGATCATCAAGACGCAGCTTTCGCACGCCAAAGACAACCTGACAGATGCAGCCTACCTGCGCGGCGTCCACCTAGAGCGCCGGGCCGAGATGATGCAGGTCTGGGCTGACAAGCTGGATGTCATGCTGATAGGTGCCAAGGTGCTGCCGCTCAAAGCTACCAGTGCGGCGGCGTAGCGGCGTGGCCATGCCTCAGCGTCCTAGGTAAATCGCTGTAATTTGCTCCCTCTCGTGGCCCAGCTCGCGTGAGATGGTGAGCCTGGCTTGCCGGTCGATGGCCTTCTGTTCGGGGCTCAATTGCTTGGATGTGGGCCCGCCAGCAGCCGGTGCCTTCCAGCCGGTCAACTCAGCGTATCGCGTCTGTGCATACGCATGGCGGAAGCCGTGAACACGGTCGATTCCGGCGAAGGCAGTCTGAGCCTTGAAACGGTTGAGCTGGTCTATGTAGGCCATCTCGGCCGGGATCAAACTGCCCTTGGCAGCCAGTGCCTTGGCCTGATTCAGTAGATCTCGCTGCATCCCATTGAGGATAGGGATCTCCCGCTCCTTGCCGCCCTTTGTCCATGTGGACTTGAGCACCAGCACGTCGCCACGGTCGGCCCACCCTGGCTGGATCTTGATGCTTTCCTCGCGGCGCAGGCCAAAGGCCTCTTGAAGCCGCAAGGACATGGCCGTGTATGGATCGGACACCTTGTCCAGCTTGCCCTGGTCCAGCTCTTTCGCCTTGGACTCATTCGTCACGAAACGCCGGTCAGCAATGCCATAGGCCGCGTTGTCACGGGCCACGATGTTTTCCTTGCCGATCTTCTCGGCCATCCATCGCAGTGCCGACATGCGGTTCTTCATTGTGCCGGTGCTTGCGCCTGCCGCTTGCCAACGGCTCACGAGGTGCTCGACGTGCTTGGTGCGGATGCCCTGCGCCCGCAAATTCTTAAAGCCATCTTCGTGAAGCTGATTCGCCACCATGGTCAGCAGCCGTTCGCGGTCGTGTTGAGTGGCAAAGGAGCCATCGCGGTTGCGCTGGCATATGAGCTTGAAATCGCGGTTGAGGGTGCGCATGGCCAATGCCTTTCAAAGACTGTTCATCGATCCGCTTGCCGCGCCGGAGGCACGGACTTGTGTGTGGTGTGGAGAGGTCAGGTAAGTGTTTCTGTCCGCCCCTCACGCCGCAGCGCGATGGGGACTACAAGGGACGCGGGACACCACTCCCGGTTTGTGCAAGGTTGTTGACTGCTTGCCTGCGTTGCACGTCGCTGTGGCACTGCGCTGGCTTGCCTGTTGGCATAGCGCTATGCGCAGGGACCATTGACCCAGGGTCCGAGGGGTGTGCGTCTCACACACGTCCGGGGTGGCCATCTGACGGGTGGCCTGACGGTGCTTTGCGGTCGGGCCGCAAAGGCACGGCACAGTTGAATGCCAATGGGCTTGCAGCCCAGTGGATTCATGCTGTCAGTACGAATAGGCTCAAGGCCCATTGCATGCAGCAACTGACAACAGGCTTGCAGCCCATTGCCAATATGCTGTGCCTGATGAATGGGCTCGGGGCCCATCGGATCTCTGAAGGTGGTCTGGCCATCCTTCGATCCACTTCGATCAACGTCTTGACGTTGGTCGTTTTGCTGGCATCACTGCGCAGCATCACTGGCGCACGTCACGGTGGTTGACACGGCGCTCGGTCGTGCTACTGGCGTCGTCACTGTCAGCAAGCTGCCAGTAACGACGCACGGCGTTTGAATGCCGCTCTCGTGATGGCTCGGCCCCATGCGCGCAGGCATAGGCTCGGCTTCGAAATAATCGTGGTCGGCGTCTGGCGCCAGCACGCGATCTGCTCAGGTGGGTACAACGATGGAGGCAGGTGACGACTGCGACGCCTTTTTCTCCACGATGGAGGGGGCAAGGAGCCCGATTGGCTCCACTAGTTGACACCCATGACCAAAGCGAGTCAACCGGCTTGTCCGTGTCACTCACGCAATGCCCCCGCATCGCAGCGAGTTGCTGGTGGCGCTTGACCCGACCCGACAACAATCCAAGCTGACGTTGCAACGGTGAGGAAAAACAACCTGCATAGCTATCCAAATCAGCGCACGAACGGCGGTGCCTAGCCAGGAAGAGCCGTTCTGTCGTCGTTGGCGGCTAAGATAATGAGCATTCCGTGTACGGAGGCGCTGAAGACGGAAGAGCACAAGGGGGGCGTTAGTGACTATTGAACAAGGCCAGAACCACGAACAACTGGAACGATCGCTGATCGACGTTGCTGTCGAGAGTTGGCGTTTTTCTAGGCTCTTTGCACGACTGGTCAACAAGCTTGACGCTGGTGATGGCGGAAGATACGTAAATCAGCTTCGCTATTTCCAGAAGAAGGTCGAAGAAAGCCTCGATGCAAACGGCCTGAAGTTGGTCAATGTGGAGGGTCAACCATTTGATCCTGGGATGGCGGCCTCTGCCTTGAATATTGGTGATTTTGGCCCTGATGATCAATTGCTTGTTGATCAAATGGTGGAGCCCATCATCATGGGCCCCGAAGGTCTACGAAAACAAGGCACAGTGATGCTCAGGAAGGTCGAGGCATGAAATACATCGGGATTGATCTCGGCACGACGAATAGTGCCATTTGCTCTTATGACGGGGAGTCTGTTCGCCTCTACAAGAGCCCAGATCAAAATGACGTAACGCCGTCAGCTATTTTCATTGATCGGCGAGGAAATAAGTATTTAGGTAAGCGTGCCTATGATAGTGCCGCCAAAAATCCTGACAACGCTGCGACAAAATTCAAACGAATGATGGGGACGAGCACTCCAGTTAAGTTGAGTGCAATTAATATCACAATGACGCCGGAGGAGTGTTCGGCGGAGATTCTGAAGCTGTGCTTTGGCTATCTTCCGGAAGAGATTCGGAATAGCGGAGAAACGGGGACGGTCATCACGGTTCCCGCAGCGTTCAACCAAATGCAAAAAGACGCCACGTTGGCTGCTGCGGAAATGGCGGGGTTGGGGCGCGTTGCACTGATGCAGGAACCTGTTGCAGCGGTCATGAGCGTTATGAAGCAGCGCAAGGGAGACGGTGTGTTTCTCGTGTTCGATCTTGGCGGCGGCACATTAGACATCGCTATTGCTGAGAGCATTAGTGGTCGAGTTAGTCTGCTGGCGCACGGTGGTGTTGCGATGTGTGGTGGAACGGACTTTGATCGTTCTATTCTAGATAACGTCGTGAAGCCTTGGCTAGTTTCCAACTTCGATCTCCCCGAAGACTTTACAACCAACCCCAAGTACAAGTCGCTAATAAGGATGTGCCTTTGGGCTGGCGAAAGAGCAAAGATCGATTTGTCAGTCAAGGAAGAGTCCCTAATCATGCTTGGTGAGGCGGATGGCCTGACCGTAAGTGATGAGTCTGGTGGGGAAATCTACGTTGATATTCCCTTGTCTCGAAGTCTGCTGGATAGCCTGATTGCTAGCAAGCTGGATGAGTCCATCCAGTCTGCTCGTGAAACCCTGGAAAAGGCTGGCTTGAGCCCGCATGATGTTGAGCGAGTAGTCTTCATCGGCGGTCCTACCCAGTACAAACCTTTGCGGGACAAGGTGGCGTTCGAGCTTGGTATTGCGCCCTCAACGGAGGTTAATCCCATGACGGCAGTGGCTGAGGGCGCTGCAGTTTTCGCCGAATCTATCGATTGGACTTCGCAAAGTCGTGGACGCAAGAGCGTCCGTGGGGCGATCAGTGTTGGCGGCGCACTTGACCTCTCTTTCAACTACATCACGCGGACCCCGGATTCAAAAGCCCGACTGGTTGCCAAATTGGGGGGTAGGGTAGTGGGCGGCGCTGAATTCCAGATTGACAGTCTGGACACTGGCTGGTCATCTGGCCGCATGGGGCTCAAAGACGGCGCCTCTGTGGACCTCAGTCTTGCAAAACCCGGCGAGAACGTATTCAAGGTCTTTGTCTTTGATTCGACGGGTGGTCCAGTTGCCTTGCGTGATGACAAGATCGTGATTTCTCGCACCGCAGCAAGCATCGACGCGATCCCGGCCTCACATTCCATTGGAGTTGAGGCGCGTGAGAAACTGGGGGGGCGGATTGTTCTTGATTACCTTGTTCGAGAGGGTGATCAGTTGCCAGCAAAGGGGAAGATGGTCTTCAAGTCAGAAGAGTCCCTCAAGGCTGGCAGCGTGGGATCAATCAAGTTCAAACTGTGGGAAGGTGATATTGCTGATTCAGTGCATGACAACCTTTTTATCGGCATGTTCGAAATCAAAGGTGCTGACTTCGAGGACGGCGTCATTGCCGCTGGTGCCGAACTGATTTGTGAATACGAGATACAGGACTCAGGAACAATTAAATTGGAGGTCTCGGTACCTTCGATAGGTGGTTTGTTTCACAGTGGACGCAATTTTTACTCACGCCAGGATGGTCAAATAGACTATACCAAAGCGGCAAAGTTGGTTGAAGAGCAGTCCGACCAAGCGATGCAGCGTCTGGACGAGATGTCATCAAAGATTGACGACCCTCACTTGGACCAAGCCCGTGCAAAGTTGGAACAAGCTGCTTCAATGCAATCTGGGGAAGCTGACCCTGAAACTGCGAAACAGGCGATGGACAATGTGCAGGATGCCAAGCGATTGCTTGCACTCGCTCGCAAAGGAAATTTGAAAGAAATTCGTCTGCTTGAGCTTGCCAAAGCAGTTGATTTCTTCGACAAAAATGTGCGGGAACTTGCTCGCCCGACTGAGTCGAGTGCTTTCGACAACCTGACCAAGACTGCGCAACGCGCAATCGAAAATAACGGCGGTGATTTTGAAGCCCACTTGGATGACTTGCGCAGCAAGAACTTCATGATTCTTTGGCGTCAAGATTGGTTTGTGATCGACCGTTTCAAATGGCTGGCAGAAGACGTCTATCTATTCCCTGATGCTCGAGAGCACGCACAGATGGTGGCGACCGGTTCGGAGGCCTTGAAGTCGAACGATATAGATAAGCTCAGGGCTGTGGTAGCACATCTAGACTCTGTCCGCATCGGATCGGCTGGTGGTGATGAAATGATGGTAGCTACCAACATCGTGCGGAGTTGACCTATGGTGCTTGAAGCTTGGCTTCCCATTGGCTTCCAGTTGCCCGACGGCTCGAAGACTCGCGTCGCATTGTTTGAGAGTGTCCATTGGCAGATCCTTGAAACACTTGGAGGAGGTCGTGCGCTTGTCTCACGTGATGAATTAATCAGTCGTTGGACTGACGCTGGGTTGGTCGAGCCTGGATTATTTGGTTCTTTCACATTTGGCGATCAGTCGTTGTGGGCAATTTGCTGTGGGCCAAGCCAGGTTCTTTGTCCTGTTGCCGATGGGCGCTCGCCCAACACCAAAGCGGAGGCACTGTCCTTCGCTTTGGCGTTGAAGGCAACGCGTGATATCGATACGGAAACGCCGTTTCAGGACGCCTTGTACGTCGAGAAAATCAGTCGCATTCTGCCAACCTACAGCATCAGCTCTAGAACTGATGATGATGTCGTTCTAGGGTATTGGTTAACCGGTGGCGCAAATGTCTCGGCAAAATCATTCCGACGACTGCGCCAGACCATGAGTTGGCTTGGCGCTGGGCACCTCAAGGAAGTTGTCCAAGCCTCTGGCATTGAGGTTGCCGAAGTCGTTCCGGCTGACAAGCGTAGGCCGCCAACTATCGAGGCCGATGAAAAGTCAGTAATACGGTCTGGCAGCAGGAAGTCACCAGCAGAGCAAGGGCCATCCTGTCCTGCATTTGAATTGGCGGGGCGACCTGAACTGGCCGCCTTCTTCAACGAGCACATCGTTGACATCGTTCAGAATCAAGCGCGCTATAAAGCGCTGGGCATTGACTTCCCATCTGCGGTTGTCCTCCATGGTCCACCGGGCTGCGGAAAGACGTTTGCGGTTGAGCGCTTGATCGACTTTCTTGGATGGCCGAGTTTTCAGATTGACGCTTCCAGCGTCGCGAGCCCTTATATCCACGAAACCAGCAAGAAGGTGGCTGAGGTTTTTGATAAGGCGATGCAAAACGCACCCTCCGTTCTCGTCATTGACGAAATGGAAGCGTTCCTGGCCGATCGTGAGATGGGATCTGGACACCACCGAGTCGAAGAGGTTGCAGAGTTCTTACGACGCATTCCCGAGGCAACCAAGAATGACGTATTGATCATCGCGATGACAAACCGCGTGGACATGATCGATTCCGCCATCTTGCGGCGAGGACGTTTTGACCATGTGATCAATGTCGACTTCGCCAGTGAATCGGAGGTTCTATCGCTGCTGGAAAAACTGGTGTCAACCCTGCCGAAAGAAGCGGACATCGATCCTAGGCCGTTAGCTCAGAAACTTGCCGGGCGGCCTCTATCGGACGTCGCCTTTGTCGTTAGAGAAGGGGCGCGACTTGCCGCCCGTGCCGGTAAGGACAAACTTGACCAGGAGAGTTTGTTATTGGCAATGGATGCGGCTCCTGCCAGGGCCATTGAGGGCGGCTCAAATCGTCGAATAGGTTTTATGTAAGGGGATGGCCGTGAATTCAGGGGAAGATAAAAAAATAGAAGGTGCGGCACAAGGATTCGCCGGGCTCTCTTCAATGCTTTCAGGAGTCGATGTGGCCGTTGGTAGTGCCGGGCAAGAGGATCATCCGACATCTACCACTGAGCCGAGTCGCGATCAATCAAACGTTGCGTTACCGGCTGAGCGGGATGTGCCAATCAACCCGCCGCAAGCCTACCAAGCTCCGATTCAGTCAACCGGCTGGTCCGCAGAGGTGAAATGGTTACTTGGCATCGTTGCCGGAATTGCATTTATCTGGCTGCTGTCCAATTCTGGGGAGAAAAATGCCGCCCCCAAGCCAAGCTACATGCAATCAGCATCTACGGCTACTCCCGAACCTAGTTTGCAACCTTCCCCAACTGACCCAGTGACTCAGAGTCGTCCCTTTGAGGAAATGCCACCCGCAGGCGATAACAATGTGCTTGGTTCTGCGCAGATCCGATATTGCCTAGCTGAGGATATCAGGCTACAGTCAGCAAAGAATACTGTGAACAGCCATAACAACTTAGATGTGGATAAATTTAACGAAATGATAACTGATTATAACAGTCGGTGTGGCGCGTTTCGTTACAAGCAGGGAGCTCTGGAAAGCGCGCGATCAGAAATTGAGCCGTTTCGATCAGAATTAAATGCTGAGGGAGGACGCCGTTTTTCGTTGCACACTCAATCTCCACCATTTCCCGCTCCACCACTAAATCCAGATTATTCGCCTGCAATCCCTGATGTTGATCCGTCAACGCAGGAGCCAGATAGTCCACAGTTGGAGAAATCAGAGGATGAGCAGGAATAAATGAAAAAATCTTTCATTAAAGACGTTTGCCTATAGTTCTGATTGGGCAGATGAGTGCAAAGCCGAGAATATACCGATAGGCCAACGATGGAACAGCATGAATCCCCCCGAAGCGCCAGACCAAAAGAACCAAGATCCCTCCAGACATCGCGCCTTCATCAAAGTCCATTTATGCTTCTCGGCATAACAACCAGAGACAACAGAATAAAAATAGTTGAGTGCGCTGATGAAAAGTCGCTGGAGTTGGATCATGATTCTTGCCAAAAAGCTCGCGCAGACTTAACAAATCCAAGAGCTCGATTGAGTGCGGAGATTGCTTGGCTGCCTGGTGTATCTCCTCGTAAGGCTACTCAGCTATTGGACGGCCTATTGCGCGACCCAATGGCGATCAGAGTTGATTCTGGGCTACCCACTCTTGCGCACTGCAACCTAATGGCGGCAGCCTTTGAGGTTGTTAATTCAGAGGAGTCTATTGATGATCTTGCTGAGTTCATTCAAGAAATGGCGCGCCTCTCAGAAGAGATTGATGTCGGTGACGTAATACGAGACATAAACGAAGATAGATTGATTTCAGGGTTCCCCGAAATCAGGTCCTTAGATCAGATTGAGTCTGAGCTTGGCGACAGAAAACGCTATTTCAAAAGTGCGATTAAGGACGCCCTAAACCGATTGCATCCTCAGGATCTCCTCAAGGCGATAACCAGCGCGGTTGACGGCGCAACTTGTGGTGGAGAGGTGCATGCGCCTGAACTTATTGATGAATTGGTTGACAGCTATGCTATTGAAGTGCAGAGCGTGCTGGAGAAAGAGTCAGAAAATGTGCGAAGACTAATACAGTCTGCACGGAAGTCTATTGAGTCTGGGGAGGCCGCTACTAAAAATTTTGTTGAAAAGATTGAAATGGTTGCGCGGAACTGGGACAAATTTGCCCAACCGATACAGTTGAGTGCAATGGCTCGTGGCATCGATCACGAACCCAGCCGTGAAATTGCGTACTCAATTCGTAGTCTTGCAATTGATCTTTTCAATGATCATGACATGATTGCATTATCTCAACGATTGACGACTCTTGTGCAAGATTTGTTTGCCGAGTTGCCAGACGTTTCAGAACGGGCCGCACAGGATGCGAGCGCACTTTCTGATATTAAGTCTCAGCGAAAGCAGGCGGAATTGCAAAGCAAAAAAAGAGAGGAGGAGTGGGCTAGAGAAATTACTTTCAGTGCTGATGTGGGCGTTGTTTTTAAAGACACTCTCAGCATTTCGCCAAGTGGCGTTAGTTGGAAAGGAACGCGCTACCTACTTGAATCTATAACTGCAGTGCGCTGGGGCAGTGTTCGACATTCTGTGAATGGAATTCCAACAGGGACTGACTACACGATTGCTTTTGCCACTCGAGGCGGTGCAGTGACTATAAGCCTAAAAAAGGAGTCCACGAATTCTGGCTTTGTCGGCGCCCTTTGGCGCGCTGTGTGTGTCCGCTTGATGATTGAAATGAGTGAGGCGCTCAAAGCGGGTCGATCTTTGAATTTCGGTGATCTAGTGGTGGATGATGGCTATGTCACTCTTATCAAGCATAAGTTACTTGGGGCGAACGAGAAGGTTCGCTTGTCTTGGGGAGAGGTCCATGTGTGGAGTGCCAACGGTCAGTTTATGATCGGTTCGAAAAATGACAAGAAAACCTATGGGGCAGCTTCATATATAGATAGCTGGAATACGCACTTGCTTGAACATGTGGTGCGCGGTGGCTTCAAAAAGGGGGTTACCAAATTGAGCGAGTATTTTGGTGACTAGTTTTATAATGGGCAGAGATTGCTGTGTCGATCTGATCACCTTGGTGATGCGCATTCCGGGCAACGATCACGCAGTCGGACGCATGATTAGCCGTAGTTGTCTACTTGCCTGATGACGCTTGATGTGCTAAGGTATTACCTAGTAATACCAAAGGGTGTAGAATCATGACGACAACAGCTCGGCCCGTGTCTATCAAGATCGATGACGACATCAAGGCGCGCGTGACACGTCTGGCCGAAGCTCGGCACCGCACTCCACATTGGCTGATGCGTGAAGCGATCAGCCAATACGTTGAGCGCGAAGAGAAGCTCGAGGCCTTCCGTCAAGACGGCATTCACGCTTGGGAGCAGTACCAGCGCACCGGCCTGCATGTGACGGCCGTAGAGGCCGATGCCTGGCTCGGCCAGCTTGAGGACGGCGATGACATTTCCCCTCCTGAATGTCACGTCTGATCTGGTCCCCGCAAGCGCTACTTGATGTCCAGCGTCTCTATCGCTTCCTGGCTAGCAAGAACATCGACGCCGCCAAGCGTGCGGTCAAGTCCATCCGGCAGGGTGTCAAGGTGCTGGGCCAACAACCTGGAGTCGGCAGGCCTGTTGAAGACATGGAGCCCGCATATCGCGAGTGGCTGATTGATTTCGGCGATAGCGGCTATGTCGCCATGTACCGCATTGATGGTTCTGATGTCGTCATCTTGGCCGTGCGTCATCAGCGGGAAGTAGGCTACTGATCGGACGAGTTCACGGGATTCGAATCGGAAGCGACGAGGATCCACCCGCAGCGTCTGCCGACATCCTCGCGCCTTTGGGGCTTGTTTGGGGGTACGAAAACAGTGAGTCGCCTTCTAAGCCTTATGTGGCAAGGAGGTTCGCATGACGCCCTCGCCAGAATCAGGTTTCACAGCGTCCCATAAAGACCCCAGTTACCACGCGAAAGCCCCGTCACCACGGGGCTTTTTGCGTTTTGGCGTCCCATGGCGTCCTTTGACAGCCCGGGTAAATTGGGGGACTTATCCGCAGTCCCCCAGCTGTACCAGCCAACACACAGGATGAATGGGTGGTGTCGATGGGCATGGCGAACCTCGGTGTTTTGCAGAATGTACTGTGCCTCAGGCGCACCTTGCAATTCATATCCATTTGGATATAATTTAGCCATGAAACCAGTGCGATTCCTGGGTGACGCCCTCAAGTCCCTGCGAGATTTTCCAGAAGATGCCAAGCAGGACGCGGGCTACCAGCTCGACAAGGTTCAGCGCGGCGAGCGGCCTGATGACTTCAAGCCCATGCCGTCGATTGGCAAGGGCGTGGAAGAGATCAGGATCTGGGACGACTCCGGCACCTACCGGGTGGTCTACACGGCTCGCCTGGCTGACGCGGTCTATGTCCTTCATGCGTTCCAGAAGAAGACACAGGCCACGTCCAAGCGCGACATCGACATCGCCAAGGAACGCTTTGCCCAACTCACGAAAGGCCGGAAATGAGCAAGACCGAAACCTACGCCAGCGTATGGGATGCCCTGTCGGACACGCCCGAACAAGCGGCCAATCTGCGCATCCGCGCTGAACTCATGCAGAAAATCGCTGCCATCGTGAAAGCCAGCGACTGGACGCAGGCCGATGCGGCCAAGCAGTGCGGCGTCACGCAACCCCGCATGAACGACTTATTGAGGGGCCGCGTGTCGCGTTTTTCTTTGGATGCCTTGGTCAACATGGCCACAGCCATCGGCCAACGCGTGCATGTCGAATTGGAGCCAGTCTAAGCTGGGGGACTTATTGGGGGACTTGCGCCAATCAAATCGCTCACAAACCCAGCATTCACGCCCCTTGGCACCCATGATGTGAACGACGCCCTCCCATTCATCCAAGCGACCTTTGTCCAGGTAACTGCACAATGTTGTGGTCACAATGATGCGCTTGGGTCTTGAACTCCCAACTTGGAAAGCTCTATGACACGTCAGGATCCCGTTGCTGCCGAAGGCTCCTTCAACCCGCATGTGCCGGGCATCGACTATGGCGTGCTCGATTCGCTGGTCGGCTATGGCGTGCGCCGCGCGCAGATCGCGATCTACAACGATTTCCTGCCCGCGCTTGAAGCCTGGAACATCACGCCTCCGCGTTTTTCAGCCATGGTGATCATTCACCACAACAAGGGCCTGAAGCTCACAGAGCTGGCGCAGGTGCTGGGCATTGCCCGCTCTGGTGTGGTGGCGTTGGCCGACACCTTGAGCGAGATGGGCTACGTCGAGCGCCTGGAAGTGCCTGGCGACCGGCGTGCCTATGGCCTGGCATTGACCGCCCTGGGCCGCAAAGATCTGCGCCAGATTGAGCAGGCCGTGCTCAAACAAGACCATCGTGCCGCCCATCGGCTGACCGCCGAGGAGCGTCAGCAGTTGCTGACGCTCCTCGACAAGTTGTCGAGCCCCTGAGGAATCACTTCAAAGACCCAAGACCTTGAGCCTGTTCGCCTGGCCCAGGTAGAACTGCACCGGGTCAGGCGCCCCTTTGCCGATCAGGCCAAAGACGTGGTTCATTTCGTCAATGTGGTTCCAGGGATAGTCATCGCGGATGACCTTGCCGAAGTGGGCACCACAGGCGATCACGGCGCCATCGCTGGGTTCCGAGGCCGCGACCATGGCCAGGTCGGACACATCCCAGCCATTGGTCTTCACACCCTGGCCAGCCACTGAAAAGTAGTAGATGTTCTTGACCTTGGGTGCGCCTTCGCCGCAATAGCGGGTGGGCATGCCAGCTGGAAAGCGAACGGCGTAGTCGTCCAGCTCCTCCTTGATCTTCAGCGCGCTCACGTCTTGCGGCAGATCCTGGTGGCCAGAGATCCAGGCCACGAACGAGCCAAATGATTGAACGATGGAGGCGTAGTTGCTCACCACCTGGTTGATGCCGCCTTCATTGGCTTGGGCTTCAGTGATGATGCTGGGGCTGCCAACCGTCGTCACGCTGGCCACCAGCTCAGGCGCCACGCCCGCGACATAGCGGCTGGTGGGGCCACCTTGGCTGTGGCCGATGAGGTTGAACTTCTTGACGCCATCGGCGGCGGCCCAGGCCTTCATCTGCTTGAGCAACTGCTCACCCCGGACCGAGCTGGAGTTGACCTCCGACACCGCGGCCACATACACCTTGGCACCGCTTTTGCGCAGGTTGTCCGGGACTTGGTAGAAGTAGTCCACCCCCAAGATGTCCTTGAAGCCCATGAAGCCGTGCACCAACACGATGGGGTACTTGGTGGCCGCATAGGTGGGGGCTGCGCTGGCCGTGGCGGCATGGCCGACGGGGCTGAAAACAATGGCGGCAATGCTCAGGACACCCGCCAGACAAGTGCGAAGAGAGGGCATGACAATTCCTTGAAATGTTGATTGTTATGTAGAGATACAAAGTTACTGCATAACAATGTCCATGCCATGCTGGCTAACCCTGAAAGCGCTTTGGCGCGATTGATTGTTATGATTAATAACAATTTGACGGAAGCTGGGTAGTGCATGAAGGTTGGCATCATTGGTGGGGGAATAGGTGGTTTGACCTTGGCCCTTCAACTGCATCAACGTGGCATTGATTGTGAGGTTTGGGAAGCTGCACAAGCTTTGCGGCCCATAGGTTTGGGCATCAACCTCCTGCCACATGCGGTGCGCGAGTTGTGCGCGCTGGGCCTTGAGCCGTCGTTGGCCGAGGTCGGCGTGGAGACTTCCTCTCTGGCCTACTTCAACCAGTTTGGCCAGCCGATCTGGCGTGAGCCCCGAGGCAGGGCCGCAGGCTACGACGTGCCTCAGTTCTCCATCCACCGGGGCGAGTTGCAGATGCTGCTGGCCGCCGCTGTGCAAAGCCGCTTGGGCTCTGGCGCGATCCACCTGGGCATGAAGGCGGAAGGCTTCACCCCCACGCCGCAAGGCGTCACAGTGCAACTGAGCCCCCAGCATGGCGGCCTGGGCCCGATCGAAAAGCGGGTAGATGTGGTGGTGGCGGCCGACGGCATCCATTCGGTCATCCGTGGCCTGCTGCACCCGGCTGACCGAGACCCTTTGCGCTTTTCTGGCCGCATGCTCTGGCGTGCCGTGACCGAGGCCGAGCCTTACCTGGATGGACGAACCATGTTCATGGCGGGCCACCAGGATCAGAAGTTCGTGGCCTACCCGATCTCAGAGCCCGCGCGCCGCCAGGGTCGCTCGCGCATCAACTGGATCGCCGAGCTGCGCGTCACGCCCGCGGACCTGCAGAACGACTGGAACCGCGAGGTGCCCAAGTCCGTGTTCGAACATGCTTTTGCCAACTGGAAGTGGGGCTGGATCGACGTGCCCGACCTGATCGCGCGGGCCGAGGCCGTCTACGAATTTCCCTTGGTGGACAAGGACCCTTTGCCCCGGTGGACGGCAGGCCGCCTGACGCTGCTGGGCGATGCGGCCCACCCCATGTACCCCATCGGGTCCAATGGTTCTGCACAAGCCATTCTGGATGCACGCTGCCTGGCCGACTTCCTGGCCAAGGCCGCACAGGGCGAGATCTCACCCGCCCATGCTTTGCTGGAATACGAGGCCGAACGTTTGCCCAAGACCGCTGCCATCGTGCTGCGCAACCGGCTCAACGGGCCTGAGCAGGTCATGCAGTTGGCCCATGAGCGCGCGCCTCAGGGCTTCGATGACATCGAGACCTTGATCTCCCTGCATGAGCTGGAAGGCATTGCGCAAGGTTACAAGCGTGTGGCCGGTTTTGACCAAGAGAACTTGAGGGCAGCGCACGCCGCTGGAGGTGCGCGATGAGCCTCGCCGCCCCAAGCCTTGAACGCATTGTCGATTGCGTGGTCCAGGTTGCCGCGCCGATGGACATTGGTGAAACGCCAGTGGGCCGACGCCGCATCATCCCCATCACGTCGGGCTCCATGAATGGCCCGGTGCTGCACGGCCATGTGCTGCCGGGCGGCGCCGATTTCCAATTATTGACATCGGCCACCCAGTCGTTCATCCAGGCGCGCTACATTCTGCAGACGCTGGAAGGTGAGCAGATCTTCATTGAGAACACCGGCATGCGCGTGGCCGCGCCCGAGGTCATCGAGCAGATCAACCAGGGTCGTGTGGTCGATCCTGCCTTGGTCTACTTCCGCACCACGCCTCGTTTCGAGACGGCTTCGCCCCGCCTGAGGTGGATGATGGAATCGGTGTTTGTGGGCACCGGTGCCCGTTACCCCGACCGCGTTGAGTTGAGCTTTTTCCGTGTCACGTGATTGAACGCAAAGGATCGCCCATGTGGCACTGTGAAGAACGAGGTGAAGGACGTCCGCTGGTCTTGCTGCACGGCATTGGCATGTCCAACTTTGCCTGGTCCCCCGTCATGGATTTGCTGGCCAAGGAGCGGCGTGTGCTGGCATTCGACACCGCCGGTTTTGGCAAGACCCCACCACTGCCTGCCAGCGTGCCGCCCACGGTGCCCAACCTGGTGAGGGGTTTGCTCGATTCGCTGGAGGCCAAGAGCATTCACGAGCCCTTTGATGTGGCCGGCAACTCCATGGGTGGTTGGATGGCGCTGGAGGTGGCCCGGCAAGGCAGGGCGCGGTCGGTGGTGGCCATATCGCCCGCAGGCCTGTGGAAAAGCCACCCATCATCGTGGGTCCCCCATTTTTTTGGGTTCATGCGCACCTCTACCCGTTTGTCGCCTGGCGGGGTGAAGCTGGCCATGAAGTCGGCGCTGTTGCGCGAGCTGTTGCTGTCGGTGCCCATCTCTTTTGGCAGCCGGCGCATGCCGCCCGCCGACGCATTCCGTGCCGCGATCGAGTTCGCCTTTGCGCCGGGCTTTGATGCCACGATTGACAACGCAGGGGCTTTTGAAGGAGGGCAGTCCATCGCCTGCCCACTGACGGTGGCCTTCGGCACGCGAGATTGGTTGCTGACAAGCAGTGCCCAGCACCGCGATCAGTTGCCGCCAGGTGCCACCTGGGTTCGGCCCGCCAAGTGGGGGCATGTGCCGATGTGGGTCGATCCGTCAGGGGTGGCTCGGCTGATCCTGGACGGCACGGCGTAACGCACCGGCACGCTGAGCCACAACAGCATCACGGCGGCCAGCACGGGCACGTTCTTGACCAAGGGGCCACAGTGGTCGATGGTCAATTCCGGCATGTTCCACGCGGCGGTGGCGGTGTAGCCCACGATGGCGCCGGCTTGTAAAGCGTAAGTCCACGCGCCTGGGCTTCTGCGCAACAAGGCCAGGCCCATGGCCGTGTTGACCGTGCAGGACAGCGCCATCATGCGCCAGCCCCACTCGCCACTGAAGCCGCAGCGGGCCAGCAGATCCAGCACATGCGAAGCCTGCGGCCAAGCCACGGTGATCAGGGCGGTGTAGATCCACATGAAGGCCAGCGTGGCTTGCAGGCCATGGCGCATCCAGCTGGGCAGCACGACCCAGGTGGGCAAGACCAGCGCCTGGTCCATGGCAGTGGGCTCGCGGCCCAGCCAAAAGCGCGCGGCGTTGACGGTGGTGGTGTTGCCATGCTCAAGCATGGTCAGCGTGTCGGGGCTGAAGGCTTGCTGGTCCAGCCATTGGGCCAGGTGCGCGCCCATCCGCATGAAGGGCATGGGCACAGGTATCCACACCGGGTCGCCCAGCCCTTGCGCCCGCCGATAGTGTTGAAGCATGTCGCGGTAGCTCAGCACTTGCGGGCCGGCCAGTTCATGCACGGCGCCATCGATCGAAGCGATGGGCGACGTGTGCCCGGCCATGCGCGCCACGGCCTCGGCCAGCTCCAGCACATGGATGGGTTGCACCCTTTGACGGCCCAGCCCAGGCAGGCCGACGACCGGCATGCGCGCCAGCTGCTGAAACAAGGCGGCACTTTGGCTGCCAGGGCCGTAGACCAGCGAGGGCCGCACCACCACACCGTCCAGCAAGCCTTGGCGCACCAGGCCCAGCAAGGCCTCGTCGGCCTGCAGCTTGGTCAGCGCATAAGGTGTTTGCAGGTGGTGCGGCTGTGAACCCACGCCCAGCGCAGAGATCTGGATGACGCGCTGCACGCCAGCCAGGGCGGCCCCTCGGAACAGGGCTGCTGGCCCTTGCGCATGGATGCGCTCGAAGCGGTTGCGGGCGTCCTGCATCAGGATGCCGACCGCGTTGATCACCACGTCAAAGCCGCCAGCCAATGTCAGGCGCTCGGCCCAGGCTTGCGGGCTGACGTCTTCGGCGAAGTCGCAGTGGAGGTGGTTGCTGCCCGCTGCCACGGTTCTGCGGCCTTCGACCACGGTGTGGCCATGCGCCCGCAGGGTTGAAGCAATGGCCCCGCCAATGCAGCCCGATGCGCCCAGGATCAAGATTCTTCTGCTCATGATGGTGCTCTCCCTTCTTCTTTCATCAATGCCAACTACATCTCGCAATGGTCGTCATGACAGCGCTGCATTCGCCTTTGACGGGCCTGTGCGCGTCGCTGTGCGATCACGTTGACCAGCGGTGCCAGGCGCTCAGAGATGCCGTAACGGTGGCGCGCAAACCAGCGGTAGCCCATGTCGGTGATGGGCCTCAGCACAGGCCAGCGGGTGGGGGCCCACAGCCAGCCCAGGCCAACCGCGGCGTAGGCCAGGCGGATGGTCTCGACACCGGTGTAGACCTCGCCATCAGCGCCGATGCCGTGCAAGGCCGCATTCATGTCCAACATGGTGGGCGGATGCTCGCCTGATGAAGCGGGCCAATGGTCGGCCAGGTTGAAGTCGGGCGCGCTGATGTTCACGAAGAGCAGTTGACCGGCCACGTTTCGGTGGCGCAGCTCGTCCATTTCCAGGCGGCAGACTGGGCAAGACGCGTCGTACAGCAGGGTGAGTGGGTAGGCGGTGGACATGGCGATCTCCGGTCAATGGTTTCTTTAATTTCTGTCTTGAGAGAAATAGTTGGTTAAAAAAATGTCAGGTCTTGGTGCCGATCTCAGATTCGCGGCCCAGCAATTTTTTGATGCGGGCACCCAGCTTGAGCACCTTGGTCAAGGTGGCCACGTCCAGGCGCAGCATTTCGTCACTCCAGGCGGTCAGGATTTCCAGGAACTCCAGGGTGGCCCGGATGCGCAGGCGAACCTCGGCGGGCTCCTTGCTCAAGGCCGGGTCGGCCAAGAGGTCGCGCAGCACGGTCATGGTGGGGGCCAGTTCGCGCTGTTCGCGCTCGTGCACGATGGTGCGAAACAGTTCCCAGATGTCGGTGGAGGTTTCGAAGTGGTCGCGCCGGTCACCGGGCACATGCACCAGCCGGGCGAGCTTCCAACTTTGTAACTCGCGAATGCTGTTGCTGACGTTGGACCGGGCCACACCCAGGGTGTCCACGATTTCTTCGGCGTGCATGGGCCGACCATTGATGTAGAGCAGCGCGTGGATTTGCGAGACCGTGCGGTTCACGCCCCAGCGCGTGCCCATTTCGCCCCAGTGCAGGACGAACCGTGAAAGGGTGGGTGAGAGGTTCATGGCTGCATTGTCGAGCACTTCTTTTATTTCTGTCAAGACAGAAATAACGTGCGCGCTGCAGCGAGGCAGTCGAGCGGCTTACTTCACCAGCAAGATGCTTCGCACGGGGGCCTGATTCGCCTCCAGCACTTGCCGCACCACAAAGGCTTGTTCAACGCGGTCCAGGGCTTTGCTCAGGTGCTGCATCGCTGCTTGATACCGGGTGGGGCTTGTTGGGCCATTGGTGCGGTCCAGGCGTTCAAGGATTCGGCCGAGCAGGTGCACGGCGGTGAGGTGGGTCAACGGCGCGGTTGGGGTGTGGCGCATTGCATTCATGGTTTCCTTTCCACAGCTTTGGTCAATCGTCCTGGGCTGTCAAAGATGGGTCCAACACAACTTCAATGTAGACCTTGCCTTTGTCGCGCGTTGTCAGATCACAGTCAAACAAAGTGTCGGATAGAACTGACACATCGGGCCTAAGTGCCTGACTCGCCCTGGCCAAGCGAGGGATGGTTATCGAGCCATTTCGCCAGGTCAATCCGGCGTCCGCTGCGGATGTCGATGGCCTCCACGATCCGGCTGATGCGCAAGATGACGTCTTGCTCATCGGCTTCGCGGCGCACGGTGACACTGCGCAGGCCCGGATGAACCGAGATCACGCGCACTGTGGTGTTCTGCAAAACGCCGTTGGTATCAATGTGCATGACGGCCCAGTATTGGTCGCCAGCCGGGTGTGTACCTTCGTCGTGATGATGGAAGATGGCCCGGCCAATGCCCGTCAGGTAAGCCAGCATGCCTGTGCTGGAGGTCGCCGGTTTGTGAGGCTTCATGTCGCGCTCCTGGCTGTCTTGGTGAGTTTCAAGATAGTGGGTGGGGCGCCATGCCAAACCAGCCGGCTGGGACCACTTTGTTTTGTGGGGCGTGTCCTACAAAGGGCTTTGCGGGATCAGACCTCGCGCTGGGGGCTGCAGTGACGACGGCCACCTGAGTTCATGCCTTGTTTGAAGACTGCCTGGCCCGCGGCGACCGCGATGACGAAGAGCTTCAAAATGTGGATGACTGCAGCGGCGTTGGAAGTCATCACCACCAGCCCCGAGCTTGAAAGTGTGGGCATCTTATCGATGGGCATTGGATTTGACACTCCCGCTGAAGGGGGTGCCTGGCACGCGTATTGCCATTAAAAATGCACCTCATCCCCAGTGCCTAAAGGTTCCGCCATGGAAACGATGCAAACTCAGTTCGTCAAGCCCGCCGCCAGGTCTTTGCTGGAGCGGGCGGTTGAGTGGTTGTTGCTGACCGCGCAATTTTTACTGAAAAAAGATCCAGACCTTCGCAGGTAGATTGCCATGCCCATCCCCAGTCAAATGAACCACATTGCTTTTTCTGCGCCGGGCGGGCCGGAAGTGCTGCACTTGGCCACGGCCCTGGTGCCTGAGCCGGCGCATGGAGAGTTGCTCGTTCATGTTGAGGCCGCAGGTATCAACCGACCTGATGTCTTGCAACGCAGCGGGCACTACCCGGTGCCGCCAGGCGCCAACCAGCATCTGGGGTTGGAGGTGGCGGGCGAGGTGCTGGCCGTGGGCAGTGCCGACACAGGTTTCAAGGTGGGCGACAAGGTGTGCGCTTTGACCAATGGCGGGGGCTATGCCACGCACGTCACGGTGCCCGCTACCCAGGCCTTGCCCTGGCCCAAGGGTTATGACGCCATCAAGGCTGCGGCCTTGCCAGAGACCTTCTTCACCGTGTGGGCCAATTTGTTCCAAATGGGGCATTTGAAGTCGGGTGACACCGTGCTGTTGCATGGCGGTGGCAGCGGCATTGGCACCACCGCAACGCAATTGGCGCGTGAGTTTGGCGCCCACCCTTTTGTGACCGTGGGCAGTGAGTCCAAGCGCGATGCCTGTTTGAAGCTGGGTGCCGAGTTGGTCATCAACCACCGTGAGCAAGACTTTCAGCAAGTCATTTCCGAGCACACCCAAGGGCGTGGTGTGGATGTGATCCTGGACATCATGGGCGCTGTCTATTTCACCCGCAATCTGGCTTCCTTGGCCAAGGATGGGCGCTTGCTGCTGCTGGCGTTTCTGGGCGGCACAACGGTCAAGGAGTTCAACCTGGCGCACATCATGGCCAGGCGCCTGAGCATCACCGGGTCGGCCATGCGCCCCAGGACAACGAATGAAAAGGCGCTCATCGCGGCGGAGCTGAAAGCCAAGGTCTGGCCGGTGCTGGAGGCAGGCCGCTGCGCGCCACTTGTCCATGCTGTGTTCCCCTTGGCCAAGGCCGCCGATGCGCACCGCTTGATGGAAAGCAGTGATCACATCGGCAAGATCGTGCTGCAAGTGGGCTGTGCGTGAACGCATGAAAAATCGATTCTGGATGTGGGCTGGTGCAGTGCCGGTTGCCGTGGTGGTGCTTGCGTTGGTGGCGTTCCAGGTGACGGTTCACCGGCTGCATGCCAACATCGAAAAGGCGCTGGGCCCGGGTGCCAGCGTCGGCGCCTTGAAGGTTGGCTGGGCCAGCGTGGAGTTGCGAGACCTGCGTGTTCGGGCCAGTGGCCATGGCTGGCCAGCCGAAGATGAAATGCGCGCCGCCAAGGTCACCGTGGTGCCTGACATGCTCAGCCTGTTCGGCAATGCCTGGCAAGTGCGCAGCGTGACGGTGGAGGGCGCCTACCTGTCCGTGTTGCGCACGGCCGGTGGCAAGCTGCGGGTGCTGCCTGCCTTGTTCGAGCATGCGGGTTTTCCCAGCGATCAGCCGCCCACCGACCACGCAGGCAAACAGGACCCTGCGCCGCACATCGACATCGGGCAGGTGTCCATGGCGGGGGCGCAGTTGGATTTTTACGATGCCAGTGTTCGAAAACCGGCGCACCTCGTCCACATCGACCAACTGGCCATCGAACTGGACCATGTCTCGGTCCCGGCTTTGGACCAGGCCATGCACCTCGATCTGCAAGGCGTGGTCAAAGGCCCGCAACGCGATGGCCGCATCAAGGTGGCAGGCGAGTTCACGCCGGCCACGCACGATGCTCACCTCAAAGGGCAGTTGGCCGGGGTCGATCTGATCGCCTTGCAGCCCTACCTGGTGAAGCTGAACGAAGGAGGTGTGCGCGCGGGCACGCTGGATCTGAGCTTTGACGCAACGGTGGTGAACAACCATTTGCGCGCGCCCGGTGTCATCACCTTGACGGGGCTGGAGCTGAGCAGCGGTGGCGGTTTGTTCAGCACCTTTGCGGGCGTGCCGCGCCGTGCGGTCATCGCTGCCATGAGCGAGAAGGGCCGCATCGAGTTGAAGTTTTCCCTGGATGGCCGGCTCGACGATCCACAATTTTCGCTCAACGAGCAACTGGCGGTGCGGGCTGCGGCAGGCTTGGCCGAATCCTTGGGCGTCAGCCTGACCGGCATGGTCGAAGGCGTGGGCAGTGTGATCAAAGGCCTGTTTGGTCGTTGACAATCGGGTTTTCAATGACCTGAGCTGTTGACCCAAGGAGAAGCCATGACGACGAACTTTGCCACCTGCGACCTTTGCGACGACCACAAGAACGACACCGATGGCGCCTTCCGCGTCTTGCCCCCGGTGTTCAAGGACTATGGCAAGCGCCTGAAGTTCAGCGGCCCGGTCAGCACGGTCAAGTGCTTCGAGGACAACACCCTGGTCAAGGCGGCGGTGGATTCGCCCGGCCTGGGCCGCGTGCTGGTGGTGGATGGAGGTGCATCGCTGCGCCGCGCGTTGGTGGGCGGCAACCTGGGCAAGGCGGCGGCCAAAAACGGCTGGGCCGGCGTGATCGTCGATGGTTGCGTTCGTGATTCGGCAGAACTCGCTGAATGCGACGTGGGCATCCGTGCGCTGGCATTGATGCCTTGGCCCACCGAGAAGCGCAAGGAGGGCCAAGCCGATGTGCCCGTGCAAATTCAAGGCGTGTGGGTGCGGCCCGGTGACTGGCTGTATGCCGATGAGGATGGCATCGTGGTCATGCCCCAGGCCAAGGCTTGATACGCCTGGATGCGGACCGTTATCCGTTTGCGATACCCCTCATCTGGGGTATGCCACATGGTGATAAATTTCCGCAAATGCTAATAGATTAGGGGGATGGACAAACTGAATCTGGCATTGCAGGGAACGCTGGCTGACTACATCAGCTTCATGGACAAGACGGTCGCCAACCGTCAAACCGCTGCAGCACCAGAGTCTCTGCTGGGCCGCCTGAGCATCCTGCCCATGGGCTGGGACATCCTCGACGAATACGGCCTGGACACCTTCTCCAAGCAGATCGTGGGCGCGGTGCTGCCTTGGGCCCAGGCCAAGGACCGGCGTGGTCGCCCACTGGCCGAAGGCGTCAACTTTGGCAGCCAGGACTACTTGTCCTTGTCCAGCCACCCCTTGATCCGCCAAGCCGCCGTGCAGGCCATTGATCAATTGGGTGTGCACGTGGGCGGCAGTGCCGCCTTGATGGGCAACAGCGAAGCCTCGGTGCAGCTTGAATGCGAGTTGGCCGACTGGCTGCACCTGAAGGATTGCTCGTTGTTCCCCACCGGTTGGGCGGCGGGCTATGGCGCCATCCGCGCCTTGGTGCGCGATCGGGATCATGTGGTGATCGACCGCTTGGCCCACGCCTGCCTTCAAGATGGCGCGCGGGCGGCAACTCGACATGTCCACACCTTTGACCACCTGTCGGTCCAGGCCCTGGAGCGCCAACTGATGGCCGTGCGCGAGAACCATCCGTCGGCCGGCATCCTGGTGGTCACCGAGTCGCTGTTCTCGATGGACTCAGATGTGCCTGACCTGAAGGCGCATCAAGAGTTGGCGCACCGCTATCAAGCGACCTTGTTGGTGGATGTGGCGCACGACCTGGGCAGCATGGGGCCCGAAGGTCTGGGCGCCATCCATGAGCAAGGCATGTTGGGCAAGATCGACGTGGTGCTGGGGACCTTCTCCAAAACCTTCGCTTCCAACGGGGGCTTTGTGGCCAGCAATGAGCCGGGCCTGAAGCTGGCGATCCGCTTTGGGTGCGGGCCGCATACTTTCTCGAATGCGATGTCACCGGTGCAGGCGCTGGTGGTGCTCAAGGCGCTGGAGATCGTCCGTTCGGAAGAGGGCGCCGAGCGCCGCCGCCGGCTGCATGCCAACACGGTGGCCTTGCGGGCCAAACTGACGTCCTTGGGGTGTGAGGTGATGGGGGTGCCCAGCGCCGTGGTGCCGGTGCTGATGGGCAGCACCTCGCAATGCCGCATGGTGTCCAGGTTCTTGCTGGCGGGCGGCGCGATTGCCAACGCCGTGGAATACCCGGCGGTACCGCGTGATGCCGCGCGCTTGAGGCTGCAGGTCATGGCCGATCACTCGCCCTCCGACATCGACACTTTTGTGTCCGTGCTGTCGCTGGCCATGCAGGAAGCCGATGCCATGCTGGTCAAGCTGCACTCGGAGAACGATGGCGTGCTGCCTGCGGCGCGACCGCCCGAGGCCACGCCTTTTGCTTCAAACCAGGGTTAGCACTTCCAGCACGCGGTCCAGCCCGCCAGTGTTGATGGCAATCATGGCTTGCTCGCGGACCTTGGGCTTGGCGTGGTAGGCCACGCTCAGGCCTGACACACCCATCATGGGCAAGTCGTTGGCCCCGTCTCCCACGGCGATGGACAGCTTGGGATCACATTGCAGGCGGGCGCAAAGGGCCAACAGGTGCTGCTTCTTGGCTTCGCCATCGACGATGTCGCCCAGCACGCGGCCAGTGAGCAGGCCGCCTTCGATCTCCAGCAGGTTGGAGTGGGCTTCGTGCATGCCCAGGCGCGCCTTGACGCGGTCGGCGAAGAAAGTGAATCCGCCAGACACCAACAGTGTTTGCAGCCCGGCAGCCTTGGCGGCGTTGATCAACTCTGGCGCGCCAGGGTTGATTTTCAGGCGCTGGTCGTAAACCTCTTGCAAGGCTTCGGCGGGCACGCCTTTCAACAAAGCGACGCGCCGTGTCAGGCTGTCCTTGAAGTCGGTGATCTCGCCGCGCATCGCGGCCTCGGTGATGGCGGCCACTTCGGCTTTTTTGCCCACGGCGTCGGCGATCTCGTCGATGCATTCGATGCTGATCAGCGTGGAGTCCATGTCAAAGGCAATGGCCTTGAAGGCGCTGAGCTTCAAAGGCGGGGTGAAGCGTTGGAGGACTAGGCCAGGGGCGTGTTCAGGGGCAAGGCTCATGGATTTGGCGGTTGGGGTGCGGCTGACAGGATTATCAGCCCTGTCTGCCGCACCTCATCCGGGTCAAACCGGCTACTGCCTCATTGTCATTGACGACGTCTTGCCACGGTGACCGCCACGCCCAATCCCGCGAGCATCAGCAGGTAGGCCTGGGGTTCGGGAACCGCCGCCGCGAAGCTCAAGGTCACGTCGAGCGAGGAGTCGCGCACGCCCGTGCCGGTGGCCACGAGCTTGTACGTCCCCGGACCGATTGCACCAGCCAGCGTTGAGTGGGCAAAGCCGCCCAAAACTCCTGCAAAGGCATCACTGGCGACGAGCGTGTTGCTGGAGTCGAACAGATCCAGGTTCACGCCAATCAGGCGCGGGGCGGTTCCGACTGCGGTGGAGATTTCCCAGGCGGCTTCGCCCGTGAAGCTGCCAATGCCTGGGCCCACGGTGAAGGTGATCGACTGGTTGAGCGAGCCAACCTCATCGGTCACCAGGGTGTTGAGCCGAAGGTTGTCACCGGCGGCGAAGGGCGTGGGCAGCACGGCGGCCACGTTCAGCACGTTGAAGTTCACCGGTTTGGTGACAGCGTGCGCATTGGAGACCAACGCACTGCCCACGAGCAGCGCGGCTGGTAACAGCTTGGACAAGGTAAGTTGATTCACATTCACCTCCTGTTTGAAGAAGCCAACGGACAAACCCAAGCCACACCTGCTGCCTGGGCAAGGTACAACTTTTTGATCCTAGCGAGTCAAAACAGGCGGCACCAGTATTCAAACTAGGGATGACGGGCCCTACTTGATGGGCTGCCCCAGCGATTTCAACAAATCGCGCACGTACTGAGCGCGGTCCTTGGGGTCGCTCAATGACTTTTCGACACGTAATTTGTCATTGCCCGCCAGCTTGATGTGCCGGTTCTTTTGCACCAACTCGATGATGCGCAGCGGCTCCACCGGGGCGTTGGCGCGGAAGGTGATGTTGATCAGGCCGGGCGTGGCATCGACCTTCTGCACGCCGTAGGGCTTGGCCTGCACGCGCAAGCGGTGCGTGTCGAACAGCGTTTGCGCCTGCGCGGGCAGCTTGCCGAAGCGGTCGATGATTTCTTCCATCATGGCTTCGATCTTGTCGATGGAATCGGCCGTTGCCACGCGCTTGTAGAGGCTCAGGCGGACATGCACGTCGCCGCAATAGCTGTCGGGCAGCAGGGCGGGGGCGTGCAGGTTGATGTCGGTGCCGCCGCCAAACAGGCCCAGGGGCGACAGCAGGTCGGGCTCCTTGCCCGCCTTGAGTGAACGCACGGCCTCGCCCAGCATCTCGTTGTAGAGCTGGAAGCCCACTTCCATCATGTTGCCGCTCTGGTTGTCGCCCAGCACTTCGCCGGCGCCTCGGATCTCCAGATCGTGCATGGCCAGGTAGAAGCCGGAGCCCAGCTCTTCCATGCTCTGGATCGCCTCCAGGCGCTGCGAGGCCTGCTTGGTGAGGCCTTCCACATCGGGCACCAGCAGGTAGGCATAGGCCTGGTGGTGCGAGCGGCCCACGCGGCCGCGCAACTGGTGCAATTGCGCCAGGCCGAACTTGTCGGCGCGCGCCATGATGATGGTGTTGGCGGTGGGCACGTCGATGCCCGTCTCGATGATGGTGGAGCACAGCAGCACGTTGTAGCGCTGCGCCACGAAGTCGCGCATCACGTGTTCCAGCTCGCGCTCTGGCATCTGGCCGTGGGCAATGGCGATGCGGGCCTCGGGGATCAACTCGCTGAGCTTGTCGCGGCGGTTCTCGATGGTATCGACTTCGTTGTGCAGGAAGTAGACCTGGCCGCCGCGCTTGAGCTCGCGCAGCACGGCCTCGCGGATCACGCCGCTGGACTCTGATCGCACGAAGGTTTTGATGGCCAAGCGGCGCTGTGGCGCCGTGGCGATCACGCTCAAATCCCGCAGGCCTTCCATGGCCATGCCCAAGGTGCGCGGGATGGGGGTGGCGGTGAGCGTGAGCACGTCGATGTCGGCGCGCATGGCCTTGATGGACTCCTTGTGGCGCACGCCGAAACGGTGTTCCTCGTCGATCACCAGCAGGCCCAGGCGCTTGAACTTGACCGACTCGCTCAGCAGCTTGTGCGTGCCGATGACGATGTCGATGGTGCCGTCTTCCAGGCCTTGCATCGCGGCCTTGATCTCCTTGGCGGAGCGGAAGCGCGACATCTCGGCCACCTTCACCGGCCACTGCGAGAAACGGTCGGAGATGTTGTGATAGTGCTGCTCGGCCAGCAAGGTGGTGGGCGCCAGGATGGCCACTTGCTTGCCGCCGGTGACGGCCACGAAGGCGGCACGCAGGGCCACTTCGGTCTTGCCAAAGCCCACGTCGCCACAGACCAGGCGGTCCATGGGGCGGGGGCTGATCATGTCCTGGATGACCGCGTGGATGGCGGCGCGCTGGTCGGCGGTTTCTTCAAAGCCGAAGCTGGCCGCGAAGGCCTCGTAGTCCTGCGCGCTGAAGCGGAAGGCAAAGCCTTCCCGGGCGGCGCGGCGGGCGTACAGGTTGAGCAGTTCGGCGGCGGTGTCGCGCACCTGCTCGGCGGCCTTGCGTTTGGCCTTTTCCCATTGGCCCGAACCCAGGCGATGCAGCGGCGCTTCGTCGGCGCTGACGCCGGTGTAGCGGCTGATCAACTGCAGCTGCGACACGGGCACGTACAGCGTGGCCGCGTCCGCATAGGTCAGGTGCAAAAATTCGGACGGGCCAGTGCCCAGGTCCAGGTTGATCAAGCCCTGGTAGCGGCCGATGCCATGGTTGGCGTGCACGACCGGATCGCCCACATTCAGCTCGGACAGATCCTTGATCAGCGAGTCGACGTCGGTGGTTTGCTCCTGTTTGCGACGGCGGCGCGTGGTGGGCGCGGCGTCGAACAGCTCGGTCTCGGTGATGAACTGCAGGCCGGCGCCTGTCTGTGTGCCATCGCCACCGAGGTCTTGCCAGATGAAGCCGCCCGCGAAGGGCGCCACGGCCATCGCCATGCGGTGGTCGCTGGCCTCGAAGGCCTTCAGTGAATCCACACTGGGCAGGTCGATCTGGTGGTCGCGCAGTAACTCCAGCAGGCTCTCGCGGCGGCCATTGCTTTCGGCGATGACCAGCACGCGCTGCGTGGCGTTTTTCAGGTGCGCTTGCAGCTTGCGCAAAGGCTCTTGCGCATTGCGTTCGGTCGACAAATCGGGCAGAGGGCGGGCCCAGTCAACCGCCTCGTTGCCACGGATGGACAACTGCGCGTGGGCGCCGGCCAGCGCAAAGAAGTTTTCCGTCTTCAGGTACAGCTCTTCGGGCGGCAGCAAGGGTCGCTCGGGGTCGTGCTGCAAAAAGCGATGGCGCTCGCGGGTCTCGACCCAGAACTTGCGCAAGGTCTCGTCCAGCTCGCCATGCAACACCAGCACGGCCTTTTCACCCAGGTGTTCGAAGATGCTGGCGGTCTGGTCAAAAAACAGCGGCAGGTAGAACTCGATGCCACCGGGCACCATGCCGTTGCCGATGTCCTTGTACAGGCGGGCCCGGGTGGGATCGCCTTCGATCTTTTCGCGCCAGCGCTTGCGGAAGGCTGCGCGCGCATCCTCGTCCATCGGGAACTCGCGGCCGGGCAGCAGGCGCACTTCGGGCACGGGGTAGAGGCTGCGCTGGCTGTCGGGGTCGAAGGTGCGGATCGAGTCGATCTCGTCGCCGAACAGGTCAACCCGGTAGGGCACCAACGAGCCCATGGGGAACAGGTCGATCAGGCCACCGCGCACCGCGTATTCACCGGGCGAGACGACCTGGCTGACGTGGGTGTAGCCGGCCAGGGTCAATTGCGATTTGAGCGCGGCCTCGTTGAGCTTTTGCTTTTGCTTGAAATGGAAGGTGTAGGCGGCCAGGAAGGAGGGCGGCGCCAGGCGCGTCAGGGCTGTGGTGGCGGGCAGCAGCACCACGTCGACACCGGTGTCAGCGGCCACACCTTGCTGCACGCGCCACAGGGTGGCCAGCCGTTCCGAGATCAGATCCTGGTGGGGCGAGAACGTGTCGTAGGGCAGCGTTTCCCAGTCCGGGAAGATGGCGCAGCGCAAGTCGGGCGCGAAGAACGCCATCTCGTCCATCAAGCGCTGGGTGTCCGCCGGGTCGGCGGCGATCAGCGCGGTCACGTGGCCTTCCGCCTTGCGGGCCTGGGCAAACTGGGCGATCAACAGCGCATCGGCAGAGCCCAGCGGGCGGGGCACGGTGTAGCGTTTGCCAATGGCGATGGAGGGGAGCTTGAGCGAGGGCAACATGGGCAGCGCGAGAATGACAAAGCGCCCGGCGGCGGGCTGCGGCCGGGCGTTGATCTGAAAGAAGCTTGATTGTAGGTGGGCGACAATCACGCATGTCCAGCCCTACGCCCTTGACCTTTTCCTCGCACGATTTTCAGCCGCGCTGTTTTGCGTTGGTGCCTTGCGCGGGTGTGGGGGAGCGTGCCGGGGTGGGCGGGCCCAAGCAATACCACCCCGTGGCGGGGCAGTCCGTGGTGGGCCACACCCTGGCGGCTTTGGCGGCGGTGCCACGTTTAGACGCCACTTTGGTGGTGCTGTCACCCCACGATGCGGTGTTCGAGCAGCATGTGCCCGGGTTTGATGGCGACCGTGCCTGGGTGGCTCGGGTGGGTGGTGCATCGCGCGCCGAAAGCGTGGCGAATGGCCTTGAAGAACTGCTGGCCCGTGGTGCCCAGCCTCACGACTGGGTGCTGGTCCACGATGCGGCCCGTTGCCTGATCCAGCCTGAGTGGATCAACCGTTTGATCGATGAGTGCCAAGACGATGAAGTGGGTGGCCTGCTGGCGCTGCCGGTGGCTGACACGCTGAAGGCCTCGCTCACGGGTTCAAGCGGCGAACCACGTGCCCAGGGCACGGTGGACCGCGCCGCCAAGTGGTCAGCCCAAACGCCGCAGATGTTCCGCCTGGGGCTGTTGCGTCCCGCCTTGATCGCGGCTTTGGTCGACCCTCAGACCGCAGCGACCATCACCGACGAAGCCAGCGCCATTGAGGCCTTGGGCCACTCGCCGCGCCTGGTGCTGGGCGCGTTCGAGAACCTCAAGCTCACTTGGCCGGGCGATTTCGCGCTGGCCGAACGCCTTTTGGCGACACGGCCGGCACCACGGTGACCGAAGGGTTGGCGGCTTCCTTGAAGGCCGCGGCCACGATGGGCTTGGCCCAATCGGGCGTGCTGGCCAGGGCGGTCGCCTGCAAAGGCGCGGCCACGCGCCCAGGTTCGCCCAAACCTCGCTGAGCCCCTTGCCAATGCAACACCAGTCGGGGCTGCGGTGCCATACCAGCCTGGGGATCGGCCTCCACCGTGTTGTCGTACACACGAAGTTCGGTCAGGTGAGGTAACAGTTGGATCAACTGCAGGCGGCTTTGGTCAAAGCGCCGGCGAATATCTACCTCGGGGATGTCGTGTCCGCCCTTGGCCACCCGGGCCTTGACCCGGGCAATGTGGTGGTCGGCGCT
The DNA here is from genome assembly GCA_964554655.1 of uncultured Aquabacterium sp. Classification (GTDB taxonomy): domain Bacteria; phylum Pseudomonadota; class Gammaproteobacteria; order Burkholderiales; family Burkholderiaceae_C; genus Aquabacterium. The sequence continues at coordinate 12,898 of CAZKPN010000024.1, read as the reverse complement.
GAGCAGGCCCACGTACCACAGGCGCACTTCAACGCCCTGCAAGGCGGCCTCTTCCAGCAAACGCGTGAAGCTGCGTCCGCCCAGCGTGGTCTCGAAGTTGTAATCCAGCTTTTGCGCGATGGCTTGCTGCAGCAGGCGCTTGCCCTCGTGCCACGCGGCGCTGTTGGCTTGCGTGGCGCTCAGGTGCGGCTGCGCACGGCGAATGGCCGCGGCGGCTTCGTCGGGATTGAAATAGTGGCCCCCACGGCGGCGGATGTTGGCGCCACCAATGCTGCTCTTGCCGGCACCGTTGGTGCCCGCCAGAACAAAAATGCGGGGGACGTGGGCAGTTGATGCCACGGCAGGATCTCTCTGAATTTTTTATAAGACAGCACCACGGTGTGTCCGTGTGCTGGGTTGCGTCAATAAAGGCGCATCAAAGGCGTGTCGATGTGGCGTACGCCACTGCAGCCTGGCCCAGTTCACCGGGGGGCGCATCAAAGGCGTCCATCAAGGCATCGCGCGACGCCGAGGTCTGCATGCGCTGCAAAAGGTGATCGAATTCTTGCGTCAAACTGTCCAGCGGCTGGTGTTGGCCATCCAGCAAGGCTTGGTAGGCGTCCATGGACAGCACGATGGCGGTGGGGCGATCACGTTTGGTGATCGCCACCATGCCTTGGCTGGAAGCCGTGTCGAGCACCAGCCCAAAGCTGTTTTTAGCCTCGGTGGCCGAAAACTCGGGGACTTCCACGTGTTCGCCACGGTGGTTGCGCAAGGTCAGTGCGGTCATGTTGGACGCCTCATGCAAACATGCTTTGATCGTTTTTCAACGATTGATTTGGCTATTTTAGCCATTTCGTCCAAAATGTCCAGTCCTGAAGGCCAAAATGGCCAATCCGCCCAAGGCGTACAGCGCCAGGGTTGATGGTTCTGGCACGTTCGAGGCCCAAACGGCCTGCTGGCCCGAGTTGGCCATGGTGGCGTTGATCCAGCTCTTGTAGTTGGCTACCTGGACGAAAGCCGAGCCCTCCGAGGCCCCAGTGGTGTCGTTGATCAGGGCGGCCGAGGCAATGCCCAGGAGCAGTGAGCCGGCACTGTCACTCACCGCGCCTTTGAAGAGGGCGCTGCCGCTGTCCCCACCTTGCAAGTAGGCTTGGCCATTGGTGATGATCCAGTTCACGGTGGAGGTGACGTTGTTCTCTGTGTTGGTGGTGATGGCGCCAGAGGCCAGCGTGGTGGCGAACCCGTTGGGCTCTTGGGTTTGTGCCGTGACCATGGTCAGCGTGCCCAGCGAGGCCGCCTGGTTGTTCTTGATCACCTGGTCATTGAGGATGGGCGTGGCCGTGCCCAGCGAGGTGGACAGGTGCACCAAGGCGATGTCGTTGTTGGGAAACGCCGCGCTGGAGAAAGTGTAGACCGCATCGATCAGCGACGCGCCGCCCAGCGAGTCGAAACTGCTCGCGCCCAACGTCAGCGCATTGGCCACGTGGGCAGCGGTCAGCACCCAATTGTCGGCGATGAGCACACCGGAGGCGCTGCCCAACTCACCCACCGCGCTGAAGCTGCTGGTGTTGGTGCCGTTGACGATGGCGTGGGCTGACGAGGCGCACCAAAGCGCCGTGGCAAAGGCGCATGACAACAGGCGGAGGGGTGGTTGGTGGTGCTTCATCTGGTGTTTCTGATGGGTAGGTTAGTGGGCATTTTCTTCATGCACCGACTTTGGCTGAAGCACGTTATCCCGAGGCTCCAGCCACTTTTACCTTTTTTCATGAATCCGTGTCACCACGAGACCTCTTGCTCCGGACTGGCCTTGATGCGGTGAATCGACAAGTCTGCACCGTCAAATTCCTCTTCCTGCGACAGCCTCAAGCCCAGTACCTTGTTCAGCACCCCATAGACAATCACGCTGGACACCAGGGCAAAGCCCACCACCAGCGCCGTTCCCAGCACCTGCGCACCCAGGTGCACGCCACCCATGCCGCCCAGGGCCTTCTGCCCGAAGATGCCCGCCGCGATGCCGCCCCAGGCGCCGCACAGCCCGTGCAGCGGCCACACGCCCAGCACGTCGTCAATCTTCCATTTGTTCTGTGTCAGCGTGAACATGAACACGAAGATGGCGCCAGCAATCGCACCCACGGCCAAGGCGCCTGCAGGGTGCATGACGTCCGATCCCGCGCACACGGCCACCAGCCCAGCCAAGGGGCCGTTGTAGACGAAGCCGGGATCGTTCTTGCCCAGCAAGGCCGCCACCAAAGTGCCGCCCACCAGGGCCATCAGCGAATTCACCGCCACCAGGCCCGAGATCTTGTCGATGGTCTGAGCACTCATCACATTGAAGCCGAACCAGCCCACCGCCAGGATCCACGAACCCAGGGCCAGGAAAGGGATGCTGGAAGGCGGGTGGGCCGACATGCCGCCGTCCTTGCGGTAGCGGTTGCGCCGCGCGCCCAGAATCAGCACCGCAGGCAGCGCAATCCAGCCACCAAAGGCATGAACCACCACCGAGCCGGCAAAGTCATGCATGGGCCCGCCCGTGACGCTTTCAATCCACGTTTGAAAACCGAACTTGTTGGCCCAGACAGCGCCTTCGCACAAGGGATACAGCAGGCCGACGATCACGGCCGTGGCCAGCATCTGCGGGTGGAACTTGGCCCGCTCGGCGATGCCGCCCGAAATGATGGCGGGGATGGCCGCGGCAAAGGTCAGCAGGAAGAAAAACTTGACCAGTTCGTAGCCATTCTTCTGCGCTAACACCTCGGCGCCGCTGAAAAAGTCAACGCCATAGGCCACCGTGTAGCCCACGAAAAAATACGCGATGGTGGACACGCAAAAGTCCACCAGGATCTTGACCAGGGCATTGACCTGGTTCTTGCCGCGCACCGTGCCCAACTCCAGAAACGCAAATCCGGCGTGCATGGCCAAAACCATGACCGCGCCCAGCAGGATGAACAGCGCATCCGTGCCTTGTTTCAATGACTCCATGAGATGCCCAAATTCGAAGTGAATTGAAGAAGAAAAACCGCACCGACTTGGGGTCGAATGCGGCAGTTGAATCAAGTTACGCACCAATAAAAGCAAAAAATGGGCCTGTTTGGTGTGCCAATGTTCTGTTGTTGTGCGTTTCATTTGCCCTGTTTTGGGGCAAATGGCCGTGCGACTAGGTGCCCTGCATTCGGCGTGGAACCAGTTTGGTGCATTGAAGGGAGCGAACAACTTGTCCAACTGTCCAACGGCCCGCTGCTGGCTGGGCTCAAAATAGAGCTCGCCTGACAAACCAAGGCTTGCCAAGAGGACTGACATGACGATTCGAGTTGGAGAGGGTTGGGACACGCACGCGCTGGTCATCGGGCGGGCTTTGATCCTGGGCGGCGTCACCATTGAGCACACCCATGGTTTGCTGGGCCATTCCGATGCCGATGCGCTGCTGCACGCCATCACCGACGCTGTGTTGGGCGCGGCGGGCTTGGGCGACATTGGCCGCCATTTTCCCGACACGGACCCCACCTTCAAGGGCGCTGACTCGGTGGTCTTGTTGCAGGAGGCCGTTCGACGGGTGGCGCAGGCCGGTTGGGTGGTGGGCAACGTGGACAGCACCATCGTGGCCCAGGCGCCCAAGATGGCACCTCATATCCCGGCCATGCGAGAGCGAATTGCCACCGCACTGGGTGTGAGCGTTGACGCGGTCAACGTCAAAGCCAAAACCGCTGAAAAAATGGGCCCGGTGGGTGAAGGCCGGGCCATTGAGGCCCGAGCCGTTTGCCTACTTTTGAAGGCGGCTTAGTTGAATCAAGGCGCCCGCTTCAGCCTGATTTGAGCGACCAGGCCACCGCCTGGGGCATTGCCCAGGTCCAGTTGTCCGCCCATGCGCTGAAGCGCTTTCTCCACGATCGCCAGGCCCAGCCCGGCCCCCGTGGCCGCTGTGCGCGCGGCATCGCCCCGGAAAAACGGGGTCGTCAGCTGTGCCAGCTTTTCTGCGGCCACGCCCGGACCATGGTCACGCACCGTCAACAACACCCACGATCCTGAGCGCGTGTAGCTGACCTCGACATTGGCCACGCCCGTGTAGGTATTGCGGCCATAGCGGCGGGCATTCTCGAACAGGTTGGTCAGCACGCGGCCCAGCTCGGTCTCGTCGGCCATCACCTTGGTGTCGATGGGCAACTTGGCCCCGATGCGGATGCGCTTGGTGTCGCGGAACTGGCTGATCGCCTTGTCCACCACCGACGACACATGCACCGGCACCAGCGTGACGTCACCTGGCCGCGCGTAGTCCATGAACTTGTCGATGATGGCGTCCAGCTGGTCGATGTCGGCCGCGATGTTGCGCTTGGCTTCTTCATCGACCACGCTCATCTCTGCTTCCAGGCGGATGCGGGCCAGCGGCGTGCGCAGGTCGTGCGAAATGCCGGCCAGCATCACCGCGCGGTCTTCGTCCACCTTGGCCAGCTCGCGCGCCATGCGGTTGAAGCCCTGGTTCACCTCGCGGATCTCGCGTGTGATCATGGACTCGTCGAGCACCGAGTCGTATTCACCCTCGCGGATGCGGCTGGCGGCGAACGACAGTTCTTTCAGCGGCTGGTTGATCAACCGGGCAATCGTGGCCGACCCCAAAATCGTGGCGATGAAGGCAATACCCACCCAGATGAACCATGTGCGCCCGGTCATGGGCTCGATGCGCGAGGTGTCGGCTTGCAACCAGTAGTTGTCCCGCTCAATCTGGAAGCCGACCCACAAGCCTGGCACGCGGTTCACGCTGCTGGCCACCACCGTGGTGGGCCCCAGCCGTGAGCGCAACTCCTTGCCGATCGCATTGGTGAAACGGTTGACTTCAAACGGCTCGAACTGATCCGACGGTTCCCGCGCCTTGAGCGCGATCGACTCTTGCTCGGACATGGTCTTGATCAGCGTGACCCGGTTGATGCTGTCGGCGTAGCGCAAGGCTGCGCGAGACAAGTTGACCAGACTGGCCACTTGCTGTGCGGCTTGCACTGTGCGCGGCTCGAACTCCAGGGCCTTGAAGGTTTGAACCCAGGCCACGATGCCCAAGGTCAGCAGCAGGGCCAGAAGGATGAACGTCCGCCAGAACAGACTGAGTGCGAAACGATTTCTACGCATGCGCCACCATCAAGCCCCACCGTCCGGCACGAACACATAACCCACGCCCCAGACCGTCTGGATGTAGCGGGGCTGTGAGGGATCGGGCTCGATCATCTTGCGCAGGCGCGAGATCTGCACGTCCAGGCTGCGGTCGAAGGGCTCGAACTCGCGGCCACGGGCCAGTTGCGCCAGCTTGTCGCGCGACAGCGGTTGGCGCGGGTGGCGCACCAGCGCCTTGAGCATGGAGAACTCGCCAGTGGTCAGCGCCAGGGGCTCGCCTTCCTTGCTCAAGCGGCGCAAGGCCAGGTCGAACTCGAAGGGGCCGAACTGCACGGTTTGCGCTTCCTTGGCCGGGGCGCCGGGCGCCTCGGGGGCAGGGCGGCGGCGCAGCACGGCATGGATGCGGGCCAGCAATTCACGCGGATTGAAGGGCTTGGGCATGTAGTCGTCGGCGCCCACTTCCAGGCCCACGATGCGGTCCACGTCCTCGACCTTGGCGGTCAGCATGATGATGGGGGTGCTGTCGTTGGCAGCACGCAGGCGGCGGCAGATGGACAGGCCATCTTCGCCGGGCAGCATCAGGTCCAGCACGATCAGGTCGACGGTTTCTCGGGTCAGCAGGCGGTTGAGCGCTTTGGCGTCTTCGGCCAGCAAGACCTCGAAGCCTTCCTGGCTGAGGTAGCGGCGCAGCAGGTCGCGGATGCGGGCGTCGTCGTCCACCACCAGAATGCGATCTGGGCGTTGGGTGTTCGCTGTGGTCATCCGTCTCTCCTCGGAATTTGTAACAAGCCGGGATTGTGCGCACTTTGCACACGCAAAAACCGGTGCCCTGACCCCTTGTTACAAATCTTGCGCTCTTGGGGCTAGGGCGTCAAGTGGGGGCTTGACAGCTTCTTGAAAGCCCTGGGTCAGCGCGGGCGAGCCCTGCCGCGTTAGATTGCATGACCCTTTGGCGGCGGACTCTGTTCCGTTGGCCTGATTCAAAAAAACCATGTTGCTAGGAACCCTCATGACTCGTTATTCGGTCCCCATGTTGTTGAGCTCGGCTGTGTTGGCTGCCAGCGTGTCCCTGGCGCACGCAGAACCCCTGCGGGCCAATGTGGTCAGTTTCCAGACCACAGCCACCCAGGAGGTCACGCAGGACCTGTTGGCGGTCACTTTGCAGGCCAACCGCGAAGGTGCCCAGGCTGCTGAAGTGCAAAGTGGGCTCAAGCAAGCCTTGGACGCGGCCTTGACCGAAGCCAAGCGCTCTGCCCAGGCGGGTGCCATGGAGGTGCGCACCGGCTATTTCGCGATCAATCCGCGTTATGGCACCAACGGCCGCATCAATGGTTGGCAAGGCACGGCGCAACTCGTGCTGGAAGGCACGGACACCACGCGCATTTCGCAGACTGCGGGCAAGCTGAATCAACTCAATGTGGTGAACGTGAGCTACGGCCTGTCAAGGGCCCTGCGTGAGCAGCACGAGTCGGCGCTCACCGCTGATGCCATCACCCGTTTCCGCAACCGTGCGGGCGAGTTGGCCAAGAACTTTGGTTTCACCGGCTACTCGCTGGGCGAAGTCAATGTCCAGACCGGCGAGCCCGGGTTTCAAGGCCGTCCGATGATGATGTCCATGCGCGCCAAGGGGGCCGATGTGGCCGAAGCTGCTTTGCCTGTCGAGCCGGGCAAAGGCGTGCTCACCGTGACTGTGTCAGGTCAGGTGGTTTTGAGCAAGTGAGGTGCAGGGGTGGCCTCGAGGGCGGGCTGATCGCGCCACAGGCCACCCTTGAGCGTCTGGTGTGGCCGAAAGTGCGTCTTGTAGGCCATCTTGCGGCTCTGCTCGATCCAGTAACCCAGGTAGACGTGTGGCAGGTTCAACTGCTGTGCCTGGTCGATCTGCCACAGCACGCTGTAGGTGCCGTAGCTCTTGTTGGCTTCGGGCTCGTAGAAGGTGTAGACCGCTGACAGGCCGTCGTTGAGGATGTCCAGGATCGACACCATCTTGAGGGTGCCCTGGGCCTGGCCGTCCTGTGCGGGCTCGCGGAACTCCACCAGCCGCGAGTTGACCCGGCTTTGCAGCAGGAACTGCGTGTACTGATCGACCGAGTCGTGGTCCATGCCGCCGCCTTTGTGACGGCCAGCCTGGTAGCGAAGGTAGAGCTGGTAGTGCTCGGGCGTGAAGCACAGGCGCAACACGCGAGCCTCCAGGCCTTGATGCGATTTCCAGGCCCGCAACTGGCTGCGGCTGGCCACAAAGCGCTCCACCGGGATCCGCAAAGGCACGCAGGCCTGGCAGCCATCGCAATACGGGCGGTAGGTGAACATGCCGCTGCGCCTGAAACCGCTGGCCACCAAGCCAGAGTACACGTCGGCGTTGATCAGGTGACTGGGCGTGGCGACCTGTGAGCGTGCCACCTTGCCATCCAGGTAGCTGCAAGGGTAGGGCGCCGTGGCATAAAACTGCAAGGAGGCCAGTGGGAGGTCTTTGAGGTGCGTCACGCTGCCAAATCCAGGTGGGACCAGAATGAATCATCATAGGCCCAAACCGCAGGCCCTCTGAGGTCGACAACCCCCCTCAAATGAGCCTCGAATTCAGCGCGCGGCCAGGTGCGCCCGCCCAGTGAGGCCAGGTGACTGGTGCGCTGCTGGCAATCGATGACGGTGATGCTGTGAGCACGGCAAAAGCACACCAACGCGGACAGTGCAATCTTGGAGGCATCGGCCTGCCGGGTGAACATCGACTCGCCGTAAAACATCTGGCCCAGACCGATGCCGTACAGGCCGCCCACCAATTGGCCATCCACCCACGTTTCGAACGAGTGCACCTGGCCGGCGGCATGCCAGCGCTTGTAAGCGGCCTGCATGGCGGGCACGATCCAGGTGCCGTTCTGGCCTTGGCGTGGCGCGTTGGCGCAGGCCTCGATGACCTGGTCGAAAGCACTGTCGATGCGGATTTCGCAACCCGGTGTGCGCAGAAACTTGCCGATGGTTTTTCGCAAGGATCTGGTCAACTTGAACTCGTCCACCGGCAGCACCATGCGCGGGTCAGGCGTCCACCAGAGGATGGGTTGACCTTCGCTGAACCAGGGAAAGATGCCGTGGCGGTAGGCGTCGGTCAGGCGAGCCACACTCAAATCGCCGCCAGCGGCCAGCAGGCCGGGTGCGTCGGTGTCGGCACCCCAGGCGTTGTCGGTATCGGGAAACGGGTCAAGCGCGTTAAGCCAAGTGATCATGGTCCCTGAGCATACGCAATCCATCAACAGACGAAAAAAAGCCCGATGGCGAACCACCGGGCTTAAGGGTACCTTGAACGAATTTCAGGAGGTACCGAGGAGACAACCTTTCAGCGAGTGCCGTTGTGGTGCAACAGCCTCTCTCGGATCGGGTGCCGAAAGCCAAAGTCAAGGCATTGGCTTTCGGGCTGCACCTTGTGACTGATCAGGCAGCCTTGCGGGGCTTGGCCGTGGCAGCTTGGGTGGCCTTGACGGCGGTGTTGGAGATGGCCTGGAAGTTGGCTTCGGCCACGTCGGCGGCTTGCTTGGCAGCCTTGTGCACCGAGTCAAACGCGTTGTTGGCAGCGGCCACGGCCGACTTCACCAACACCACGGCGTTTTCAGTGCCAGCGGGTGCGTTCTTCACGGCGTTGTCCACCACGGACATGAATTTCTTCTGGGCTTCGGACATCTGGCCTTCGGCAACCTTGCTGACTTCAGCGCTCGTGCTGGAGGCGATGTCATACAGGTGACGGCTGTAAGCAGCGGCCTTTTCGGCGGACGGTTGCAGCAGGCTGGTGTTCAGGGCCAGCAGTTCCTGGGCGTCTTTCACCGACAGGACAGCCTTGGTGTGCTCGGACACTTCATCCAGCGTGGCCTTGGCCACTTGCAGGTTGAGTTCAACCAGTTTTTCCACGCCTTCAAAAGCCTTTTGGCCCAGATCCATCAGGGTGGCGATGTTGGCTTTGTGGTTGGCCATGAGTTGTTCAGCGGTCAGCATGTCATATCTCCGTAAGATTGATGGGTTAAGTCGCTGCGCTAGGTACCCAAACTTCATTGCTGCGCTGCAACATGCCCCCAAGTATATGGATCTGTGACCACTTTGCAAGTGGTTTTTTGTGCGGTGCAGCAAAAGGTCGATGAAAGCTTGGTTTTTTGAGCTTTCGGCAGGGGCGCTCGTGGCTTGGCCTACACTTGTCGTCCTCGAATCCTCACACTCCTGATCGATTAATCATGAGCCTGCTGCTAGTCCCCCCCGGTGCCAAGGCACCCGATGCGTTCAACGTCATCATTGAAATCTCGGCCAATTCCGATCCGGTCAAGTACGAAGTCGACCATGAAACTGGGGCGCTTTTTGTCGACCGTTTCATGGGCACCGCGATGCACTACCCGTGCAATTACGGCTATGTTCCCCAAACCCTGGCCGATGACGGCGATCCGGTCGATGTGCTGGTTGTGACGCCTTTCCCGCTGCCTCCGGGCGTGGTCGTGGCTTGCCGCCCCCTGGGCATCCTGAAGATGGACGACGAAGCCGGTGGCGACTCCAAGCTCGTGGCCGTGCCCACCGAAAAGATCTTGCCGATGTATTCCAAGATCAAATCGACGGACGACCTGCCCGAACAACTGCTCAAGCAGATTCAGCATTTCTTTGAGCACTACAAGGATCTGGAACCCGGCAAATGGGTGAAGGTCATTGGCTGGGCTGGCATTGATGATGCCAAGGCTGAAGTCACCCAAGGCATTGCCAACTACACCAAGAAGCACGCCTGATTTTTCAATCAAGCCTGCGTTAAAAAACCGCCGAGCCTGTGAAGGCTTTGGCGGTTTTTTGTTGGCTGGCCTGACTGTCTAATCGAGCCGCTTGATCACCTTGGCCAGGGTTGAGGCAATCTGGTCGATCTGGCCGTCGTTGATGATCAATGGCGGCGAGATGGCGATGTTGTCGCCCGCTGCGCGCACCAGCACGCCTTCTTCCCAGCAACCCAGGAAGGCTTCAAACGCCCGGCGCCCGGGGGCCGCGCCTGCCCGGGGGGCGAACTCAACCGCGACAACCGCGCCCGTGTTGCGGATGTCCACCACGTGGGGCAGGCCTTTGAGGGCGTGGAAGGCCTCTTCAAACTTGCCCTCCAATTGCGCGCCCCGGGTCAGCAGGCCTTCCTCTTCATAGGTGTCCAGCGTGCCGTGGGCGGCGGCGCAGGCCATGGGGTGGGCCGAATACGTGTAGCCGTGTGGCAACTCGATGGCGGCTGGCGGGCCTTGCATGAAGGTGTCGTGGATGCCTTGCTTGGCGAACACGGCGCCCATGGGGATCACGCCATTGGTGATGCCTTTGGCGGCCGTCAGCAGATCAGGCGTCACGCCATAGTGCTGTGCCGCGAAAGGCGATCCCAAGCGACCAAAGCCCGAAATCACCTCGTCAAAAATCAGCAGGATGCCGTGCTTGTCGCAGATGTCGCGCAGGCGTTGCAGGTAGCCCTTGGGTGGCAGCAGCACGCCGGTCGAGCCTGCCATGGGTTCCACGATGACGGCGGCGATGGTGGACGCGTCGTGCAGGGTCACCAGGCGCTCCAGGTCATCGGCCAGTTCGGCACCGTGCTCAGGTTGGCCTTTGGTGAAAGCGTTGCGGGCCAGGTCATGGGTGTGGCGCAAGTGGTCCACGCCGGTGACCAGGTTGCCGAACAGTTTGCGGTTGGGCCCCAAGCCACCCACTGCCGTGCCGGCAAAGTTAACGCCGTGATAGCCCCGTTCACGCCCGATCAGACGGGTGCGGTGGCCTTCGCCACGCAGGCGGTGGTAGGCAATGGCGATCTTCAGGGCTGTGTCCACGGCCTCGGAGCCCGAGTTGGTGAAGAACACCTTGTTGAGGCCTTCAGGCGTCAACTTGACCAGCCGTTCGGCCAGTGAGAACGCCAGCGGGTGGCCCATCTGGAAGGGGGGCGCGTAGTCCATCTCCGCCACTTGGCGGGCAATGGCCTCGACGATGCGGGGGCGGGCATGGCCAGCGTTGACACACCAAAGGCCTGACGTGCCATCCAGGATTTCACGGCCCTCAGGCGTCCAGTAGTGCATGCCATTGGCTTTGGCCAGCATGCGCGGTGACTGTTTGAATTCCCGGTTTGCCGTGAATGGCATCCAGAAGGCGTCCATGTTTGGGTTCACGTTGTGCTCCATGTGTTTCAGGCCACCCTACAGCATTGGGCTTGTACAAGCATTTTCACGCCCAAAAATCGACAAGATGGCGTGGGGGCTGAAAAATTGAGTCTTATATAAGACATAAGTCTTTGAAATTTCCGCTGAACTCTGTAGAATCGCGGGTTTTCCTCGTACCCACCAACCTCCCCCGGAGATGTCATGACGAAACTCACCCGCGAACAACAGATCGCCGCCCTGGAAAAAGACTGGGCCGAAAACCCCCGTTGGAAGCTTGTCACGCGCGGTTACTCCGCTGCTGACGTCGTGCGTCTGCGCGGCAGCCTGCAGCCTGAGTACACCCTGGCCAAGAACGGCGCAGAAAAGCTGTGGGAAAAAGTCAACGGCGGCGCCAAGAAGGGCTACGTCAACGCTTTCGGCGCCATCACCGCTGGCCAAGCCATGCAACAAGCCAAGGCTGGCCTGGAAGCCGTGTACCTGTCGGGTTGGCAAGTCGCCGCCGACGGCAACACGTCGGAAACCATGTACCCCGACCAATCGCTGTACGCGTACGACTCGGTGCCCACCATGGTTCGCCGCATCAACAACACGTTCAAGCGCGCTGACGAAATCCAATGGGGCCGTGGCATCAACCCAGGCGACGAAGGTTTCGTTGACTACTTCCTGCCGATCGTCGCTGACGCGGAAGCCGGTTTCGGTGGCGTGTTGAACGCTTTCGAGCTGATGAAGAACATGATCGCTTCGGGCGCTGCTGGTGTTCACTTCGAAGACCAATTGGCTGCCGTGAAGAAGTGCGGCCACATGGGCGGCAAGGTGCTGGTTCCTACCCGTGAAGCCATCGAAAAGCTGAAGGCTGCTCGTTTCGCTGCTGACGTGATGGGTGTGTCCACGATCGTTCTGGCTCGTACCGATGCTGAAGCTGCCAACCTGTTGACCAGCGACTGCGACGACAACGACAAGCGTTTCGTCACTGGCGAACGCACGCAAGAAGGCTTCTACCGCGTCAAGAACGGTCTGGAACAAGCCATCAGCCGTGGCGTTGCTTACGCTCCCTACGCTGACTTGGTGTGGTGTGAAACCGGCGTGCCTGACATCGGCTTCGCCCGCGAATTCGCACAAGCTGTGCACGCCGCCTGCCCCGGCAAGCTGCTGTCGTACAACTGCTCGCCTTCGTTCAACTGGAAGAAGAACCTCAACGACAAGCAAATCGCTTCGTTCCAAGAGGACCTGTCGGCCCTGGGCTACAAGTACCAGTTCATCACGCTGGCTGGCATCCACATCAACTGGTACAACACGTTCCAGTTCGCTCACTCCTACGCCAACGGCGAAGGCATGAAGCACTACACGGAAATGGTTCAAGAACCAGAATTCGCTGCTCGCGACAAGGGCTACACCTTCGTGTCGCACCAACAAGAAGTCGGCGCTGGCTACTTCGACGACGTGACCACCGTGATCCAAGGTGGTTCGTCTTCCGTGAAGGCCCTGACCGGCTCGACCGAAGAAGAACAGTTCCACTGATCAGTGGTTTGAGGCCCGCTCACGGCGGGCCTTCTGCCAGATCGTGCAAAGCCGTCCCTGGGGGCGGCTTTTTTGATGGCCGCATCAGAACTTTAGTCTGACGCCGGTGCCAAAGGCCCACGCTTGATCGCGCGGATAGACGGGGTCCAACCGGGGCCAGAAGTGCCCGACGATGAGCT
>CAZKPN010000023.1:13334-47588 GCA_964554655.1 uncultured Aquabacterium sp. | reverse complement strand
GAGCCACCCATTGCTAACCAGTTGAATTTGTTCAACTTTTAACCGGACACTACTGCTTCTGGGCGCTGAATCAGTATCGCAATGAAACCAGCGCCAAGTTGACCACCGTCCAGGCGACCAATGATTTGGTCATGTTGATCAGCTTGGTATGGTGGTTCAAGGCGAATGCGAAGATGGACAGTGCGAGCGGCCAGATGTAAAAGTCCACGTACTTGATGTAGAAAACGTTGCTGATGGCCAGGGTGGCGGACAAGCCCAACAATGTCAGCGTTGTCATGGGATCTTCGCGGAGGGACGGCAGGCACAGAGTCAATGTCAAGGACAGGATGATTGGGCTGCTGAGGCACCAACCCCATTGCTTTGCATCCATTTTGTCCAGGATTGAGAAGATGAATCCACCGCGGTCGAAGTTGATGGAGCCGTTGTAAACAATCAGGCAGATGGGAAGCAGGATCAGCCAGTACCGCAGAAGGGTTCCCCAGCTGGCCCGGGCAGGTCGCATGTTCCAGTTGAACAGCGCCAACCCCATCATGGCGAAGGAGGCCAGGAAAGTCCGGCCACTGATGGCCATGTGGTCCTGGAATTTTGGCGGGGTGAGGCCATGCCAATGGTGAATCAGTGCCAGCAGCATTGCCCCGGCCAGCGCCATTTTCAAGGCCAAGTTCTTGAATCGACCTTGTTGCAGATCCCACAGCCCCAGGCCCCCCAGAATGGCAATGGCGGTTTGGCGGCTGGATACCGCCAGGGCCGACAGCACCGACGCCGTGGCGACAAAACCTTGGGTGTGCAGCCACAGCGCCAGGAAAATCAAAAGCGTGGCCAAGGTTTCCGGGTGACCCCACAGCGCGGGGCCCAATTGAAATGGCGAAAAGTAAAACGCGCCAGCCAACAGCCATGGCCACGTTGTGGCACCCAGCCGGCGATATCCCAACCACCAGACCAGGCCTGTGGACATGACATGCAGCAACAAGGTGCTGATTCGGATTGAGTCAGGTCCCATGGGCGTGGTGCCCATGAGCGCGTAATAAAGTGGGCCGGAGGCCGTGTTCATCTCGCGCAGGAACGCAAAGAAATCCAGCGTGCGGAACTGTTCGATGGTGGGGTAGTGATACCTGGTGAAATCGATCCGTGCCCCGAACGAGGGGTTGTACTCAAGCTTGCAGAGCAGCACCCCCAGTGCAAGGCAGCCGATCAGAAACAGGGCGGCCATGATCCGTTGGCGGCCAGGTAATGCGGGTGTATTCATGCTGAGTTTGAGTGATGTCAGGGACGGTTCGCGAGCACTTGCTCACAGACGGCCAGTGTTTCGGTGGCGACGTCGTCCCAGGTGCGGGTCATGGCCTTGGAGATGGCCGATCGGTTCCAGGGGTGGTGCAGGGCTTGCTCGAGCCCTTGCTCCAGGGCGGCTGTGTTCTTGGCGGGCACCAGCACACCATTGCTGTCGTTGATGATCTCGGGGATGCCGCCAACTTGCGTGGCCACGACCGGGCAGCCGCAAGCCAGGGCCTCGACCAACACATTGGGGTAGCCCTCTGACCAACTGGGCAGCACCACGAGTTCTGCGTTGCTCATCCATTCGGCGACTTGTTGGGGCAGCAATCCCCCGGTGAGGATGACTTTGTCGCTCAAGCCGCGCTGCTGAGCCGTGGCCTGGAGTTCTTCGCGCAAGGCACCTTCGCCGATCAGGGTGAGTCGAACACCGGGATCGCGTTGAGCCAGGCGCTCGAAGGCGTCGATCAATTCACGCAAGCCCTTGGCCTCGATCAGGCGGCCGACGTAAACCATGAGGCGGTGTTGATCATTCAAGCCGTGCAGCGCACGCAAGGGGCCGCGAGGCCTGGGATAGAACACCGTGGTGTTGAAGCCGTTGACGATGGTGTGGACTTTTTGCCCAGGCACCTGGTAGTGCTGGACGGTGAACCGGGTCATGGCGTCACTGACGGTGATGACCGCCTCGGCTTCTCGCAATGTGTTGCCGGTCATGCGTGCACTCAGGCCGGAGCGGACATGGATGTCGGTGCCCAGTGCTCCGATCACGATCGGACAACGGAGCTGTCGAGCTGCTTGGAGGGCGCCGGCTCCTTCGGGGTAGACCCAGTAGCCGATGACGATGTCGGGCGCGAATGCACGAAGCTTGGGCAAAAGGCTGCGGCCACAGGCCCAACCATTGGTCAGACGTGACAGCACTGGCAAGGCAGGGTAGGTGCCCGCCTGCACGTCGATGCCCGGCAAGGTGAAGTCGGGCCCCACTGGTGGAGGCGCCGGGCTTCTGGGCCGCAGGCCTGGAATCGACGGGTATTGGGTCTGTTGCAAGAAGACCCGAACCGTGGCTTGTCGGGACAGCGCCTGCGCCGTTTCGTAGATGAAGCGCCCCCGGGTCTTGTCATCTGGCACAGGCAAGATCGGCGTGACCACCGCAATTCGTCTCATGTGTGTTGTTCAGTGATTGAGCAGCCCAACGCAGGCGCCATTCCGTGCCAATTGTCTCAGCTTGTGGGGGCTTGGCGCGCTTTAAGCGCAGCGCCGCTCAATCAACCGCGCAGGCGCAACAGCAAATCGTCAGTTTCCTGGCTGGCTTCGCGCTGGGCGTTTTCGTCGGTGAGGAAGGACAGCTCCTGCAGCGACAGGCTCAGGTTCACCAGGCCATCGCGCAGATTGAACAGGGCCGCCTGCATGTCGAGGAGCTTCAACCTCATTTGTTCCGAGCGTTCTTCGTCATGCATCAACGTACTCCTGCCCCCGAGACCATCACAACTTCAAGCGGGCCACGGGGTGGCCTGTGTGCTTGACGGCCTCACTTTACCCGCTGGTATTTCAGCGGGCTAGTGCCTATTCGCGGGGGGGAGGGGCGCTGGTCAGCGGTTGCTTTCGTTGACGATCACCCATTGACCATCGATCAGCTTCCAGGTCAGCGCTTTGAAGCTGCTGTCCTTGAAGTTTTGCGATGTGTAGTTCTGGGTGAAGCTGGTGACCACGGCATCGCCTCGGGCTTCGGCCTTGACCTGGGTCAGTTGGACCTCGATGGGGCCGGACTTGCTGAGCAGGCGGCGGCGTTCATTGATCCATTTGGCAGAGGTGGAGCGCGCGGGGGCGAAGTCCTTGGCGTAGAAGCCCATGTAGCGGTCGATGTCCTTGGCGGCCCAGGCAGTGGCCCAGCCGCGCAGACGTTCGGTCACCGTGGGGACGGCCGCGATGGCGGGCGAGGATGCCGTGCTGGCTGCCACGGGGGCGGCGCTGGCAACCGCGGGGCCGCCCAGTTTCTTGGCGCGGTTGTTCAGTTCTTCGCGGTTGATGGTGGGCGCGTCGATGCTGATGGCCGGGCAGCGCTGGGCGGCGTCTTCGGCCGCTTGCCAGTTCTGGCCGCGCTCGTTGGCGGTGTCTGCGCTGGGGTTCAGGCCCAGGTTGGCCGTCAGCGAGTTCTTGGCCGCGTGCGTGCGGGCAAAAGCAAGGTGCAGGTCGGCTTCGGCATTCACATAAGCGCGCTTGGCGGTGTAGAGCTCGTTCTCAGAGTTCAGCAAGTCCAGCAGGCTGCGTTGGCCAATGTCGAATTGTTGGCGGTAGGCGTCGCGGGCCTTCTCGATGGCCAGCACATTGCGGTCCAGGGCGGTCAGCTGATCCTTCAGTTTCTGGATGTCGTTGTGGGCGATGGAGGCGGTCTGGCGCACGTCGCGGCAGGCCTTGTCGCGTTGGTCGGCGGCCTGGTTGACCAGGTTGGCCAACTGGCGGGCGCGGGCCTGGTCTGAGCCTCCGTTGTAGAGGTTCCACGACATCAGGATCTCGGCGGAGGTGTCGCGCTTTTGGGTTTCGATGCCATCGAAGTTCTTGCCGACACCGCTGCGCACGCGGGCTTCTACCTTGGGTTGGTAGTTGCTTTTCTGGCCGGAGGCCTGGGCTTTGGCAGCGCGCAGGTTTTCAACGGCGGCTTCCACCGTGGCGCTGCCCATCACGGCCTGGTTGGTGGTGTCGTCGCTGCTGCTTGAAATGCCTTTGTCCAGGCCTTGGACAGCAGCCTGGTTGCTGGCGGGGGCTTCACCCACGACGCGCAGATAGCGGGCGCTGACATCGTGCAGGTTGGCGGCTTCGGTGGTGAGGTTGGAGTCGGCCAGGGCCAGGCGGGCGTTGGCTTGCTCCGAGTCCACGCCTCGGCCCACGCCAGCCTTGACCTTGGACTGCAGTTGGTCTTGCACGTAGCGGTGCTGCACGTAGTTGTCCTGGGCCAGTTCCACCAGCTTGCGGTAGCGCTGCACGTCGATGTAGGCGCGGGAGGCTTCCAGGGCGGCCTCTTCGGTGGCGGACAGGAACTCGAAGTAGCGGGTGAGCTTGGCATGACCTAGGCGTTCGACTTCACGGCGGGTTTGCAAGCCGTCCCACAGCACCTGGTTGGCACTCAAGGCCACGCCATTGCGGTTGAGGCTTTGAGATTCAGGGTTGCGGTTGGTGATGCGGTCACTGTCGCGGCCCACACTGGCCGACAGATCCACCCGGGGCAGGTAGCCGCCTCGGGCAACGCTGATCTCGTCGGTGGCGGCGCGCAGGGCATTCAAGCGTGCGGTGACCTCAGGGTTGCTGTCGATGGCTTTCTGGGCTGCGGCACTCAGGCCCGCATTGGGCGCGGTCTGTGCCTGGGCGGCCAGCGCAAAGGCAGCCAAAGCAATGGCGGTCATGCCATGCTGAAAAGTCGCTTTTTTCAAATCTGACCTCGTTCCTGGGGTTGTGGCCGCAAAAGCCTTGGGCAAAGCGGACCCATTTTGTCATCAATCGTTACATAACCAGCCACCCATTTCGGTGATTTCGCGTCAGAAGTGGCCCAGGCAAAGGACTGGCATCAAGTTTGGGCGGGGTGTGTCGATTCAGTGAGTTGACCGTTGGCGACCTTGACCCCTGACTGAGCCCCATTGGAATGAGCCTGGCCCGTGCCGCATTGACATTGCCCTTGAAGGGAGGCTGGCCAGGACAAGGTGTTGGAAACCCGTTCGGGATTTGGCTGGCGCGCTTGATGATCTTGGGCAGCTTGCTGCTTGGGCATGCCGGCAGTGCATTTGAGTCTCAAAAGATCATGGCTGCAGCGCAACGCTTGGGTCCGGCTGCGGCCTCACAGGCCCAGGCCTTGATCCAGGAGGTGGCCGAAGCGGCCTCCAGCGATGAGGGCGGCCGCCTCCGGCGCATCAATGCATTTTTCAACCGGCGCGTGGAGTACCGCGATGACCGCGACATCTGGGGGCAGACCGACTACTGGGCCACGCCGCTTGAAATGTTGAACAAGGGCGCCGGCGATTGCGAGGATTACGCCATTGGCAAGTATTTGTCCCTGATCGCGGCGGGCGTGTCTCCGGCGAAGATGAGGCTGGTGTATGTGCGGGCCGAGGTGGGTGGTGCGATCCTGGCGCACATGGTGCTGGCCTATTATCCTGAGCCACTGGCCGAGCCTTTGATCCTGGATAACCTGATCACGGACATCCGGCCCGCGTCCAGGAGGCCAGATTTGGCGCCTGTTTTCAGCTTCAATGCCGAAGGTTTGTGGCAAGGTGTGGGCAGTACCACGGCTGGGGATCCTGTGGCACGTCTTTCGCGCTGGCGGGAGATGTTGACCAAGACACGGGCGGAGGGTTGGTGGTGATGTTGATGACAAGGGACACTGCATGTCGCTGATTCGTCAGATCTGGCTGCTGTTGGTGGTGACGCTGCTGATGGCTTTTCTGGGCAGCTTTGCGGTCTGGATGGTTTCGTCGCGAAACTATCTGGAGACGCAGTTGCGGCTGAAGAATGCAGACAACGCCCAATCGTTGGCCTTGGGCCTGTCGCAGCAAAAAGGTGACATGGCCCTGATGGACCTGGTCGTGGCAGCCCAGTTCGACACCGGCTTCTACAAGCGCATTTCCCTGCGGGATCCGCGCGGTCAGGTGGTGTCCAACCACGAGGCTGACCTCAAACGCACCGATTCACTGGCGCCGGCCTGGTTTGTGAACATGCTGTCGATCGATTCGACCCCTGGCGTGGCGCAGGTGTCCGATGGCTGGCGCGCGCTGGGTTCGGTGGAGGTGGTCAGCCATTCCTCGTTTGCCGATGACCAGTTGTGGCAAGGCAGCATCACCACGGCCATGTGGTTGGCGGCCATGGGCGCGCTGGCAGGCGTGGTGGCCAGTTTTGGAGTGCGCGCCATTCGCCGCCCGCTGGATGCCACCGTGGGACAGGCGCAGGCCTTGATGGAGCGGCGTTTCATCACGGTCGAAGAACCCCGGGTGCCCGAGTTGGCGCGGCTGAGCCAGGCCATGAATGCGGTGGTCGAGCGGCTCAAATCTCAATTTGACGATCAGGCTTTTCAGGTGGAGCAGTTGCGCAAGCAGGCGCATTGCGACCCATTGACGGGTTTGTCCAACCGGACCCATTTCGTGGCTCAGTTGGGCGCTGCCCTGAACAACGATGAAGGCTCGGGTCGTGGCTTGCTCTGCATGATCCGTGTGGCGGACCTGGCCATGGTGAACCGGGTGATGGGGCACCGGCAGACCGACGTGCTGCTTCAGAAGTTGGCCGCGGTGCTCAACGAGGTTTCGGTGGGTGTGGTGGGCGTGGCCACTGGGCGCCTGAATGGCGGTGATTTCGCGGTGTGCCTGACGCATGACGAGGTGCCCTTGCCACAGCCCGAGCATTACGCCGATGCGATCAAACGCGCCTTTGCCGAGTTGGGAACGACGGCCAGCGTGGTGGTGGGCGCCACGCATTGGGAACGTGGTGTGGCCATGCAGCAAGTGCTGGCCGCCGCCGATTCGGCCCTGGCCCGCGCTGAAAGCCGTGGTGGCTTCGCGGTGGAGTTGACCCATTTGAGTTCTGCGTCTGAATCGGCCATGGGCGAGGACGAATGGCGTCGCCGCATGAGCTCGGCCCTGCTGGAAGATCGCTTGCTGCTGGTGCGCTTTCCGGTGCTGGACCGCGAGCTGAAACTGGTGCACCACGAATCGCCCATGCGCATGCAGCTGGAGCCCGGCGGGCCCTTTGAGTCCGCAGCGCATTGGTTGCCCATGGCCTTGCGTTGCAACCTGATTTCGCAGATTGACGAAGCTGCGGTGGCGTTGGCTCTGTCGCAAATCGCCGCCGACCAACAGCCGCGTGGGGTGAATCTGTCTCCCGCTTCTTTGGTGGACAGTGGCTTCGTGCCACGTCTGCGTGCGCGTCTGGCCGAAGCGCCGGCCGAGGCGCACCAGTTGTGGCTGGAGGTGTCCGAAGTGGCAGCGGTCGAGCGTTTCGAACTGGTGCGCGAACTGTGCAAGCAGTTGCGTCCTTTGGGCGCCCGCATCGGCCTGGAGCATGCCGGTGAGCGCTTGACGCGCATCGAGTTCCTGTTCGAGGCGGGCCTGGACTACGTCAAGTTGGACGCTTCCGTGGTGCAGGGCGTGTCGAAAGACCTGGCCCGGGCTGCCTTTGTGGCGGCGACAGCATCCATGCTGCACGGCTTGGGTTTGCAGGTTTATGCCGAAGGCGTGGCCGAGCCTGAAGACATCCCCGCCCTGATTGATTGCGGCATCGATGGCGTGACCGGGCCTGCCGTCAGGGCATGACGCCGGCTCAGCGCTCTCGCAGCGCGTAGGCCCGGGCTTTGAGCACCGGCTTGAGCAAGTAAGACAGCACCGTTTTCTTGCCGGTGAGGATGTCGACCTCGGCCGTCATGCCGGGGATGATGGGCATCTTGGCGCTGAAGTTGGCGGCCTTGGTGCGCACCCGCACCACGTAATAAGTGTTGACGCCACGCTCGTCGGTGATGGTGTCGGGGCTGATGTTTTCCACGATGGCGTCCATGCCGCCGTAGATGGAAAAGTCGTACGCCGTGAGCTTGACGGTGGCGGCCTGGCCAGGATGGATGAAGGCGATGTCGCGCGGTTGGACGCGGGCCTCCAGCACCAGGGCATCGTCCAGCGGCACGATCTCCAGGATGTCTTTGCCAGGCTGCACCACACCGCCGACGGTGTTGGCCAGCAGGCGCTGGATGCGACCACGCACCGGCGACTTCACCTGGGCCTTGTCGACCTTGTCGGCCAAGGCCACGGCGCCTTCGTTCAAGGCGTTGAGCTTGCCCAGCACGTCCGACAAGTCCTTGCGGATTTCGTTGCGGAAGGTGAGTTCGGTTTCCAGGATCTTGCGTTGGGCTTCATTGATCGCGGCCAGCACGCGAGCGCTTTGCGCACCGGCCTGCTCCATGTCGCCTCGGGCCTTGCTGACGTCACGTTCCAGCCTCAGAACTTCCACTTCGGAGACCGCGCCCGTGGCCAGCAATGGCCGCGTCTTGGCCAGTTCCTGCTGCGATAAATCAAGGGTTCGCCCGGCGGATTCGCGGCGTGAGCGCATCTCGCTCAGCTCCTGTTGCCGTTGTGCCAGCTGTTGCTGGTTGATGCCGATCATGGAGGCCAGTTCGGCGCGTTTGGCGTTGTAGAGCTGGCGTTCTTCTTCGACGATGCGCACCTCGTCGACGTTGTCGACAGTGGGTGTGGGCGGGGCATAGGCCACGCCTTCGGCCAGTGCTTTCAAGCGGGCGAGCTTGGTGCGCAGCGCAAAGGCATTGGCGTTGCTTTCGCGCATGCCAGAGGTGGCGCGGGTCTCGTCAATCTTCAGCAGCAACTGGCCTTGCTCGACCACCTGGCCTTCCTTGACCAGGATCTCTGACACCACGCCGCCGTCGTAAGACTGGATGACCTGCAGTTGCCGCGATGGGATGACCTTGGCCTCGCCTTTGGTGACTTCATCGATCTCGGCCACAGCAGCCCAGACGATCAGGCCCAGCACCACGAACATGGCCGAGCGCACCAGGGTCTGGGCACGGTAGGTGCCATGGGTAGACATGACCGCATCGGCATCCAGCTCGAAGCTGCGCATGCCGGCGGCCTGGGCGGATTCGGCCGTGACGCGCGGCCCGGCGATGTGGTCCAGCACCCAGTCGGTGGCGGGTGCAGTGAAGCGGCGGATCGACTCCAGCACGGCGATCATCACCTGGCCCAGTTTCATGAGTTTTTTCATGGTGGGTGCCTTGGTTCAGACAGCGCGGGCGATGCGCCCGGACGCCAAGGCTTGCAGGATCTGCTCGCGCGGACCATCGGCCATGACCTTGCCCTGGTCCACCACGATGACGCGGTCAACGAAGGACAGCATGGAGGTGCGGTGCGTGACCAGCACCACGGTCTTGCCGGCCGAGAACTCTTTCATGCGCTGGGTGACAAAGGCCTCGGTTGAAAAGTCCATGGCGCTGGTGGGTTCGTCCAGCAGCAGGATGGGCGCGTTGTGCAGCACCGCGCGCGCGATGCCCACGCCTTGCCGCTGCCCGCCCGACAGCAACTCGCCGCGCTCGCCCACGGGCATGTCAAAGCCTTGCGGATGGCGGTGGATCATGTCGCTGATCCCGGCCAACTCGGAGGCTGCCACGATGGCGTCGTCTTGCGCATGGGGCATGCCAAAGATGATGTTCTCGCGCAGGGTGCCAAAGAACAAGGTGACGTCTTGCGAGACATAGCCCAGGTTGCGGCGCACGTCGGCAGGGTCCAACTGACGCATGTCGATGCCATCCAGCAGCACCGCCCCTTGGGCTGGCTGGTACAGGCCCAGGATCAGCTTTTGCAGCGTGGTCTTGCCCGAGCCCACCTTGCCGATCAAGGCCACTTTTTCACCCGGCTTGATCTTGAAACTGATGTTGTCCAGCGCGGAATCCTTGCGGCCGGGATAAGCGAAGGACACGTGCCGAAACTCGATCTCGCCCTTGATCTCTCGGCGTTCCACGAAGTTGGTGCCCAGGGGGCGCTCCACCGGCTGGTCCATGATCTTGTTGAGCGACTCCATCGCGGTGACGGCACTCTGGTATTGCATCAGCAGGCCGACGATTTGCCCAGCCGGTGCCAGCGCGCGGCCCGCCAGCATGGTCGAGGCGATCAAGCCGCCCATGGTCAGGCTCTTGTCGGTGATCAGGTACACACCGATCAAAATGATGGCGACCGAGACCAGTTGCTGCAAGCTGGCCGTGGTGTACATGGCGCTGGACGACAGCCCGCGCATGCGCACATTCAGCTTGGCCAAGTATTGGTTGGTGCGCTCCCAGCGGGCCTGGATCAGGCCTTCGGCGCCTTGCGATTTGATGGTCTCGATGCCGGTCAGGCTTTCCACCAGCGTGGCGTTGCGTTGTGCGGACGCCTGGTAGGTGCTTTGCGACAACTCGTGCAGGCGGTGCTGCAGCACGTAGCCAGCCACCAGGATGAAGGTGAACACCAGCACCACCGGGATCACCAGCCACAGCGAGATCCAGCCAATGACCAGGACGAACAGCAAGGCGAAGGGCAGGTCGACCAGGGCAGTGACGGTGCTGGAAGCGATGAAGTCGCGGACCTGCTCGAAGCCGCGCAGGTTGGACGCGAAAGATCCCACCGACTGAGGGCGGTTTTCCAGCTTCATGCCCAGCACGCGCTCCATCAGCGTGGCCGAGATTTGAACATCGATGCGCGCGCTGGCCTCGTCCACGAAGTGGCTGCGCAACAGGCGCATGGCCAGGTCCGAAGCCTGCACCAGCATCACGCCAATGGCCAGCGCCCACAGTGTTTCGACCGCGTGGTTGGGCACCACCCGGTCGTACACGTTCATCGAAAAAATCGGAAAGGCCAGGGCGAACAGGTTGATCAACAGGGCGGCCGACAGCACGTCGCGGTAGACAAAGCGCTGCGCCAGCACCGCGCCCCAGAACCAGTGGCCGGTTTTGGTGTCGCGCACTTCCGGCGTGCGCTCGTCGAACCTGAAATGGGGGCGGGCGAACAACACGATGCCGCTGTAACGCGAGGCCAGTTCCTGCGCGGACAGCTCAATGCTGCCTTGCCCGGTCTCGGGCAGCAACACCTTGGCCTTGCCCTGGGCATCCTGGCTGAGCAGCACGCAAGCCTGGTTGTTCTGGAGGACCAGGATCGCGGGCAGGGTCTTGTCGTCGATGTCTTTCAGGCTCAGGCGCTGCAGCTTGGCGGCCAGGCCAGCACGTGCGGCGGCTCGTTCGGCCAGTGCCAAGGGCAGGGGGCCTTTGTCCATCGGCAGCCCGGCGGACAAGGAGGCGCGCGTGGCTGCATGGCCATGCAGCCGTGCCACTTCGATCAGGCAATCCAGCAGCGAATCAGGGGCGATCAGGTCTTCGCGCAGGCGAGCCGTGGCGTCAGCAGATGATGTGCTGGGTGGCGGCATGGCCGCGGCAATGGGTTCCTGGGGCTTGTTCACTCAACGGATATCGGCACAGTGGACGCCAAATTGACCACTCACTCGGTCGGCGTAGTACTTTTCAAGCGTCATGCGGACGGTGCGGAAGGCCAATTCGCCCCAGGGGATGTCCTTCTCGCTGAACAACTGCGCTTCGATGGTCTCGGGGCCTGGGGTGAAATCGGTGTCCAGCAGGCGGGCGCGGTAGAAGAAATGCACCTGGCCGGCCGTCAACACATTGATCACGCAATACAAGCCTTGCATCTCGATGTGGGCACCGGCTTCTTCGTCGGTTTCGCGGGCAGCGCCTTCTTCGGTGCTTTCGCCCAATTCCATGAAGCCCGCGGGCAAGGTCCAGAAACCTTTGCGAGGCTCGATGTTTCGTCGGCACAGCAGCACTTTGTCTTCCCAAATGGGAAGGGTACCCACGACGTTGAGCGGGTTCACATAGTGGACATGGTGGCAGGCAGGGCAGACCGCGCGCTCCCGGTTGTCGTCATCGGGCACGCGATACTCGACTCGGGTGCCACAGACTTGACAGTGCTCGATGCGGCGTGAAAAAAGCATGGGCCTCAGTGTAAGGGCATCAGGCTGGCTCAGCCGGCTTGGCGGGTCAAGCGGTGGGCGTCCAGTTGCGCAATCCAGGGAGCGAAGGCCTCCATCACACGCAAGGCCTGACCGTGCTGCCAGAACACCGAGCTGCGTGCCCAGCGGGGACGCGTGCCGGGCCAGGCCGCGCGCAGCCGCGATTCGGCACGGCCATGTCGGGCCAGTTGCTGGATGCGCAGGGGTTCGCGGCAAACATGGCTGCGCTGAAACAGCAGTTCGGCCAAAGGCCGCGTGCCCAGGCCGGTCAACGCTTTCCAGGTGCCTTGCAGGGCTCGGTGCGAGGTGGCGCTGCGTGCCCACACCACGGGCACCCCATCCAGCAGCAGCACCACTTCGCGGACGTGGCCACTGCGGCAGGCCAGGTCGCGGCGTTCTTGCGGCCAAAGGCGTTGGCTGCCCTGGCGTTGCACCCGCACCTCGACCACGCCATGCGCTCGCAACCGCGCGGTGAGCGAGCCCGTGGCGGTCAGCCAGGCGTGCAGCGACGCACTGGAGGGGTGCGGTTCGCGATGCCGGCCAGGGTGGCGGGCGCTGCGGTGGCTGGGCAAACTGGGGGCGGCGGAACGAGGTAGCATCGGGCCGCGATGATAGCCTCGACACCCCAACCTTGGCCTGCGGGCTGGATTTCCCCGCCGTTCGGGCCGGGCGTGCGCGCACTCATGACGGCGCGCGACGGACTGCACCTCGCCACCGCCAGCCAGCCGCCTTGGGCCGCCTTCAACTTGGGCAACCATGTGGGCGATGATTTGGTCGATGTGCTGCAACATCGCGGCGAGTTGGCGGCGGCCCTGCAGGCTCAGCCGTTGTGGTTGCAGCAAGTGCACGGCAACCACGTGGTGCGCCTGACCCATGCCAGCAAAGCGGCCCTGGCCGAAATTCAAGCCGATGGTGTGCTCACCACCGAGCCCGGCCTGGTTTGCGCCATCATGGTGGCCGACTGCCTGCCCATCCTGCTGGCGGCGCCAGAGGGCCGGGGTGTGGCGGCGCTTCACGCGGGTTGGCGGGGCCTGGCTGGGGCCGGTGATTTGAACGGCCTGGGCATTGCTGAGGCTGGGGTGGCCACGCTTTGCGAAGCGACCTCATCTGATCCGAGTGACTTGCAGGCGTGGCTGGGCCCGTGCATTGGCCCGACAGCTTTCCAGGTGGGGCCGGATGTCCTCGGCGGTTTCGGCGTTGATCCTGCCCAGGAGGGCCACCCGCGCTTCATTCGGCAGTCACCGGACCGCTGGCTGGCGGACTTGGCAGGTTTGGCGACGGACCGCCTTCAATCGCTGGGCCTCAAGCGCATCGAAGGAGGCCACTGGTGCACGGTGTCCGAGCCTTCACGCTTCTTTTCGTTCCGGCGTGACCGTGTCACTGGCCGGCAGGCTGCCTGCATCTGGCTCGACGGTGCTTGAAGCTTGTGCGTCTGCGGCAGCCTCTTTCGCGCGGCGTGCCTGGCGGCGCAGGGGGGTGCCCAGCAGGTACATCACCAGGGACAGCGGGCCCACCCCGTACAGAAAAAAGGTGACGATCGCTCCCAGCACGCTGCCGATGGGGCTGACCGCTTCGGCCACCGTCATCAACAACACCACGAACATCCAGGCTATCGCAACGATCCACATTTCAGGTCAGGGCCTTTGTCAAGCCGTGAGCGGCCCGAAGTTTGCTTTGAGTGAGGCGAAAAGACATCAAACCTAGGACAGATGTTGATCCACCGTAAAAAAACTGTGCTCAGAATACGGCAACATTGATGCACCCACCCGGGTGTTCGCAACCTCGCAGGTCCTGCCAAGGAGACATATGGCTGTCATTCAACGGTCTCGCTCAAAAAAATCGACGAATGCTTCCTCCGCGACTCCGCCGCCACCCCTCGAATCCACGCAGGTTCTGACTGACAGCGTGGGCACCAGCCTGCAATCCATCGCAGGCTTGACCGTGCCTTGGGACCAGATGTCACGCATTCAGCAAGAGTATGTCGAGCAGGCCACGACTTTGTGGAACCAGTCGCTGGAGCAGCAAGGCCAACCCAAGCCCGATGACCGCCGCTTTGCCGCGCCCGAGTGGAGCAGCACGCCGGCCAATGCTTTCATGGCATCGATGTACCTGCTCAATGCGCGCACTTTGCAGCGGCTGGCCGACAGCCTGAGTGGTGATGAGAAAGCCCGTGACCGGGTGCGCTTCGCCGTGCAGCAATGGGTGGACGCGGCCGCGCCCTCCAACTTCCTGGCGCTGAACCCCGAAGCGCAGAAAAAAGCCATCGAGACCAAGGGCGAAAGCCTCACCCAGGGCCTGCAGATGCTGCTGAGCGACATCCGCCAAGGGCACATGTCGCAGACCGATGAAAGCGTGTTCGAGGTGGGCCGCAATGTGGCCACGTCCGAAGGCTCGGTCGTGTTCGAGAACGAATACCTGCAACTGATCGAGTACAAGCCGCTGACCGACAAGGTGCATGCCTTGCCCTTGCTGATCGTGCCCCCGTGCATCAACAAGTTCTACATCCTGGACCTGCAGCCCGATAACTCGCTGGTGCGTTTTGCCGTGTCTCAAGGGCACCGGGTGTTCGTGATCAGTTGGGTCAATGCCGATGACGACCTGGCCCAGTCCACCTGGGACGACTACATCGAAAAAGCCACCATCGAGGCCATCAATGTGGTGCGTGAGATCACCGCCACCAAGCAAATCAACGCCCTGGGCTTTTGCGTGGGCGGGACTTTGCTGGCGACAGCCCTGGCGGTGATGGCCGCGCGTGGCGAAAAGCCCGTGGCGAGCATGACCTTGCTGACGACTTTCCTGGACTTCATCAACACCGGCACCCTGGATTTGTTCGTGGACGAGGCCATGGTGCAGATGCGCGAAACCAGCATTGGCGAACGCAGCCCGCAAGGTGGCGGCCTGATGCGTGGCGGCGAGTTGGCTGCCACGTTCTCATTCCTGCGTGCCAACGACCTGGTCTGGAACTACGTGGTGGGCAACTACCTCAAGGGTGAAAAGCCTCCGGCTTTCGACCTGCTGTACTGGAACGGTGACAGCACCAACCTGCCCGGGCCGATGTATTGCTGGTATTTGCGCAACACCTACCTGGAAAACAAGCTGTCCCAGCCCAATGCCTTGACGGTGTGCGGCGAACCTTTGGATTTGCGCCGCCTGGACATGCCCACTTTTGTCTACGGCTCGCGGGAAGACCACATCGTCCCCTGGGACAGCGCCTACGCATCGACGCAATTGATGCAGGGGCCGACCACCTTCGTGCTGGGTGCCTCCGGGCACATCGCGGGGGTCATCAATCCGCCGCAGAAAAACAAGCGCAGTTACTGGACCAGTGGCAAGGCAGGCGCATTTCCCCCCACGGCCAAGGCGTGGATGGCCACGGCGCAAGAGCACCCCGGCAGTTGGTGGGCAACCTGGGCCGACTGGCTGGGCCAGCACGCCGGCAAGCAGGTCGCATCACCCAAACAGCTGGGCAGCAAAAAACACCGGCCGATTGAACCCGCTCCGGGCCGTTACGTCTTGCGCAAGGCGTGAACCGCGCTCATCATTTCGCTGCAATTGACACTTCTGGAAAAAAAAGGAACTTGTCATGACTGACATCGTGATCGTTGCTGCTTCTCGCACCGCCGTGGGCAAGTTTGGCGGCTCCTTGGCCAAGATTCCGGCGTCGGATTTGGGCGCCGTGGTGATCCAGGACCTGCTCAAACGCACCAAATTGGCAGGTGACCAGATCAGCGAAGTGATCCTGGGCCAGGTTCTGGCGGCTGGGTGTGGGCAGAACCCGGCCCGTCAGGCCGTGATCAAGGCAGGGCTGCCGCAGGGCGTGCCGGCGTTCACCATCAACAAGGTGTGCGGATCGGGCCTGAAAGCCGTGATGCTGGCGGCCCAGTCCATCCGCGACGGCGATTCCGAGATCGTCATTGCGGGCGGCCAGGAAAGCATGAGCCTGGCCCCGCATGTGTTACCTGGTTCGCGCGACGGTCAGCGCATGGGCGATTGGAAATTGATCGACACCATGATCACCGACGGCCTGTGGGACGTCTACAACCAGTACCACATGGGCATCACCGCCGAGAATGTGGCCAAGAAGTACGAGATCAGCCGCGAGCAGCAAGATGCCCTGGCGCTGGCCTCGCAACAGAAGGCCGCTGCCGCGGTTGACTCAGGCCGATTCAAGGATGAGATCGCCCCGGTGCTGATTCCCCAGCGCAAGGGGGATCCGCTGGTGTTCGACACCGATGAATTCGTCAATCGCAAATCGACCGCCGACGTGTTGGCAGGCCTGCGTCCGGCCTTTGACAAGGCAGGCACGGTGACGGCCGGCAACGCCTCGGGCTTGAACGACGGTGCGGCTGCCGTGATGGTCATGAGCGCTAAAAAAGCCCAGCAGCTTGGTTTGACGCCATTGGCCCGCATTGCCTCATACGCCAGTGCGGCGCTGGATCCGGCCTTCATGGGCATGGGGCCGGTGCCTGCATCGCGCCGTGCCTTGGAACGCGCGGGCTGGAAAGCGGCCGACCTGGACCTGCTTGAAATCAACGAAGCCTTTGCCGCGCAAGCCTGCGCCGTGCACAAGGAAATGGGCTGGGACACCAGCAAGGTCAATGTCAATGGCGGCGCCATTGCCATCGGCCACCCCATCGGCGCTTCGGGCTGCCGCGTGCTGGTCACGCTGTTGCACGAAATGCAAAAACGCGATGCCCACAAAGGCATTGCTTCACTGTGCATTGGCGGCGGCATGGGCGTGGCCCTGACGGTCGAACGCTGATCACCCGATTTGTTCTTTATCTCTCGCAACGATTAGATTTTTTTCCCAAAAAGAGGAGCATTCCATGAGTCAAAAAGTGGCCTACGTGACCGGCGGTATGGGCGGCATCGGCACCTCGATCTGCCAGCGTCTGCACAAAGACGGTTTCAAGGTGATCGCAGGCTGCGGGCCGAGTCGTGACTTCAAGAAGTGGCTGGATGAGCAAACCGCCCTGGGCTATTTGTTCTACGCCTCCGTCGGCAATGTGGCTGACTGGGATTCCACCGTGGAAGCCTTCAAGAAAACGCGCGCCGAGCATGGCCCGGTTGATGTGCTGGTCAACAACGCCGGCATCACGCGTGACGGCATGTTCCGCAAAATGACCAAGGCCGATTGGGATGCGGTGATGGACACCAACCTGAACAGCCTGTTCAACGTGACCAAGCAGGTCATTGATGACATGGTGGACCGGGGCTGGGGCCGCGTGGTCAACATCAGCTCGGTCAATGGTGAGAAGGGCCAGTTTGGCCAGACCAACTACTCGGCCGCCAAGGCTGGCATGCATGGTTTCACCATGGCCCTGGCCCAGGAAGTGGCCAACAAAGGCGTGACGGTGAACACCGTGTCGCCTGGCTACATTGGCACCGACATGGTGCGCGCCATTCGCCAAGACGTGCTGGACAAGATTGTGGCCACGATCCCGGTGAAGCGCCTGGGCACGCCTGAAGACATCGCCTCGATGGTGTCCTGGGTGTCCAGCGACGAGTCGGGCTTTGCCACAGGCGCAGACTTCTCGATCAACGGTGGTCTGCACATGGGCTGAGCCCACGCCTTTGGCATGGGCTTGACCAGAAAGCCCCGCAGGTCTTCGGATCGCGGGGCTTTTTCATGCCCGGCCGGGTGGCTCAGGCCGTCGCCTCTTGTTCAAGCACCAGGCGATCAAGCGCGGCGCAAACATCGGCGAAACGGCCGGCAATGACGGTGCGGCGGGCATCGGCCGGGTCGCTGCTGATGCGCAGCCGGCGCGGGGCGATGACGGCGGTGCCCAAAAGCCGTTCAGGGGCAAAGCTGGGCTCGGTGCGAGCGGCCACCGCACGCGCGGCGCTGGAGGAACGAACAAAAAAAGCACGGGCAAAGTGATGAATCATGGAGAACTCCGGCAACAACGATTGAAGTTCGGCAGGATTCCAAAATGACGTCAACGCGCGGGACTGCACACTCAAGCGAGGTGCAAATGCCCGCCACCCGCACGGTGACGTTGCCAACATGGCAAGTTAGATCACATCAAGAGCTGATTTCGGATCAGGCCCACAGCCAACCCTTCGAGTTCGAATTCAGGGTGGTCGGGCGGCACGATGATGGGTTGGAAGTCGGCGTTCTCGGGCAACAACTCGATGCCTTTGGACGTGCGCATGAAACGCTTGACAGTGACTTCGTCGCCCAGGCGTGCTACCACGATCTGTCCATTGCGGGCTTCTTTGGCGCGGGCCACGGCCAGCAGGTCGCCGTCGAGGATGCCGATGTCTTTCATGCTCATGCCGCGCACGCGCAAGAGGTAGTCGGGGCGCTTGGTGAACAGGCTGGGTTCAAGCGAATAACTTTGCTCGACGTGTTCTTGCGCCAGGATGGGGCTGCCTGCGGCGACTCGGCCGATCAGCGGCAACACCAGTTGTTCAAGACCCGGCAGGCTCAGATTGAACGGCGCACCAGCCGAGCCAGACTTTTTGCGGGTTTCGTTCACGGTGCGCAGGGTGCCCGCTTTGAGCCGGATGCCGCGTGATGTGCCGCCCAGCAACTCGATCACGCCTTTGCGGGCCAGTGCTTGCAGGTGTTCTTCAGCGGCATTGGCCGAGCGAAAGCCCAATTCAGTGGCGATTTCTGCGCGGGTGGGGGGGGCACCCGTGCGCGCAATGGCCCGCTGGATCAGCTCGAAGATCTCTTGCTGGCGGGGGGTGAGTTTGGGTTTATCGTTCATCTGCTATCCACTGGATGGCTTGGTTAACTGTCATTCTATACAGGCCTGTTCGTTTGTCCAGTGTTTTTAATGAGGTTGCGTTGCATGGATGTGAAGTCGCCATTGGTGGTGGTGCTGGGCACCGGGGGCACGATCGCCGGCACGGGGATTGGGCCGGATGCCGTGAGCTACCAGGCCGCGCAGTTGAGCGTTGAGCAATTGCTGCGGGCGGTGCCCGAGTTGGCCGGCGTGGCGCTGGAGGCACGGCAAGTCGCGCAGATCGACAGCAAGGACATGGACTGGTCGGTCTGGCAGGCGCTCGCGCAACAGATCAGGGCAGCTTTGGCTCGCGATGACGTGGCCGCGGTGGTCATCACCCATGGCACCGACACGCTGGAAGAAACGGCGTACCTGTTGCACCGTCTGCTGGATGTCCACAAGCCTGTGGTTTTGACGGCGGCCATGCGTGCCGCGACGTCGGCCCAGGCCGATGGTCCCCGCAATCTGCGCGACGCGGTGCGGGTGGCCGAACACGCAGCGTCTCAAGGATGGGCCGGCGTCGTGGCCGTGATGGCGGGGGTGATCTGGCCTGGGCACGCCGTGCGCAAATCTCACACCTGGCACATCGATGACGCTTTTGACGCGGGCGGCGACGAGCCTGTGGGCCGCATCACTGACCGTGGCGCCATTGTGGGCGCGGTGTCATGGCCGTTGCCAGGGGGTGCCGGATGGTCCTGCCTGGAGGCCGCTGGACCGCCCCCCCGGGTGGAGATTGTGACCAGCCATGCGGGTGCCGACGGCCGCCTGGTGGAGGCGCTTTTGACGCAAAGTCAGGAGGCAGGCCAGGCCCTGGGTGGTTTGGTGGTGGCTTGCACCGGTCACGGCACCATCCACCATGGGTTGACTCAGGCTTTGGAAAAGGCCGAACAGCAAGGCATCAAGGTTTGGCGAAGCAGCCGTGTCGCGCGGGGCGGGGTGCAATCGCGTGCGGGTGACCATTGGCCTGCGGCGGGGGCGCTGACAGCGGCCCAGGCCCGTGTGGCCTTGATGCTGGATTTATGGGGTGTCCCGTGTGGCGGGATGAAGGACTGAACCGTGCTGCGGTGGCCGACTAGCCAAGTGCTGCCTTCATCCCTGAGGCAGGCATTTGCCCCGAGACAAGCGTGACTTTAGTGGTGGGGCATGACAGGCTGATGACAGCCCCACCACGCCGATGGATCAGGATTTGACGCGCAGCATGATGGCCTGGCCACCACCCGCCTTGAGCACCTGCTCGACGCCGGGGTTGCTTTCACCCAGGGCAGGCCACCAGATCTGGACGCGGTGCTCGCCCGCAGGCAGGTCCAGGTTCACCTGGCCGTCGCTGCCCGTCACGCCGAAGTGCGGCGTGTCGACAACGTGGATGTAGCCCAGCATCTGGTCATGGATGTTGCAACCCAGCGTGGCGGTGCCGGCTTTGTCGAACACCACCGGGGCGGCCGGTGTGCCGGCGTAGAGCTTGATCTCGAACTTGCGGGTGGCCGAGAACGAGTAGACGTGGTGGCGAACCGTGTCGAAATTGGGGAACAGCACGGGCGTGCCGGTTTGCACGACCAGCAGGGTGGGCTGGAAGGCGCGGCCCTTCTGGGCCATGTTGGCGGTGGCGCCGGCCGGGGCCGTGGCGCGCGTGCCCTTGACGTACACAGACACTGCCGCTTGCGCCACCGGCAGACCGGCCTCGTTGGCGACCAGGATGGCTTGTGGCGCGGCTTGGATGCCCACGCTGGCCGCGCTCAGGGCGCTCAAGATGGCGATTCGTGTGATGGATGGCATGAGCAGCGGCTCAGGAGTTCTTGACGATGTCACGGCGGGTGGGTGCCAGGCGCTTGAGCAGCTCGTTCTTGGCGCCGGGGGGCGCGTTGGCACGGTTGATTTCATCGCGCATGATTTCAACCATCAGGTCGAACTCCGCGCCGGTGATGCCCAGGTCCGCGTGCGAGTTGCGCATGGTTTCGCCCTCGTAGACGCAGGGGCCATCGGCCACCTTGCAGACGTACGTGGCCACGCTCTCCTTGAGCGTTTTCATCTTGATGTTGGCAAACGTGCGCTGGGTGCGTGGGTCGGTGGACACCCGGTCCAGCGTGCGGTCGGTGATTTGCGTGATGGCCGCGACACCGCCCAATTGCTGGTACAGCGGGGTGGCTCCGCCGGTTTTCGTGGAGGATGCGCAGGCCATCAGGCTGGCCAGGGTCCAACTGATGGCCAAGCCCACCGCCAAGGTGATGAGGTTGCGCTTGCGCTCTGGGGTGAGTTGAATGCGCAGGTCTGGAAATTTCATGAATGCCACCTTTGTGATCCTTCTTTCGGCGTTTGCTGCTCAATGTTGAGGCGTTTTGGCCGATACCGATCTGTTGAACAAAGGTGTTTTGGCCCCCGTGGGCCCTGAAAAGGCAGATTCACATGCAGCGATTCCCGGCCAGTAAGAATTCAAAAAATGCGTGGCTCACCCTGGCAGTGGCCGCCGCCTGTGCGGTGTTGGTGCCCAATTCGGCCCGCGCGGGCGACCGCTTGCTGGCCACCTGGGGCGTGACCCAGGTGGAAGGCGCAGCAGGCGGCGGGCTCACGCCCTGGGCCACCATCGCGGGCAGTGGCAGCAGCAACCAGATCGGGGGCTCGGCGTTTGTCACGCACAGCAGAACCAACGATGGCTATGACTTGAAAGTGGCCGGCGCGGCAGTGGGGATCCACGACCGGGTGGAGTTGAGCATGGCGCGCTGGAGCTTCAAGCTCAGCGATGTGGTGCCCGACAAGTCCATCGAGATGAATGCCTTGGGCGTGAAGGTCAAGTTGATCGGTGATGCGGTGTACGA
Organism: uncultured Aquabacterium sp.; assembly: GCA_964554655.1. Taxonomy (GTDB): domain Bacteria; phylum Pseudomonadota; class Gammaproteobacteria; order Burkholderiales; family Burkholderiaceae_C; genus Aquabacterium. Next base: position 26,257 of record CAZKPN010000023.1, on the reverse strand, counting down.
CCAGGACAGCTGGCTGCCGCAGATCAGCGTGGGCGCGCAATTCAAATCCAATGAAGACAAAGCGCTGGTGAACTCGTTTGGCGCCGACAGCAGCGATGTGGATGTGTATGCTTCGGCGACCAAGCTGTGGCTGGGTGCGGCAGGCGGCTACAACGTGCTGGCCAACCTGACCTTGCGCCTGACGCGGGCCAACCAGTTTGGCCTGGTGGGCTTTGGCGGGGCTGGCCATGACAAACGCAAGCTGATGGCCGAAGGCAGCCTGGGCTTGATGTTGCGCGACGACTTGGTCGTGGGCACGGAATACCGCCAAAAGCCCAACAACCTGGAAGACACCGCGGCCATCTTGAAAGAACAGGCGGCCTGGGACGTGTTCGTGGCCTGGTTCCCGACCCGGCAAGTCAGTTTGACGGCGGCCTGGTTGAACCTGGGCAACATCGTCAGCAAGCCGGACCAGCAGGGCCTGTACCTGTCCGGACAAGTGACCTTTTAAGCGGGCGACCGGAGGACCAGTTTTTCTCCTTTACATTCGGTTCACGAACGGGACACCGTTGGTAAACCTGAGTGGGCGAGACTGGTCTTCATGAAAAAAATCAAATCCACCTGGTTCACGCCGACGCGCGTGGTGCTGGGGGCCCTGGTCGTGGCGGCCGCCGCGTGGGGTGTCAAAAAAATCTTCTACGCCGAGCCGGCCAAGCCGGACGTGATCACCGCCAGCGCCACCGTGGGCGACATGGAGGACACCGTGTTGGCCAGCGGCACCATCAAGTCCTTCAAGGATGTGAGTGTGGGGGCACAGGTGTCGGGGCAGATCAAGAGGCTGCACGTGGCCTTGGGTGACCGGGTTCAAAAGGGGCAGTTGGTCGCAGAGATTGACTCCACCACGCAGCAAAACGCCTACCAGAATGCCCAGGCGCAGATCGCCTTGCTGCAAGCCCAGTTGCTGGCCAAGCAGGCCACCCTGACGCAGGCCGAACTGTCGTTCAAGCGCAAGAAGAGTCTGCTGGCCCAAGATGCCGGCTCAGCCGTTGATTTTGAAGACGCGCAAGCTGCCCTGGCCACGGCCAAGGCCGACATCGCGGTGCTCAATGCCCAGATCCAGCAGGCCAAAACGTCCTTGGACACAGCGCGTGTCAACCTGGACTACACGCGCATCACGGCGCCGATTGATGGTGTGGTGGTGGCCGTGCTGGCCGAGCAAGGCCGCACTGTGAATGCCAACCAGTCGGCACCGACCATCATCAAGTTGTCCAAGCTGGACACGGTGCAGATCAAGGCGCAAATCTCGGAGGCGGACGTGGTGCGGGTCAAGCCCGGTCTGCCGGTGTACTTCACCATCCTGGGTGAGCCGAACAAGCGTTATGAAGCGCAGCTCAAGTCCATCGAACCGGTGCCTGATTCGTCGCAAACCGACACCACCACCTCGGCGACGAGCACGTCCACCACCGCCACCGCCATCTATTACAACGGCCTGTTTGAAGTGCCGAACCCGGATGGCAAGTTGCGCGTGGCCATGACGGCCCAGGTGTTCATTGTGCTGGCCAAGGCCAAGGATGCCTTGCTGATTCCCGCCACGGCCTTGTCCGACAGGGCGGTCAAGGGCGAGTACACCGTGCGCGTGCTGGAGGGCGAAGAGCGCGATCTGAAGGTGGTGCCGCGCAAGGTCAAGGTGGGCTTGAACAACCGCGTGCAAGCCCAGGTGCTGTCAGGCCTGAAGGCGGGCGACAAGGTGGTGGTGGGCGAGGCCGGCCCTGCAGGCAGTGGCAGCGGGGCCCGCCGCAGCGGCCCGATGTTCTGAGCGCGTGGGGCCTGACATGACACAAGCCCTGTTGGAGGTGAAAGACCTCTGGCGCGAGTTCCCGTCGGGTGAGGCCAAGGTGGCCGTGCTCAAGGGCGTGAACCTGAGCATTCAGGCGGGCGAGATGGTGGCCATCATGGGCGCCTCAGGCTCGGGCAAATCCACCCTGATGAACATCCTGGGTTGCCTGGACCGGCCCAGCCGTGGCACCTACCGGGTGGGGGGCGTCGAGACCAGCGAGCTGGCACCTGATGGCCTGGCCCGTTTGCGCCGCGAGCACTTTGGCTTCATCTTCCAGCGCTACCACCTGCTGGGCGATCTGACCGCGTTGGGCAACACCGAGATACCGGCCATCTACGCAGGCCACGGCAGCGAGGAGCGCCAGCAGCGTGCCCGGGCCTTGCTGACGCGACTGGGCCTGGCTGACCGCGTGATGCACCGGCCCGGACAACTGTCGGGCGGGCAGCAACAGCGCGTCAGCATTGCGCGAGCCTTGATGAACGGCGGCGATGTCATCCTGGCCGACGAGCCCACGGGCGCACTTGACAGCGTCAGCGGCGCCGAGGTGATGACCATCTTGCGCGAGCTGCATGCCGAAGGCCACACGGTCATCATCGTGACCCACGACCAGAAGGTGGCGGACCACGCCCAGCGCATCATCGAGATCGCCGATGGCGTGATCGTGGCCGATCGCATCAAGCCGGGCGATCCCATGCCGAGCACCATCCTGCATGGTGGTGGCCCTGCCAACCCTCACCCATGGGCCGCGCATTGGGACCGCTTCACCGAGGCCTTCACCATGGCCCTGCGCGCCATGGCTGGCCACCGCCTGCGCACCTTGCTGACCATGCTGGGCATCATCATCGGCATTGCCTCGGTGGTGTCGATGGTGGCGCTGGGGCAGGGCACGCGTGAGCGGGTGCTGAAGGACATCAGCGCGATGGGCACCAACACCATCGACATCTTCCCGGGCAAGAACTTTGGTGATCGGCAAGCGGGGCGCATCCGAACCCTGGTGCCCGGTGATGCCGATGCGCTGGCGCAGTTGACCTATGTTGACAGCGTGACGCCGACCGTCAGCACGAGCGTGACCCTGCGGCGCGGCAACGTCGAAGCCACGGCCAGCATCACGGGCGTGGGCGACCAGTTCTTCCGCGTCAAGGGCTACACCTTGGCGAAAGGGCAAACCTTTGACGCCGACAGCATTCGCCGCCAGACCCAGGAGGCGGTCATTGATCCCACCACCGCCAAGACCATGTTCGGGCCCAATGAAGACCCGGTGGGGCAGGTGATTTTCCTGGGCAATGTGCCGGTGCGCGTGGTGGGCGTGACCGCCCCCCAGGAGAGCGCCTTCATGGCCAGCGACAGCCTGAACGTGTGGGTGCCCTACACAACGGCCTTGCGCCGTTTGCTGGGGCAATCCAACCTGCGCAACATCACGGTGCGGGTCAGCGACACGGTGTCTTCATCAGCGGCCGAGCAGGGCATCATCAAGCTGATCAAGCAGCGCCATGGCAGCGAGGATTTCTTCGTGCGCAACAGCGACAGCATCCGCCAGACGATCGAGACCACCACGGCCACGCTGACCTTGCTGATCTCGTCGATCGCGGTGATCTCGCTGATCGTGGGCGGCATCGGCGTGATGAACATCATGCTGGTGTCGGTGACCGAGCGCACGCAAGAAATTGGTGTGCGCATGGCCGTGGGTGCGCGCCAGAGCGACATCCTGCGGCAGTTTTTGATCGAGGCCGTGTTGGTCTGCCTGATCGGCGGGCTGCTGGGCATTGCGCTGGCACTGGCCATTGGCGCTATTTTTGACGCGGTGAGTGGCGGCAATTTCCGCCTGGTGTATTCGGCGTCCACCATCGTGCTGGCCTTCGCGGTGTCGTCGCTGATCGGGGTGCTGTTCGGCTTCTTGCCGGCGCGCAACGCGGCCCGGCTGGACCCGGTGGATGCGCTGTCGCGCTGATGGTGAAACGGATGGAAACCTTGTTCATGACGGATCGTTCGCCCCTTCAACGCCAGGCTTCAGCCCAGCGCCTCGTGATGCTGGCCGTGGTCGCCATGCTGGCGGCGTGCGCCAGCCCCAGCGTGTACCGCTCGCCCGAGGTGACCGTGCCCACGCAATGGCAGCAGCAACCCGCCGCGCCAGCTTCCAGCCAAGCTGCCCAGGTACCAGCAGCTGACCGCTGGTGGGAGCGCTTTGGCGACCCCCAGCTCACGCAGTTGGTGGACGAAGCGCTCCAGCGCAACAACAACCTGGCGGTGGCGGCCATCAAGGTGCGTCGTGCGCAGTTGCAGGCCGGCTTGGCCGCCAGCGCGCAATGGCCCTCCGTCAGCGCGGGTGCCAACACCTCGGCCAGCCGATTGCTGGAGAGCGGTCCGACCACGCGCACCAACAGCGTGAGCGCCGGTGTGAGTTGGGAAGCAGACTTGTGGGGGCGCCTGGCGGCCTTGCGCAACACCGCCGAGTGGGAAGCGCAAGCCACCGACCAGGACCGCGCAGCCGCTGCCCTGTCCCTGGTGGGCACGACCGCGTCCTTGTACTGGCAGGTGGCTTATCTGAACCAACGCATCGAATCCAGCCAGCAAAGCATTGACTACGCCCGCAAGACCTTGGACCTGGTCAAGGCGCAACACGAGGCGGGCAGCGTGACCGGCCTGGAAGAGGCTCAGGCTTTGCAGACGCTGGCCAGCCAGGAAGCCAGCCAATCGCAACTGGTGCAGCAGCGCGTGGAAGCCCGCAACGCCTTGTCCATCTTGTTCGATGGCCCGCCCAGCCAAAGCCTGGCGGAAGCCCGGCGCTTGTCCGAGGCTGCCTTGCCGACAGTGGAAGCTGGCTTGCCCGCCTCGGTGCTGGCACGCCGGCCTGACCTGCGCGCGGCCGAACTGCGCCTGCGCGGCAGCTTGGCCACGGTCGATGCCACACGCACCAGCTACTACCCCACCTTGAGCTTGACGGGCAGCCTGGGTGGCACCAGCAATGTCTTGTCCAATGTGTTGAGCAACCCGGTGGCCACTTTGGGTGCCGGGCTGGCACTGCCCTTCATCCAGTGGCGCGACATGCAGCGCAATGTCGCGGTGTCGCAAGCCGACTACGAACAGGCCGTGCTGGGCTTCAGGCAGACCTGGTATCAGGCCTTGACCGACGTGGAGAACACACTGTCGGCGCGCACGCAGTACGAAGTGCAAGCGCAGCATTTGCAGCGGTCTTTGACGGCGGCCTTGCAATCTGAACGCTTGAGTGAAATCCAGTACCGCGCTGGCGCCGTGCCTTTGAAGACCTGGTTGGATGCGCAGGAAACCCGGCGCGTGGCGACCAACAACCTGGCGCAAAACCGCTTGAATCGTTTGAATAACCTGGTGACGCTGTACCAGGCTCTCGGTGGCTGAGGCCCGTCAACGGTCCACGTCGTAGAAGAAGTGATCCGCCGCCGCGCGGTCCCCCTCAAAGATGCGGCGCACCAGACCGGGGTTCTTGAAAAAATACCAGTCACCAAAAGTGTCGAACTTGCGGCAAGAGGTGGTGATGCCATGGCGCCAAACGGTGCCGTACTTCTGGCCCCGCTGGCGGCCAAGCGCCCTCAGGCGCAGCGCAAAGTCCACGTCCTCGATGCTGACCAGCTGTTCGTCAAAGCCGTTCAGTTCGTCAAACGTGTCTTTCCGGAACCAGAACATGCCGTACGACAGCCGGTGTTTGACCACGTAGGGCAGCACGGTCATGGCGCTGAAGAACAGGCCGACCGACATGCGTTCAGGCTTGATCATCGAGCCGCCACCCACGTACCGGAGGTCGTGAACGCGATTCATCACGGCTGCCACGGTGTTCTCTGACATCCAGCTGTCGGCATCGATGGTGGCAATGGCGGGCGCGCTGCTGGCGCGGATGGCCGCATTGCGCACGGCCGAGATGCACTTTTTGTCTTCGACCACGCACCGGGCGCCCAGGGACTCGGCAATCGCCTGGGTTTGGTCGGTGCAACGGTTCAGTGCCACGACCACTTCCACGCCCTGCTCGGCCTTCTGGGCCGATTGGAAGACGCTTTCGATGCACCGGCCGATGAAGCGTGCTTCATTGTGGGCCGGGATGGTGACCGACAGGTCAGGGGGCTTGGGGCTCATGGCCGGTGTGATCTCACGACCTACCAGCAGATGCCCTGATAGCGACCTGCCTCTGATCGGCCTGTGGTGATGCGCACAAAATCGACCACAATTTGATGAGGTTGCAGTTTGCTCAGGATATCTCTGAACTCAACGGCGTCATTGCCAATGAGGATGACTTCGGCGTGGGCAAGGATATCGTCGATGTCATCCACCATCAGGCGAGATATATGGGGGATGTGGTTCAAAATATAATCACGGTTTGACCCGGTGATGCTGGCCATCGACACATTTTTATCGTAAAGGCGCAAATCGTAGCCCTTGCCAATCAATGTTTCAATGACTTCAACCACGGGGCTTTCACGCAAATCATCGGTGCCCGCCTTGAAGCTGAAGCCCAGAACACCAATCTTCCTTTTGCCATGCTCTGTCAGCATCTTGATGCCGCGCTGAACCTGCAAATTATTTCCGGGCAATATCGAGTTCAGGATGGGAGTGTCAACATCCAGGGTTTTGGCCTTGTAGGTCAAGGCGCGGACATCCTTGGGCAAGCAAGACCCACCGAAGGCAAAACCGGGCTTCAGGTAATAAGAAGACAGATTCAGCTTGTGATCGTGGCAGAAAATGTCCATCACCTTGTGGCCGTCAATATCTAGAGATTTGCAGATATTGCCAATTTCATTGGCAAAACCCACTTTCAAGGCATGCCAAACATTGTCGGTGTATTTGACCATTTCCGCCGATGCGACATCGGTTCGGATCAGTGGGGCGTCCATGTTCGCGTAGATTTCCGCCAAAATGGCACCGCTTCGGCTGTCCGTTTCACCAATCACGGTTTTGGGGGGCTGGTAATAATCGTGAACCGCCGTGCCTTCGCGCAGGAATTCAGGATTGTTGCAGACGCCAAAGTCCACGCCTGCGGTCTTGCCGGAACTGGCCTCCAGGGTTGGAATCACGATGTCCTTCATCGTTCCTGGCAGCATGGTGGAGCGCGCCACGACGATGTGAAAACTGGTTTTCTGGGCAATGGCCGCACCGATTTCCTCGCAGACCCGGCGCACATAGGTCAGATCAAGGCTGCCGTTGAGCTGGCTGGGCGTGCCCACGCAAATCAGCGAAATATCCGAGTTGTTCACGGCCTCGGCCACGTTGGTGGTGGCCGTGAGCCGTCCATCGCGAACACAGGTTGCGATGATGTCGCCGATGTCCTTCTCGACGATTGGAGAGACACCTTCGTTGATCAACTTGACCTTGGTCGCATTGGTGTCAACACCGATGACGCGGTGGCCGTCATTGGCCAAGCAGCCCGCTGATACTGCACCGACATATCCAAGGCCGAAAATACTGATGTTCATTTTCAATTCACTCAAAAGTTATGGGTTCATGGCCTTGTCGCAAAGTTGGTCGAATTGATCAACCGCGGTGCGCCAAGAGAATTTTTCACTCACCATGTGCTTCCCAGCATCGCCCATTGCGCGAGCCGTTGGTGGATTCTGAAGTAAAGCAAGCACGCGTTGCGAGAAAATGTTGGCATCGTCGGCAACATGGATGTTGACACCGTCTTGAACGGGCAAGCCTTCGGCGCCGATGGTGGATGAGACCACGGGGATTCCCATGGCCATCGCTTCAAAAATCTTGATGCGGGTGCCCCCCCCCACACGCAGGGGGACGACGGACACGGTGGCTTTGCTCATGTATGGCCGAACATCATCCACCGTGCCGGTGACTTGAATACTGGGATCCAGGGTGGGCAGCGCCAGGATGGCGGGGGTGGGGTTGCGACCGATGATGGTCAGGCGCACATCCGGACATTGGTTTTTAATGAGGGGATAGACATTTTTGGTGAATTCCAAAATGCCATCGATATTGGGCATCCAATCCATCGAGCCCAGAAAGACAATGTGCTTGGGCTCCGGAGCGTATTCAATCTCTGAGAAAAATTCGGTGTTGACCCCGGTGGGAACATGGCCGAGCACATTGCGAAGCTTGAACTCATCCTGAAAGCGGAGGGCGTCGTCTTCGCTGACGGCAATGACCCCCTTGAACTTGGCGCATGTCTCCTGCTCGAAGCGGTGGTAACGCTTCCATTGGACACGCATGTAGGTTTTCAAAAGGATGTTCTTGGCAGACTCGAAATGGCGTTTCCATATCTGACTTTCAACGTTGTGTTGAAAGACAATTATTTTGGATGGATTGATTCCGGAATCCAGGATGTTGGGGGTCATTGACAGAAAATCTGCGATGACGATGTCGTAGTGATTTTTGTTTTCCAAGGCCGCAATCTCTTGGGTTGCTTTGGCGCTTCGGTATTTGTCAATGACATAAGGGTCTTTCGATAGAAAGAGATTCTTGAGCGCACTGATTTTGAATTTTAAACTGCTTTTTGGTTGGTCTTGCCATGGAATCCAGGTTTGCTTGCTGGAGTAAGTCAGGGCATGTTCTTTGGCGGCTTCCGGCATTCCCTGCGGAAACAAGGCCAAGTAGGTGATGTCGTGTCGAGTGTGCCACTCTTTCAACATTTGGAAGGTGCGGATTTTTCCGCCTGAATCCAATGGATATAAAGGATCTGCTTTTATCCAAAGTATTTTTTTGGGAGAATTTTTTTTATTCGACATATAAAAGCCGCATGCCTATGACAGTTGGTGTGGCAGGCTCGTATTCTAGCGATAATGTGGACGCAAGGCGATTGGAAGAATGGGGGTTGACACACCGGCATCATTCATTCTGCTTCGGCGTCGTTGCCTGCATTTTCACCAAGTTAGTCTCTTGCCAGACACCAGGACATCCAACATGAGCGCCGGACACGGACACAACCACGCCGATCACCACCATGGCCACGCGCATGTCCACGCGCCAGCCAACTTCAACCAGGCCTTCGCCATCGGCATTGGCCTGAACGCGGCTTTTGTCGCCATCGAAGCGTTCTACGGCTGGAAGGTGAATTCCCTGGCGCTGCTGGCCGATGCGGGCCACAACCTCAGTGATGTCGCGGGCCTGGTGTTGGCCTGGGGCGGCGCCTTGGCGGGCAAGCTGCAGCCCAGTGCGCGCAACACCTATGGTTTCAAGCGGGCGTCCATCCTGGCGGCATTTGCCAACGCGGTGTTGCTGCTGGTGGCCATGGGCTCGCTCGCCTGGGAGGCCCTGGGGCGATTCAGCTCGCCCGTGCCCACGCAAGGCGTCACCGTGATGGTGGTGGCGGGCATCGGCATCGTGGTCAACACGGCCACGGCTTTGTTGTTCATGCGCGGTAGCGCGCACGATTTGAACATCCGCGGGGCCTTTTTGCACATGGCCGGCGATGCTTTGGTCTCGTTGGGCGTGGTCATCGCGGGGGGCTTGACCTTGAAGTTCGGCTGGAACTGGCTGGACCCGGCGGTCAGCCTGGCCATTGCCGCCGTGATCGTGGCGGGCACCTGGGGCCTGTTCCGCCAATCCATGCACCTGTTGTTCGATGGCGTGCCCGATCAGATCGACCTGGGTGCCGTCAAGGGCTACCTGCAGTCCCTGCCTGGCATTGATCGAGTGCATGATCTGCACGTGTGGGCCATGGGCAGCTCAGAGGTGGCCATGACCGCGCACCTGGTCATGCCCACCGGCCACCCGGACGATGTTTTTTTGAAGAACATGACTCAGCAATTGCACGACCAGTTCGACATCGACCACGTCACGGTGCAGGTGGTCAAGGTGCCGTTCACCCGCCCTTGTCAGGCCTGAGCATGACGACCTCATTGCCCACCAGCTCCGACGTGGCCGAGGCTTTGAACCTGGGTTGCCATTGCCGGACCTTGAGCCCCGACCTGCTGCGCCAACAGCTTGAACGCGATCCCGGCCTCGCGGGCCTGGCCGAGAGCCTGGCGCAAACGCGGCCGCACCTGTTCTCGTCCACGATGGTGTTCCTGTCCGGTGCGGTCTCCCAGCGCATTGCCAACCTCGTGACCGCCATTGAGCGGGTCATCGCGCTGCCGGCTTACCAGGCGCAGGCCCTGGCGCGTGCGCCGGCCATTGCGCAGCGGGCGCTGGCGCCCCTGGGCGTGTTCATGGGCTACGACTTTCACCTGGGGCCACAAGGGCCGCAACTGATCGAGATCAACACCAACGCGGGCGGCGCCTTGTTGAACGCTGCCCTGGCCCATGCCCAGCACGCGTGTTGTGAGGCCATGGACTGGGCTTTCCCTTTGAAGCAAATCAGCCGGGCGTCGCTGGACCAAGTCTTCTTTGACATGTTCGTGGCCGAGTGGCGCCTGCAGCGTGGTGACGTCCCCTGGCGGTCTATCGTGATCGTGGACGATCAGCCAGAAGCGCAGTATCTGGCGCCGGAGTTCACCCTGTTCAAGCAACTGTTCGAGCAGCACGGTGTGGCGGCCAGCATTGCCGATCCGGCCGCACTGGAGTGGCGTGACGGCCGGTTGTGGCACCTGGGCAAGGTGGTGGACATGGTCTACAACCGCCTCACGGACTTCTACCTGAGCGAGGCCCCTCATCAAGCCCTGCGCGCGGCCTTTGAGGCCCAGGCCGTGGTGTTGACCCCGCACCCACGAGCCCATGCTCTGTACGCCGACAAGCGAAACCTGATCGCCCTGAGTGACGACGCCCTGCTGCAAGCCTGGGGCGTGCCGCCACAGGACCGGGTACTGTTGAGCGCGGGTGTGCCGCACACCCAGTTGGTGACCACTGACAAGGCCGATGGCTTGTGGGCTCAACGCCGCCAGCTGTTTTTCAAGCCGGTGGGGGGCTACGCGGGCAAGGCTGCCTACCGAGGTGAAAAGCTCACCCGGGGCGTGTGGTCCGACATCCTGGCTGGTGACTTCGTGGCCCAGGCCCTGGTGCCTCCCGGCCAACGGGTGGCGCAGGTGGACGGTGATTTGAAAGACCTGAAATTCGACGTGCGCGCCTATGTCTACAACGGGCAAGTGCAGTTGTTGGCAGCGCGCATGTATTCTGGCCAGACCACGAACTTCCGCACGCCAGGCGGTGGCTTTGCCCCCGTGTTGGTGGTGGATGACAGCGCTTCATCACCCGACCACGCAGGAGCGTCATGCCTCGCACCACCCACCCCGAACTGCACCGCACCGAACGCATAGGCTGGCTGCGCGCCGCCGTGCTGGGCGCCAATGACGGCATCGTCTCCACCGCCAGCCTCATGCTGGGCGTGGCGGCGGCCAGCACTGGGCAGAACGAACTGTTGATCGCGGGCGCTGCCGCCTTGGTGGCCGGTGCGATGTCCATGGCGGCCGGCGAATACGTGTCAGTGGCATCACAGGCGGACACCGAACGCGCCGACCTGGCGCGTGAGCGGGTTGAGCTGGAGGCCGAGCCTGAATCCGAACACCTGGAATTGGCATCGATCTACGTGGCGCGGGGCCTCACCCCGGAGTTGGCCCGCCAGGTGGCCACGCAGTTGATGTCCCACGACGCCTTGGGCGCCCATGCGCGGGACGAGTTGGGGCTGTCCAGCACGCTGGTGTCTCGTCCCGTTCAGGCCGCGCTCACTTCGGCGGCCACCTTTGCCGCCGGCGCGGCGCTGCCTCTGCTCACGGCCTGGTTGGCACCGCCTGCGCAATTGACCCTGTGGGTGGCGGGCATTTCTTTGTTGTGTCTGACGGGCTTGGGTGCCTTGTCCGCCCAGGCGGGCGGGGCCCGCGTGCTGCAGGCCTCGGCGCGTGTGGCATTTTGGGGCGCCCTGGCCATGGGCCTGACCGCCGGGGTGGGTAAGCTGTTTGGCGCCGTTTATGCTTGACACCATGATCACCGTACACCACCTGGAAACCTCCCGTTCGCAGCGCGTGCTGTGGTTGCTTGAAGAGCTGGGCGTGCCCTACGACCTCAAGATCTACAAACGCAACCGTGTCACCAGGCTGGCACCGCCCGAGCTGAAAGCGGTGCACCCGCTGGGCAAGTCACCGGTCATCACCGATGGCGGCGGCCAGGCCATCGCCGAGTCCGCCGTGATCCTGGAATACCTGGCGGACCAGTACGGCGCGCAAGCCCAGGGCGACCTGGCTCATTTGCAACCAGCCAAAGGCACGCCCGAATACGCCCAGTCGCGTTTCTGGATGCACTACGCCGAAGGCTCGCTGATGCCTTGGTTGGTGATGAAGTTGGTGTTCCTGGCGATCCCCACGCAACCCATGCCCTTCTTCGTGCGGCCCATTGCCCGCAAGATGTGCGAGCAGGTGCGCGCCAAGCTGGTCGATCCCAACCTGAGCACCGCGTTTGCCTTCATGGAGCAGCACCTGGCCACGCACACCTGGTTCGCGGGTGAGCACCTCACCTTGGCTGATTTCCAGATGAGCTTCGCGGTCGAGGCTGCGATGTCGCGCGGGGCCGATGCGGCCAAATACCCCAGGCTGGCCGCCTACAAGGCCAGCATGGTGGCCCGCCCCGCTTACCAGCGTGCGCTGGCCAAGGGCGGCCCGGTCGTGATGTCCTGAGGCCAGTCCGCTCAGATCGGCTGGGTGCGCTTTTCCAGCCAGGCCAGGGCCTCGCCGCTGACCAGTGGGCGTAGACGCTTCAGCACCTGCGCGTGGTAGCCATTCAGCCATTCGACCTCATCAGCGCGCAGCAGCGACAGGTCGATGCAGCGGGTGTCGATGGGGCACAAGCTCAAGGTCTCAAACGCCAGGTACTCGCCATGCTCCGGGTCACCCGGCGCGGTGTTGGCCACGCTGGGCGCCACCGGCACATTGATCACGAGGTTCTCGATGCGGATGCCCCACTGTTTGGGCCGGTACAGGCCTGGCTCGATTGAGGTGATCATGCCGGGGTGCATGGCCATGTTGGCGTCGGGCACCGCTTTCGAGATTGATTGCGGGCCTTCGTGCACGTTCAAGAAGTAGCCCACACCGTGTCCGGTGCCATGGCCAAAGTCGATGCCCTCGGCCCAAAGTGGCCCGCGCGCGATGGCGTCCAGCATGGGTGACAAGGTGCCGCGTGGGTAGCGTGCGCGCGACAAGGCCAGCGTGCCCTTGAGCACCAGGGTGAAGTCACGTTGCTGCGCCTTGGTGGGCGTGCCGATGGCCCACACGCG
>CAZKPN010000023.1:6574-13234 GCA_964554655.1 uncultured Aquabacterium sp. | reverse complement strand
GGCGGCTTCGAACCAGGCGTAGAAGGCGCACATGGCGGCGCCATCGCGCTCCATGGCCTCGCGCACAAAGGCGGCTTCGGCGTTGGTCTTGCGGGATTTGGCCAAGGTGGTCGGGTTGATCGATTCGATCACGGCCACGCCGGCGGGCACCGCTTCGCGCAGACCCCAGGTGATGCGCTTGGGGTCGATCAGCAGGCGGGCGTCCGAGGGCAGGGCACGCAAGGCTGGCAGGGCCTGGTCATAGGGTTGGCATTGCACGCCGTCCTGCGCCAGCCGTGCCTGGATGTCGGCCGAGACCTTCTCCGGCGCCACGAACAAGGTGGCACTGTCCAGCGAGATCAGGGCGTGGCCCACGAACACCGGGTTGTAGTCGACATCCGCCCCGCGCAGGTTCAGCACCCAAGCCAGGTCGTCCAGCGTGGCGATCCAGTGGTGGGTGGCGCCTTTGCCGATCAAGGCCTGGCGCAAAGCAGCCAGCTTGTCGGCGCGAGGGGTCGATGCGTGCGGCAGGGTGTGTTCAAACACCGGGACCAAGGGCGGGGCAGGACGCTTGGGCCAGATGGCGTCCACTGGGTCTTGCGCGGTGATCAGGGTCCAGTTTTCCGGCGCCAGCGCATCGCTCAAAGATTGGGTCAAGGCCAGGCCCAGCACCGCGCCGTCCACCGCCAGTTGGGCCTGCGGCGTCATCACGTTCAGGGCCTTCAGCCAGCCCACATAAGCCGGCACGGCCGCGCCTTCCAACTTGAACAGGGCGATGCCACTGCCAGCCAGTTCGGCCTCGGCCTGCTCCCAGTAGCGGCTGTCGGTGAACAGGGCGGCTTGTTGCTCGGCCACGATCAAGGTGCCGGACGAGCCGGTGAAGCCGCTCAGCCATTCGCGCGTCTGCCAGCGGTCGGGCAGGTACTCGGACAAATGCGGGTCGCTGCTGGGCACCAGGCAGGCTTGCCAGCCTTGCTGGCGCATGTGTTGACGCAAGGCCGAAAGGCGCTGGGGAGTGGTCGAAGAAGTCATGGCCCTATGTTGCCATGATCTGCCTCAGGCCGGTGGCGGTGGGGCCGGTGGGTCGCTGGGGGCAGCGGCTTGATGGGTGTCTCGCAAATAGGGCGCGATGAAGATCCGTGCGTGCCGCTGCGAGGTGAAATAGGCCCAGGCCCAGTCCATGAACACGATCATGCGGTTGCGGAAGCCGATCAGGAAATAGACGTGCACGAACAACCAGAACAACCAGGCCGAAAAACCGCTGAACTTGATCTTGATGGACGTGAAGGGCACGTCGATCGAGGCAATGGCCGCGCGCCGGCCAATGGTGGCCAGCGCCCCATAGTCCAGGTAGCGAAAGGCGCCAGCCTCCTCGCCCTGCAGGCGGCGGACGATGTTCTTCGCGGCTTTGCGGCCCATTTGTTTGGCACCGGGGCTGACCCCGGGGACCACGGTGGGGTTCTTGGGGTCCAGGTAGCTTTTGGCGCTGGCCAGGTCGCCCACCACGTAGATGTTGGGGTGGCTGGGCAGGTTCAGTTCGGGCTGAACGATCACGCGTCCGGCACGGTCCACTTCGCAACCTGTGCTTTTGGCCAGCGAGCGGCCCAGTGGGGATGCGGCCACACCGGCGGCCCAGATCACAGTGCGTGAGGGCAGGAAGTGCGAGACCGTCTGGCTGGTGCCATCTGCGGCCACGTCCACCGTGTCGTAGTGGATGCCAAAGGCGGTGATGTTGCTCACCTTGGCGCCCACCAGCACTTCGACACCCAGGTCCACCAGTTGTTCCTTGGCGCGTTGCGACAGGTCTGGCGGGAAGGTGCCCAACACTTGAGGTGCTCCTTCCAGCAGGACCACGCGGGCGTGCCGCGAATCGATGCGGCGGAACTCGGCATGCAGGGTGTGCTGGGCGATCTCCGACAGCGTGCCGGCCATTTCGACGCCCGTGGGCCCGGCGCCCACAATCGCAAAGGTGAGCCACGGCTCGCGTTTGGCCAAGTCGGTTTCGCGCTCCGCCTGCTCAAAAGCGGTCAGCACCCGACGGCGGATGGTGAAGGCATCGCCCAAGGTCTTCAGGCCCGGGGCGTACTTGGCCCAGTCGTCACGGCCAAAGTAGCTGTGTGTGGCGCCGGAGGCCAGGATCAGGTGGTCGAAATGAAGGTGTTCGCCACCGTCCAGCACCACGCAATTCGACCCGGTGTCGATCGACATCACCTCGCCCAACAGCACCGTCAGGTTGCCCCGTGCGATCTCGCGGCGCAGGATGTGCCGGATCGGGCCGGCAATGGCGGGCGCTGGCAGACCGGCTGTGGCCACCTGGTAGAGCAGCGGCTGGAACAGGTGGTGGTTGGTCCGGTCAATGACGATGATCTCGACCGCCGCCTTGGACAGCACCTTGGCCGCTTCCAGCCCGCCAAATCCGCAACCGACGATGACGACGCGCGGCACAGCGGGGGTCTTGGCGGCGTCAGGGGTGGCGATGGCGTGGGTGGGTCGATTCATGCAGGGCCGGTATGGAAAAGGGCGTTGGATCGGGACTGGCGTTTATACCAGTCGCCCTCGGCTCATGTGGCCCCGCACGGTCGTGGTGCATCCCTTGATCATGGGGACCGACTCGCCCTTTCCCCCCAAATCAAGTGCCTTGCTCTTGCTTCATCTCGGTTTGAGGAAGGTTCAGGATGAACCTGCCCTTGCCTGAGCGTTTGGCCTCGTACATGGTCTCGTCGGCCCGCTGGCACAAGGTGCTGGCGTTGTCGCCCACGATGAAGAGCGTGCCGCCAATGCTGGGCGTGACCACCACCGCCTGGCCATCCAATGGGTGAGGCAAGCTCAGGCGTTCAAGGATGCGGTTGCCTATGCGTCGCACCTCATCCGGGTGGCCGGCGCCTTCCAGGATCACGGTGAACTCGTCGCCAGACAGTCGGCACACGCAGTCGGTCAGGCGCACGCAGGCGTCCAGGCGGCGGCCGACCTCCACCAGCACTTGGTCGCCTGCTGCGTGTCCGTGGCGGTCGTTCACCAACTTGAAGCCGTCCAGGTCCACATAAAGCACCGCCATGGTCTGGGGTTGGCGGCGGGCCCGCGACATGGCCTGTTGCAGGCGCTCGCCAAAGGCGCGGCGGTTGGGCAGCCCCGTCAGGCTGTCATGACGGGCTTGCTCGGCCAGCACGCGCTGCTGTTGCTTGAGCGCCGTGATGTCGTTGAAGGTGCGGATGTGCTGGGTGATCTGGCCCGCCTCGTTGCGCAGGGCGGTGATGGTCAGGCAGGTGTCGATCTGCTGGCCATCAGCGCAGGTCTGGGCGCTTTCACCCGACCAACGCAAGCCTGCCTCCAGCGAGGCGCGCACGCCGGTCAGGTGCGGGTCCCGCAAAGGGGCCATGCCCAGCAACTCGGCGCTGTGGCCCATGACCTCGGAAGGGCTCAGGCCCGTCATCGCCAGAAAAGCGGGGTTGACCATCACGATGCGGTCCAGTCCGTCGCTCACCACCACGGCATCGCCACAGGCTTGCAGCACTTGGGACGACAAGGTCTGTAACTTGGAGGGTGGCTCGGCCACGGCCGCGGGGGTCGGCTCCGTCCATTGTTGGCGTTGCATTCGCCAGCATTGAAGCCCCAACAGGCCCAACAGCAGCAACGATCCGGCTTGAGTCACCAGATTGGAAGAGGACGACAGTTCATATCCGACACCCAGGGAAGCCAGCATGGGCAAGGCCAAAACCCTGGCAGAAGGATGACGAAGCTGATTGGGCGTCCCCACGATCATCGTAAGGAACGGATTCATGGACACCCCGACTGCAAAGACAGCACCAGGATTTTCGGACGAATGGGCCCGGACTTAAGCACTAAAGTTAGCCCTGAAAGCCGCCCAGACATGTGGAGTAAGCTGCACAGTTCGACTGGAGATGCCCATTTGCCATGCCCCCTGTAGCTGAGCACGACGCCCTGCCCACTGGCACCCGCCTTGCCGAGTTCGAGATTGAACGCGTGCTGGGCGTGGGCGGTTTCGGCATCGTGTACCTGGCTTTCGACCACGCGCTACAGCGCCAGGTCGCCATCAAGGAATACATGCCGGTGGCCTTGGCCGCCCGTGGGCAGGGCCTGGGCGTGAGCCTGCGCGCTGCCAGCCATGCCGAAACCTTCGCCTTGGGATTGCGCTCGTTCATCAACGAAGCCCGCCTGCTGGCGCGTTTCGACCACCCGGCCTTGGTCAAGGTTTATCGCTTCTGGGAGGAGCACGGTACCGCCTACATGGTGATGCCTTATTACCGTGGCCAGACGGTGCAGAACGCCCGCCGCGAGATGACGGTGCCGCCGGATGAGACTTGGTTGCGCCAGGTCATCGAGCCCGTGCTGGGTGCGCTGGACTGCCTGCACCGCGAGCAAGTCTTCCACCGAGACATCGCGCCCGACAATATTCTGTTGCTCGAAGACGTGGAAGAAGGCGAAGGCCCGCGCCCAGTGCTGTTGGACCTTGGGGCGGCCCGCCACGTGATTGGCGACCACACCCAATCGCTGACCGCCATCCTCAAGCCCAGCTTCGCGCCCATCGAGCAATACGCCGAGACCGTGCAGTTGCGCCAAGGCGCCTGGACCGACCTGTACGCCCTGGCCGCCGTGGTCCACTTTTGCATCACCGGCCGCCCCCCCACGCCGGCCAGCGCACGCGCCGTGCACGATGACCTGCCCGGCCTGACCCAGATGAGCGAAGGCCTGGCCAGTGGCTTTGACCGGCACTACAGCAGCAGTTTCGTCAACGCCATCGACCACGCGCTGGCCGTGCGTCCGCAGGACCGCCCTGATTCGGTGGCTGCGTGGCGCCAGGAGTTGTCGGGCATCGTCAATGTGGGCCAGCAGGGCATGGCCCAGGGCGATGGCTGGGTGCCGCAGACCGTGCTGGTTCGGCCGGCCCATGGGCACAAACCGGCCGGGCACGAGGCCGTGGAGGCGCGCGCCTACCTGACCACGATTCCGGCGGCGGGCGCCTTGCGGGCCTTGCCCAAGTGGCCGATCACTGTGGCCAAGCCCAAGAAAACCATCCCGGCGCCCTTGGCAGAGTCGACGCCTGCCACGGCACAGTCAACCCTGAATCGGCGTTGGCTCATGGGCATGGCGTTCGTGGTGGTCATGGCGGCATCTGGCATGTGGGCCCAGCGCCACTCCACTCGTTCGCCGTTGCAAGACCTTCCGGCGGGCGCCGCTTCCGCCAGCGCGACCATGGCCAAGGCCAGTGCTGCCGGCAAGTCGGCGCCTGCCAAGGCACAGGCGAAAGGTGAACCGCCACTGGACGACCAAACCGCCAAGACGCGCAAGCGCGCCGGCAGCAATGTGGCGGATGCCTCCGAGCCGCTCAGCCCCAGGCAGGCCTGCGGATCACGCACCTTCATCTCGCTGGCCATTTGCATGAAGCGGCATTGCTCGCGTCCTGCCTACGCCGGCCACGCCGAGTGCAAGCGCATGACCGAGCAGGAGCAGGGGCAGCGGTCCGCGTTCCCCTGAACTGTTCAGGCCACGGCGGGTTGTTGCTTCAAGGCTTTCAAGGTGGACTGCAGCAGGCGCGCATCCGAGCTGGCGCGGTGCCGCTGGAGGATCATGCCCATGGCCACCTGGCGCTTCAGTTCATGCCAGGAGGCGGCTTCGCTTTCCGAGAGCAGAGCGCGCAGGTTTTCCAGCCTGAAATGGGGTGTGCGGTCAGCGGCGTCGAACAGGCGGTTCAGCCAGGTGTAGTCGTGGGCCCAGGCGTCCGAGTAGACGACCATGCCTTCCAGCCAATCATTCAAGGCATCGGCCACCTCAAGGGCCGAACGGCCATGGCGCTGCAGGTTGTCCCGCGTGATGTGGTGAACAGACGCTGCGCTGGGGTCCCAGTGTTGCCACTCGGGTTCGGGCTTGACCAGGCTGCACCAGGAACTGCCATCGGGCATCACGATGCCCACTTCAATCGGATAGCTGCCCAAGCCGAACCCGGACGCCTCAATGTCGAGGATGGGCGGCGGGTAGTCAGCGGAGGTGAAGGTGGGCATGAACGACGACATCTGGACCCTGATGATTGTTGGGTTATTCAGACCCTAGTCTCTCACTCGTTTAATCGGGTGCATCCAAGGGTTTGAACGGTTTTCGGTCATCCAATTCATCGATGTAGTGCTGAATTTGGCAACCCTCACGATGCAAAAAATCAGCCACAGCCTGTTTGAAGCCAGGATGCGCCAACCAGTGCACCGACTGTGTGGGTGTACCGAGCAGGCCCCGTGCCAGCTTGTGTTCTCCTTGCGCGCCGCCTTCGAAGCGCTGGTAGCCCTTGGCGATGCACCACGCCATGGGCTGGTAATAACAAGCCTCGAAATGCAGGCACGAGACGGTGCTCAGCGCGCCCCAGTAACGGCCGTACGCCAGACCCAGCTCAGTGTCCACCGCCAACAGGGCGCAGGCCATGCGTTCGCCCTCGCGGCTGGCCACGAACAACACCCAGTCTTGCGGGCGTGATTCGCTGGCCAGGCGCCAGAACTCACGGCTCAGGTAGGGCTGTTGCCCGTGTTGCCAATAAGTTTGCGTGTAGCAGCGGTGGAAGAAGTCCCAATCGGCTTCCTGGATTTGCGCGCCCTCCAGCACCTCGAAGCTCACCCCGGCGTCGCGCACCTTGCGCCGCTCCTGGTGGATCTTCTTGCGCTTGTCGCGGTGCAGGCTGGC
>CAZKPN010000023.1:0-6474 GCA_964554655.1 uncultured Aquabacterium sp. | reverse complement strand
TGGGCATCGGCCCAGGCCCAGTCGAACACATACTCACCATAAGAGTGCGACTTGGCGAAGGTGGCGCAGGCGGCCACCAATTGGCCGGCACTGTCGTGCAGGGTGAGGAACAGCGGTTGCCAACCCGTCTTGGCACAAGCACTGTCACTGTCGACCATGGCCGATAAAAAACCGTGGCGCATGAAAGGCGTGCCGCCCGGGAGGCCGGCCACCAGCCGATCCCACTGGGCGGCATCAATGGCAGCGGGGTGATCGTGCCATTGCGCCGTCAGGTCAAAGGTGAGGGCGGCTACCATGCTGACTTGCGCGCAGCCGGCGCGCCATCATGGGTTGTCGTCTTGATCATGAGTTCCGTTTCAATCATTGCCCCGCCAGTGTCCGCCACCGCGCCCTTGTCGGTGGCCTTGCTGCAATTCAACCCCACGGTGGGTGACTTGGCTGGCAACGCCCGCCAGATCATTGAAGGCAGCCAGCAAGCCTACACCCAGGGCGCCCGCCTGATCGTCACGCCCGAGCTGGCCTTGTGTGGCTACCCGCCTGAAGACCTGCTGATGCGCCCGGCCTTCCTGGCCGCCTGCGACGCCGCTGTGCAAGACATCGCCCGCGCCCTGGCCCCTCTGTCTGACCTGCACCTGGTCCTGGGCCATCCCCGCGCCGGGCAGGCCGAAGAGATCCGCACCCGTTCGGTCTCAGCCCCCAGCTTGCTCAACGCGGCCTCGGTGCTGAACGCTGGCCAGGTCATCGCCCATTACGCCAAGCGCGAGCTGCCCAACTACCAGGTGTTCGATGAGCGCCGCTATTTCGTCAGTGGCCGCGAGGCGGGCCTGGGTGCCGTGGTGATCAATGTGGGCGCGTGGCGCGTGGGCCTGTTGATCTGCGAAGACGCCTGGTTCGACGAGCCCGCCTTGTCGGCCAAGGCGCTGGGCGCGCAAGCCCTGGTGGTGCTCAATGCCTCGCCCTTCCATGCGGGCAAGCGCGCCGAACGTGAAGCCAGCATGGCCGAGCGGGCCCGCCAGACTGGTCTGCCCTTGCTGTACGCGCACCAGGTGGGTGGGCAGGACGAGGTGGTGTTCGACGGCGCCTCTTTCGCGGTCGACGCGCAAGGCCAGGTCCAGGCCCGTGCGCCCAGCTTCGAAGCCGCCACCTTGCAAATCACCCTCCAGCCCGGCGGCGCGGTCCAGGGCCCGATCGCCGATCACCTGTCGCCCGAGGCCGAAATCTGGGCGGCGCTGGTGTGTGGCGTGCGGGATTACATCGGCAAGAATGGCTTTCCCGGCATCATCCTCGGCCTGTCGGGCGGCATCGATTCGGCTTTGGTCCTGGCCATCGCGGTCGATGCCCTGGGTGCCGACAAGGTCCGCACCGTGATGATGCCCTCGCCCTACACGGCCGACATCTCGTGGATCGACGCGCGGGACATGGCCGACCGCTTGCACGTCCAGCACGACGAAATCGCCATCGCCCCGATGTTCGATGACTTCAAGGCCTCCTTGGCGCCGCTGTTCGTGGGCCGCGCCGAGGACACGACCGAAGAGAACATCCAGGCCCGCATCCGGGGCACCTTGCTCATGGCCCTGTCCAACAAGACGGGGGCCATCGTGTTGACCACCGGCAACAAAAGCGAGCTGGCCACCGGTTATTGCACCCTGTATGGCGACATGGCCGGTGGCTTTGCGGTCATCAAGGATCTGGCCAAAACGCTGGTCTACAAGCTCTCGCGCTGGCGCAACGAGCAGGCCAAAGCCGCCGGCCAGGTCGAGCCGATTCCGGAGCGCATCATCACGCGGCCCCCTTCTGCCGAACTGCGCCCTGACCAGACTGACCAGGACAGCCTGCCGCCCTACGAGGTGCTGGACGCCATCCTGGAGCGCTACATGGAACACGATCAGTCCATCGAGGACATCGTGGCGGCGGGCTTCAAGCGGGTCGATGTGGACCAGGTCACCCGGCTCATCAAGATCAACGAATACAAGCGCCGTCAGGCCCCGGTCGGGGTGCGCATCACACACCGTGCATTTGGCCGGGATTGGCGTTATCCCATCACCTCCAAGTTCCGCGCCTGACGATAATCTGGCGATCGTGCTTAAATATTCACTATTCTTTCGCAGAACTTCCCGGAGCCTTCCATGAAACAAATCACCGCCGTCATCAAACCTTTCAAGCTCGAAGAAGTCCGCGAAGCGCTGGCCGAAGTGGGCGTCACCGGTTTGACCGTCACCGAAGTCAAGGGCTTTGGCCGCCAAAAGGGCCACACCGAGCTTTACCGTGGCGCCGAGTACGTGGTCGACTTCCTGCCCAAGGTCAAGATCGAAGTGGTCGTTAAGACGGCCGACGTGGACCGCTGCATTGAGGCCATCGTCAAGGCGGCCAAGACTGGCAAGATCGGCGACGGCAAGATCTTCGTGACGGCCGTTGAGCAAGTGGTGCGCATCCGCACCGGCGAAACTGATGAAGCCGCTGTTTGATTGACGCGAAGCCGCCTCGGTGGCGGCTTCTTCAAATGTCTGGCGACACGCCGCCAGGGCCGATTCCGTTCGAGCCTGGCGGCGTTTGCTTTTGGGCTTCCAGGGCCGCCAGAGCGTTCAGCCGCAATGCGTCGGCGTGGAGCTGGTCCAGCAGGCTGCCAACCTGGGTGTCCAGCAGCAGCAACTCCTGAACATCGGGCCACAAGAAGCCACCATCGCGGCTGCGGTCGATGAACTTCAGCAGGTCGTCGTAGTAGCCAGCCGTGTTCAGCAAGCCGACGGGCTTCTGGTGGTAACCCAGTTGCCGCCAGGTCCAGACCTCGAAGATCTCTTCCATGGTGCCAATGCCACCGGGCAGTGCCAAGAATGCGTCGGACTGCATCGCCATGCTGTGCTTGCGCTCATGCATGGTGTCGACCACCTGCAGGTCGGTCAGGCCCGGGTGGCCCAGCTCGCGTTGCACCAGCCGGTGCGGGATCACGCCGATCACCGAGGCGCCATGGGCCAAAGCGGCGTCGGCCACGGCGCCCATCAGGCCCGTGCTGCCGCCGCCGTACACCAACTGCCAGCCCCGCAGGCCGATCTGGCGGCCCACCTCGCGGGCGGCAGCTTCAAAGGCAGGATCATTGCCGGTGCGGGAGCCGCAGTAAACGCACACTGAAAAAGCAGCCATGGGTGATGAGGATCAGGTTCGGGTGTCGATGAGGCGGGTCTTGCACAAAGCATCGTGCAAAAACTGCCGCTGAGGGTGCAGCCAGCTGAGCAGGGCGTAAATGGCCATCCAGCCGAACAAGGCGCCGTACAGCCATTTGGATTGGTGCCACCCAGCCAGCCAGGCGCCCACCAGCGCCGGCACAAACCACAGCCAGGAGCTGACGTAGCGCATCAGGGCCTGCTTGAGGCTCAGCCCCGCACCGTCGCTGGACACGATGCGCAACTGCCACGTTTTCATGGCCAGAGTCTGCCCGCCATGTGTCCAGAACCACATGAAGTACAAGGACAGCACCACGAACACCGTGGCCTGGAGGCCCTGGCGGTATTGCAAGGCATGGCGCTGGCCGGCGATCACGCCAAAAATCAGCCCGACCACCATCACCACCCCAAACAGCAGCACACCTTCATACAAGAAAGCGGCCAGGCGGCGTCGCAAGGCGGGGGCATGGCCCTGGGCGCGCACCGCACATTCGGCGGGGGACAGGGGCACAAACGGGACGACGGGACGGGATTTCATCGGCAGGGGCAACAGGGCAAGGCGCGAACAATACACCACGCCGCCGTGCCCTCAGTGGCTCGGCAAAGTCAGCGAGCGCGCGACGCTGGCACGGCCGTCATGGCCGCTCCCTGCGCGCCCTTTTTGGGCAGCAAGGTGACCGGGTCCACGAATCCCTTGGTCGCGGCTATTTTGGGCAGCCCCATTTGCTGGTGCAGGGGTGGGGTGGGACGCTGGCTCACCAGCGTGGTGGTGGCACCACGCCCAGCCTTGATCAGGGAAGGGGCCACCGCCACCTGCGCCGGGGCGTTGGGCGTGGCGCCCGGCACCCAGTTGGATTTGCGGGTGGACTCGTTGTCGCGCTGCCGCTTCGACGCCTGTTGTGCTCGTTCGCGGGGCCCGGCCATGTTGTCGCTCAGCACCACCGGTTGCTGCTTGCGGCGGGCCTGCTGTGCCAACTCGCCACGTGCTTCAGGGCTCAGGGCTTGGTAGGAAGCCCATTTTTTCTGGCGCTCTTCAGGCGACAGCTGGCGGGTTTGCTGAAAGCGCAGGCGCGCCTCACCGCGCTGCTGCGGTGGTAATTTGGACCATTGGGTCATGCGCTCCTGCATGCGCTGCTGTTCCTGGGGTGACAGGCTGCCGAATCGGTTGGCCACGTTCACCCAGCGTTCCTTGTTGGATATTTCCATGGTTGGCCACAAGGCCGCCAAGGGTTGCAAAGCCCGGCGTTGGGGCGCGCTGAGGCCGGCCCAGGTGGTTGAGCCGTCTGATGAGGCGCTGGCTGCCAAAGACACTGAGGCGTTTTTGGACGGTGGGGCGGCCATGCTCAATTGGCAGCAGGCCAGGCTCATGCCCAACACTGCCAGTGCCCAGGCCGTCGCGATTCGCGTCATGGCTGCGCCTCAGCCTCGCCGTCGGTGCTTTCGCTGTCGTCGCTGGCTTGGCTGTCTGATTCAGCCAGGGCGGCCTCGTCGGTTTCCGCCGCGGCAGGTTCCGCGCTGATCGGCGGTTCGGTCTGCAGGTACTCTTCAAAACCTGGGTCGGCGTAGGCCGCTGGTGGCAGGTCGTCGGTCAGCAGCGCCATGTCCACATCGGAGGCGGCCTGCACTTTTTCAGACTGAGACCAGAGGTGGATGCCCCACAGGCCCACCACCAGCGCCAGGGCCGGCAGGATGGAAGCCAGTCGCCATCCCCAGGGGAGGGGGCCGTCGTCCATGCCTCGGCCGTGGTGCTTGTCGCGGTGCTGCATGCCGGAGCCCCAGCCCGACAGCGAGGCCACGCCAGACGACCCTGATCCTCCGGCCATGCTCACCCCTGCCAATTGGCTGGAGGGTGCGTACTCGGGGGCTGTGGCCACGGCCACTTGGGGCCGCACCAGCACGGCGGCGCGAACCGCCTGCTCGCGCGCCACGCGCAAACGCTCGGTGATGTCGTGGGGCAGTGCCTTGGCGGAATCGTCCAGCCGCGCACTGACTCGCAGGGCAAAACGGGCTTCAATGGCCTCGATCTGCGCGCTCGACAATGGGGTGTTTGGACTTTTCACGATATGACTGCTTTGATTTACAAGGATATTCCGCGACCATGCATGGCTTTGGACAGCGCCTGAACCGCCCGCGAGCAGTGCGTTTTCACGCTGCCCTCGGAGCAACCCATGGCGGCCGCTGTTTCAGCGACGTCCAGTTCCTCCCAGTAACGCAGCAGGAAGGCTTCCCGTTGACGCGCAGGGAGTTTTCCCACTTCGTCCTCGATGATCTTGAGCGTTTCGCCGCGGCTGGCGGTGTCCTCAGCACCTTCCGTGCCCGGATCGTCGATCCTCAGGGAATCCAGCAGGTTGAAGTCGCCATCGCCATCGTCCGAGGATGACTCGAAGTCTCCCAGGTTCTGGAAAACAGCGTTGCGCACTTTTTGGCGCCTGAACCAATCCAGCGTGGCATTGGACAGGATCCGCGCGAACAGCATGGGCCATTCGTTGGAAGGCCGGTCGGCGTAGCTTTGCGTCAGCCGGATCATGGCGTCCTGCACGATGTCCAGCGCCGAATCCTCGTCGCGCACGGCAAAAGCGGTGCGTTTGAACGCGCGGCGCTCAACACTTATCAGGAAGTTGTTGAGCTCGTCTAAGGTGGAGGGACTGGGCAGGGGGGTCAAGACGCGAAGACTTGCGGCGCCAGATCGGCGAGGGCGGATTATGGCACTGGCGCGCGGACTTTTCAGTGCGATAATATTCGTCTTTGCGTCATCCCGATCTGGCCTGAATCGTCACCCCAACCGGTTTCGGTGGCAGGCCGCGCAGGCTCCAAATCCGCCTCACAAGGGCGAGCACGCTGGTGATCCGTCACCGCAGATGCTGTTTGAGGAGGGGCACCGATCGTTTTTCGTTAGAGAAAATCCGAAAGGTCTTTTTTACATCATGGACATGTCATCTCCCACCACGCCTGAAGTTCTCAATGGTTCTGACATCCTCGTGCGCTGCTTGCAGGCCGAAGGTGTCAAGTACATGTGGGGCTATCCCGGCGGCGCCGTTCTGTACATCTACGACGCCCTCTACAAACAAGACACCATCCAGCACGTGCTGGTGCGCCACGAACAGGCCGCCGTTCACGCTGCTGACGGCTACGCACGCGCCACTGGCGACGTCGGCGTGGCCCTGGTCACCTCCGGCCCCGGCGTGACCAATGCCATCACCGGCATCGCCACGGCCTACATGGATTCGATCCCCATGGTGATCATCACCGGTCAGGTGCCCACGCCCGCGATCGGCCTGGACGCCTTCCAGGAATGTGACACCGTTGGCATCACGCG